>NZ_JBSXMZ010000004.1:663638-1158698 GCF_054073265.1 Kribbella sp. CWNU-51
CCGTACCTGAGGAGCAGGGTCATGAAGCAGAAGCAGATCAATCCGCCACTTCAGATCGCCGGTGAGCTGATATCGATCGCCGGCCTCCGCGGCTGCTCCGTCTACGACCGCACGGGCCTTCGAGTCGGCCGGCTCGTCGATCTGCTCGTCAGCCCCGATACGACCGACCCCCGGCCGCCGATCCAAGGAGCTTTGGTCCGCGCCAAAGGCCGACTGTTCTACCTCCCCGAAGCCGCCATCGCCGGCGTCCGCGACCGGACCCTGTACCTGTGCACCGTCGGTCTTACTCTCCGGCCCTTGGCCGCCGGCATGGTCCCGATCAGTCATCACGTCCGGCACTGTCAGGTGCGTGCCTCCGACGTGATCGTTGCCTGCAGCCCCGACGGCCTCCGCCTGGTCGGCGTCGACCCCAGCCTCCGCACCCTCCTCCGCCGGCTCGCCCCCACCCCACTGCGTCGCAGAGTCATCGGCCACCGAATCCAGCCCTGGCCCTCGCCCGCTCCCCGGCTCACCCCAGCGCCCACACCAACTCGGCCCGCACGCCAACCGGCGCCCCCGCCGTACAGGCCCTACATCAGACCCCGCCGCCAGCCTTCAGTCATCAGACACGGGACGTAGCTCGACGACGGCGATCGGACGGGTGGTTCTGGTCTGGTACTGCGTGTAGCGGTCGGCGTTGACGGAGTTCACGATCGTCCAGCGGCGGGCGTAGTCGGGATCGTCCGGCAGCGTCGAGCGTGCGGTGACCGGGATCCGGCGGCGGCCGATCTGGATCTCGCAGCGCGGGTGGGCTGTCAGGTTCGCCAGCCAGGCCGGGGGTTTGGATGATCCGCCTTTGGACGCGACGACCAGGTAGTCGTCGCCGTCGCGGGCGTAGGTGAGCCCGTTGGTGCGGACCTCGCCAGTCCGGCGGCCGGTCGTGCGGAGCAGCAGCGTGGGGTTGCCGAAAAGCAGGTGATGACCGAGAAATCCGTCGGTGTGCTCGTAGATCCATTGGTGGGTGCGCAGGACCTGGTGGAAGAAGCTCATCAAAGTCCCTTCACCGTTCCATCAGCTGACTCCCACCTTACGGCGAGGGCGGCCCGGCGTTGCACCGCGCGGTCGGAGGCGTATGGTTATGACAGTCATTTTCATCTACGCTAGCACCGGCCGGTCGAGGAGATCGTTGTGAAGAACGTTGTGCCATCCCGTTCGGTCGTACGTCGGCTGTCGGGGCTCGCCTTGGCCGTCACTACTGTGGTGGCGGCTGCGGCGTGTTCGACCGCGGCGCCTGAGGTTGCCGATTCGTCCACGAGTGGCAGGACGATTCAGGTTGTGGCGGCGGAGAACTTCTGGGGCAGCATCGCGTCCCAGCTCGGCGGCGACCACGCCAAGGTCACGAACATCATCAGCAATCCGGACGCGGATCCGCACGACTACGAGCCGACCGCCGCCGACGCCCGGACCGTGGCCGGCGCGCGGTACACCATCGTCAACGGCATCGGGTACGACGCCTGGGCGGACAAGTTGCTGTCCGCCAATCCCACCGACGGCCGCACCGACCTGACGATCGGCGACCTCGTCGGCGTCCAGCCGGGCGGGAACCCGCATCGCTGGTACTCCCCCGACGACGTCCACAAGGTGATCGAGAAGATCACCTCCGACTACAAGTCGCTGGACCCGGCCGACGCCGCCGACTTCGACGCGCTGAAGACGGAATACGAGACCAAGACCCTTGCTCGGTACAACCAATTGATCTCCGGCATCAAGGCGAAGTATGCGGGCACGGCGATCGGTGCCTCCGAGTCCATCGTCAGCCCACTGGCCGCCAGACTGGGGCTGAAGATGCTGACTCCGGACTCTTTCCTGAGCGCGATCAGCGAGGGCACCGACCCGACCGCGCGGGACAAGTCGCTCATCGATCAGCAGATCGCCGGCAAGCAGATCAAGATCTACGTTTACAACAGCCAGAACAGCACGCCGGACGTGCAGACGCAGGTGAAGGCGGCCGAGGCCAAGGGCATCCCCGTCGCGAGAGTCACCGAGACCCCGACTCCGGCCGGTGTGTCCTTCCAGGACTGGCAGGTGCGGCAACTCGAGGGCATCGAACAAGCCCTCGCCAAGGCCGCAGCCAAATGACCGCCGAACCATTTCCACCGGTGCAACACGACACGCCACAGTCGTCGCAGCCACGGTTGCCAGCGGCAACACCGACGTGGTCGTTGTCTGCGGCAACACATCCGGCCGCCGCGATCTCGTTGCGGGGTGCAGCGGTGCGAGTTGGCGGCCGGACCTTGTGGTCGGGGGTCGACCTGGACGTCGGTGTGGGTGAGTTCGTCGCTGTGCTGGGTCCCAACGGCGTCGGCAAGTCCACCCTGGTCAAGGTGCTGCTCGGCATCATGCCGCCGGCTGCGGGCGACGTACGTGTGCTCGGCGAGCGACCTGGGCGGGCCGGCGACCGGATCGGCTACCTCCCGCAGCGGCGCAGCTTCGACGCCTCCCTGCGGATCCGTGGCATCGACGTAGTCGGACTCGGCTGGGACGGCGACCGCTGGGGCGTCCCACTGCCAGGCCGCCGGCGCAAGGCCGCCCGGGTTGCCAAGGTTATCGACCTGGTCGGCGCCTCCGCCTATGCGCACCGGCCGATCGGGCAATGCTCAGGCGGCGAACAACAGCGCTTGCTCATCGCCCAGGCGCTCGTACGCCGCCCCGACCTGATGCTCCTCGACGAGCCCCTGGACAGCCTCGACCTCCCGAACCAGGCAGCGATGGCCGCCCTGGTCGGAAGGATCTGCCGGGAGGAGGGCGTGACGGTGATGATGGTTGCCCACGACATCAACCCGATCCTGTCCCGCCTGGACCGCGTCGTCTACCTGGCCGAGGGCGGCGCCATCGCGGGACGGCCCGAGCAGATCATCACGTCCGAGATCCTGTCGCGGCTCTACCGCACAGCGATCGAGGTACTGCGAACCTCCGACGGCAGACTCGTGGTCGTCGGGCAACCCGACGCCCCCGCCCCGCACGCCCGATGATGCCGGTCGGTGGGCAGGCGTGGTCGTGGAACCCGATGACTGACCTGCAGCAGATGTGGACGTTCCCGTTCATGGTCAACGCCTTCCGGGCGGGCACGATCGTCGCGGTCGCCGCCGCGGTGGTGGGGTGGTTCATGGTCTTGCGCCGGCAGAGCTTCGCCGGTCACACGCTGGCCGTGGTCGGGTTTCCCGGTGCGGCCGGCGCGACGCTGGTCGGCGTCAGTGCGTCGTATGGCTATTTCGCCTTCTGTGTGTCGGCGGCCTTGGTCATCGGAATGATCCCGCGGGACGCCGATGGCCACGAGTCCGCGCTGACGGGCACGATCCAGGCCTTCCTGCTTGCTTGCGGTTTCCTGTTCGCGGCGCTGTACAAGGGACTGCTGGGCGGCGTGACCGCGTTGCTCTTTGGCAGCTTCTTGGGGATCACGGCGACTCAGGTCTGGATGCTGCTCGCGGTGGCCATCGCCGTACTTGCTCTGCTGGCCGCGATCGGGCGTCCGCTGCTCTTCGCATCGATCGACCCGGATGTCGCGGCCGGGCGTGGTGTTCCGGTGCGGTTGCTCGGCTTGGTGTTCCTGATCCTCCTCGGGGCGGCGGTGGCCGGCGCCAGTCAGATCACGGGGAGTCTGCTGGTGTTCGCGCTGCTGGTGATGCCGGCCGCAACGGCCCAGGCGCTCACCGCGAGCCCACGGCTCGGGCTGGCCCTTTCAGTACTCATCGCCCTCGTGGTCACCTGGGCCGGCCTGATCGTCGCCTACTACTCGCCGTACCCCATCGGCTTCTACGTGGCCACCTTCGCCTTTGCCGGCTACGTGCTCGCGTTGACCGGTCGACGGGCTCTGGCATGACGGCGTTCTTTCAGCATGCCTTGCTCGCCGGTACGGCGATCGCCGCCGCGGCCGGCCTGGTCGGGTACTTCCTGGTCCTGCGTGCCCAGGTCTTCACCGGCGATGCGCTGAGCCATGTCGCCTTCACCGGCGCGCTCGCCGCCCTGGCGGTCGGTGTCGATCCACGGTTCGGGCTCTTCGCCGCCACGATCGGCGCTGCGCTGCTGCTCGGCGTACTCGGCGGTCGCGGTCGGCCCGATGACGTCGCCATCGGCAGCGTGTTCAGCTGGATCCTCGGCCTTGGCGTCTTCTTCCTCACGGTCTACACCACCTCACGCAGCGCGGCGAACGGCGGCGCCGGAGTCAACGTGCTGTTCGGGTCGATCTTCGGGCTGTCGGCCTCGCAGGCCGTGACCGCGGCGGCGATCGCGGCCGCCATCTGCGCAATCGTCGTGGCCATCGCCCGGCCGTTGCTGTTCGCATCGATCGATGAGGCGGTGGCGGCTGCTCGCGGCGTACCCGTTCGACTCCTGGGCCTCGGTTTTCTGGCCCTGGCCGGCGCCTGTGCGGCCGTCGCGACGCAGGCTGTGGGCTCGTTGTTGATGCTGGGGCTGCTGGCCGCTCCCGCCGGTGCCGCGCAGCGCCTCATCGATCGTCCCTACCGGGCTCTCGCCCTGTCGGCAGGGCTGGCGGTCGCCGAGATGTGGGCCGGGCTCGCCCTCAGCTACGCGGTGCCGAACGTGCCTCCGAGCTTCGGCATCCTGGCCGCCGCGACGGTCATCTACGCCGGGGCGACGATATCCACCTCGTTGCCTTCCGGGTCAGCAAGTGTGCAGCGACCCTGAGCCGGTTCGGCCAGGATCCGTCCCCCGGCGGCGACGGCCGCGTCGATCCGGGCCTGGGCCTGGTCGTCCGGTACGACGAGGTCGAAGTGGATCCGATTGCGCTGCCGGCGCCGTTCCTCGTCCGCTGCGTCCATCTGCTGGAAGATGATCACCGGGTTGAGCCGGCGCGGATCGTAGATGTCGGACACGTTCGGCCGTGGGTCGTGCTGGTAGCCGAGCAGGGTCGTCCAGAAGTCCCGCACCGCGGGAACATCGACGGCGTCGATGCCGAATTGGACGAAGCGCAGGCGCGACGGGTCCGCGGCGAGTGCCAAGTCGTGCGCCGCGGCCTGGACCCGACCGGCGAGCGCCGCGAAGCGAGGCACGTCGTCCTCCCACAGATCCTTGCCGCTGTCGATCGTGACGCCGTCCGGCCGGAGGTCCACCAGCAGCGGCACGCCAGCGTCATCAGCCAGACCGGCCACCGCCGTGGCGAGCGCGGCTGCCTGCATGGGCGAGGACGTCGGATAGAAGGTCATCGCGCCGAAGACCACCTGCCAGTCGGCGGTCTCCGGCCCCTCCGCGAGTTCGCCGCCCGGGACCAGGTCGACCTCGTTCCCTTCGGTGTCGGCGAGCGTGAGCTGCCACGCGCCGTATGCCTGTGTGCCGAGGGCCGTCTTGACCGCGTCCACCGCTTCGGGCGATCGGCTGACATCGAAGTGGATCCGATTGCGCAGCGGTCGTGGTCGGTCGAGGCGGTGGAACGAGATCGGCGGGTCCCGTCGCA
The DNA here is from genome assembly GCF_054073265.1 of Kribbella sp. CWNU-51. Lineage (NCBI taxonomy): Bacteria > Bacillati > Actinomycetota > Actinomycetes > Propionibacteriales > Kribbellaceae > Kribbella > Kribbella sp. CWNU-51. The sequence continues at coordinate 669,088 of NZ_JBSXMZ010000004.1, forward strand.
GCGCGTCCGCCAGGCCGTTGTCATCGGCCGGCTCGTAGGCCAGCGCCGTACGCCAGAACGACATCACCGAGGACCTGTCCACGGCGTCGATCGCGAACCCTATGGTCTGCAGCGTGGCTGGATCCGCAGCCAACCCCAGGTCCTGAGCCGCCGCCGAGACGGAGCGGGCGAGCTCCACGTCGAGATCGGAGGAAGCACCGATCTGGACCCGAACCCCGCCGGCGCGCAGATCCAGGTCCGCCCGGCCGGCCGCCAGGTCGGCGATGCGGCCGACGAGCGCCGCACCGGCGGTCTGCGACGGCGCGTCGAACCAGGTGCTCGCGCCGCTGCCGAGGACCCGCCAGTCCTCGACGCCGCCAGCTTGCTGGAACTCGGTCGCCTTCATGCCGGTGCCACCGTCGTACTCATCACGCAGTGATTCTTGCCCTTGGGCCGGGAGTAGGCGAACCCGGCCTGCTCGAACAGGCTCCTGGTGCCGTTGTAGAGGAACGAGGCGGTGATCTGCTTGCCGGCGGTGTCCTGCGGATACGCTTCGACGACCCCGCCGCCCGCCTGCGCGATCAGCTCCAGGGCGCCGCGCAGGGCGACCGCGGACACGCCCTGGCGCCGATACCGCCGGTCGATGAAGAAGCAGGTCAGCCGGTAGTCGGGCGGCTCGTCGAGCCCGGCCTCGTACTCCTTGCGGTGGTTGATGTTCGGGAGCTCCTGCGGTGCGCCGTACTCACACCAGCCGACCGCGACGTCGCCGTCGAACACCAGCGCGGCGTGTGCCCGCCCGTCCGCCACCAACCGCTCCTTCAGTGTGCGGTTGTCCGCCGCCTCGAACGTCTTCTCATCGTGCAGCGTCTGGAAGAACGTGCACCAGCATCCGCCCCACACTCCGTTGTGCCGCTCCGCGAGATCCGCGAAGGCGGCCCAGGTCTCCGGGGTGAGCGGTCGGACGGTGAGCTCACCCGGCACCACCTTGGTCTTGGCCATGCGCTCAGGTTAGGACGTTATCCGGACGATCTCCGTCCGCAAACGACGTCATCACGCCGGTGCCGGGTTGGCGGGCGCCGGCCAGGAGTGTTCGCGGCGCAGCATGAAGCCGGTCACGACGAAGACCACGCCCCAGCACACCGCGATCAGACCCAGCCAGACCGCGATCCCGACGACGCCACCCCCGGGGTTCACGACGAAGAACACGCCCAGCAGGATCGACAGGGCGGCGCCCAGGAGGAGCAGCCACCGCGGTGTGAGCCGGTAACTGCTGAAGGCGGTGAAGACTTCGACCACCCCGCGAATGATGAGCCAGAGACCGAAGATCCAGGTCAGGGTCTTGGCCGTCACATCCGGGCTGAAGATCGCGAAGAACGCCACGATCAGCGCGATGACCCCCAGCACTCCACGTCCCAGCCGGCTCCCCTGCGTGCTGGACCGGAACGCCTGCACCAGCAGGCTGATGCCTTCGAGCAACGCCCAGAAGCCCCACAGCACCATCAGGGCGATCGCGGTCTCGATCGGCCAGACGATCGCCAGGATCCCGATCACGATCCCGATCGCCCCGCGGGCGACCATCATCTTCCAGCTCGACGTGAACAGCTCCTGATCCATGTCCAGACCTCCCCGGCCTCCGCGCAGCACAGGTCGCGCGATCAGGCCCATGATTCTCCGGATCGGAGCCCGGAAGATCATCCAGGAAAGGTGAGGACGGTCCGGTCATCGGACGCAACGGTTGAGGCACGTGTTCGCGCTCCGAGAAAGGACGCTCGCAATGAGTTTCTGGGACGTTGTGTGGTTCATCATCATCAGCTTCGTCTTCGTCGCCTACCTGATGATGCTGTTCTCGATCATCACGGACCTGTTCCGCGACTCCGAGACCTCAGGAGTGGTCAAAGCAATCTGGCTGATCTGTCTTCTCTTCTTCCCGCTGATCACCGCGCTGGTCTATGTCATCGTCCGCGGCAAGGGCATGTCGGAGCGGATGGTCACCAGCCGGGTGGCTGCTCAGCGGCAGCAGGAGGACTACATCAAGCAGGTTGCGGGATCGACCAGTCCGGCCGACCAGATCGCCCAGGCCAGCACGCTGCTCGACGGCGGCAAGATCTCGCAGGCGGAGTTCGACACCCTGAAGGCGAAGGCGCTGGCGGTCTGACCCGTTATCCACAGCGGAGGAGGACCGGCCGTGAGCGACCCGACGAGGTACGGCGACTGCGCGAACGGGTGGCTCAACTCGAAGCCGAACTGGCCGCCGGACAGCACCCGGCGACCGGCGACGCCCGGCCCAGCGCGCCGGCGTGACCACGCTTACAGTCCGCTCTCGGCCTCCAGGCGGCCGGTCTTGATGGCGTCCAGGAACGCCTGGTAATCGCGTTCGTTCTGGTCGGCGTACGCCTCGGCGTACTCGACCATCGCCTCGGGGAAGGCATCGTCGCTGTTGAGGTAGGTCGCCAGCGCGATCCGGTCGCCGGATCGCGCGTGAGCCCGGGCCAGCGTCCAGCCGCACAGCTGGCCGTACATCGTCATGCCGCGCGGGTCCATCCGCTCCACTGCGGCCGAGCCCTTCATGTCCCGCAGTTGCCGGAGGTAGAAGTCGCGGGGCTGTCCATCGATACCTTCGACTCGCTGCCAGCCGAGGAAGATGTCACCGGCGGCCTGCATCAGACGTTGACCCACCACCACGCGCTCCCCCTCGTTGCGAGGCCGGGACCGCTGCCTGAGCGTGGCGGGCACCTTCGCCTTGAGCACTGACGGCCCGGCCTCCTTGACCTGCAGGAAGAGCGGATCGCCGTCGTCCCGTCCGCGCAGCAGCACGATCCAGCACCGCGTGCCGACGCTGCCCACCCCGACGACCTTGCGGGCCATGTCGACGAACTCGAACTGGTCGAACAGTGCCCGCCGCTCGGCCGGCAGCGACCTGCGGTAGAGGTTCAGCAGGCCCTTGATCCCGGTCTCGAGCTCTGCCCGGCCGGCGTCGGGCAGCAGATCGGCGATCGGCACGACCAACGGCGGATCGGCCTTGATCCGGACCCCGTCGTCGGTGATGTCGGTGAGCTTGGCGAACGCCTTGAGACTTCCGCTGCCGCGTGCCTTCAGCAGGGTCTGGTCGACACGCCTGCCTCGGCTCGAGGTCAGCTTGTTGCGCAGCGTCTCCTCGACCTCATCGATGTCGGCCTGCGCATACCAGACGTCGAGCGCTCGCATCGTCGCGAACTCGGCACTGGCGTCGCGATAGCGCCGTACCGTCTCCAGGACGCTCTTACGGCGCTCCTTCCGCGAGAACCCGTTGTCCCGGCCCGCGACCGACAGGCTGGCGGCGAGACGTTTCACGTCCCACTCCCACGGACCGGCGATGGTCTCGTCGAAGTCGTTGATGTCGAAGAGCAGTCGCCGTTCGGGCGATCCGAAGACACCGAAGTTCGACAGGTGCGCGTCACCGCACAGCTGCACCCCGAGGCCGGACACCGGCGCCACGCCGAGGTCGGTGGCCATCCCGAGGGCGTTGCCCCGGAAGAAGGCGAACGGCGACACCATCATCCTGCCGTGGCGCACCGGCACAAGTTCGGGAACGCGGGACCGAGCCTGCTCCTCGAACAACGCCACAGGATCCGGACGGTCCGCGGGCAGTACCAACTCCGCCTGCTCCCGCGGCGGCAGCGCTGCCCGCGCTGCGAGTCCCAGGCGGGCATGGTCGGCCGGTGCGAGGCGACGGGCAGCGGACACCGATGCACCGTTGGCGCGAACTGATCTCGTGGTGCGGACGGACTTTCTCGGTGGGGCTGAGGCTGTCTGTGTCGTCACCATCGTGTTCCGTGCACTCATGCTGCCCTGCCCCCTCCGGTCGTGGCCGAATCGCGTGATCCGGCTCCGATCCGCGAGAGTTCCACCCAACACCTGGGGTATCCCGGCCAGCATCACCCACGCCGGATGAACCGGCCGGCGGGGGTTCGGGCTTCACTGGGACTGTGAGAAGTACGCCGGACAACTACGTCCAGCTCCCCAAGCGGACGCGCCGCCGCCTCGCCATGAGATCGCTGCTGCAGTCTTTGCTGGTGTCCGTGGTCATCGTCGCCGGCTACTTTCTCCTGCCCATGAGCCACCTCAACGGCTCCTTGACGGCAATCCTCGTCGGCGGGCTCGCCGTCGTGGCCATCCTGCTGGTGTGGCAGATCCGCCAGATCGCCAGCTCGCCCTATCCTCGCCTGCGGGCGCTCGGCGCGCTGGCGACGTCGGTGCCCTTGTTCCTCGTGGTCTTCGCGACGACATACTTCCTGCTGGGACGTTCCCAGCCGTCGAACTTCTCCGAGTCGTTGAACCGGCTCGATGCGCTGTACTTCACCGTGACCGTCTTCGCGACAGTCGGCTTCGGCGACATCGTGGGCGTGTCATCAGCGGCCCGCACGATCGTCACAGTGCAGATGATCGGTGACCTCGTGATCGTCGGTCTGGTTGCTCGTACGCTCCTCGGTGCCGTCCAGCACAACCTCAGTCAACGGGGGGAATGAGCGCCGGATCCTTCTGGCGGGCCATCCGGAAGGAGTTCACCAGGCCGGCGAGAGCCGCGAGGAGCGGAATGCACAGCGCCGCTTGCAGGGCGATGGGGCGCGCGTCCGTGTTGATCCGGATGATCTCCGCCTGGACATCCGGTGGCTGCTTGACGAGCACCTTCTCGAGCTCGGTGTTGCTCATCACTTCGGCGTCTTCGTCCAGCGCTTGGGCGACCTGCTCCTGCTGGCCCGGTTCGAGGACACTGCTCGACTCCGCCATGTTGGTGAAGGTGAAGGACAGCGTCGCGAGCATGATGGCACCGGCGAACGCCAGACCGAAGGACAGTCCGAACGAGCCCGCCGCCGAGTTGACGCCGGCCGCCTCGCTGACACGTTCCTGGGAGATCGGCGACAGCGTGTAGTTGTTGAGCTGGGACACGAGTAGGCCCAGCCCCAGTCCCGCGAGGATCAGCGGCGGGATGAGCGGCCAGCCGGAGTCGGCCCGGGGCACGATCGGGATCAGCACCACCAGGCCCGCGGCGAGGAGCAGGAATCCCCACCTGACGATGCTGCTCGGGCGTCGCCCGCCCGCCTTCTTCTCCGCGAGGATCGCCATCCCGAACATGCTGAGCGAGAGCGGCGCCAGGGTGAGGCCGGCCTCCATCGCGTTGTACTCGAGAACCATCTGGAGATAGATCGGCAGCGCGATCATGGTGCCGCCCAGGGCGATCTGCTGGAGCATCTGCTGGGAGATGCCCAGCTTGAAGACGGCGGAGCTGAAAAGAGCCGGGTCGATCAGCGTCGGCTCGCCCCGGCGCTTGCGCCGCACCAGCCAATAGCCGAACGCCACGAGCCCGACGACGCCGATGGCCAGGATCAGACCAACGAGTTCGCCGCCTTCCTGCCACACCAGGATGCCCAGCACGATGCCACCCATCCCCAGCACCGACAGGATGGCACCGACCACGTCGACCCGCCGGGACCCGGTGTACGGCACGTCCCGGATGAGGCCTTGGCCGACGAGCACGACGGCGATGACCGCGTCCTCGAGCAGGAACGCTACCCGCCAGGACAGGTAGGTGGTGATGAACCCTCCGAGCAGCGGTCCGACCGCGGCAGCCAGCGCCGCCGCGGCACCGACCAGGGCATAGGCCTTAACCTGAGCCGCGCCTTCGAAGTTGCCATGGATCAGTGACTGCATCGCGGGCAGCAGCAGGGATGCCCCGATACCACCCACCAAGGCCCAGAAGATGATGACCGCCGTCAGGCTCTGAGACAGCGCCATCGCCAAGGCGCCGATCGCGTAGCCGCACAGTCCCAGCAGGTACGCGCGCTTGCGCCCGATCAGGTCACCGACCTTGCTCCCGATCAGGATGAAGGCCGCGGACACCAGCGCCTCGAGCGCGATCGCCGACTGGACACCGCTCACCGTCGTGTCGAGATCGTGGACCACCGACGAGATCGAGACGTTCATGATCGAGGTGTCCACGACGAGCACGAACATCGCCATCGCGAGCAGGATGGCAAGCCGTGGGTTGGCCTTCGTCCCAGCCGGAACGCCACTCACTTCCTCGGTCATGACGGGGAATCAGCCGGCGAGAATCTTGGCCTTTTGCGCCTCGAACTCCGCATCCGTGAGAACACCCGACTGCTTCAGCTCGCCCAGGGTCTTGAGCTGGTCCAAGCGGTCGGCAGTGGTGTCCGATGGTGGCGCAGCGGCCTGCGCCGGTGCAGCGTCCTCCGGCGGCGCGGTGTCCTCCGCGTACGCCTGGTCGCGTTGCGCTGCCGTGTCGGCGTCGCGCTGGGCGAACTTTTCGTCTTGATGCCGCCGGACCCGACCGGCGACAACCGTCGCGGTACCCGCGACGGCCGCGGTCCTCGCTATTCCTCGCAACAGTCCTGGCATGTCAGGCTCCTCAACTCGTCGGTTCCAGGCTTTCGAGGGCCTCGAGTGCTTCCATCACGTCCTCGGCCGGAATGCGGCCGCCGGCGATCATCTGGCCGCCGGACTCCATGGCAGCGGCGACGAACGGGATCGCCCAGGTGTTCTCGTACACGATCAGTGCCGCCAGGGTGCCGGGCTCCATCGCGGCGGCCGCTTCGGCGAGGTCGTCGTCGGCCAGGATTCCCGACCGGGCGCCGCTGAGGTCCGCGAAGCCGCCGGCCTGACCGGACGCTTCGGCGAGGTCCACCGCGTAGGCGGTTCCGTCGGCCTGCTTGCCGACGATCATGACGTCGTACACATGAACGATGCCGCGATCGACGAGGTTCACGAGTTCCTCGGCCGCTCGACCGGTCAATTTGTTGCCGGTGAACTCGAGGAGTACGTAGTCGATGGGTCCATGAACTTCTACGTCTGGCATGACTCTCCATCCCTCCACCAGGGTCGTGGCGACCCCGCGCCCTGTTCGCCGCCACACTGCCGTGGCCTGGGGGCGGTAGTCATCACCCGCGCGGGATGAAGTCAGGCGGACAGTCTCGCGGGCGACGGTGTGTCCGACTGCGTGACCTGGCGGATGCCGAGGATCGTGAGGCCCGCGGCCTGCAACATCGCGGCGAGATCGGCGATGCCCTGATCGTCGTGGACCTGCAACCGGAAGACTCCGGACGTCTCGTGTTCGGCCTGCGGGCCGGCGCAGAACGCGAGTACGGCCGGCTTCAGTTCCCCCCGGACGGTCACCTGGTACGACGCGCCGCGGCTATCACGTGTTTTCATCGTCTCCGCCCCCCTGATCGATGTCGATCGGTTCCGTCGACCGTGAGGCAGGGTCCAGGATCCGGCGAACCTCGACGACCTCGATGCCCAGGGCACGGAGTCTTGCCAGCAGACCGTAGAGCGCGGACTGGTCGGGGATGCCGTAGACAACGGTGTTCACCTGGTCGACCGCCAGCGTCACGGCGCCCATGTCTCGAAGGTCCTGTTCCGGTACGGCCCCCGCCACGCGGATTTCGTACGTCGCGTCGACCATCGAACCCACTCCGTTCCCAACGTGTGCGTTCGACGCTCGCAAACGGTGGGGTGTCGCGGCTTCATCCCTGCGGGGTGAACTGCCCGCGGGGCGCGTTGCGGGCGTTTCTCGCATTCTCATTTTAAGACTCGTCGCGTCTCGGAATGTCCGGCAATCGGACGGCAAGCGCTGGTCTTACAGGCGATTCCGTGATTTCTTCGGAGTGTGCGACTCGCGACGCACCGCCCTCCCCAGCGTTCCGTGATGCCGCATATCGCTAGGAGGGGAAATGCCGAGCGATCAGCACGCAAGGGCGGGGAACCGAAGCAGTACTTCACCGGATGCACCATTCGAAGGTCAGAGTAGGTCGACGGCCAGGACCTGGGTGATTCCACCAGGAACCGTGCCGCGGCCTCGTCTTGTCGATCGCCTGAGCGTCGGGATCCATCGGCCACTCACACTGGTGAGTGCGCCCGCGGGATTCGGAAAGACGATGCTGCTGGATGCGTGGGCAGCGGGCTATCCAGGTCCGGCCGAGGTCCGGCGCATCGCCTTGAGCAGCAGCGACCAATCCGCGGCCATCGTCGAGGCCGTCCGGGACGATCCGCACGGCCGCGATCACGACGTACTGGTGCTCCTGGTCGACTGCGGCGACCTGACGATGACGCCGGAGTTCGGGAAGACCCTCCATCGCCTCATCCGCGACAACGCCGGACGTGTCCGGGTCGTTCTGGTGACGCGGACCGACCCGCCGCTCCCCCTGCACCTCTACCGGTTGGCGGGCACCGTCGCCGAGATCCGTGCCGACGAGCTGGCGTTCACCACGGGCGAGGCCGCGGCGCTGATGCGCGGGCACAAGCTCGAACTGACCGCCGAGGACGTCACCGAACTCCAGGCCCGGACCGACGGCTGGCCGGCCGGCCTGATGTTCGCGGCCATGAACCTTGCCGGGAAGCCCGACGCGCAGCGGGTCATCCGCGAGTTCCGCGGAGACGCCGGGAACGTGGCGGCGTACCTGATGACCGAGGTCCTCGACGCGCAGCCCCCGGAGCTGCGCGAGTTCCTGCTCCGGACCAGCGTCGTCGACGAGGTCCGGCCGGGCCTGGCCGAAGCGCTGACCGGGCACGCCTGTGACCTTCGGTCATTGGAGTTCCTATCCCACGGCAACTCGTTCATCCAGCCGGTTCCGGAGACAGCGGACCGCTACAGCTACCAGCCGCTGTTCCGAGAGTTCCTTCGCGCGCAGCTGCTGTACGAGCGGCCTACCGACGTCCCTGCGCTGCACCGCGCCGCCGCTGCCTGGTTCGCCCAGAACGATCAGCCGCTGGAGGCGATCCATCACGCCATCGTGACCGGTGATTGGCGTCACGCAGCCCGATACCTGGTAGAGGATCTCGACGTCGCCGGTCTCCTCGTCGGGCGCCGCCGTCGACAGCTGACAACGCTGTTCGCCGGCTATCCCGACGATGTGGACAGTCCCGAGGCCGCAATCGTCCGAGCCGCCCGGGCACTGGCGGCGTTCGATGTCGATCGCTGTACGTCGGAACTCGGCAAGGCGACGAACTGGCTGGATCAGCGGATGTCCGCTCGAGGACACGCGGCCGAGCTGGCCATCGGTGTTCTGCACGCGGTCTGCGCAAGCCTGAGCGAGACGCCCGAGGCTGCGCTCGATGCCGTCCTGACCGCGGAGGCCGAGCTCAGAGCGGCATCGCGGGAATCAGCCATCGCCCATCCGGAACCGAGGCTACTGGTCGCCGCCTGCAAAGGCCGGGTGCTGCTGCAGCGCGGAGACTTCCCGGCGGCCCTGACCGCCTTCACCGAAGGGATCGCGATCGCGGAAGAAGCCGCTGCCCACGAGACCGTGTCCGATCTCCTCGGCATGGTGGCGCTGGTGGAAGCTGTCTGGGGACATCTGCGGCGCGCCGGGGAGGTCGTCGCGCACGCGGCCACGCTTTCGGAGTCCGGATCGGCGCTGCCGCAGTCCGCGATCGTGGCCGAGGCCTGGGTGCATGCGGACCGGGGCAATCTGTCCAGCGCCGAAGAGATGGTGCAGCGTGCCGCGGAGGCCGGCCCCAGTCAGGACGCACGAGTTCTCGCTGCCGTACTCGCTCTGGTTCGGGCCCGGCTGCTGCGGGCCGGCGGCGACATCGATCTCGCCGCTGCCGAGTTGCGGGCCGCGAGCAACCGGTACGGCGCACAGGGCGGCTGGCTGGACCAGGCAATGGTCGTCGACGAGGCCAAGATGCTGCTTGCACGACACCAGCCACAGGAGGCCATCACGGTGATCGAGCAGTCCCCGGGTCGCGACCAGGTCGGATCGCTCCTGGTGCTGCAGCGCGCAGCCGCCGAGGCCGGCGAGCGCCCGCTTGGTCCGCCACCTCCGGTCACGGATCGCGCCGTCCCACTCGAAACCCAGGTGGACGGCTGGCTGGTCCAAGCCGCAGAGTCGATCCGGACCGGAGACACCGGCCGCAGCGGGCTTTGTCTGGAACGCGCGCTCAGACTCGCAGCTCCCGAACAGCTCCGCCGTCCGTTCGCGGAGGCGCCACCGTCGGTGCGCAGGCTGCTGCAGCCGAGCGGTGAGCTGATGAGACATCACCCGTGGCTCCGTGCGCCGAGTCTTCCAGAAGGTCGCGACCGCGCCGCCAGCCACTGGGGAGTGCCCCGGACCGAGTTGGTCGTCACCGCCTCGCTGACCAGCAAGGAGCACGAGGTGCTGGAGTACCTCGCCGAGCTGCTGACCACGGAAGAGATCGCCAGCACCATGTACGTCTCCGTCAACACGGTTCGCAGCCACGTACGCAGCATTCTTCGCAAGCTGAGTGCGTCTCGCCGGAACGAGGCGGTACGGCGGGCGTGGGAGCTGGGACTGCTGCCCGCACGTCCGGAGGCCTGATCCACCGGCCTCGCTACCGAAGGCCGCCGACGCCGCCCTCGGGCCGCACCTCACGACCGTGGAAGGTCAGGGCCCAGATCACCAGGATGTCCAACGCGATCATGATCGTCGACCAGCCCGGAGCCGCGGCGAGGAATCCCGCGTTCACCACAACGCTCAGGACGGCCACGATCACGCCGACGACCCGGGCCCACACCTGACCGAGGAGGACACAGAATCCGGCCACGAGGACGATCGTGCCGACGATCAGGTGCGTCCAGGCCCAGGCGGTGTAGTCGACGTGGATGGCGAGACCGTTCTCCCGGACCGCGTAGAACGCGTCGTTGAACAGGGCAACGAAGCCCTGGAAGCCGTGGAAGAAGCCGAGAATGATCATCATGACCCCGGCGAAGACGATCGGGCCGATCCAGACCCCTGTCGGAGTCGCGGCCCGCTGGCCGGTGTCCGCCACGGTCATCTCCTCCACGGTTGTCCGGGTAGCCAGTCGTAGATGACCGACGTCCGCAGGACGAGGTCCTGCACAGAGCGGTGCAGGCGGCCGCCGGCGCACAACAGCAGTCCGAGCGGGAACACGACATAGAAGACGGCCCGTCCCAGCGCGACGAGCGGCCGCAGCGGCCTCCCGCGATGGTCGACCACCCGCAACGCCATCACCTGACAGCCGTAGGTTCGTCCGGTGATCGACCAGGCGGCCGTGAGGTAGACGACGAGGATGAGTAGCCCGGTCGTGATACCCGGCAGCGGCGAGGCTTCACTGAACTGGAAGCCGCGGGGATCGATCAGGAACCTCAGCCCGTTGACGCCCACATAGCCGGCCACCAGCACCACCGCCGCCACGAGCGTGTCGATGACAGCGGCGATCGACCGGGTGACGAGGCCCGCTCGTCGTCCCTGGTACGGCTCGGCCTCATGCGGGACGATCGACACGTACTCGTCCGTTCTCATGGTTGCGTTGGCGTCATCTCGGGGTCTTTGCGGCCGCGCCGCAGCCTCAGCCGGGCCACCACGCGGCCGACAGCCTGATCACCGGAGATGCTCTGCATGCGGACGCCGCGGACGGTCTCGGAGGCAACGGATCCGGAGGACTGCCGGATGATCTCGGCGAGATCGACCTCCGCGATCACCCCGGCCACATCGATCCGCTTCAGCACCTCCGCTGCCACCGCGGGAACCATCCAGTCCACCACGGCCAGCAGCTGACGCTCCAGCTCCACACGTTCCCGGCCACCGCGCTGAGCCAGTCCCTCCAGCCAGGTGGCTGGCTGGTACCGCTCGGCCACTATCGGCGGCCGCAGGATCACGACGGCGACCGGGTTGACAGTTCCCCCGACCCGGCGTCGGACCGGGCTGAGAGCGCCCCCGACCCGGCGCCCTACCGTCTGCGCGACTGCCGCGGCCAGCAGGGAGGCCCCGACGGCCGTGTCGAGCACGCGGATCGCCTGCGGTCCCAGCGGCGGCGCGTCACTCAGGGGCGCTTCACTGGGCGGCACGTCACCCAGCAGCGCTTCGCTCGGTGGCACGTCACTCAACGGCGCTTCACTCGGTGGAACGTCACTCGTGGGCGCGTCACTCGGTGGAACGTCACCCAACGGCGCGTCACTCAGTGGAACGTCACCCAACGGCGCGTCAGACGAGTTCCCCGGCTGCTCTGATGTACCCACGCGACCATGCTCCGTCCCGCCGCCTGGCGCCACCTCATCCATGGTGGGGGAGAACGCCCGGCCCGGGGTGAGCCTCGATTCCGAGCCAGGTACGCACGCGGCGCGCGAACCAGCCCTGGCTGCGGTCGAACTCCGCCCCGACCACGGTCGCCATGACGAGGATGAGCGAAACAGCCAGCAACCAGCCGACCAGAGCCAGCGTGACCCCGAAGAGGCCGTACCGCTCGCTGTTGGTCTCCATCATCCGCGGCATGTAGATCGTGGTCGCACTGCTGTAGGCAGCGCCGCAGAGGCCCGCCACCACTCCGGTCGGCACGAGTCGTCGCCAGTGGACGCGGCCGTCGAGCAGCAGCCACGGGATGCAGATCCACAGCACCAGTCCGGTCACGATCGAGGCCGTAACGCTCAGCAACCAGTTCATCGGGATCGCCCGCACTGCCGAGCGGGCCAGATACAGCAAGGCGATCTGCAGCAGCAGGGCGCCCAGGCCGACGAACGTCGTGAGCGACCCACGAACGCCCGAAACACTGTCGAGCCGCCAGGCATCCTGGTACATCCGCTGCACCCGCCGGGCGAGCGACACTCCCGAGAAGACCAGGATCACCACGCTCAGCACACCGATGTTCGATCCACCCGGAGGCCGGGTGAACACCTCCCGAACGGCCGCGGCGGCGTTGCCGCTGAGCTCGAACTTCCTGATGAGTCCCTGCGCGACGACGTCGCGACGGTTCGCCGGCGCGAGCGTCGAGACCAGTAGCAGCAACGGAACGAGCGCCGTCAGCGCCTGCGAGGCGATGACCATCGCCCGGTCGATGCCGCGCATGGCCACGAACGACTCGACACACCGGCCCAGGAACGTCTGCTCCAGCCGCCGAGTGACCGCCTCCAGTCGCTTACCCGTCAGCGCTCGGCTCCCGTCCGATCAGTAGCGGCGGCGCGGTAGTCGGCGATCGGGCGGTACCGGTCGTACAGGGTGGTGAGAATGCTGAACAGGAAGATGAAGAAGAGGGCGTCGACCAGGTGCAGCTGGCCCGGTCCCCGGGACAGCAACACGTCGGCCAGCACCACCAGTACGACGTTCGTCGCGAAGACGACCCCGAACGAGACCGCCGCGGAGTCCCACGAGTAGCCGCGTTTCGCCGCCCACAGGCCGATCGCGGCGTTGATCACCACGAAGACCGCGATCCCGAGGAACAGTTCGAGGTTGCTCGACTCGACGCCGGGCAGCACCTCGCCGTAGATGATGCTGATCAGGCCGATCAGGAAGGTCTTCTCCAGTGTTGTGCTGTCGAAAACCTTGCGGTGCGCAGCCTGGTACGCGGCCCGCTCGTGGGCCTCGTCGATTCCTTCGGGCAGCGGATCGGCGCGGAACCGCCAGGCCCAGTCTGCCGGGCTGAGCCGCGGCCGGACGAAGAAGTACAGGACCGCGAGCAGCGCGAGCACGGCAACGATCAGCGCCGGCAGGAACCAGGGCACGTCCCGGATCGTGTCGGTCAGGTCCAGCTGGGCGATGTGGATCCAGTACTCCTGCGGCAGCTTGACGAAGATCCAGATCGCGGCGGCGACGATCACCCAGAACTTGAAGCTGTACCGCAACGGGTTCCGCCGGGTCCGTACCCCTTCGTAGGCGATGAAGAAGTACTCGAAGGTGTTCGGGAACAACAACAGCAGCGCCCGCGCGCCGGTGAGCTCGAACGCGACCACACCGATCTGGCGGAAGAAGAACAGGAAGCGGCTGATCTTCACCGCTCCCGGGTTGGTCCAGTTCCGCAGGCTCGCCAGGTAGGCGATGGACAGGTAGAAGACGTCCATCGCCTTGTCGTAGCTCTGGTAGAACGGCGGGTCGAAACCGAACCACTGGAAGATCGACTGGTCGACGCCGTCGAGCAGCAGGCAGGCGATGATCGCCGGCAGCGGGAACTTCGGGATGAACAGCGGCAGCGCGAAGCGCGCCAGGACAACGGTCCAGAACACGAACTCGACACTCATGTCAGAACTCCCCACGCCGGCGCATCCGGCGGGGCCGGCCGTCCGGGTCGTAGATCAGCCGATAGATCGGTTCCGCCCAGAGCGCTTGGAACCGGGACACTGGTTGTGGCTCGTGCGGGCGGATCTGTCCGGGTGGCCGGATGCCGGTGCGGCCACCGGCGTGCCAGGCTTCCAGGTCCGCGGCGGTTCGCTGCCACAGGTCGAAGCCCGCCCGCAGGTCGAGGCGCGCCAGGTTGCGGCGCGGCAGGCCGAGATGCTCCGACCACACCTCCAGCCGCAGCTCTCGCGCGAGCCGGCGGGTGCCCTCGGTCACGAACTCCCCGACCTCGGGAGTCGGGTCGAGGACCGCGCAGGTGAGTTCGCTGTCACAGGTCCAGGAGCGGCGGTTGAAGTTGTCCGAGCCGCAGGTGAACCACACGTCGTCGACGATGCAGATCTTCGCGTGCACGTAGATGGGTGAGCCGGCGGCGTTCTCCAGGTTGTAGATCCCGACGCGCTCGGGCGCGGTTCGCCGCAGCATCCGCACAGCGCGCAGCTGACCGAAGCGAGCGGGCGGTCCACTCACCGCACCGTCGGCGTCCGGGTATCGCGGCACGACGACGATCACGCGGAGCTCGGGTGACCGCTCGAGGGCATCGTGGATGCCCTGCGCGATCAGCTCGGACCACAGGTACTGGTCCTCCAGATAGATCAGGCTCCGGGCGTTGCCGAACGCCTTGCCGTACGCACGGGCGATGCTCCGCTCCCCCTCGGGGGCGAACGGAAAGCCGGGACGCTTGTGGGCATACGTTCGCAGCACCTGTACGGCGTGCGGCCCGGCCCGCGGCGGATCCGGGAACTCCTCCGGCAGCGGCTTCGGATGGCGCGGCATCCGGGCGAGCCGATGCCTGACCATCCGGTACGGCGTCCGCCGGTCCAGCGGGTGGCCGTCGTCCCAGCGCTCGATGAAGGTGCGGAGCAGATCGCCGACGACCGGTCCGCGGATCTCCAGCGACGCATCGTGCCAGGGTGTGCGGTCGCCGTACCTGCGATCCATCGGTGCCTGTTGCGGGTCCCCCAGGTGCTCGCCGTCGTCCCGGCGCTGATGGGACAGGTCGATGCCGCCGACGAACGCGAGATCCAGTTCCCGTCGCCCCTTGTGCTGGATGACGACCAGCTTCTGGTGGTGCGACGACATCCACCGGACGCGCTGGTCGAGCAGCACCTCGGCGCCGGCCTCGTTGAGCTTCGTTCCCAACCGCCGGTTCTCCGCTGCGTTGAACTGCAGGTAATCCGAATGCGATCGCCACAACAGCCCTCTGACCTCGACTCCCGATCGGGCCAGGTCGGCCAGGACAGTCCCGATCGCCGGGCCGTCGGGCAGCAACTTCTCGTCCGCGTCGCCACGCCAGTCGGTGAAATACACCCGGTCGCCGGGCTGCAGCGCGCAGAGCTCCTCGTACAGCCGGCGGAAGTAGGTCGCGCCGTGGATCAGCGGCCGGACCAGGTTGCCCTCGACCCAGGATCCGTCCACGTCGCCGACCCGGTCGATGTCCGTGCCGGGATTACCGCGCTCGCCCGGGCGGAGGAACCACTTACCGGCAGTCTGGTCGATCATCGTGACACCCCTCGGTCGAGTGTTGCCCGCCTGCCGCTCAGGTTTGCTCATCCTCTGTGGGTGAGTCTCCGTCGGTCCGGCGGTGATAGCTGGGTCGCGCCGTCGCGAGAGATCCCGCCGCGTTGCCCGAGCTGTTCGAGATAGCCGACGAGCACGCGGTGCAGCTCGTCCGCGCCGCGGATCGGCTGATCCGGGATCACCAGGTCGGGCGGGGCGAGGAGTAGCGCCCGTCCCTGCCATCCGCCGATTCCACCGTGACAGCCCACCAGACCCTCGAACGCGGAAACCTCGCCGGTGTCCTGGTCGACCGAGCTGTTCACGTACAGATCAGGTGCCTCGGGCATCGACACCGCTCTCAGCAGGTCGGCCGGGATCAGCGGCCCGAACGGCGCCAGCGGGTCGTCCCCCGTCACCTTCGAGTCGGACAGCCGGTGGAGACCCGAAGGCCCGACCACCAGCGGCCCGTGCTCCGTGCTCAGCACCGCGACGAAGCTGATCCCCTCATGGTTCACCAGCCCCGGGATGAGGGCCGGCCAGCGACCGTTGATGTCCTCCATCGTCAGCCGGCGTTCCTCGGCGGCGTAGACCAGACCGAGGTTTCCCGACCCGAGGACGACCAGGTCCGAGGCGGCGGTGACCGTGGGCGGCGCGGAGCGGCGCTGGACCCGGAGTGCCGCGCCATGGGCGGCCCGCCCCCGGCTCGAGTCACTTCCGGACAGATCGGCCAGGAGTCCGTTCAGGCGACCCCATCCCTCGACCGGCTGCTCGACGGCTTCGACCTGTGCAGCCGTCAGCTGTGCGCAGACAGCGGCGAGGTCGACTCCGTACCGGTCGGCGAAGATCGCTCCCTGGGACTGCCCGTGGTCCGACAGGATGACCAGCCGGTAGGGCCGAGGCGCTGCCGCGGCGACCTCCTCCAAGCACGCCAGCACGTGATCGAGCCGATCGAGCGCGGCCAGCGACTCCGGCCGCAAGCAGCCGGCGTGATGAGCCACCTCGTCGTAGTCGACATAGTCGACATACACAGACCGCGTGCCACGAATCATCTCCTCGGCCACCAGCGCGGTGTTGAGGTCCCGCAGTACGACGTTCGTCACAGCCCGCATGCCGGCGAACAGCCAGCCACGGTGTCCCCGTGGACGAACGTCGCGGCGGCGCTGGCGCCGGGCCTCGAACCGCTCCCGGGCGATCTCCGCGACCGCCCCGAACAGGCTGCCCGCGAACCCGTCCGGCCGGGCGAGATACCAGGCGACGCGGCGACGCGTGTCTGCGGAACCCCGCTTGAGCTCGATCTTGCTCATCGTCAGCACGGACCGCTCGGCGTCACCGCTGAAAAGGTTGGAGATACTCACACCGCCGTCGGCCAGCAGACCGCGGCCGTCCGAGGCACGGCGCTCGATCTCGGCGGCATCGGCGGCGCGATTGGCCACGAGCACCCGCCCGAGAGCCCGGTCGTACCAGCGGAACGCGGGGACGCCGTCGATACGACCGTGCAGGATCCCCAACTGGCTGGCCGGCGTGGTGGGCGGCAGCACCGGCGTCCATTCCACCAGCCGATATCCGCCGTCGCGGATCCAGCGCCCCGCGGTGGGCAGGGTGGCGGCCTGGAGTTGCCAGCGCAGAACCGGGAAGGGCACGCCGTCGAGCTGAACGAAGATGACGCCGGGAACCTCAGGATCGTCGACCGGTGTGCGCCGCCGCCTGGTCCGGCGGACGAGGGCCGCGGTGAAGGCTTCCGGCGTACCGGAGGTGCAGAGCCACGCCACGATCGTCGTCGCGGCCGCCACGATCCAGGCGGCGGCGAGCACGACCCAGAACGAGTCCGCCTCGACGCCCGGGATCAGCGTGAGCGCCACCGCGAGGATCACGGCCTGCCCGAGAAATGCCAGCAGAAGCACCGCGAGCCAGCCGATCGCCGCACTCGCGGCGACGAGGACCGGGCGCACCAGCGCACCGACCAGCAAGGCCGCCGCGGCCGTGGCGAGCAACTGCTGGAACGACGAGAACCGCAGGCCGGGCAGCACGGCGGCCGCTAAGGCCAGCGCCAGCGCCGAGGTGACATAGGTGGCAACGATCCGGCCGAGATCGCCAGTCCGGACCAGCGGGGTGGCCACGGGTGCCCGGCCGTCAGGACCGCAGTGCGCGCGGACGCGTCAGCGCCCAGATCACCCACGCGTCGAGTGCGATCAGCAGCAGCGCCCAGAACGGCTGATAGGGAATGAAGAAGAAGTTGTCGATCGCACTCAGCACCACCAGGAACAGGGCGATCACACCTGCCCACACCGCTCGGGAGAACAGACCGATGCCGGTGACGATGAGCGCCAGGCCGAGGACCAGGTGGATCCAGCCCCAGGAGGTGATGTCCAGATGGAAGGCGTAGCCCCGGACGACCCCGAAGTACTCGTCGTTCAGGATCGCGGCGAGGCCGGCGATCACATGGAAGGCGCCGATCAGCAGCATCATCGTGGCGGCGAAGGCGACTCCGCTCATCGCCCAGCCCGACTCTGCCTGCGGCTCGACAGCGCGGTTGCCGGTCATCTGTGTCCACCCCTCCTGCTCGGTCTCGACGGATGTCGAGTGCGCGTCGACAGTAGGACCGCACCGACGGCCGCCGCGTCACCCTTGGCGGACGACGCGCCGGCCTCAATGAGTCAAGGCGGCCTTCAGCAGGACGATCACCAGGCCCAGGAAGAGGTTGATGACGCCCGCGGCCACCAGGCGGCCCCTGGTGGCGCCAGCTTTGGCAGCGACGTACAGCGCCCATCCCAACTGGGATCCGACCGCCACCGCCAGCGCCAGCCACGCGGCGCCGGCGTCCGACAACCCGAGGAGCACACCGATGCCGACCGCTGCCGCGGGAGGTACGGCGGCCTGCACAATCGGCCACTCCCGCCTGGCACAGACGCGGAACTCCGTCAGGGACATGAGGGCTCGGGATGATTTCTCTCCGACCAGGTGGGCATACACGTGGGCCAGCCAGAACACCACGCCGGTCGCCAGCAGCAGCGCGATCAACTGGCCAGGGTTCGGAGGCTGATGCCCGGGGCCTGTGCCGGCCACCACTGACGCCGCCAGCAGAGACCCGTAGATCGCCCCCGCGTAGTCGGACGGGGAACGCTCCTGGCGCGCGGTGGCCGAGTCCGCCGTCGGCCCGTCACCCATGCGGCCTCCTTCACCGTGTCGCTCAGGTCAGTGCCATGGGATCAGGAGCAGCGTCCCGCAGCGAGGTACGCCACCACCTCACCCTGATCGGATGACGCGAAGGATCATCCGGGGTGGGTGATGCTGCCCGCAACGATCTGAGCGATCTTCGAAGCCCGGGTGGGTCGGGAGAGAGAGGTTGCGACGATGTCCGCAGGCTCCACGGAGTCCCCCGACGACCGGGTTCCGGCCGCCGAGTCGACTGCTGCCCCCTCGGCGCTTCCGCGCGGGGTCGTCGTCCTCCTCGGCACCGGAGCCGCAGTCGTGACGGCCGCTGGACTGCGCGGCTTCGCGGGCATCGTCGGACCCGTCTTCCTCGCGCTCATACTGACGATCGCTGTCACTCCACTGCGCCGGCTGCTGGTCAGGCGAGGAGTCAAGGGGTGGCTTGCCGCTCTGATCGCACTCGTGGTCGTGAACGCCTTCCTGCTGGGAGTGGCAGCCGCGCTGGCCTTCTCCGTCGCCAAGCTGGCGACGCTCCTGCCGACGTACGAGGAAAAGTTCGCCGCGATGGTCGACGATGTCCACGGCTGGCTGGCAGACCGTGGAATCGGCGACGAGCAACTCCAGGCCGCCCTGCGGAAGATCGACCTCGGGGCCCTCTTCGACGTCCTGCAAGGCTGGCTGACCGGACTCCTCGGGGTCGTCTCGAACCTGGGGTTCATCGTCATCGTCTTGTTCTTCATGGGCATCGACGCCACCCACTTCACAGACCGCCTGAGCGAGGCGACACGGGTCAGGCCGGACGTCACCGGCGCCCTGATCGGCTTCGCGCGCGGTACGACGCGCTACCTGATCGTCTCCACCGTCTTCGGGCTGGTCGTCGCCGTGTTCGATGTCGGAGTCCTCTACCTGCTCGACATCCCGCTGCCCTGGCTGTGGGGGCTGCTCGCCTTCATCACCAACTACATCCCGAACGTCGGGTTCTTCATCGGAGTGATCCCGCCCGCGCTGCTCGCGCTGCTCGACCAGGGCTGGGAGACCTTTCTGTGGGTGATCGTGGCGTACAGCGTCATCAACTTCATCATCCAGTCGATCATCCAGCCGAAGGTGGTCGGCGACTCGGTCGGTCTGTCCACGACGCTCACCTTCCTCTCCCTGGTCTTCTGGGCCTGGATCCTCGGACCGCTGGGCGCCATCCTGGCCGTCCCGCTGACGCTCCTGGTCAAGGCCCTGCTCCTGGACGCGGACCCCTCCACTCGCTGGCTCAGCGGCCTGATCTCCGGTGCCCCGAAGGACACGCCGACCGCGGAACGGGCCGACCTACCGTCTGCCGAAGTCGCCGTGGCCGAGCAAGCCGGATAGGGGATCGCCATGTGGCGCTCAGTGTTGCTGCGCGAGTTCCCGGACCACAACATCCGGTCCCTCGAGGGTCTGCCGGGCAGCTTGTCGCCGAGTTCGCTGGCGCTGAGTCCGTCCCAGGGCACCGTACTGATCGCACCGGGCCGCAGTCTCCACTACGTCCTCGACACTCCCCTGGTGGAGGTGATCGGGGTCAGCTGCCAGTTGCGGATCAAACACCCTGGCCGGACCGTGAGCTCGTCGCTGCGGATCATTCGCCTCGGGGACGACTTCGACCTCAGCCTCGAACCACTGACCACCCGCCAGGCCTTGGTCCGGGTCCGGCTGCACCGCGTCTGGCACGACATCGGCCAGCTCCCGAACCCCAGCACGCACTTCGCGGAACTGAGATTCGACTGGCACACCAGCGGCAAGACCTACCTTCGCGTGGACGGGCGACTCGTCGGCTATCACGACGCGCTGAGCCGGGGTTCCCGGCTCACGATCGATGACGTGGCGTTCGGCTCCCCCGAGTCGGTCCCCACCGCGACCGATCCGCACTATCAGCTGGGCGAGTTCTTCGTCCGCGCCCTCAGCCGCCGCACGCACTGGGGACGGCGGCCCGCGACGGCTGCGCGCAGACCCTGACGCCGACCGGGTCAGACCCGGCTTTCTCGCGCCTTTGTCACGGACCAGATGACCCACACGCAGAGCGCGATCACCACGATCGACCAGACCGGCTGGTAGGGAATGAAGAAGAAGTAGTCGAGGGCGGTCAGCCCGGCGAAGATGATCGCGACCAACCCTGCCCAGCTCTTGTTCGCGAAGAGCGCGATCCCGACCACGACGAGTGCAATGCCCAGCACCAGGTGGATCCACCCCCACCCGGTGACGGAGAGGTGGAACGCGTAGCGCCGGTTGTTGACTATGTAGTCATCGCCGAGAATCGCGGCGAGCCCCGCCACGATCGAGAACGAACCGATCATCGCCGTCAAGGTCGCGGCGAACGCGACGCCGCCCACCGCTCCGCTCGAGACATCCTGCTCCACTTCCAGGTCGTCCATCGGACCGTATTCGCCGTGTGTCATGGTGCCACCCCTTCTGGTCATTCGCCCCCACGGTGATGACGATGCCCGCCGATCCCCCGCACCGCATCGTCCATCCAGGGTGAGATGCCGCCGCCGCTCAGCCCCTAGGCTCGCAGCCATCAGACCCTCGATCGCGGAGGGAGACGCGCGTGGCCGGTCACCGCGTGAGCGCGCGCCCGCTGCTGCGGTGGCTGCGATCGATCCGTCCCGAGCGACGGAACCTGCGCGCGGACGTGATCGCCGGTCTGCCGGGCGCGATCAGCAGCGTTCCCAACGGGATGGCGTCCGCGGCACTCATCGGCGTGAACCCGATCCATGGCCTCTACGCGAGCTTCGCCGCTCCGGTCGCGGGCGGATTCGCGACGAGTAGCCAACTGATGGTGATCACCACGACCACGGCCGGGGCCCTGGCCGCCGGATCGGCCCTGGAAGGCGTGGACCCCGCGGACCGGCCGCAAGCCCTGCTGCTGTTGACGATCATCGCCGGCCTGGTGATGATCCTGGCGGGCATCGCCCGGTTGGGGCGCTATACCCGCTTCGTGTCACACTCGGTGATGACCGGCTTCCTCACCGGGATCTCGGTCAACATCATCCTCAGTCAGCTGCCCAGCCTCGCCGGCGCGAACGCCACGGGCGACGTCGCGCTCACGAAGGCCATGGACGTCTTCCACCCCGGGCAGATCGACCTCCCATCGCTGCTCGCGGGCCTCGCCGCGCTCGCGATCCTCGTCGGCCTGTCCCGCACCCCGCTGGCGAGGGTGAGCGCGTTGGTGGCGCTCGCCGTGCCAACCGCCGGCCTGGCCCTCGCCGGCGCCGACCAGGTGACCCTCGTGAAGGACACCGGACAGATTCCTCGCGGCATTCCGCTGCCGCAGCTGCCCGACCTCGGCCAGCTGTCCTTCTCCTTGATCACCGGCGCACTGGCGGTCGCGGCCATCGTCCTCGTGCAGGGCAGTGGTGTCGCCGACGCCGCTCCGAACCGGGACGGAACCGCCTCGGACCCGAACCGGGACTTCATTGCCCAGGGCATCGGCAATGCCGCGGCCGGCTTCTTCCGCGGCCTGCCGGTCGGCGGTTCGGTGGGCCAGACCTCCCTGAACCAGACGGTCGGCGGCCGCACCAGGTGGGCGGCGATCTGTTCAGGCCTGTGGATGATCGCGATCCTCGCAGCCTTCTCCCAGGTGATCGGGCTTGTCGCCATGCCGACACTGGCGGCCGTGCTCATCTATGCGGCGGCCAAGTCGCTGCGGCCGCGCGAGTTGGTGTCGATCCTGCGCACCGGCCCGACGTCGCAGATCGCGGTCGTCACGACCTTCTGCGCAACGCTGTTCCTGCCGATCGCCGCCGCGGTCGGCATCGGCGTGTCCCTCTCGCTGCTGCTGCAGCTCAACCAGGAGGCGTCGGACCTCAAGGTCGTCCAACTGTCGCCGATCGGCGACGGCCGGTGGAGCGAACACCCGGCTCCCCCGAAGCTGCCCAGCTATCGGGCGACTGTCCTCGACGTGTACGGGAGCCTGCTGTACGCCGGCTCGCGCACTCTCCAGGCCAAATTGCCCGACCCGGCCGGCGCCGAGGCACCAACCGTCGTACTGCGGATGCGCGGCCGGACAGCCGTTGGGGCGACGTTCGTCAAGGTCGTGGACGACTACGCCACCGCCCTCGACGCCGTCGGCGGCCGGTTGTATCTCAGCGGGGTCGACCACGCTGTCGCCGACCTGCTGCATCGTACCGACCGCCAGGGGGTGGCCCCGGTCGGCGTCTTCGAGGCCACCGAAGTGGTCGGGGAATCGACGACGCAAGCCCTGCGGGAGGCCGAGGCCTGGGCAGTGCGGCGTCGACCGCCGAGCTCCGGTCAGTAAGTGGTACGGCGGTCCCGCATGGCCGACCGCGCTGCTCCGGTCAGCAGGGTGCCGATGGCGATCCCGACGATGAGGTTGATCAGTCCCGTCGCAACCTTCGATGCCGTCGTGCCGTTGGCGACGAACGGGAGGAGTGCCGCGGCGATCGTGGCCAGCCCGATGATCCAGCTGAAGAACTGCAGGGGCCGGGGCGTGGAGATCAGCAACAGATGCAGCAGGCCGGTGGCCACCAGCGCCGCGGCAGCGCAGTACAACGCGTACCTCAGCGTGTCCGCGTCTCCCCAGGTGCCCTCGCCTTCGGGTGCCAGGATGGGTACGTCGAAGACGCCGCGCGCGAGCAGGATGCCGACCACCGCGATCAGTGCGGCGACGACGGCCGTGGCCGCGCCTCCCGCCCAGAGCCGGCCGGCGGCGATCGCGTTCGCACCGCCGTGCGTGGGTTGAACTGTCATGACGTGTGCTCCTTGTCTTCGGCTGGCTTCGGTGGGTCGCCGCGGAGCGCCAGCCGTCCGGCCAGGCGTCCGAACAGCGCCCCGACAGTCGCGCCGACCAGAACGTCACTCGGGTAATGCACGCCCGTGTACACCCGGGAGAACGCGACGACCGCCGCCGCCCCGCGCAGTGCCGGCCGAAGCGCGGGTACAACGTCCCCGACGGCGACGGCGAAGGCCGCCGCGGACGCGGAGTGTCCGGACGGAAACGATCCCGACGAGGGCATGCGCACCCAGCGCTGCACGGGGACGCCGAGGCCGACCCGGTCGGGCCGGTGGCGTTCACCGACCATCTTCTTGAGCGGCTGGTTCACCAGGAACGACGCCGCCCCGATCGCCCCGAGCCCCGCGACCGCGGCCCGCCGGCCTTGCGGGCCGCCGAACAGCGCAAGGGCGCCGGCCGCCAGGAACCATGGCTTGGAGAAGTTGGCGAAGTCGGACACCCGTCGTAGCGGCTCGTCCAGGACGGGCGTGGGCAGTTCTGCCACCGACCGGTACAGCGCGCGGTCGTAGGCAGAGAGCCGGTGCGATGAGCCGATCACGCAACTGTTTCCGTCACCATGTGAGCTCGACCTCGAGCTCGCTCCCGTCGTCCCCGAGCTCGAACTCGAGCTTCAGGAACACCTCGTCCGGAACATGCACCCTGACTCGCAGGCCGCCTCGGTCGAACTGGACATCGTTCTCCTTGGTGAGGCTGTCGGCAAGAGCGCGCAATCGGGCCGCGGCGGCCTCCCGGCTCATCGGCTCCTTCTCGTGGATCTCGATCAGATCCATTACGGTCTCCCAGGGGTTGAGCTTGCCGAGTGCCGGTCGCGGCCGAGAGCGATGCGCACCAGCGCGGCCAGGCCGTCGCGGAGGCCCTCGGGAAGCATCGCCGACGGCGATGCGCCCGGGTGCTGGGGCGCGATACGGACCCGGAGAACTCCGGGCCGGATCTGAAAGCGCAGCGGCGCGTCGAAGATGAGCGCCTCGCCGTCGACGCCGGCCGGCAGGGGCCGATCGGCATCGACCTGGAAGGACGCAGCCGTCCACTCGCGCATAGGACGCTCAAGGCGGCGTTGAGCTTCGTCCGCCGGCGCGCCCATGACGGTGATGCCGAGCAGACCGTCGTCGATGCTCGGACGGGTGCCGGAACCGACCGCACGACCGAGCCGGTAGCGGTTGTTGGAGATGAGCACGGCGGCTCCCCCGCGGTGTTCCTGCCCTTCCGGCCCCGCCCAGCGCATATCGAGGTCGCTGCCCCCGGCGCCGAGGGCGTCGGGCACGGTGTCGAGCAGAGTCCGGATCTTCGCCGCGCGGTAGCCGGTGCGCTGGACGGCTTCGGCGTACACGCCGAGCGACACGTTGTTGACGAACACCCGCCCGTTGACCTCGGCGAGATCCACCAAGCGCTCGCCGCCGTTGACGAAAGCGTCCAGCGCACCGACCACATCGTCACGGTCGACTCCGAGGTCGAGCGCGAAGTGGTTGCGGGTGCCGGCCGGCACGCAGGCGTAGGGCAGCGAGAGTTCGGCGGCGACCGCGGCGACGACCGCCTGCGAGCCGTCCCCGCCGGCCATCGCGAGTCCGTCGGCGCCCCGCGCGACCGCGCCGCGGACCAGGGTCTCGAGATCGTCCCCGCGCTTCAGCTCGATCGGCTCGATCCCGCGGTCGCGCGCTTCCTTGGCGACCGCGAAGCGTTCTGCCTTCCCGCCACCGGATTTCGGGTTGTAGAACAGCACCGGATGCTGCGGGGCCGGCGCGGACGGGAGATCCACGTGGGAGGTGAAGCTGGCACGGGTGGCTGCCAGGGTGACCAGCAGTCCCACGAGGAGCAGAAGGTCGCGGCCGAAGTCCCCACCCAGGACAATGACGAGCAGCGCACCGACAAGCGCCAGACCGGCCACGAGCAACCCGGCCGTACGCGCGATCCCTCGCCGCAGTACGCCGTAACAAGCCGCTACGACCGCGATCACCACGCACGCCAGGAAGATGAGGCCGCGCGGAAACTCATTCACGGCGTTCACGACACCGAACACCAGCGTCGCCGCCCCCACCACCAACGCGACCACCGCCGCAATCCGCCGCCTCACGATTTCCACCCCATCGGCCAGCCCTCAGAATCTCCGCTTCAGCGCCGAGCCTCGACACCACGGCCATCCTGTCCGGCTCCCACCCTCGAGGCATCCCACAGCCCGGATGATCTACCCGCCCGTTGTCACGGGGGCATACCGGTTCATCCGCGGCGGGTGGCGACTCGGATTCCGGGGCGACCGAGGCTGACAGGAGGTCAACTGCTGTCAGTACCAGCAAGGAGTGAATGTTATGCCTGTGCCGTTCCGAGGAACGATCAATGTCGATATCCGCGACTCCGTACCGGATTGGATGCCGTTCGAGCCGGCCAAGGCCCCCTCGGGTGCGCCGAACGTCGTGTACATCGTCCTGGACGACGTCGGGTTCTCGGCCATGAGTTGCTACGGCGGCCCGATCGAGACCCCCAACATCGACGCGATCGCTCAGCGCGGGGTGCGCTTCACCCAGTGGCACACGACGGCGCTGTGCTCGCCGACCCGGTCGTGTCTGCTCACCGGCCGTAACCACACGCGCAACAGCATGGCCTGCATCACCGAGGCGGCGATCGGGTTCCCGAACGCGAGCGGCACGATCCCACCGGAGAACGGGATGCTGTCGGAGATCCTCGGCGAGCGCGGCTGGAACACGTACATGGTGGGCAAATGGCACCTGTGCCCCACCGACGAGATGAACCTCGCGGCGACGCGCCGGAACTGGCCGAGCGGCCGCGGCTTCGAACGCTGGTACGGGTTCCTCGGGGCCGAGACGAACCAGTGGTACCCCGACCTGGTCTACGACAACCACCCGGTCGATCAGCCGCGCTCGCCCGCGGAGGGCTACCACCTGACCGTCGACCTCACCGACAAGGCGATCGAGTTCATCAAGGACACCAAGGCGATCGCTCCGGAGAAACCCTTCTTCCTGTACTACGCACCCGGCGCCGCCCACGCACCCCACCACGCGCCCAAGGAATGGATCGACAAGTTCGCCGGCCGCTTCGACCAGGGCTACGAGGCCATGCGGGAAGAGACCCTCGCGCGCCAGAAGGAACTCGGTCTGGTGCCGGCCGACACCGAACTGCCGCCGGTGAATCCGATCGGCACCCCCGAGTCGCGCAGCGGCCCGGATCACCAGCCGTTCCCGGCGCTGGACTACACCCGCCCGTGGGACACGCTGAACGCCGACGAGCGGCGCCTCTTCGCCCGGATGGCCGAGGTGTACGCCGGATTCCTCGCGCACGCCGACCACCACATCGGCCGGCTGCTCGCGTACCTGGAGCAGACCGAGCAGCTGGAGAACACCCTCGTCGTGGTCGTGTCCGACAACGGTGCGAGCGGCGAAGGCGGCCCGAACGGCTCGGTCAACGAGATGAAGTTCGCCAACGGGATCGAGGACGACCTGGCGGAGAACCTCGCCAAGCTGGACGACCTGGGTGGCACGAAGACCTACAACCACTACCCCAACGGCTGGGCGATGGCGTTCAACACGCCGTACAAGATGTGGAAGCGCTACGAGTTCAGTGGCGGCACCTCGGATCCCTGCATCATCTCCTGGCCGAAGGGCGCGCGGGCACGCGGCGAGCTCCGCCATCAGTACCACCACGCCATCGACATCGTTCCGACGATTCTCGACGTACTCGGCGTCGACGCGCCGGAGACGATCAAGGGACACACCCAGAGCGCCTTCGACGGGATGAGCATGCGCGGCAGTGTCGACGACGCATCCGCCGAGTCCGGACGACGGACCCAGTTCTACTCGATGCTGGGATCCCGCGCGATCTACCACGAAGGCTGGAAGGCGGTCACCACCCACCCGACCATCGCCGGCTGGGGCAACTTCAACGCCGACGAGTGGGAGCTCTATCACGTCGAGACCGACCGGTCGGAGACCAGGAACCTCGCCGCGGACCAGCCGGACAAACTGCGCGAGCTGGTGAACATCTGGTTCTCCGAGGCCGGCGCGAACAACGCCTTCCCGCTCGACGACCGCTCCGCGGTGGAGATCCTCACCACCCCCCGGCCCCAGCTGACCGCCGCGAAGGACCGCTATGTGTACTACCCCGACACTGCCCCGGTCTCGGAGTGGCAGGCGGTCAACACCCGCAACCGCTCCTTCACGATCGGCGCGCTGGTCGACATCCCCGCACCGGGAGCCGAAGGTGTGCTCTTCGCGATGGGCGCCAGGTTCGGTGGCCACGCGCTGTACGTGAAGGACAACCGGCTGCACTACGTGAACAGTTTCGTCGGCGCGATCGAGCAGCAGATCGTCGGGACGAAGGACATCCCGACGGGCGAGAACCTGATCTTGTCGGCGTCCTTCGAGAAGCAAGGGATGGACCCTGACGCCGCCACCGGAACACTCTCGCTGTACCACGGAGACGAGAAGGTCGGCGAGGGACACATCAAGACCCAACTCGGGGCCTTCGCCATCGCCGGTTCAGGCCTGTACGTCGGCCGGCACAGCGGAGAGCCGGTCACCGACGACTACCCCGGTGCACCGCCGCACACATTCACCGGCGGCACGATCAACCGGGTCGCTGTCGACGTCAGCGGCGATCCGTACCTGGACCTCGAACGCGAAGCCGCTCTGATGCTGATGCGCGAGTAGGACCTCCCCGGACGAGTTCACCGTGGCCCGGCCCGCCGGGCCACGGTGTCGTTCCGGCAGGCGGAGCCTGATCGTCCCTCAGGGGTGATGCGGCGACCAGAGTCCTGCTGAATCGTCGGCAACGGAGAGAAAGGCGGCCGATCATGGCGACGAAGGTTGAACATCCGACTCTGGACGAGCGGTATGCGCGCGGACTAGAGGCTCGCACCCGAGCGATGCCGGACAGTCACACAGGGTGGGTGCCCGCCGCGGACCGGCCGGACCCGGTGGCGCTCATCGAGGAACAGAACGCCCGGCGCGACGCCGATCTGGTCCCGGTACGGCACGGCCGGATGGTGGCCTCGCCGTTCACGTTCTACCGCGGTGCCGCCAAGATCATGTCGGTCGACCTTGCCGAGACACCCACTTCCGGTCTCCAGGTCCAACTGTGTGGAGATGCCCACCTGTCGAACTTCGGCGTCTTCGCCTCGCCGGAGCGAAACCTGGTGTTCGACATCAACGACTTCGACGAGACCCTTCCGGGGCCGTTCGAGTACGACGTCAAACGGCTGGCCGCGAGCCTCATGGTGGCGGCACAGAACAACGGCTTCTCGGACTCGGACGCTCGGGCGATCACGAAGGCCGGTGTCACCTCCTACCGGGAGGCGATGGCCGAGTTCGCCGCCATGAAGACTCTCGACGTGTGGTACGCCCACATCTCCGAGGACCAGATCAACCAGTCGGTGAACGCCTTGCTGGCCAAAGCCGACAGCAAGGGCAAGGAGTCCAAGAAGGGCAAGCACAAGAGCACCGGCGACAGTACGAGCGGGATGACGCCGAAGGAGCGGAAAGAGGCCTACAAGCGCTTCGAGAAGAACGCGCAGAAGGCCCACTCCCGCAACAGCGATCAGGCGCTGTCCAAGCTCGGTGAAGAGGTCGACGGCCGCTACCGCATCACCAGTGTCCCGCCAGTGATCGTCCCCGTGCGCGACCTCCACACGACGTACGGCGTAGATCCCGGGGATCTCGAGAAGGTCGTCATCGACCTGTTCCGGGACTACCGTTCCACGCTTCGGCCCGACGTCCGGCAGCTGCTGGAGCGCTTCGAGATCATCGACTGGGCCCGGAAGGTCGTCGGCGTCGGCAGCGTCGGAACGCGAGCGTTCATCGTCCTGCTGCAGGGTCGTGACCGCGGCGATCCGCTGTTCCTCCAGGTCAAGGAAGCCACCAGGTCGGTTCTCGAAGGACCGTTGGCCAAGAGCAGGTTCAGGCAGGCGGGCGAGCGAGTGGTCCAGGGCCAGCGACTGATGCAGGCCAGCAGTGACATCTTCCTGGGCTGGTCCAAAGGGGTTCAGGCCGACCGCTACTTCTACTGGCGCCAACTGCGCGACATGAAGGGCTCAGCGCTCGTGGAGCTGATGGCGCCCGCGACGCTGGACTTCTACGCCCGCACGTGCGGATGGACCCTGGCCCGTGCACACGCACGATCGGGTGACGCGGTGTCCATCGCTGCCTACCTCGGCGACAACGATGCCTTCGACAAGTCGATCACCGACTTCTCCGAACGCTACGCAGCCCAGAACGACCAGGACTTCGCAGACTTCACCAAAGCCATCAGCTCGAACCGAATCGAGGCCATCCAGAACGTCTGACCACCGCAAGACGACATGAGGCTGATCCCAGAGTCGCTGCGTGGATACCAGCGGCCCTGGGTGGCGCGCGACATCATCGCCGGCCTGACGCTGTCGGCGGTGGCGATCCCCGAGGTGATGGGCTACACGTCCATCGCCGGCACGCCGATCGTCACCGGGCTCTACACGGTCATCTTCCCCACCCTGCTCTTCGCTCTGCTGGGCTCCTCGAGGCTGCTCGTGGTGGGGGCGGACTCGGCCACCGCCGCGGTGCTCGCCGCGGGCCTGACCGGCCTCGGCATCGCCGGGGTCACGCCCGGATCGCCCGACTGGCTGGCCTTCGCCAGCCTCACAGCGCTGGTCTGCGGCGGTCTCCTGATCGTCGCGCGGCTGCTGCGGCTGGGCTTCATCGGAGACTTCCTGAGCACGTCCGTCCTGATCGGATTCCTCACCGGCGTCGGCATCCAGGTGCTGTCCGGGCAGATTCCGGACCTGCTCGGCATCTCGAAGGGCAAGGGAAACTGGTTCGAACAGCAGTGGCACTGGATCAGCTCGCTGTCCTCGATCCAGCTCGCCACGTTCGCCTTCGGGCTGAGCACGATCGTGATCATCCGGATCTTCAAGCGTTTCGTCCAGGTCGTCCCGGGAGCCATCGTCGCCGTCATACTGCTGACCGCCATCTCCGCGCTCACCGATGCACAGGCGCACGGCGTCGCCGTGGTCGGCGCCGTCCAGGGCGGCTTCCCACCGATCGGCCTGCCGTCGGCCATCTCCTGGTCGGACGTGACCAAGGTGCTGCCGACCGCCTTGTCCTGCTTCGTGCTCATCATCGCCCAGAGCGCCGCCACCTCCCGCAGCTTCGCGTTCCGGCACGGCGACGCCGTCGACATCAACCGGGACATCTTGGGGCTCAGCGGCGCCAGTCTCGCCGCCGGCCTCAGCGGCACCTTCGTGGTCAACGGCAGCCCTACCAAGACGCAGATCCTCGACGAGCAGAAAGGGCGCACCCAACTCGCCAACGTGACGATGTCGGCCGTCGTACTGCTGTTCACGCTGTTCTTCACCGGGCTGCTGGTGGACATGCCCAAGGCGGTGCTCGCCGGGATCGTCTTCCTCATCGGCGTCAGCCTGATCGACATCCCCGGCCTGCAGCGGCTGTGGATCCGGCGCAGGAACGAGTTCGTGGTCGCGGTGATCACCACGGTCACCGTCTTCGCCGTCGGCGTCGAGCAGGGAATCGTCCTCGCCGTCGTCCTCTCGATGCTCGACATCATCCGGCGGCAGTACAAACCGGGCGACTACGTGATCGGTCAGGACCAGGCCGGCGAGCCGACGTACCTGGCGGCCCGGCCAGGCGTGCAGAGCCTGCCCGGGCTGGTGGTCTTCCGTTACGACGCGGAGCTCTTCTACGCCAACGCCAACCGCTTCGCCGACCATCTGGAACTGATCATCGCCACCGCTCCCGATCCGGTCCGCTGGGTAGCGCTGGACTGCGGCGCGATCGACGACATCGACTACTCGGCCGGGGTGACCCTGGCCAATCTCGTCAACTACTGCCAGGCTCACCACGCCCGTTTCGTGCTCGTCCGGCCGGACACCCAGCTGCTGGCCACGCTCCGCTCGTACGGGACCTTGGCCGAGATCGGCGAGGGCAACATCTACCGGACGGTCGCCGACACCTTCCGCGCCTTTCGCGCCGACCCGGGATCTGCGGCTCTCAACGCTGGAGCGGAGGCGTAGTCCGCTCGGTGGCCGACATGTCGGGTGCCGGCTCGCCACCCCAGGCCTCCACGCCGGTGTCTCCGAGCCGGTCTCGTACGTCGGACCACCGGACGGTGAGCGCGAACAGGATGACGACGTCCAGTGCGATCATCAGCAAGGACCAGACCGGGTAGGCACCGATCCAGGCGATCTGCGTCACGGCGTGCAGGGCGACAACGACGATGCCCGCGATCCTGGCCCATGTCTGCACCGCGAGCAGGCCGACGCCCACGGCCATCATGATCAGCCCGGAGATCGTCAGGAACCATCCCCAGCCGGTCACGTCCACGATGACGAAGTTGTTCCGCGTCACGACCAGACGCTCGTCCGAGAACAGCGCGATCATTCCCTGGAAGATGTTGACCAATCCGACCACCAGGAGCAGCGATCCGGCGAACACGACCGAGCCGGCCATCACCGCGCCACCTTTCGCAGCCATCGTGGTATCTCCTCTCGTAGCGTCGGCCGCCGCGGAATCGGCGGCGGCTCGCACCTGAATGCTGGCCCGGGCCACCCGCGGCGCGCCTCACCCACCAGGGATGAGCTGATGACAGGCAGCGATCAGCCTGCCGGGCAGCTCTGTGTCAGCGTGGTGGCGAACGACGTGGCCGCGCTGCCGACTTGCTGGAGCGCCGAGTTGATCTGCGGCGCCTGCTGCCGAAGGTTGTCCGCACTCAGGCCACTCGCCGCGGTCTCCAACTGTGAGAACGCCGCCTTGACACTCTGGACGGCAGGCTGCAGAGCAGCCGATGCCGCGGCTACCGCGACACCCAGGCTGCTCTTGACGTTGGCAATCGCGGTGGTCAGCGCGGTGAGACCGTCCTGCAGGGGCTTCACATTCGCGAGGTCCGCCAGCGAGGACTTCAGTGCGGACGCGGCCGCACAGTCGGTCGTGGGCGCACTCGTCGCCGGCGGAGCTACCGTCACTGACGGACCTGACTGGCCCTGCGTCGAGCTGTCACTGCAAGCCATCGGTACGACGAGCAGGGCAACGGTCACCAGCGCGGCGACGATCGATCGACGTCCGCCGATTCGCGGCATCGCTTCTCCCCGGACTACTTGCCGGCCGCCTCCTTGACCTCCGTCGCGCTGTCCGCGTCGACCTCGTTCTTGGTGACCTTGTCCGCGTGCGACAGCGCCTTGTCGACGTCGGCCACCCACACTTCCTCGAACAGCGCCACGATGCCCGAACTGTTCGGCGGCAAGGTGTCTTCGACGTCGGCCTTGATCGCCGCCTTCTCCCGGTGGGACTTGAGAGCGCCGATGCCAAGCCCCGCGCCCGCACCGACCGCCGCGCCGGCCAGCAGACTGGGTGGGAAGATGAGGCCGATCACCGCGCCACCGACCGCACCCCATTTGGCGCCTTTGCGGGCCGTGTGGAAATCGTCGTCGACGTTGATCTTGCCGTCAGCGTCGCGGCTGACGAGGACGAGGCCGTCGACCTTGATGACATCGTCCGACGCGGCTTGCTTGATCGCGTCCCAATCGCCTCGCGCCGCATCCGCGTCCATGTAAGCGGCGATGTACAGGTCGACGGGAGCGTTGCTGTCAGATCCCACGGGTCTCTCCTCCTGATCGGGCGACCGCACGCGGTCCGGGGTACATCTCGTCCCGACGATGCCTCCGGTCCCGGCCGGAACACCTCACCCCGGGCGGACTAGCCGCGGCACACCCGGACCAATTCACCCCGCCAGGATGAGGCTCGCCGTCGGCCCGCGCGCAACGATCCAAGTCCACCATCGCCGCACTGCGGCGATCAGGCGTGCGCGAGAGGGATGACCATGGGGTGCTTCTTCGTTCTGCTTGCCGGGGTCTTTCCACGCCTGGCTCTGTTCATCGTGTGGGTGGCGCGCCCCAACCTGGTCGACTCCGCCTTCGACACGTGGATCTGGCCGCTCCTCGGCATCATCTTCCTGCCCTTCGCGACGCTCATGTACGTCATCCTCTACACCGGAGGCGGCCTGAGCGGCGGCGACTGGTTCTGGATCGTCCTGGCCGCCATCCTCGACGTCGTGCACTGGGGCTCCGGCTGGACCCAACGCCGCGCGGCCCCCGGCTACCCGGGCACCGCCCAGGCGTGACCCGACACCACCGACCGTTGAGATGAGGAGTGTGCCGTGACTGAGACCAGCAGCGCGACGAGTGATGTGGTTGACGAGCTGGGGCCGGTCGACTGGATCGTGGTCGAGTTCCCGGGAAGCAGGTTCAAGGGTGAGATCGTGCCCGAGCTGCAGACCCTGGTCGAGCGCAACATCGTGCGCGTCCTGGATCTTCTGCTCATGAAGAAGGACGCGGACGGCACCTTGGAAGCTTTCGAGCTCTCCGACCTCGACGACTCCGAGCTGGGGGCCCTGCGCACCTACGAGACGGAACTGGCCATGCTGCTCAGCGAAGACGACGTGACCTCGATCGCGGCAGCCGTGGAGCCGGGCAGCACCGCTGCTGTCCTCGTCTGGGAGAACCTCTGGGCAGCACCGTTCGGGTCGGCCGTACGGCGAGCCGGCGGACAACTGGTCGCCAGCGGACGGATCCCGGTCCAAGCCCTGTTGGCAGTGCTCGAGGAAGACGACGAACGACTCGCCAAGGACGGTGACTGACATGCCTCTCGCACGACGACGGATGCGCAGCTCCGGTGTGACCGGGGGCCGCCCGGTGGCCCGAGTAGCCACCACGGCTGCGACAGCAGCAGTGGTCGTCCACGGGGTCAACCGGCGAAGCGACCGCAGAGACGACCGCAGAGACGACCGCCAGGACGACCGAGGCGACCGCAGGGACGACCGCCAGGACGACCGAGGCGACCGCCGAGAGGACCGTCGGGACTGAGCTGGCGATACCGCTAGCGGTGGGTGGTCCGTCGTGATCGGGGGGCGGTGCCCGCATCGTCGCCCGCCTGCTCCAGGTGGACGTAGCGGCTGCCGAACGGACCGGCCGTGACACCGTGCAGCACGACGCTCGCCAGCACGGTGAGCGCGACGACGGCGACGGCATGCTCGACCACCGGGGCTTCGCCGAGCTGCTCGACTGCCAGCAGCGCGAACACGACCGAGGCCAGGCCGCGCGGCCCGAACCATCCCACGAACAAGACGGTACTGCGATCCAGCTTCGTTCCGAGCAGAGCCAGGGCGACCGGCACGATGCGGACCACGGTCAGGCTCAGTACGGCGTACGCGAGGAGCGTGACGTCGAAGTTGTGCACGGCGATCGGTACCAGCGCGGCTCCGAAGAGGAACCAGACGGCGAATGCCAGCATCTCACCGAGAAGCTCCGGTAGCTCGACGGCGTGGTCCGCGTCGACGACGTTCTCGTCCACTGCTGCTCTGAAGGCGATGCCGGCCACGAACGCCGCGATGAATCCGTTGCCGCTGAGCGTGACAGCGAGGGCGAAGCTGCTGAGTGCGGCCGCGAGTGTTGCGAGCAACCCTGCGCTCGTTGTCATCCAGTGCCGTTGGGAGGCGACGGTCATGAGCCTGGCGCTCGCGGGCCCGACCGCCAGGCCCACGATGAGACCGACGGCGAGTTCGAGCAGCGCACTGCCGGCGTAGTGGGCGAGGCTGTCGTGACTTCCGGTCCCGAGTTGGCTGGCGGCAAGGGCCAGCGTGAACGTGACGACCGGTGTGACGATGCCGTCGTTGAGTCCACTTTCCACGTTGAGTGCACGACGCAGACGCATGGGGATCCGGCGGTCGTTGATCACCTGTGCGCTGAGCGCAGCGTCGGTGGGAGCGAGCGTGGCGCCCACGAATCCTGCGAGTGCCCAGGTGAAATCGTCGAAGAACCAGGCGGCCAGGACAGAGCCCAGGATCACGGAAAGGGGAAGACCGATCGCCAGCAGCCGGCCGGGCAGGCGGGCATCTTGTTTCAGCCTCGAGAGGTTCACCCTGGCAGCGTCCGAGAACAACAGGAGTGCCAGCGTCAGCTCCGCGGTCAAATGGACGGACGGGGCCTCGACGTTGACCGTGAGAGGGCCCCAGTCAGGGTTTCCCAAGACATAGCCGGCGACGGCGAACACCAGCGGACCGGTGATGTTCAGGCGGGCCAGGAGATCCGAGGTCACCGCCCAGGCAAGGACAAGGAGCGCGAGCACCGCGAACGTGCCCTCTGTCACCGCCCCGCCTCCGCCCTGCCGAATCG
Organism: Kribbella sp. CWNU-51; assembly: GCF_054073265.1. NCBI lineage: Bacteria > Bacillati > Actinomycetota > Actinomycetes > Propionibacteriales > Kribbellaceae > Kribbella > Kribbella sp. CWNU-51. The sequence continues at coordinate 704,726 of NZ_JBSXMZ010000004.1, forward strand.
CGTACAGCTCGGACTGGCTCCTCCACACCCTGACATCCGTCGCCCAGCTCCCACCTCATCCGCCGGAGAGGGTTTCGAACGGTCAGCAGGCTGGCATCGTCGGCTGGAGAGTCCGCCCCGTACTGCGTTTCGAGTGAAAGAGGGGTTGTCGTGGCGATCGAGGAGTATCCCTCCGGAACTCCGTTCACCGGTGTGGTGGGACGGACGACCGATGAGTCGAGTCCGGCGTGGCCGTCCCTCACCCGGGCGGCGGCCGGGAGCCCGAACGTGGTGTTCGTGGTGCTGGACGACACCGGCTTCGGTCAGCTGGGTTGCTACGGGAGTCCGATCGCGACACCGAACTTCGACGCGCTGGCCGCCGCCGGGCTGCGGTTCACGAACATGCACACCACGGCACTGTGTTCGCCGAGCCGGTCCTGCATCGTCACCGGGCGGAACCATCACAGCAACGGCATGGCCGCGATCACCGAGCTGGCGACCGGCTTCCCCGGCTACAACGGGGTCATCCCGTTCGAGAACGGGATGTTGTCGGAGATGCTGGTGGAGCAGGGCTACAGCACGTTCATGATCGGCAAGTGGCACCTGACCCCGAGCAATCAGGAGACAGCGACGGGGCCCTACACCCGCTGGCCGCTGGGGCGCGGTTTCGAGCGCTTCTACGGCTTCCTCGGCGGCGACACCAGTCAGTGGTATCCCGAGCTCGTGTACGACAACCACCAGATCGAGCCGCCGCGTACGCCGGAGGAGGGGTACCACCTCACCGAAGACCTGGTCGACAAGTCGATCGAGTTCATTGCCGACGCCAAGCAGATCGACCCGGCCAAGCCGTTCTACCTGCACCTGTGCTTCGGGGCCACCCATGCGCCACACCATGTGCCGAAGGAGTGGGCCGACAAGTATGCGGGTGCTTTCGACGAGGGCTGGGACGCCTACCGGGACAAGGTCTTCGCACGACAGAAGGAACTGGGCATCATGCCCGCCGACGCGGAGCTGTCCCGCCACGACCCCGACGTACCGGACTGGGAGTCGCAACCGGCCGAGGCGCGCAAGCTGTTCAGCCGCATGATGGAGGTGTTCGCGGGCTTCCTCAGTCACACCGATCACCACCTCGGCCGGCTGCTCGACTTCCTGCGCGAGCAGGGCGAGCTGGACAACACGATCGTGATGGTGATCTCGGACAACGGGGCGAGCGCCGAGGGTGGTCCGACCGGAACCACGAACGAGGCACAGTTCTTCAACAACGCTCCGGAGTCGCTCGAGGACAGCCTCAAGGTCATCGACGAGATCGGCGGCCCCAAACACTTCAACCACTATCCGTGGGGCTGGACCTGGGCGGGCAATACCCCGTTCCGGCGCTGGAAGCGGGAGACGTACCGGGGCGGATCCTGCGACCCGTTCATCGTCTCCTGGCCGGCCGGTGTCAAGGCGAGAGGCGAGGTCCGCAATCAGTACGCGCACCTCATCGACATGGTGCCGACCGTCCTGGACTTGCTCGGCACCCAACCGCCGCCGACGATCCGCGGTGTCACGCAGGCGCCGCTGCACGGGGTCAGCTTCGCGCATGCTCTCGACGACGCGGCGGCGCCCAGCAAGCATCACACCCAGTACTTCGAGATGCTGGGCCACCGTGCCATCGACCACGACGGGTGGCGGGCGGTCTGCCCGTGGCCCGGACCCTCGTTCGCCGAGGCGGGCGTCGGCTTCGGCCAGCCGATCAGTGCGGCGAGATTGTCTCAGCTCGACAGTGAAGGCTGGGAGCTCTATCACGTCGCGGAGGACCCTGCCGAGACCCACAACCTGGCGGCCGACCATCGCGATCGGCTCATCGCGCTCATCTCCACCTGGTACGCCGAGGCCGGCAAGCATGGCGTCCTGCCGATCGACGGCAGTGGGCTGGCACGCTTGATCGGCGAAAAGCCGTTGATCGCGGCCCCGCGTGATCAGTACACGATCCGGCCGAACACCCAGCCGGTTCCGTTCTCCGCGGGTCCGCGCGTCCTGAACAGGCCGCACAGCATCACGGCCTTCGTCGAGATCCCCGACGGTGGCGCGGAAGGAGTCCTCCTCTGTCAAGGCACCGCGGCCGGCGGCTACTCGCTGTACATGAAGGACCAGCGGCTGCACTACGTCCACAACTACGTCGGCAGGAGCCTTTTCGAGGTGTCGTCACCCGACCCGGTCCCGCCCGGCGAACACGAGCTCCGCTTCGAGTTCGAGCCGACGGGGAAACCCGACCTGCCCAACGGAAAGGGTGCGCCCGGACACCTGCAGTTGTATGTCGACGGAACCCTCGTGGCCACCGCCGATGCGGCCGTGACGACACCGTTCGTCATCAATCCCGGCGCCCTCACGTGCGGCGCCAACGCCGGCTCCCCGGTGACCCCGGACTACACCAGCCCGTTCAAGTTCACCGGCGCCATCCGCAAAGCCGTCATCGACGTCAGCGGTGAGCTCATCCACGATCCCGAGCTCGAGTTGCGAGCCCACCTGGCCCGGCAATAGCTGTGCCGGGTGCGTTTCACCCCGGACGGAGGAGGCGCGGACCTGCCGGTGCGAGGCATGCTTTCGTCTGAGTGAACTCGATGGGGAGTCGAGAACCGGGGCAAAGGAACGACAACGTGAGTGAGTCGACGCGGTCATCAGGCGCCGGGGGGCGTGATTCCGGCGCCCTCCGCAGCAAGGGTCAGAGTGTCCGGACGTGCTGTATCTACCTGGCCACCACGGTCGGGCTCATCTGCGCGATCGCCAGCTGGGGAGTGGGCGGAACCATTATCAGCGCGGTCGTGGTCGGGATGTCGACCGCCGTCGTCGCCTCGTCCATGTGGGGAGCGGACGGGAAGGCCGAGGTGCCCAGGATCCTTCGGGTCACCTGCGCCGGCGCGCTCATCACGCCGGCCGCCGTGGGGCTGATCGCGGTCTTCAAGTTCGCCGGCGTCCTGGTGGTGGTGGCACTCGCAGTGACCACGCCGGCTCTCACAGCGAAATTCTCGCGAAGGCACGCCAAGGGGGATCCTCCCGCCCGTCAGCCGGAGCCGGCAATATCTGCCGTCCCCGCGACGCCATCCGCGGACGGTCCCGCCGACGACGCGGCGCGAGAGCTGGGTTCCCTCGACGATCAGGCCTTGTGCCTGGCCTGGCGCCGGAGCTTCCGCCTGCTCGAGACTGCCCCTTCGGCGGCGATACGGCTGGCCATCGTCGACCAGCGGCAGAAGTACCTCGACGAACTCCAGCGGCGATCGCCGGAGGGACTCACGGCGTGGCTCGCCTCTGGAGCACGGGCGTCCGGCAACCCGTTTCCGTACGTCGAGGACGCCCGGCGCCGGGCGAGCTGAGTCAGCGGCTCAGATGCACGCCTGGACGCCGCCTTCCACGCCGGTGTTGAACGCGGAGGTCCGCTGCTCGGCGTTCCCGTGATCGCTCTCCTTGGTCCAGGGATAGTCGTCGGCGACCGCGGCGAGGGTTTTGGCGATCTCCTCGCTGTCGCCGGGCTCGATCGTGATCAGGCCGTCGTCGGCTGCTCCTTGCAGCGTGGCCCCGGCGAGGCAGTCCGCCTGGAGCTCGGCCGCGACCGAGACCCGGTCGCTGCGCAGCCTCGCCTGGATCGCGTGGCCCCACTCGTGGGCGATGATCAGGTACACCCACGCATCGCCGATCTGGCTGTAGCCGGCCGCCATCAGATCGTCGTCCCAGGCCACGAAGTCACCCGGCCGGCAGTAGACGGCGTTGAACGGCACGGATTCCGGTTCTCCACCGCACGGCGGTCCGTGCGTACCGATGTAGGACCCGGCAACGCGGGGACTTTGGTACGGCTGTCCGGATTGCTGGGTGAAGTGGCGGTGCCAGAACGAGTCCACCGCCTTGACGGCGGTGTCCTGATCCTCCTTCATCGCCTCCCGGTCGACCGCCGGGACGGTCTGATCCGTCGACGTCGTTGGCGGTGTCTCGGTGGTGGCCCCCTCCGGCGGGGCGGAGGTCGGCGCACCGCAGGCGGCTGCGATCATCGCGATCGTCAGCCACCCGAGGACGGTGCGCTTTCTGTGGGTGCCGTCAGGCAGCGACATCGCGACCGTGCGCGGCCAGCGCCCAGATGACGAAGACGTCGATCGCGATGACGGTCAGTGCCCAGAACGGGTAGTACGGGATGAAGGCGAAGTTCGCCAGTGCGCTCAGGATGGCCAGGACGATGCCGACCACCCGGGCCCAGGTCTGGCCCGCGATGACCGCGAAACCGGCCAGCAACACCAGCAGGCCCCCGATCAGGTGGATCCAGCCCCACGCGGTCGCGTCGAACTGGAACATGTAGTTGCGGGTGGCAACGTAGAACTCGTTCTCGAACAAAGCCACCAGACCGGAGAAGATCTGGAAGCCTCCGGACATGATCATCATCAGGCCGGCGAACAGGATGAACCCGACCGCCCAGCCACTGACCTCGTGTTCCTCGCCCGCCGCGTCGTAATGCGATGCCGCTGCGCCTTGTGCCACTGTGCTTCACTCCCCTGTTCTCTCGCCGCTACGCCTTGCGTAATCGGACCGCTCCGCCACCGCGGAGTGACACCAGGCTGACGAACCACGTCGAGTCCGGCATCATCCACAGCGGACGACTGCGACCCGGCTCAGACCTCGAAGCTGATCGGGAAGGTGGCGATCCAGACGATGGCGCCGACCAGGACGAGACAGCCGGCACCGGCCAGGATCCACCGCAGGCGGTGGCTCTTGATCCTGGTGCTCATCCCGGCGAAGAACAGGACCACGGCGTACAGAACGACGGTGAGCACGTAGTCGCTGGCGATCTGGAGGTCCCGCAGGACCACGGCCGCGGAGGTCGCGGCGGCCGCGTCGAGCCGTGCGGCCTCCTGCCGCGACGCGGGCTGATACTGAGGCATGGCGAACGGCGTCGGCGGCGCACTCGGGTTCGTGAACGGGCGGGTCGCCATCCAGGCGCTGAACGCGGGCCGGAATTCCGGCCGGAAGCGCGCTGCGTAGAAGGCGGCGACGGCCGGCTCACCTCGGCGATCAGCGTCCGCCCAGGCGATGAACGTGGCGACGTCCACCTGGCTCTGGAACTGGGACAGGCCTTGAGCCCGGGCAGCGTCGATCCTGATCGCGTTCGTGCGACCGGCCGCCTTGGCCTGCTCGCCGTTCCACCGGGTGGCCTGAAAACTGCTCCATGAGGTCCCGAGGGCGGCAACCACGAGCAGCACGGTGACCAGCACCTCCTGCAAGGTGCGGCCACGGCCGGCCGGCTCCTCAGCGGGGGTTGCCATGGTCGTCACACGGAGGTGTCACGTTGAGTCCGACGACCTTCAGCTGGGCATCGATCAGGTTGATGGTTCGCACCATCGCCGTCGGCTGCAGCCTGCCCACTCCCCCGCCGTGCGGATGATCGAAGAACACGAGCAGGAACAGCAGGAGCGTGATGACGAGCGTCACGCTGCCCATCAGGAGGCCTTGCGTCAGCGCTCCCTCGGCGCGGTCGGCGAAGAACAACAGGTACACGAAGAGCACCGCGGAGATCACCCCCAGGACCAGCCACAAGGGCGCCGGGATGATCCCCTCTGCCCCGTGCACCCGGTCGATGCGCGCCTGTTCCCGTTGGGATGTCTGATCCATCCACCGGTCGTACGCCGACTGCTCGGTCGCCGATACCGGGTTGACGGCCGAGATCGTCCGGAACATCTCCACGCCCCACGGGTTGACGGCGCTCCCGAGCGTGCCTGTGTCCACGGCATTCCACTCGGGCCCGGCGACGTTTCGCGCGTAGCAGATCAGTTCGCCGGTGAGCGCCGTCGCGGTCTTGTCAGGCAGGAACTGGGCCGTCTCGACCTGCTGCGCCACGATCGTCGCCTCGGTCTCGGCCCCGGACCGGGACTGGTCGTACGAGGTGAACGACAGGAAGATGATGAAGCCGAGGAGTACCGAGAACCCGGTGGCGAGCACACCGAAGACGCCCGAGGCGCGGTCACCGTCGGTGAAGTAGCTGCCCTCCGGCGCCCGCCTGCGCACGAGGAGCATCGCCGTGACGGTGACCGCGGTCACGAGGATCGCGACGAGTGCGGCCCAGACGAGGTTCACGGCCGCCCGCCTGCCGCCGCTGTCACAGCCGGCTACTTCGCGGTTCCGGGTACGGCTCCAGGCGGCGCAACGGGGCCGGAGGCAACTGGTGTCCGGCCGGCCCCGACCAGGACCTGCAGAACAGCCAGCAACCCGACCACCAGAGCAAGTGACCAGAACAGGCGCGACAGCGAGACATTGTTGCCCCAGAGCAGGACGACGACTCCCAGCAGGGCGACGACGACCCGCAACCACCGGACGTTCGCCGCGACCCATCGGCCGGCGCCGCCGACCGGGGTGTCGGCCAAGGCTCCCCCGATACCTTCCAGACCGCCGGTCACGCCATTGCGAACGGCGGTGCCGTACCGGTTGGATCCCGCGAACCAGCCGATGACCACGAGGCTCAGACCCAGCCAGAAGAACACTTGCCGGCCGCGTTCGAGGTAGGAGAGCAACTGGTCGTAGAAGATCCTGCTCGCCGGACCGAACGTCGTACCGGCCAACGCGTCGATGAACAACTGCCGCCCGACGGACAGCGCCAGCGCGACCAGCAGCGCGTTCAACGCCAGTAGTGCCCCGATGATCACCGTCATCCGCGGACGCCGGCGCGCGAGCACCAGAGCGGCCAGATACAGACCCGCCACCAGCACGATCAGCCACTGCGCCAGCGGGTTCGCGAACGCGTAGATCGTCCGGATCTGCTTCAGTTGCGGCGCATCCATCAACACGATCTGCTTGTCGACGTTGGGGATCGGCGCGTTCTGCAGGATCGTGAGCCCCCGGTCGACGAGGCGTTGCTTGACCTGATCGATGACGTCGGAGAGGTCAAGGACGACCTGATCACCCTGCAGCTGAACAGCGCCGGACTGATCCCCCTTCAGCACGCGCTGGAGGGACTGCTGCGCCCGGGTGTTGGCCGCAGTCCAGAGGTCGGCGAACTGGTCCGAGGCGAGGAACTCCCGGACCTGGCGGTCGATGAAACTGTTGATCGCAGCCGCGAGCGGGCCAACCAGTCGCTGCAGCCGGGGCCGGTCGGTGATGACACCGGAGAACACCTGGTTGAGGAGTGCCTCGACGTCGACCTCTTTCTGGATCGTGTCGGTGACCTTTGTCGCGATGGCGTCCTGCACCTCTGGCGAGTTCACCAGCGGGCCGACGGTGTTCACGTAGCGTGTGGTGTCGTTCAGCGTGCGTTGTCCCCAGTACGCGATCGCCGCCGGTGTCGTCAGCAAGGCCGCCAGCACCACGCAGATGATCACCGCGGCCGACCGCCCCTTGGACGACTGCTTCGCGGTGGGTGCCTCCTCGGTCACGCTGCGTTCTGGACCAGCTGACAGCGCGGCGTCCGGGTCAGACATGCTGTGACTCCTCGAGTGTCGGCTGCACGTCGGAGATTCGATCGTCGCCGCCGCGGCCGTCCGGGACCTCACCCCGCACGGATGAAGCTCGGCCGGCTGAGGGGGGAATCACCCAGCGGGGGTGAGGCGCTCCTGATGTGGCCGCGGCGATCCTTGACCCGTCGTACGAAAGGAGGCCGGGGATGCCCGATCCGTTGCCGAGCTGGAACGAGAGCCGGAGCAAGGACGCGATCGTCGACTTCGTACGGCGGGCCCGCGGCGACGGCTCCGGACCGGGATTGGCGATGGCGGACCGGGTGGCGGTCTTCGACAACGACGGCACGTTGTGGTGCGAGAAGCCGATGCCTATCCAGCTCGACTTCATTCTGCGTCGCCTCGTCGAGATGGCGGAGGCGGACCCCGACCTGCGGGAGCGCCAGCCCTGGAAAGCCGCCTTTGAGCAGGACTACGGCTGGTTCGGCAAAGTGATGGCCGAGCACTATGCGGGCGATGACACGAACGTCGAGACGCTGGCGGCCGGCGTCCTGGCAGCGCACGGGGGAATCAGCGTCGACGCTTTCGCAGCGAGGGCAGAGGAGTTCCTCCGCGCCGCTCGCCATCCCACGCTCGGTCGTGGCTACCTCGAGTGCGCCTACGCGCCGATGGTCGAGCTGCTCGCCTACCTGGCGGACAACGGCTTCTCGAACTACATCGTCTCCGGCGGCGGCCGCGACTTCATGCGACCGATCACCGACGAGGTGTACGCCGTACCGAGCGAGCGGGTGATCGGCAGCAGTACTGCGCTCGCCTACAAGCCGGACGAGCACGGTGGCACGATCATGCGCGTGGCTGCGGCCGACTACCTCGACGACGGGCCGGAGAAGCCGGTGCGGATCTGGTCGCGGACCGGACGACGGCCGGTGCTCGCCGGCGGCAACTCCAACGGCGACGTCCCGATGCTCGAATTCACCCAGCATGACGACAAGCCCTTCCTGCGGCTGCTGGTGCTGCATGACGACGCCGAGCGGGAGTTCGAGTACAAGTCCGGCGCGGAGCAGGCGCTCGACCGCGCCTCCGCGGCCGGCTGGACCGTCGTCAGCATGAAAAACGACTGGGCAAAGGTCTTCTAAGCAGCTCTTATTTCGGTCCTCACCGTATCCGCTGCCCGTCGGCGAATGTATCTCGACGAGCCCACGGTCGGGCTCGATGTCGTTGCCAAGGGCAAGATCCGGGAGTTCGTCGCGGAGGTCAACGCCGGCCGCGGTACGACGGTCATCCTGACCACCCACGACATGGACGACGTCGAGCGGCTCTGCCGGCGCGTGGTGATCATCGATCACGACCGGATCCTCTACGAAGGCCAACTACCGGCTAGCAGGGGGTTCGGGAGTACCGCCAGCGTCACTGCACCGGCGTGTTAGGGCGGACCATCGTGGGATTCATGGCCATATCTGAGGCGACACCGTCCGCGCGCCGCGGGCGGCCGGGGCTGAAGCGAGAGATCGGCTTCATCGGACTGATCTGGGCATCAGAGGGATCGATCATCGGATCGGGATGGTTGTTCGGAGCGCAAGGTGCGCTCTCGACGGCCGGCCCCGCGGCGATCATCTCCTGGGTCATCGGTGCTGTCGCGATCCTGATTCTCGCGCTGGTACACGCCGAGCTCGGCGGGATGTATCCCGTCTCCGGCGGGACCGCACGCTTCCCGCACTACGCCTTCGGCGGAGCCGCCGGCGCCTCGTTCGGCTGGTTCTCCTGGCTGCAGGCCGCCACGGTGGCACCGATCGAGGTGCTCGCGATGATCACCTACGGCCAGCACTACTCCTTCGCGAGCGGCTGGATCAAGACCACCGGCGGGCAACACGTCCTGACCCCCTCCGGCATCGCCGTAGCGGTCGTCCTGATGGCGATCATCACAGCCATCAACTTCCTCAGCATCCGGATGCTGGCGCACACCAACAGTGCGGCGACCTGGTGGAAGGTCGGCGTACCACTGCTGACGATCTTCGTCCTCGCCATCGTCCAGTTCCACGGCAGCAACTTCACCGCCGCCAACGGCTTCAACCCGTACGGCGCCAAGGGCATCCTGTCCGCGGTCTCGACGAGCGGCATCATCTTCGCCCTGCTCGGCTTCGAACAGGCCGATCAACTCGCCGGTGAGAGCAGCAACCCGAAACGCGACATTCCGCGCGCGGTGATCGGCTCGATCGTGATCGGCGCGATCATCTACATCCTGCTGCAGATCGTGTTCATCGCGGCGCTCCCGGCGTCACAGATCAAGGGCACCTGGGCCACCGCCGCGTTCAACACCCTGACCGGCCCGTTCGCCCAGCTCGCAAGCCTGGTCAGCCTGGGTTGGCTTGCCACGATCCTGTACCTCGACGCCGTCATCTCCCCCGCCGGCACCGGCCTGATCTACATCACCGGAAGCTCCCGGGTGTCCTACGGCCTCAGCCGCAACGGCTACATCCCGTCCGCCTTCGAGCGCACCAACCGCCGCGGCGTGCCGTGGGTCGGACTGATCACCGCCTTCGTGATCGGTTGCATCTGCTTCCTGCCGTTCCCCAGTTGGCGCTCCTTGGTCGGACTCATCACCAGCGCCAGCGTGCTGATGTACGCCGGAGCACCGCTCTCCCTCGGAGTCTTCCGCAGCCGCCTGCCCCACGCCGACCGCCCGTACCGCTTGCCCGGCGCAGCCTGGATGTCGCCACTCGCCTTCGTCGTCGCCAACCTGCTGATCCTCTGGTCCGGCTGGGCCACCGACTGGAAGCTCGGCGTCGCGATCCTGATCGGCTACGTCATCCTGATCGCCAACCGCGTGTTCAAGCTCAACCCGATCACCCCTCAGCTCGACCTGCGGGCCGCCCAGTGGCTACCGGTCTACCTGGTCGGCATGGGCCTGATCGTCTACCTCAGTGACTTCGGCCCACTCAAGCACCCGTGGTTCCCGCTCTGGTGGGACATGCTCGTCGTCGCAGTCTTCAGCCTCGTCATCTACTACTGGGCCAGGGCAGTAGCCCTGCCAGCCGCCCAGATCCAGCAAATGATCGACCAGGTAGTGGTCCCAGAAGAGTCCGAAATCCACTGACCCCGCCGAGTTTGCTCGACGTTACCTGTCGCTCATCCCTCTTGACGGGCGTGACCGCCCGGTCGATCGTCGAGGACGGGGGCGCTGATGACGACGAGGGCTGGGCGGCGCCGGAATCGGCATCTGGAGCGACCCCCGCTGGTCGACGCTCCAGCGAATGCTCGAGGTCGAGATCCTGATGGTCGGCTCCATCCTGCTCGCCACCCTCCGAGCCCACGACCAACTCGACTCCTCGAAGCCACTCGCCTGGCCACTGCTGGTCGGCTTCTCACTCCTCTTCTTCGCCTCGATCATCGTCTGGTCACGCCACAGCCTCCACTCACGCCGCACCCTGGACCACCCGGCACCGATCGTCTGAGGTCCGTTGCCTGTGGAGGCCGCTTCGGCGTAGCTTGACGAACGGGGAGGGGCACATGGTTCGATCACGTGGGTTCGGGTGGCTTGATGGGCTTCGGCAAGCTTTCCTGCTGACTGCACAGGCAGGGACGATATGAACGCCGACGCACCGAGGCTGGAGGCACGATTCTGGCGAAGTCGACGGTCAGCAGCCATCGCGGGCATCGTGTTTGCGGTGCTGCTCCTGGCAGCGTTGACGATGCTACGAATCGCACTGTCCGAGAGCAGTTTTCAGTCGCTCGAGTCCGACACAGCGCAACGTAGGCTGATCCGGATCAGCCTGCATCTGGTGCCGTTTGCCGGAATCGCCTTTCTGTGGTTCATCGGCGTCCTTCGTGATCAGCTCGGCGACGTCGAGGACCGGCTGTTCTCCACCGTCTTCCTGGGCAGTGGGCTTCTCTTCCTGGCCATGCTCTTCACTGGCGCCGTCACTGCGTCCAGCCTGACGGCAATGCTCGCGGGACCGGACCTCAACGTCGATGTCTGGGCGTTTGGCCGCAGCAGCACGCAGACGCTTGTTTCCGTCTACGCAATGCGCATGGCCGCAGTGTTCACCCTCTCGGTGACTACCGCGGGTCTGCGCACTTCAGCATTCCCCCGGTGGCTGGTGATTCTCGGATGTCTCGTCGCAGTGACGCTGCTTGTGGCAGCCGGTGAACACAAGTGGACCCAACTGGTGTTTCCCGCTTGGGTTCTCGTCGTCAGCGTAGTCATCCTCGTCACCCGTCCGGCAACCCGTGAAGTCGCCGCGGAGCAGACGGAAAACCCGTCATGATGGTGTCACCAGCGGCGCCGTCCCCACCGGAGGATGTTAGTGAACTCAGAGCTCGACCGGCTCGCGTACGGCGTACTGTTCCCCGCGCTCGGTCGGCCCAAGGTGCCGAACTGGGTGGGACCGCGGATCGAGGCCGGCCTCGGCGGGTTCGTGATCTTCGGCAAGGACATCGTCGACGGCGACCAGTTCCAGCGGCTGGCCTCGGAGCTGCACGGGCTGCGTGACCATGTGCTGTTGTCGATCGACGAGGAAGGCGGCGACGTCACCCGGCTGGAGAACCACGGCGGCTTCTCGATGCCCGGCAACCGGGCGCTCGGCGAGCTTGACGACCTCGAGCTGACCCGGAAGGCCGCCTTCCAGATCGGCCTGTCGCTGGTCGAGGCGGGGATCGACTGGGACCTGGCGCCGGCGGTCGACACCGCCGTCAACCCGATGAGCCCGAACGGGATCCGCTGCTTCGGCTCCGACCGCGACCTGGTCAGCCGGCACACCGCCGCCTGGGTGGAAGGCCTGCAGGCAGCCGGCGTCAGCGCCTGCGCCAAGCACTACCCGGGCCACGGTCTCAGCGGCACGGATGCGCACCTCGCGACCCCACTCGTTGATGTCTCCCGCGCTGAACTGCTGGACAGCTATCTCGATCCGTTCCGGGCGGCGATCACGGCCGGCGTCGACAGCATCATGGTGTCGCACGATCTGGTGCCACAGGTGGACGACGTACCGTCGACGATCAGCAAGGTGCTGCTCACCGACATCCTCCGCGGAGAACTCGGGTACGACGGGGTCGTGATCACGGACGCCCTCGAGATGTACGGGATCGCCGACGTGGCGCCGCTGCCGGAGGCCGCCGTACGTGCGATCGAGGCCGGGGCTGACGCGCTCTGCCTTGGAGCGTGGGCGTTCCTCGACGACGTGGACGTGGCGGCCGCCGCTCTGGTCGAGGCGGTCGAGAGTGGACGGCTGCCAGTGGAGCGGTTGCGGAGCGCCAACGAGCGACTGGCTCGGCTGGGGACCCGACCCAAGGCGGATGTCGCACTGCGGGACAACGCGCTCGGTCAGCGGCTTGCGGACCAGGTCGCGGTGACTCACGGGGACCCCGTACTGCGGAGCAACGCCGTACTGATCATCCGGCTGGAACCGACCCACTCCCCCGCCGCCGGCTCGGCGGGCTGGGGTGTCGAGCAACTGCTACGCGACGCCGGGAAGGTTGTCGAGAGCATCGGTTTGTCGGGCCAGACCTACAACGGACCCGGGATGGCTCGGGCCGGCGTCGGCGAGTTCCGGTCGGAGTTTGGCGCGGACAGCCAGGTCGTACTGCTGGTCAGGGGCGCACACCGCTTCGACTGGCAGGAGAAACTCATCGGCGAGTTGCAGACCCAGCACCCCGACATGATCGTGGTCGACATGGGCGTCCCTGGCACCGACTACTCCGCCTTCGCCGGCTGGATCCAAACCTTCGGCAGCGCCCAGGTCTGCGCCCAAACCGCCACCCACCGGTTGCTGGGTCCTTCTCTGCACTAACGGCCGTGTGTGGGAGTCCCTGTGTCGCGATCGTTGCCAGTGGTCACCGGGTGCCAACGCTTGACCGCAGCGGACAGCCCCAGCCCCATGCGCGGATCGCAGAAGAGGACGGTCTAGTCGTCGCCTCGGTGTCCGTCGCGGACCACCGCTAACCCGCCGACCCGGGTCGTGATGCCCGCCGGCCCGCGTCGGGCCGAAGCGAGCACGCTGGCCGGTCGACCGAGGGTGTCACCCTGCTCCACCTCGATCGCGACCGTCTGCGCCCCTGTCGTGTCGAGCAGGTGGGCGGCCAGGCAGCCGGTGCTGTTGGCGTTGGCGACGTCCTCGTCGACACCGATCGCCGGCGCGAACATCCGCGCCGCACCCGGTCGGTCGCCCACCGGCGGTGCGTACACGAAACGGCCGAGGAGCCCGTACCGCCGGCACGAACATCCGCGCCGCACCCGGTCGGTCGCCCACCGGCGGTGCGTACACGAAACGGCCGAGGAGCCCGTACCGCCGGCACGCCGCTGTCAGCCTGCCGAGGTGTGGGCAGACTCGGAGCAGCGCCGACCGGTCGTGGACCGGTACCAGCATGCGTGGTGCGCCGGGCGCGGCGATCCGTGGCGCGTCGGTCGGATGCGGATCGTCCGCGGTGAGCCCGAGCGCGGCGACGATCGCGGCGCGCTCGTCCGGCGCCGGGTGACGCAGCGCGACGAGGCCCTGGTCGAACCACACCTCGATGCCGGCGGGGCGGCGGATCGCGACGGTGTCGAACGTGCGCCCGCCGGTGTGTTGGCGGTCGTTCAGCTCGCCCAGCGCGGTGCGGGTCAACCGGACGGCCTGCGCGGCAACGGTGCCGTGGCCGCAGCCGGACAGTTCGGCGGTGGCGGTGAAGAACCGGACCGGCCGGCCACCGTCCGGCGTCGGCCCCGGGCCGAGGAACGCCGCGTGCGAGGTGCCGGCCGCAGCAGCGACCGCACGCCGGTCCGCGTCCGTCGCCGCCGGGTCGTCGTCGGTGACGGCCGTGGGGCTGCCGCCCCGGCCGTCGCGCCGCACGCACGCATCAACCACCGTGACATCCGGCCAGGACATCTGCCCACCTTTGACGCTCAACGAACCGGCAACCGCGAACGGCGTCCGCCGATAGCCGGACCTGGCCGCAACGGCCGACCGAACGCGTCCCGGAGCGTACCGGCCTGCCTCAGCCGGCGCCGTCCTGCACCGGATAGTCGATGACGACCACACCGCCGGTGGCGTAGTTGACGACATCGGCGGCCGCCCGCTGGCCGTACGGCGACTCCCGCGACGCGGCCAAGGCGGCGGCGTCAGCGAAGTCGGCTTCGAAGACCGCGAAATACGGCGCTTCTCCCTTGGTCGCCGCCACGTCGAAGCTGTAGCGCCACGCAAGCAGGCCGGGCCAATTCATGACCAGTGGAAGGTGGTTGGTCACGTAGTAGTCGCGGAAGTGGTCAGGGTCGGCGGGCTTGGGATACAGGACCAGCAACTTATGCATGACTGCCTCCTGCATTGCTCGGTGCGGGACATAGGGATTCGGGTGAGGGCGGAGGTGGGTCCACTACCGCGGTCAGTTGAATCGTCATATGCGCAGGTTAGGGCTTGATGTGTGGTCGAGGGAAAGACCGGAACGGGATAGACTCAGAACGGATCGTTATCAATCGACAGGGAGGGCATGTGGCGCCGGATACGGTGAGCCTGCGGTACTTTCTGGTGCTGGCGCAGGAGTTGAACTTCACCCGCGCGGCCGCACGGATCGGTATCGCGCAGCCCGCACTCAGTGCCCGGATGCGCCGATTGGAGGCGGAACTCGGTACGAGCCTGCTGGTTCGTAACACGCGTAGCGTCGTATTGACCACGGCTGGTGCGGCTTTGGCGGAGTCCGCGCCGCCCGCGCTGGCGGCGCTGGACCGGGCATGGGACACCGCCCGGAATGCGGGGGCCGGTGAACTGGGCACGCTGCGCATCGGATACAGCCTCAGCGCGGGGGCCGAGACGGCACCGGCCCTGGTGGACAGGCTCATTCGCAGCAGCCCGGGACTCCAGGTCGGCGCGGTCCCGATGGCGACACCGGAGATCTCCCCCGCGGTCGCCGACGGCCGCATCGATGCGGGGATCACCCGCGGTGAGCAGCCGGGTCGTGGCGTGCGCCGGTTCCTGCTGCGGCGTACGCGCGTCGGGGTCCAATTGGCACAGCATCATCCGCTGGCCGAACACCCGGAGATCGAGATCGCCGATGCGGCCGCGTATCCGCTGCGACTCCCCGACCGTACGGCCAACCCCGTGATCCACGATCAGCTGTCCGCACTGTTCCGCGACACCCGGCCAAACCCCCGATTCCACACGCCCGCAGTCTCTTTCGACATGTTTCAGCGCGACCTACGCGACGGGCTCACCCTCGCCCCGGCCGGTGAAGCCGCGGTCACGGCACTACCGGCCGGTCTCACGTGGCGACCGCTGCAGGGCGCACCCACCTTGACGATCCACCTGGTCCTCCCGCGCGTGCAGTCACCACTACACCGCCGCATCCGTACCGTCGCCAAAGCCCTGGCACACGAGCTGCACTGGCTGCCGGACTGACGCGCAGCGGTGCGTAGTTCCTCGGCCGTCCTTATGTCTGCCGCACGAGGACCCGGCGTACGTCGAGCAGCTCGCACCTGCATCGAACTCCTCTGGGACATTGAACTGAATGTGTTTGCGTCGCGAGCGTGGTACTGGGCTGGAACTTCTGGAGCCGCAAGCTCCTGCAGCTCGCCGACCCGGGACTGGAGCTGCTCGACGAACTCACGGAGTGCGCCATTCTCGGCCTCAAGGTGGATGTTGCGCGTTATGCCGGCTGATAGCAGTCGGAGGTCCCCATTTCGCACACCATCTCCACCGGCGACAGTTAGCGAAGCGCGTTCAGCTCGTCGAGGGCGCGATGGCCGCGCTTGACCACCCCTGGAACGACATCGTGGCGCCCGTGACGGATAGGGAACTCGAGCATCACGAGGATCTGTGTAGCTGCGAGCACCGCTGCCCCCTCCCAGTCGACCAGGTCGAGGATTCTCGTCCACAGCCGCCTTCGGACACCGTCCAGCGGATCCTGGAAGGTGTGCCACTGGAGGGTGGTGAGATCAGTCGCCCGCGTGCCGCTACCTGCGTTCCCGATATCCACGACCGCCACCACCGCTCCGTCACGGACCAAGACATTGTCGGGCTTGAGATCGGCATGGACCATGTCAGGTGCCTCTCGTGGTGGTGGGACGTCGCCACACACGAGCCGCAGGCGCTCGACCAAGGCCGACACCACGGAGGAATACCCCGAAAGCCCGGCGACAGCCCTCGACAAACTCGGAGCTAAGTCTTGACCGGATTCCTGACCGGTGGCGAGCCGCCAGGCGTACGACCAGTGGTCGTAGAGCTCGGAGGCTTGGCCAGCCTGCAGTTCGATGATCTCCATCAGCTGCTCAACGAGGGACGGGGTCAGCTCTGGCGCGGGAGCCGCGTCAACGAAGTCCATGAGATGCCATACATGAGTGGCTGTGGCCCCCACTCCGAGCCAGGCCGGGGTGGGATAGCCGCGCCTACGCATGTGCTCGACCACTCTCTGGGCTCGCAACGACTCGTCCAGCTGGTTGGGGCGTGCCCGGGGCCATGCTTTGAGCACTGCATTTGCCCTTCCGGCCAACTGGATGCGCATGGCACCCACATCGAAGCCTCCGGGTAGGCGACTGAGAAGAGTGACCTCTGCCCCGACCACGCTGGCCACGTCGTCCAGGAGCTCGGCCGGCAGCTCTGGGTACTCCTCAGCAGCGGTGCTCATTCTGTCCCGTATCCCTTCGCCCTCTTGCCGCGGCTTGTGGTTGCCGGGCTTGGTTCTCTGCAGCCGGATCACAGTACGACGGGCTGCTTCGTTTGATCCTCTCCTTAACGCGCGGCCTGGCCGCGCCCGTTCTAGGCTTTCTGCCTGGCCGGTGCCGTGGTGGGCATTCCGAGGCTGATGGCGCGTTGGGTCTGTCCTCGTTTGCTGCGGAGAAAGGTGAGGGTGAGGTCGATGCCTTCGATTTTCGCCGTGCCAGCCTGGGCGTTGGCGTGCTGGCGGCGTTGGACGTGAGGGTCGTAGCTGTGCGCGAGAGGGACAGTGCCGTGCTGGCTGCGGTGGCGTTTGATGACCTGGGCGACGGCATGGAACAGCTTGGCCGACATGGGCATGACGCGTTCGCGATCGGCCTTGGACGGCGCGATGACCAGCAAGGCGATGACTTCGCCGTTGGTGCGCTGGTAGTTGCGGATGCTCAGGTGGGACAGCTCCAGGAGCTCCTCGATGCCTTCGGACGCAGCCGCGCCCGGCGAAACGGCACGACCGGCTCCAGCGGCGAACGCTGCGCGAGCCGCGCCCGGCGGCTCGCGCTCTCCAGCACCGGATTCAGCAACTGCCCCCTGGCAAAGTGGCGGTGGTACTCGTAGAACTGGCGCACCACCGTCAAGGCGTGCGCGATCGTCGCCGGCGCATACCCAGCGGCCAACGTCGGTTTTCCCGTCCTGGCATTCACAACACCCGCCTGAGCAACCCGATCCGACCGGCGACGTTGCGGGTCGGTGCCGCCCGCAGCCAGCCGACCAGCGCCGCCACCTCAGCCTCAGTCGCTTGCTCCCACCCGACATCGAGGAACCACAGCAACCGGAACCACCGCAACAGATCGTGCGCGTAGCTTCGCCCAGTGGCCGAACTGGCATCGCCCAGCGCGAGATCACGCAGATAGCGACTCACCGGATCAACCTCACGGCCCGCCGCATCGACCACCGCCCGCGGCAGCGACTCCACCGCACCAGCCATCACCGCACCGATCCGAGGAAGGACAGCCCGTCCCTCGATCAGGTCCCGTACGACCGCATCTCATCGACCACGGTGCAGATCATCACCAAGACCAGCTCAGCCGGCCAACCTCAGCCCCAGATAGTGCAGTTAACTGACCATAACGCTTGTCAGTTGGTGTGGGTTGCTACTGGCCGGACTGGTGGGAGGGCGGGCGGTTGGGATGGGTCCCCGGTTGGGACCATGCGGCGTACTGCCTCCGGCATCGCGCCGACCGTGAAGGCGCGGACGGCCGGCCCGGCGGACACGGTGACGAACGACGCGACGGTCGGCACGTCGGCCGGGAGCGGAATGAGGTGCTCCCCCGCATCGAAATGGGAGTCGACTACGCGCATCGAGGTGCTCGTTGGTTCGGGTGGCGTGAACGACGTGGCCCACCAAGCCTCGACGACCACTCGGGACGGCTCCTTCAAGGTGAGCTGCACCGTTCGCTGAGTCGTGTCATAGGCCACGTCATTGTCGTCCTGGGCAGTCGAGATCGCGCCCTCGACCTGAGCCGCGACAAGGCCTGCGATGCCGCCGAGTCCCTGCACGAAGGTCACGTGACCGTTGCCCTTGGAGATCTCCTCCCTGAGGTACCGCTTGGTGCCGGCCGGAACCATCCCGCCGAACACGACGACATCGAACTGCGTGGTGTCGTACGCCGTCAGCACCTCGTCGAACTGGTTGGTCGCGTCGGCGTGAAAGCCCTTGTCCCGCAGGATGCCGGCGGCCTCGAGGATCACGCCCGGGCTCCTGCCGATGATCAGAATGCTGGTCCTTGCTGCGTCCATGAGCCGGTCTCCCCGGAGTGCTTGAGTGTTGGTGTTGCCAACATAGCAAGTGTTGGCCGCGCCAACAACTGATATCGTCGGCCCATGCCGATGGATCACCCGCCGAGCCGTACTCCCGCCCGCGTCAAGGATCGTCCGACCTGGCTCATCAGCCGGACCTTCGCGCGCTCGTCGGGTCTCCTCGCCGCCGGGTTCGAGTCGCACGGCCACGGACTACGCAGCTACCACTACCGCCTGCTGGCCGCGCTCGAGGAGTGGGGACCCGCGAGCCAGGCCGAGCTGGGCCGCGGGACCGGGATCGATCGCAGCGACGTCACGGCGGCCCTGACCGAGCTCGAGTCACGCCGGCTCGTCGAGCGGTCTGTCGACCCCGGGCACAAGCGCCGCAACATCGTCACCATCACCCCGGCGGGAGTCGCCCAACTCCTGGAGCTCGACGAGGTCATCGACGACATCCAGCAGCAAGTCCTGGCCCCCCTGACCGCCACGCAACGCCGTCAGTTCATCGCGCTGATGGTCAAGCTCCTCGCACCCGCCCCGCCCAAAAGCTGAACCCGTCAGGGGACGCGGATGCGGTTGTTGCGGGGGTTGTGTTCGAGTTCGACCAGGCCGAGCAGTTCCAGCAGCGGCGGGATGTACATCGCGAAGCGGCCGCGGTATCCGTTGCGGAGGCCGTACCAGCCGCCGACGGGGTTGTCGGCCGAGCGCGCCCAAGCCTCCAGCGTGCCGTCCTTCGCCGGCTTACCCTCGTCCGCGCTGCCCAGCTCCATCCAGTCACCGTGTGCCTTCAGCATCGCGGGGACGTCGTCGAGACAGCGGGCGAGATACCGCAGCTTCGTCGAGCCGACCCGGCACACGAGCTCAGCCGGTTCCGCGGTGTCGTCGCGGTGCATCGTGTACTCCGACGTACCGGGTGGTGTCTTGAGAACCCAGGGATCCTCCGAGGTACCGCTCATTGTCGTACTCCTTCAGTTGTGGGGTTGCAGGCGGCCACGAAATGCGGGAGGAGCCCCCGCCAGCCGCCGACATTGGCGTCGCGCCAGTGCTCTGCCTCAGCCCCGAGCCGCTCCCAGCCCGTGTGCGTGATGTCCACCTTGCTTCGACCTCCGGGTACGGCGACGAAGCGGATCTCGACATCGGTGGCCTCGGCGGATGGTCGGCGAAGGTGCCACCGGTAGCTCAGCCGGTGCGGGGGATCCCACGCGGTGATCAGTCCCCAGTCGATCTCCTCGCCGTCACGGGTGCGCTCGTAGATGCGCCCACCGATCTGCGGCTCCAACGTGACCGCGGCCGGGTCACCGCTGACCGAGTGGCCACGGGGCCACCACGACGAGAACCGCTCCGTCCACGTCGCGAACGCGTGCTCG
The DNA here is from genome assembly GCF_054073265.1 of Kribbella sp. CWNU-51. NCBI lineage: Bacteria > Bacillati > Actinomycetota > Actinomycetes > Propionibacteriales > Kribbellaceae > Kribbella > Kribbella sp. CWNU-51. Next base: position 724,886 of record NZ_JBSXMZ010000004.1, read on the forward strand.
ACAGAACAGTCCAGGACGACCTCGACCCGCAACGGCTTGATCACGGCGCTCCCCCGCGTGATGGCGGCCGCGTGTTCTCGGCCAGCAGCTTGAACCGCCCAACCGCCTCGCCCCACACCTGCAGGAGGTACGCCTGCACGACCTCGGCGCCCGATTCGTGGAGGCGATAGATCCGTCTCGTGCCCTCCGGTGCTTCCTCGACCAGACCTGCTTCCTTGAGCAATCGCAGGTGACGCGACACAGCGGGCCGGCTGATCGGCAACTCCTCGGCCAGTTCCCCCACCGAACGCGACGCATCAGCCAGCAACTCGAGGATCCGCCGCCGGGTCGGGTCTCCCAACGCCGAGAACGGATCCCGCCCCGCCTCTGTCACCACGCCTCAACTGTAACCCATCGGTTACGGTAACCACCTGGTTACGATCTCCTGAAGGACGGAGGCGGTGTCGGATCGGGGCCGCTGTCTTCGTAGCAGGGGTGAGCGGCCGCCGCGAGGGCGCCGCCGTACGCGAGGAGGACATCATGACCGCGACCTACACCTTCGACATCTTCTCCAGCCTCGACGGCTTCGGCTCGTACGACGGCGGCGACTGGGGCGGCTACTGGGGCAAGCAAGGCCCCGAGTTGCTCGAGCATCGCCTTGCCGTGTACGGCGCGGAGCAGCGGATGATCTTCGGAGCCACCACGTATCGGGCCTTCGCGCAGATGCTGGCGTCGAGCACCGCGGAGTCCGAGGTCCGCGACCCCTGGGTCACCCGGATGAGGAACCTGCCGGCAACGGTGGTGTCGACGACCCTCGAAGGACCCCTCGACTGGCCGGACGCAACCGTCTTGAGCGGCGACGCCGTCGACGTCGTCACCCGGCTCAAGGACGAGTCCGACGTGCCGCTGCGCTCACACGGCAGCCTGTCCCTGAATCGTGCGCTGATGGCCGCCGGCCTGGTCGACCGCATCCAGGTGACGATCTTCCCGGTGATCACCGGGCAAACCGGGGTGGAGCCGATCTTCCAGGGCGCCGCCGACTTCGACCTCGAACTGCTCGAGAGCCGGACCCTCGACGGCCACACCCAAGAGCTCACCTACCGCCCCACCCTCCGCGTCTGAGTCCGGTATTTGCCCATAGCAACTTCCAGGGCACCTCGCCGAGCTCCGGGCGATGCGCCCTATGGGCCATGGACTTCTCGGGCCCACAGCCAGTCGATGATGCGGTCGACGCCCCGGGCGAGCTGGCGACGGTAGGTGGTGAACGGCAGGCCGAGCACCTCCGCGGCGCGTTCCTGGGTGGCGGCGGGCCGGAGGAAGGTGCGGTCGACAGCCCGGAAGGGTCTGTCGTCACGCTGGTCGGCCCGGAGTGACTCAGCGGCCTCCTGGACGAGGGCACGAAGCGTGTCGGCGGATGAGTCTCCGTGGTCGCGGACCAGCCTGGAGCGCAGGAGCGGATTGCCGGCGAGCCGATCCGGCCGGTGCAGCGACCGCAGGGCGGCACGGACCGCCAGGGCGAATTCGGGCTGCGAGAGCACCAGTTCCGGGTCGGCGCCGGTCGGCGGTCCGGCAGGGGCGCCGATCTCCCGATCGGCCATCAGCTCCAGCCAGTCCAACGGCCCCAGCCGCCGGAAGTCGTGGGCGAACACGGCGTAGTGATGGTCGCCGACGTCGTACTCCGCCTCGTGGGCCCGGTGGTAATCGATGTAGGCGAAGAAGGGCTCCCAGAATGCTGCCTCCTCGAAACACGCGATGAAGTCCCAGGACAGTCCCGGACTGGTGAGCACGTGCTGGACGTGCCGTGCGGTGATCACGTTGTACGACGCCGACGGCTTCTGGTAGGCCTCGCGATCCATGAAGAACCTGGCCGCGTACACGGTCTCGCCCGGCCGCGGCGGGCCGTGTCGCTGTGCGTACTCCCAGATCGCCGCGGCGGCGGGGTCGGCGGCGAGGTCGGACTCGCCGGCCAGCTCCAGTTTGATCTCCCCGGCGTAGCCGATCGGGTCGCCGGCACCGGCGCGGAAGGCGACGAACTTCGCCGCAGGATGCTCCATCCAGTGCGCCACAAGCTCGGCCTGCTCGCTTCCCTGGTGCCGCCTGGTCATCGCGAGGATCGGAGCGCGGTCCTCGTCGCGGAGCTCGTCCGGGAACGCCTGGCCGAACGTCTCCCAGTCCCAGAAGCTCCGCATCAGCGGGTTGTTGCGGTGCAGGAAGATGATGTCGGCGGACCAGCGGTGCTGTTCCAGTCCCGTCGTACGACGTGCCTGTTCCACCAGGTGCCGCCGTACCCGCCGGTGCAGGTCGACGTACGACGCACGGTCCCGCCAGCGCAGGTCCGCGTCGAGGACATCCCGCGCCACATCATGCGGGAACACGCCGTACTGGTCCTCCTCAACGAACGACAGACCACGCAGCCAGCCGAACAGCTCATGGGCGTCGTCGCCGCCGAGCGCGGTGCGCAGCAGATCTTCCGTGGTGAACCGGGCGTGCGCGCAGGCCTCCAACGCTTCCCGGTGCCGTGGGCTGGGGACCCATTCGACGAAGTGCTCGAGCAGCACCCGAACGACGTCCGGCGTTTCCTGCAGGGACAGGCCCGGCGCGAGGGCACCTCGATGCTGCTCGACGACGTCGACCAGCAGGGACAGTGCGAGCGGATGACCGTGCGTCATCTCGAGTACCCGTCCATGCAAGTCCTCGGACACACCCGCGGCGTGCAGGTAGGCGCGCGCGTCGTCGGGTTGCAGGTTGCGCAGGGCAACCACTCGCAACAGCTCACCCCAGCCGGGATCGCTGGCCCACTGCGGCGACGGCGGCGTCCGCCCGGCCGCCACGACCAGCGCGTCCGCGGGGAGCGCCGGCAGGAACTCCTCCCGCAGCCAGTTGTCCAGCGGCATCAACTGCTCGTAGGTGTCGATGAAGAGAATCGGGCGCGGGCGCGCGGCGAGGCTCTCCAGGGGTGCTCCTCGGTCCGGTACGCCGAGAGCCGCGCCGAGTGCAGCGTAGAACGCGGGCGGCGAAGGCTCGATCGTCCGGGCGTCCAGCCGCACTGCCGTGGCATTCGCCTCCTCGGCGGCTTCAGCGAGAGCGCTCAGCAAGGTCGTCTTCCCGATCCCTCCCGGACCGTGGACGAACAACACGGTGAAGCCGGACTCGCCCGGTTTGAACGCAGTCCGGAACAACTCGAGTTCACCGGTCCGCCCCACGAACCGGCGGCGGCGCGCCTGCCGAAGCCGATCGGCAACCGTGATCGCACCGAGCTGTGCCGCCGGCGTCGACTTGCCACGGCTCGTCATGCGCTACCCCCTCCGGCACTCCGAGCACCCTCAGTCCAACCTGCCCCTCGCCTGGCCGGCGGTCAAGACGGACGGACAGCTCGTACGGCGTTCGGACAGCGATTGGACAGTGATTGGTCTGGAAGGTGAGCAGGTCGATGCCGCACGCTGCCCGCACTGAGACAGCTCCGGAGGTGCGACATGGCGGAAATCCTCGCACTGGGCGCCGGCCTGAACGGCCTGGTCACCGCGATGCTCCTGGCCCGCGACGGCCACAGCGTCACGATCCTGGAACGCGACGAGGCCCCGCCCGGCGACGATGCCGAGAACGTCTGGCTCGAGTGGCAACGACCCGGCGTCAACCAGTTCCGCCAGTTGCACTACATGCTGCCGCGCTGGCGAACGCTGATGCAGCGCGAACTGCCGGCCGTGCTGGAGCAGTTGATCGCCTTCGGCGGCTCCCGCGTGAACGTGTTCGACCAACTGCCCGCCGCCATGACCGGCGGCCGGCGCGACGGCGACGAGCGGTTCGAGACGGTGACCGCCCGACGCCCGGTCCTGGAGGCAGCAGCCGCAACCGTCGCGGAGCGGACCCACGGTGTCTCGATCCGCCGCGGTATCAAGGTCACCGGATTGCTCACCGGGCCGGCCATCATCGCAGCGGCACCACACGTGACCGGTGTCATGATCGACGGCGGCGCAGTACTGCGTGCCGATCTCGTCGTCGATGCCACCGGCCGGCGGTCGCCGGTCGGCGCGATGATCGAGTCCGCCGGCGGCCGCCGCCCCCACGAGGGGCGCGAAGATTCAGGATTCGTGTACTACGCCCGCCACTTCCGCTCGACGGACGGGTCCCGTCCCGCGGTCCTGGGCCCACTACTCCAGCACTTCGACAGCCTGTCCGTCCTGACCCTCCCCGCGGACAACGGCACCTGGGGCGTCGGGTTCACCACGTCCGCCCGGGACAAGCAGTTGCGCGGGTTGCGCGACGCCGCCGCCTGGCAGGCCGCGCTGAAGCTCTACCCGACCGCCGCACAGTGGGGCGAGGCCGACCCGATCACCGACGTCCAGGTGATCGCCGGCATCGAGGACCGCTACCACCGGTACGTCGTCGACGGCGAACCGGTGGTCACCGGGCTCGTCGCGATCGGCGACGCGTGGGCGTGCACCAACCCGTCGCTCGGGCGCGGCGCGTCGATCGGGATGCTGCACGCCTGCGCACTCCGCGACCTGCTCCGCGACGTCGGCCCGGACCAGCCGGAGAAGCTGGTACGCCGGTTCGACGAGGTCACCGAGAGCACAGTCACCCCGCTGTACCGGATGACCCTCGCCTTCGATCGGCACCGCCTGAACGAGATCGCGGCCGACGTGGCCGGCGAGACCTATCAGACATCCGACGCGAGCTGGGCGATGACCAAAGCGCTGTACGCGGCCGCACCACAAGATCCCGACGTACTGCGTGCCTACGGGTCCGTCGCGTCGATGCTCTGCACTCCCCCGGAGGCCCTGGCAGCACCCGGCATGGTCGCCAAGGTCCTCACGCTCGGCGCCAACGCCCCTCAATACCCAACCCCTGGCCCCAACCGCGCACAACTCCTCGCCACGATCGCCGCCCCACGCTGACGCCACCGCACCCAACTGAACCCGGCAAGGAGCTCGCCATGCGCTTGGACATCAACGGAACAATCCTCGAGGTAGCGGACGTCGGCGACGGCGAGCCCGTCCTCCTGCTCCACGGCTGGCCCGACTGCCACGAGGTCTGGCGTCACCAGATCACCGCCCTTGGCGAGGCCGGCTATCGAACCATCGCGCCCGACCTCCGCGGCTTCGGTCAGTCCGACAAACCCGGCACCGTCGCGAGCTACGGAATGATGCCGATGGTCAGCGACCTGATCGGTCTCCTCGACGTCCTCGGGACAGGCCCGGCCCACGTCGTCGGCCACGACTGGGGTGGTGCGATCGGCGCCGTACTCGCGGCAGTGTCGCCCGAACGGGTCGCCAGCCTGACCTGCCTGTCGGTCGGCCACCCGGCCGCGTTCGCCGCCGCAGGCTGGGAACAACGCGAGAAGTCCTGGTACATGCTGCTGTTCCAGTTCCCGGGCATCGCCGAACGCTGGCTCGCGGCCAACGACTTCGCCAACCTGCGCAACTGGAGCCGGCACCCGGACATCGACTCCGTCATCGCACACCTCCGCGACCCCGAGGCCCTCACCGCGAGTCTCGCCGTGTACCGGGCGATCCTGCCGCCGGAATCGCTGATCCGGCCGTCGACCGAGCTCCCGCGCATCCAGGCACCGACCATGGGGATCTGGAGCAGCGCAGATCTTGCCATCACCGAAAAGGCGCTGACCGGCACCGCAGCTTTCATCGACGCCCCCTGGCGGTACGAGCGGATCAACGGCATCGGCCACTGGGCACAACTCGATGCACCCGGCCAGGTGAACAGCCTGCTGCTCGACTTCCTGACCAGCCTCCCGGCTCCCACAGCGGCGTACTCGTGATCGTCTAGGCCACGCCTGCGGCCCGTCCCGCGGGTTCGCCGTGGATCCGCCCCGTGGTCGTCGACAGGCGCTGTCCGCTGGCCGACGATCGGGCTGCGATGATCTCCGCCGCGATGGAGATCGCGGTCTCCTCAGGGGTCCGGGCGCCCAGATCCAAACCGGTGGGTGACGACAGCCGGGCGAGCTCTGCGTCGGTCACACCCACCGCTCGCAACCGGGACAGCCGATCCTCGTGAGTACGGCGCGATCCCATCGCGCCGATGTAGCCGGCTTCGGTGCGCAACGCCACTTCCAGCAACGGCACGTCGAACTTCGGGTCGTGGGTCAGCACGCACAACACGCTGCGCCGATCCACGAGGCCCTGTTCGAGCGCCTCCGCGAGGAAACGGTGGGGCCAGCACACCACCACCTCGTCCGCCTCGGGGAAGCGCTGCCGAGTGGCGAACACCCCGCGCGCGTCACACACCGTCACGTGGTAGCCGAGAAACTTGCCGACCCGAGCCACCGCGGCAGCGAAATCGATCGCGCCGAACACGAACATCCGCGGCGGGGGCGTGAAGGCCTGGACGAACACTGCGATCTCGGCACGCTGACACTCCCCCTGCGCGCCGTAGTACCGGATCGCGGTGGCCCCCTGATCGAGCATGGCCACGGCGTCCTCGACAACGGCGGCGTCCAGGCCCGAGTCACCGAGACTGCCAGTCACTCCGTCCGGCCAGACGATCAATCGCTGCCCCAGGCGCTCTCCGGGCGTGACCACGGTCGCGACAGCGACCGGCCGACCTGAGCCGACCGCGTCGGCAACCGCATCGAACTCGGCGAACGCGGCCAGGTCGACCGGCTGCACCAAGACCTCGATCACTCCCCCACAGGTCAGGCCCACAGCGAATACGTCATCGTCGGAGACGCCGTACCGCCGCACAGTCGGGAGGCCGGTCTTGATGACCTCACGAGCCACCTCGTACACGTCGCCTTCAACACAGCCGCCGGACACGCTGCCTACCACAACGCCGTCGCCAGACACCGCCATCGCCGCGCCCGGTTGGCGAGGCGCCGAGCGGAACGTGTCGATCACGGTGGCCACTGCGAACGGCGCGCCATCGGCGTACCACTGCCGCAGGTGCGGGAGCAGGTCACGCACGTCGCCTCACATGTTCTCGGCGCCGGCCTTGACGGCCTCACGGATCCGGGAGTAAGTGCCACACCGGCAGATGTTGCGCAGCTCGTCCAGGTCCGCGTCGGTGATCTCGTGGCCCTCCGCGTGGGCCTGCTTGACCTTGGCCACGGCCGCCATGATCTGGCCGGGCTGGCAGTAGCCGCACTGGGCCACGTCATGGTCGAGCCAGGCCTGCTGCATCGGGTGCAGGTCCTTGCCGACGGTCGCCGGCAGGCCCTCGATGGTCGTGATCTCGTCGGCCGGCTCGATGTCCTTGACCTGCACGGAGCACGGGTTGAACGCCTTGCCGTTGATGTGCGAGGTGCAGGACTTGCAGACCTCCAGCGCGCATCCGTACTTCGGGCCGGTGACGCCGAGCAGGTCGCGCAGAACCCACAGGAGTCGAACGTTGCCTTCGGCCTCGACGCTGATCTGCTGGCCGTTGAGCTTGAAAGTGTGCGTTGCCATGACTTCCTCAGAAGGTGTGGTCGAGACCGTCGGTCGGTGACTGCGGGGTGGACGGCTCCAGCGGCAGCGGCTCGAAGCCGAGCGTGCCGTGGTTGATCGGGAAGTACGTCGGCATGGTCCCGGTGGCGCGGGCGTAGGCACACGCGATCGCGGCGAAGGCCGGCGCCACCGCCAGCTCGCCGGCGCCGCTGGGATTGTCACTGGTGTTGGGCATGATGATCACCTGGACGTCCTGCGGCGTGTTCCACTGCCGGGTGTAGAAGTAGTTGTCCCAACTGCCCTCGAGAGGCATGCCGTTCTTGATGTGCAGGCTCGACGTCAGCGCCAGCGCGATGGCGTCCTGCAGGCCACCGATCATCTGGGCTTCCAGCCCGCGGGGGTTGATGCAGAAACCTGGATCGACCACGATCAGCGCCTTCGTCACTCGCGGGCCGCTCACGCCGTCCGGAATCGGCCTGTTCACCGTCTCCGGCCGGCAGTCGATCTCGACCAGGGTCGCGACCGCGCCGCGGTACTCCGCGTGCAGCCCGACACCCTGCGCCATGCCTTTCGGCATCGTCTTGCCCCAGTCGCCAACCTCGGCAGCCTTGTTCAGCACCGCCAGCAATCGCTGGTCCTTCAGGAAGTTGCGCCGGAGCCGGACCGGGTCCTGGCCCAGCTTCGCCGCGAGCCGGTCGACCACGAGTTCCTCGGCACACACCACGTTCGGCGAGTAGATGTTGCGCATGCTGCCGGTGTTGAACTTCAACGGGATCTCGTTCAGCAACTGCGTGGTGACACCGAAGTTGTACTGCGAGGACTGGCTGAGCGCGAAGATCGTCTCGGCGAAGGAGAGGTTCCCGCCGACCGGCAGATGCGCGGCGGTCGAGGTGATCATCTCGCCGAGGCCGTGACCGAACTCGGTCTGCACACTGGTGTGCCGCTGCTCGTAGCTGAGCACGTTGCCGGCCAGGTAGTTCACCCGCACGCGCGACGTACACATCGGGTGGACGCGTCCCTGGCGGAAGTTGTCCGTGCGCGACCAGGACAATCTGACCGGCTTGCCCATCTTCTGGGAGATCTCCGCCGCCTCGGCGGCCACATCGTGGAAGAGGTGCCGGCCGAACGAGCCACCGCCCTGGATCACGTGCACCTTCACCGCGTCGATCGGCAGGCCGAGCCGTTTGGCGATGTCCTCCTGGGCGACGATCGGCACCTTGAGGCTGGCCCAGATCTCCGCGCTGTCCGAGCGGACGTCGGCAATCGCGCAGTCCGGTTCGAGCGGGCTGTTGCTGGCGAAGGCGAAGACGAACTCGGCGTCGATCGTGCTCGACAGCAGCGGCGGCACGGCCATCGGCAGCTGAGCCGCGCGCAGCTTCGCCAGCACAGTGGCATCGGACTCGTCGTCCACCGTCCCCGGGCCCCAGGTCGCATCGACCACCTGGATGGCGTCGATGCACTGACCGAACGTCTCGCCCCGGATCGCCACGCCGTGGGTGATGGCGACCACGTCGGTGATGCCGGGCATCGCGCGGACGGCGGCGAGATTGTTGACCGACTTCACCGTGCCGTTGATCGTCGGTGGCCGGGCCACCATCGTCGGCTTGGCGTTCGGGACCTGCAGATCCATTCCGAACTGCTTGCGGCCGGTGACGATGTCGAGAGCGTCGACGCGGTTGTGCGGGCGCCCGAGGATGGTGAACTCGGACTGGGGTTTGAGCTCGGCGGACACCGTGATCGTCCGGGAACTGGCCGCGGCCTTGGCCAACGATCCGTACGTCGCCGTCCGTCCGCTCGGCCCACTCACCACACCATCGCGAGTGGTCAGCTTGCCTGCGGCCACACTCCACTGCGCGGCGGCCGTTTCCACCAGGCGTTGCCGAGCGATCGCAGCGGCCGTGCGGACCGGGATGTACATACTGCGCATCGAGTTCGAACCGCCGGTCAGCTGATTCATCAGCAACTCCGGCCGGGCGTCGGCGAGCCCGATGGTGATCTTGTCCATCGGCAGGTCCAGCTCCTCGGCGACCATCATCGCGATCGACGTGGTCACGCCCTGGCCGACCTCTGCCCGGGGTACGGCGAAGAACGCGGTGCCGTCGGTCTTCAGTTCAACCGAGATCAGGCCGGACGTGGGCGCGGCCGCGAGGTTCTGCAGATCGCCGAGGTCGAAGATGTCCTCGGGCTGCGGCAGTGAGGGAACCGCGGCATCCGCCGGCCGCGGGTCGGCCGAGTCGGCGATCCAGCTCACCCCGACCGCCAGGGTCGGCGCGGCGAGGAGGTACCCGAGGACCCGACGGCGGCCCAGCCGGCCGCGCTGCTCTGTTGACTCGTCCGGCGACCGACGGTGTTCGGCCATGAAGATTCCTCCGTGTTCGACCAATGCTGGGAACGCAGTCTGACAGCGCGGAAGCCGTCGCGGCATGGCCACAACGCCTACGTTTGGCCCAGCCTGACTGTGCACAACGCACAGCGGAGGGATCAGCTGCTCTGCGGCGGAAACAGCCTGATGGCACGGAGCGCGAGGCCGAGGTCCAGGTGGTAGGCGGCGTCGGTCAGGTCGCGTCCGGTGATCTGGTGGATCCGGTGGAGCCGGTTGATCACCGTGTTGCGGTGGCAATGCGCCAACTCTGCTGTGCCGCGGACCGAACCGCCTGCCGCCACCCACCTCTCGAGGGTGTCGAGCAGTAGTTCCCGCTCGGCCGGCGGCACCTCCATGAGCGGCACCAGCCACGTTTGGACGAGTTGTTCGGCCAGCTCCGGGGCACTGAGCAGCAAGGCTTCTGGTAGCCGCTCGGTCAGCGACGCAACCCCGACCTGGCCAACCGGTAGAGTTCGCCGGGCCAGCATCGCCTGACGGTACGCGACGCCCACGTTGGCAAGCCCGGATACCACGCCAGACACGCCGGCAGGCGCGCGTACGGCGGCGCGCAGCGACCGGAGTACTGTGTCCGGAACTTCCGTGCCCAGGGCAAGCAATCCGACGACCGTGTGGGCCCGTACCTGCCACGCCGAGCCGACCCGGACGCCGGCCAGCCGCCGTTTGAGCGAAGCGGTCGTGCAGTCGTCGTCGACGAGGTTGTCGATCGCCACCACCGCGTACGGGCCGGCCACGGGGACGTCGAGGACCGTTGCCGCTTCCTGGATGAAAGCCCGGTCCTTCCCTCGGCCGTGCAGCAAGCCTTCCCAGAGCGTCGATCTGCGTCGCTCGTCGGCGCGGACGAGCTGGCGTTCCGCGGTGTGATAGGCGGCCGCGACCTGCGAGGACGTGTTGTCGACAACCTCCCAGACCTTGCTCGCGACATCCAGCAGCGCATCGGAGTCGACCACGCCCTGCGCGCGGGCCTCGTCGATCAGCGCCTCCCAGACCAGCCGCCCGCCGAGCCGGAACGAGCGGAGCACGTCATCCAGCGGCATCCGCTGCTCGGCCCGGCGCCGTCCCGTCTCCCGCGCCGCGTCGAAGTAGTCGTCGGTCGCGGACCGGCTCGGGCAACAGTCCGTGTCGGCGACCATCTGCACAACCCGGGCGACGTTGTCATGACATGACTGCCACAGGTCATCCGGCGGAACCGAGTTCACCTCACGATAGGCAGGGTTCTGCTCATAGATGGTTCGCACCAGCGCGTCGGTCACCGCATTCAGCTGCAGCAAGACGCTCCCAGCCAATGACTCCGCAGTCCGCGGCGCCACCGGCCGCGCGACGTACCGCCGTGCCACCTCACTCATAGTCGGCACAGCATCGCACACCGTCGCCACACCTCACAGCCCGGACAGGGCTCCGGACACCGCCGGAGCCCCGTCGCGGTACGCCGTACGGCGGTTCAGCCGAGGCAGGCCTGGACTGCGGCGGCCAGGCTCGACGCGCGCGGTTCGCCGATGCGGAACGACCAGAGGTTCATCACGTAGCCGAAGCCGACCCCGGCGTCGGGGTCCGCGAAGCCGATCGATCCGCCGGAGCCCGGGTGGCCGAACGACTTCGGTCCGAGCATCGGCTGCGGCGGGCAGGACCGCCAGAACCCGAGCGACATGTAGAAGGAGCGGTCGGCCGGGATGTCCAGGCCCGGCGGGAGCCCGTACATCCGCGTCTTGTCGGTCTGGACCTCGATCGCCCGCTCGACCGTGGCCGGCTCCAGCAGCCGGATGCCGTCGACGTCGCTCACCGTGGCGGCGTACATCCGGGCCACCGACCGCGCGTCGGCGACCATGTTCGCGGCCGGAACCTCGGCCGCCCGCCAGGCACGTTTGGTGAAGTAGTCGGAGGTCGGGTCGAACGCGCCGCCGAGAGTGCCGGCGGCGGCCTGGACCGAGCCCTCGCCCCACACCGAGGTCATCCAGGCGTTGACCGTGTCCGCGTCCAGTCCGGTGGTCTCGATGATCCCTTCGGTCATCTCCTCCAGCGTGAACGGAGCGGCGTACTCGATCGTGGCCACCTTCTCTTCCTGCTCCTCGGGCAACCCGATCCAGGCGTGCAGACCGAGCGGACCGGCCACCTCGTCGGCGAAGAACGTGCCGAGCGACTTGCCCGAGATCCGGCGCACGACCTCACCGACCAGGTAGCCGAAGGTCATCGCGTGGTAGACGTGCTCCGTGCCCGGCTGCCACAGCGGCTTCTGTGCCTCGAGCGCCCGGATCACCGGATCCCAGGCGTACGCCTCCTCGAGCGTCAACGGTCCGTCGATGACCGGCAGACCGACCTGGTGCGACAGCAGCCAGCGCACTGGGATCTGGTCTTTGCCCGCTGCCCCGAACTCCGGCCAGTACTTGACCACCGGGGCGTCCAGGTCCAGCTCACCGCGCTGCGCCAGCAGGTGTGCGCAGATCGCGGTGGCACCCTTCGTCGTGGAGGCGACCTGGGCGATGGTGTCCTCGTTCCACGGCCGCTTGGACGCGCTGTCGGCGAAGCCGCCCCACAGGTCGACGACCGGGCGACCCCCCGCGTAGACGCAGCACGACGCGCCCGCCTCGCCGGGGTTTCCCTCGAAGTTGGCGCGAAACGCGTCCGCGACCTTCCCCCAGCCGTCCTCAACGTGCCCGTGCACGTTCGGTGTGTTCATGCTGCTATTACCGCCCTTTCGAGAGTTGTTCGGTCTTCCTGGCGACCACGATCGTCAGCCGCCCTGACGCCGAGCAGTCACCGCACTGACACGGCGTCAGCTCACTGGTGGTCCCTACGGAGCGTGGTTGAGATTCATCATGATCTTCTTAAGATCTCAACGCAGAGGCATCAAGTTTTCTCAACAAGCACCCCACGATCTCAGCGACGCGTGATGCGTCCGGGTGCGAAAGGCTTCAGCAGGTCGGCCGCCTGGCCAGTCATGATGAGTTCGGACAGGAAGAAGCCAGTCGCCGGGGCCAAGGTGATGCCCGACATCGAGTGCCCGGTGGCCAGGTAGACGTTCTCGAAACCCGGCAGGCGTCCCAGGATCGGCAGGCCGTCGGCGGCGAGCGGCCGCATTCCGACCCACTCGTCGTCGACGGTGCCGTCGGGCCACTCCGCCATGTACTTGCGCGCCCCGACCTGGATGGCGCGGAGGCGGCGCCGGTCCAGGTTCAGATTGATGCCGCTCAGTTCCATCGTTCCGGAAACGCGCACCTTGCCGTCGGAGAACGGCGTGACGACCACCTTGGACTCACCGAAATGGATGGGCCGCAGCGGCTGAGTCCGGGGACGCACAGAGAAGCTGTAGCCCTTGCCGGCTTGCATCAAGAGCTTGACGCCGAGCATCCGCGCCAGCGGTTCGGTCCAGGCCCCGGCAGCGAGCACCAGGTCGTCGACTTCAAGTCTTCCCGACGAAGAGCGCAACGCGGTCACTCGCCCATTGCGGTGGTCGATCCCGATGACCTCGGTGCCCTCGAGGATCTCTCCCCCGACCCGGACGAGGCCGTCCGCGAATCCGCCGGCTATCCGCGCCGGGTCGACGTGCGCCTCGCCCTCGATGACGAACCCGGCGGCGACATCGTCGGAGAGGAACGGTTCAGCCTCGTGAAGCTCGTCTCCGGTCAGGATTGCGTCGGGCAACGGGTACCCGTAGGCGGACAAGACCCTCAGCCGGTCGAGGTCACCCTCGAGAGACGCGGCGTTCAGGGCGACCATCAGGATCCCCGCCCGCTGGATTCCGAAGTCGATTCCGCGAGCGGTGAGCTCGCAGTACAGGGCATGGGTGCGTTCGCCCAGCTTGGCCGTCGCATGCATTCCGCGCTGGAAGGCTCCGTCGTTGCAGTGCCGCCAGAACTTCCAGGACCAGTGGACGAAGTCGCGGTCCGCTCGCAGGGCGAAGTAGATCGGCGATGCAGGGTCCAGGAGCGACTTCATCGTGTAGCTGACCAGACCCTTCGCGGGTATCGGTCCAGCGAACGAGGGCGCGATCCAGCCGCTGTTGCCCCACGAAGCCCCGCTCCCGGTTCGACGGGCCTCGATCACCCGGACCGCCGCGCCCGCCTGCGCGAGGTAGTAGGCAGTGGCGAGGCCGATGGCCCCGCCGCCGACCACGGTCACCTCTTTGGTCACGGTCGTCTGCTTCTCACGAGAAGTCGATGACGATGCCGACGCCCTCACGCTGCGCACGCGCGACGATCGATGCCGCCGCCGCGACGTCTTGGATCGCGAGTCCCAGCGACTCGAACACGGTGATCTGGTCCTTGGCTGTCCGCCCGGCCCGGGCACCGACGAGCAACTCGCCGAGCTCGGGAGGGTCGAACGACTCGGCCAGTGCGCCTTCGGCGAGCGGGATCAGCATGTCGCCGGCATTGGCGAAGGCGCCTTCGCGGCTGTCTACGGCGAACACAGCCGCATCACGAACCAGGTTGGAGCAGAGTTCGCGACCGTCCCGGTGAAAGGCGCCGACCGCGTTCAGGTGGGTCCCCGGTGAGATCCAGTCTCCGTCGATCAAGGGGTCCGTGGACGATGTCACGGAGCAGATCAGGTCCGCTCCGTCCACAGCAGCCTGCACGGTGCGGCACACCTCGACATCGAAGTCGTGAGATTCAGCCCACCGGACGAACTCGAGCGCCCGTTCCTCGGTACGGTTCCACAGGCGAATCCGTCGGAGTTCGCGGACCTCGGCCATCGCCAGCAGATGGCTCCGCGCCTGGACTCCCGCGCCGATGATGGCGAGATCGCCTGCGTCCGGGGTGGCCAGCAGATCGGTTGCGGCTGCCGAGGTGGCGGCCGTCCGGAGCTCGGTCACGACGCCGCCCTCGAGAAGCGCGAGCAGCACGCCCGTCGCGGGATCGAGGAGAGCAACGAACGCCTGAATCACCTCCAGGCCACGGTGCTGGTTCCCAGGAAAGATGGTGAGCACCTTGACCCCGAGACCGCCCGCATCCCCCTGAACCGATGCGGGCTTGAGCCACACGGACCCATCGAGGGCCGGCGGCTGAAGCACCACCCGAGCCGGCTGAAACACCTCTCCCATGCCATGCGCAACCATCGTCGAGCGCATCAACTCGACGGCGTCGCGCAGGGGAAACGCCCTGCGTACGTCCGCGGCGGTCAGTACCAGCATCCCGACGTCTCCATCTCGAATCGCCGCCGAGCACGAGAGCCGGCGGTTGCCCAGCTGACCACGCTATTCGTCCGCCCGCGACGAGGCATTCTCCATTCGTCGTAAGCCGGCGACCCGCTCTCCTCGTTCTGTAGGTCGCGGGTCCGGAGGCACCGGCCCAGACTCGGGGCGTGACCGAGTTGACCAGTGCCAAATTCGTTGCCGAGGGCACCAGTGAGGGACAGCCCGTCGCCTGCTACGACCTGACCCCGCCGGAGCACAATGAAGCCGCCGAGCTCGCACGGTGGCTGGAGCTGATCCGCGTCGACTACTTCGAGACGCGAGGAAGTGACCCGTCAGCGATTGTCGCGGTGGTGGTCGCGCCATCGACGAGCTGCGCCGACTACGGGCTGCGATTCGTCGCCGCGGCAGGGCCGCTCGGTGGATGCGGCGAGGCGACGCTGTTCGCGACGTACGCGTGCACCAATCCGGACGTGTACCCCTCGGTCACGTTCGAGACGTCGGGCGGTCAGATCGTGGGAAGCAATCTCGGGTCCGGGCGGATCGCGATCCAGATGCCGGCAGTGGTGCCCGCATCGGTGGTTCAGCAGGTCGAATACGAGGACGAGTTCCTTCGGATCAGGTCAGTCACAGCCGGAGGCAACCGCTTCGCAGCCGTCAGCGCCGACGACCTCGGCATCCGGTTCGAGCAATCTTCGCTCGACGAGCTCACGGTGACCGGGAGCGACCTACTGCGCTGGCTCCGTCGGCACGCCAGTACGTCGAGCGAGCTGCAAGCGCCGGACATGCTGCTCATCACCGAGCCGGTGGCCGGATCGTCGACCCGCAGCGCCGTCATCTGGGGTGACTCGGTGCTCAACCGTGGTCCTTGTGGAACGGGGACCTGCGTTCGCTACGTCCTCGCCGTCGAAGACGACGACGTCAGGCCGGGATCGCACCTGGTGCACGAAAGTCTCTTCGGCTATTCCTTCGAAGCGCATTCGATCGCGGAGGGAGCCGACAGCACGACCGACGGGCTGAACATCGTGCTCAGCGGCGTTGTCGAGATGGTGTAGTCAAGCCTCTGGATCATCGCCACGGGGATGTCTGACACCGATCAGCCGCGCGATCTTCAGGCCCAGGTGGTACATGAGGCGGTCTTCCCCGTCGGAGAGCCGCGCGCCGGTCAGTTCTTCGATGCGTTGGAGTCTGTAGTACAGCGTGGTGCGATGCACGAACAGTTGCTCCGCCGTTGTTTGTACGTCTCCCGCGTTCTCCAGGAACGCCTCGAGGGTGTCGACCAGTTGGGCCCCTTTCGGACCTGATCGCATCAACCGGAGCAGGCCGGGCGGCAGGCACGTCTCGTCGAGTTCACGGTCCGGGATCCTGGTGAGCAGTCCATAGACGCCGAGCTCCTCGTGGGACACCACGCGATCCGGGCCGCCCATGCTGCGCGCCACCCGCACGGCTCGTTGTGCTGTCTCGTACGACCTGTGCGCATCGGCCAGATCGCCGGCCAGGCTGCCGATTCCGGCGTACGGATCTCTGTCGGGCAGATCCGCCAGGATGCTCGACACCAGATCGCGCGCCAGCGAGACCTTCTCCTTGCCGCCGAACATCGGATCCTTGTCCGACAGCAGCAGGAGCCCATGCTCGCGCCGAACCAGGCAGACGTGCCGACGATCGCTCAGTCGGCGCCCCGTGCGGTCGAGCCAACCACCCAGCACGTCTCGCTCACTGTCCGACAGTCCACGACCGTCGGCATCGAGCGTGACCAGTACGACGCACACCGGCTCGGACGCCACGAAGTAGCCGGCGTCCACGAGCTCGCCGGCGGCGTGCTGACGGGCGGCCGGGTCACCGGCCACCATCAGCTCCTGCGCCAGTTCGCGGGCCTTGCTTCTGCTGAACTCCTCTGCCAGCTGGTCCCGATACAAGGCGACGGCCAACGGGTCGATCGTCTTCAGAACCGTCTCGAGCTCGGTATCGGTGAGCCCGGTCGCGCCCTCGACGATCCAGACATACCCGATCAGTGCGCCCTGTCGCCGGATGGGGACCACCAGCCGTTGCTCGGTGCAACCGATCTGAGGATCGAGCGGGGGCCGGAACGGTTCCACCGCGGTCCGTGCCCCGGCCGCCTGCGTCCAGGCCAGGACCTCGGGGCGGACATCGCGTTGCTGGAAGATCGACTGCCGGCGGAGCCGGTCGACCGGACCGTACTCGTGGGAAGAGAAGGCCAGCTGGCGCATCCGGGCATCGTCGACCGTCACGTTGCGCTGAATCTTGTGGCCGAGAGCATCAACCAACCGTTGGAGCTCTGACGTCATACCGCTGACGATATCCTCCGCGGGCCGGCGTCGCATCGGACTCCCCCGCCATCAACCGTGGCTGTGTGTCACACGCCCGTTCTGCCCAGCCCCCACGACCGCAGGTACTCGGGGACGGCCGTTCCGGCCGGCACGTGCTCGTCCGGGACCGCCTGACCAGGTACGACGCGCAGCGGGAGCTCGCCCGCCCAGACCGGCAGGCCTCGATCCGCCACAGCGTCGTCGCCGTCGCCGGTGCGCACCTTGACGGAGCATTCGTCGAGGGGGATGGACACCAGCAGGACACTGGCCAGCTCGGCATCCGTCAGGGGTCGCAAGTCGGGCAGCCGGCCCGGGATGCACTTCTCGACGAGCGCCAGCATTCGCTCCAGCTTGGCGTCGGGATCCTCCACCGCCGTACCTGTACCCAGGACTACGACCGACCGGTAGTTCACCGAGTTCTGCAGGACGGAGCGCCCCATCGCAAGGCCGTCGAGAACTGTGGCCTCCACACAGACCGGCGCGCCGTCGGCGATGAGGTTGAACATCCGGTTCCGGCGTGAGCCGTGGATGAGCAGCGAATCACCAACCCTCACATGAAGCGTGGGCAACACATACGGCTGGTCCTCGACGACGATGCCGACGTGACACATGAGAGACTCGTCCAGGATCTCGTGGACCCTGTCGAGGTCGTAGGAGGCTCGGGCGGGACGGCGCCGAACCCGGACCCGCGGACTCGCGGGCCCCACAATCGCATCACTTCTCGACATCTGGGCGGCCTTCCTCATGATCGTCGTACGGCGATCTGGTCGCGTGACGGACGACGCTCGCAGCAGCGTCGTCCCTGCATCGATCATCGACATCCCCACCCACGAATGCCAACGACAGCGGTCGCAAGAGTGCGCCCGCTTGCTCGGCATCTGTCGGAGTCGGCAGCGGCTCGGGCGACCTATGGTTCCAGTGACCGATTCGTTCCGCCTGACAGAGGATTCCCCATGCTCGGCTTCGTTGGTGCAGGAAACATGGCCGGTGCGATCGCGCGCGGGCTCGGTGAGCCGATCTACGCGACAGACAACGGTTCCGGGCGAGCGGCGGCCCTGGTGGCCGAGTTGGGCGGAGAGGTCATGCCCTCCAACGCCGACCTCTTCCGGCGTTCGGACACCATCTTCCTGGGGCATCGTCCCGACCAGCTGGCGGCGATCGCCGAAGGCATCGACGCCACCGGAAAACTGGTGATCTCGATGATGGGCCCGACCACCATCGCTCAACTCCAGGACGCCTACCCGGGCGCCACCGTCGTACGGACGATGCCCAACACGCCGGTCGAGGTCCGCAGAGGCGTGGTGGCCGTAGCCGAAGGTGGCGAGCCCGCTGTCGACCTTCTCTCCAGGCTCGGAACGGTCGTGGTTCTGCCCGAGCGCCAGATGGATCTGGCCACGGCGACGGCCGGGGTGATGCCCGCCCTCATCGCCGTCCTTGCCGAGGCAGCGATCGATGCCGCGGTCTGCCACGGTCTTGACTTCGAAACCGCGAGAGACATGTTTCTCGAGACGATGGCCGGCACGGCCGAGCTCCTGATCAAGCGGGACGGCGACACTCTCGCCGTACGCCGAGAGGTCGGCACACCGGGTGAGTCGACGGTCCGTGGCGTCGCCGCGCTCGAACGGAACAACGTCCGTACGGCGTTCATGGACGCCTTCCACGACGTCCTGACCCGCCTGAGCCGTCCGTACCTGGGTGGGTCCGTCGTCGTGGACTGACCTACGACACGTCGTCGGCGAGCGTTCGCCGCCGTAGCACGACCCGCCCGGTCGGCACCGCGGAGCAGGCCAGTACCGCGCGCGAACCCGGCGGGAGTGCCGGCTCGATCAGGTACGAGACTTCGCCGCGCACGAGGTCGAGTGTGCAGCTGCCGCAGGCGCCGGACCGGCAGGCGGAGAGCACGGGCACCCCGTGTTGCTCGGCCAGCTCGAGCAGCGTGCCATCAGCGTCCGTCCACGTCGCTGCGGTGCCGTCGGGCAGGTAGGTCACCGAGTACGGGCCGGGACCCGGTGCGGGCCGTCGGACCGGCGGATCGGTCGCCGGCGAGAGGAATGGGTCGGCATGGATTCGATCCCGGTCCACTCCCGCTGCTCTGAGCGCTGTGGACGCCATCGTCACGAACTCGGTCGAGCCGCACACCAGCGCCTCTGCGTCGGCATGGCCTTCGTTGGGCAGGTGGTCGAGTAGGTCGCGCGCGGTGGGACGTCGTGCGGCCGCGTTCGAGGGGCGGGTCTCGAAGAGCGCGGCCGTCCCGCCGGACAGCCGAGCGTGCTCGGCCACCTGGGGCCACAGCGTCGCGCTCGGCTGACTGACGTCGACGTGCAGCACGGAGACCGGGCGCCGGTCGGCAGCCGCCACCAGCTGCTGCAACGCCGCAGCCACAGGGGTGATGCCGATGCCGGCACTGACCAGGTACAACGGCCGCTGCTCCCGGGAGAGCGCCGGGACTCCGAACGGGCCCGAGACGAGCAGGCGGTCTCCGCCGGCCACCAACGCGAGGCGCTTCGAGACCTCGCCACGCAGCCGCACCGTGATCCGAATCCGGTCGTCCTGCCGGCCGGAGACACTGTACGCGCGCCAGGTCAGGCCGTCGTTCGCGGTGGGCAAATGCACCCGGATGTGCTGGCCGGCCACTACCGGTAGACCGAAGGGGTCGCGGAGCCACAAGCTGATCGTCCGGGCGTCCTCGCGTACCGTCTCGAGAATCTCCGCCTCCCGCGGCCACGCCTGCGGCACCTCGCGGCGTTCCCGCAGCCCGTCGACGAGCTGAGCCGGATCGGGCCGGCCGCCCACGACCACCTGCGCGCCGGCGCGCAGCCGGGCGGGCTTGAGCACACGCGCGTACACGCCGAGGTTCGGGTGGCCGACGGCTCGGGCGAGCAGGGAGGGGAACTCGATGTCCCGCTCTCCGGTGGCCGGGTTCGCGGACGTCGCGCGGCAGCGGGCGGTGGGCCGGATCACCTCGACCTCGCAGTCGCCGAGCCGGACGCGTCGCCCGACCCACAAGAGCTCCGCGAACGCGGGCAGGCCGTCGAGGTAGACGTTTGCGCGGAATCGCCGAGGATCGAGCGTGCATCCGGTGAGCCGCTCGAGGGCGCGGACCGAGGCAAGGTTGATCAGCGAGAGTTCGGCGTCGGAGAGGTCCCACAACGCCGCCGCATCGGCGTGGACGAGGCGCAGCCCTGGCTCGCCGAACCACTGGCGCAGGACGGCCTCTTGGTCCGCTTGCGCCTGGTCTGAACGCACCGACCGCCCGCCTGGGTGAGCGCGATGGCGGAGCTCGACCACGCCGGGCCCGGGCATCGCCACCGTCACCTGTGTCATGTCGGGATCGCGTGCCACTTGCTTGAAGGCCGATCGTGCCAGCCACTTCGTCCGGGGCTGCACCGGCTGGTCGCCGCGCGCGATCGCCAGTGAACGGTCGTGCAGCGCGCCGGTGCCGGGCAGGACGTCGACCTCATCGACCGCCACACCCACGGCACCCTTGACCGGGTACACCCACAACGAGTCGACGAGACCGGTCGGCGTACTCACGACCGTCCCAACCGGTCGCTGTAGACCGGCGCCCGGTTCTCGCGGACCGCCGCCACCGCCTCCTTGGAGTCTGCCTCGGCAGCGAGTCGCCCGGTCATTCGTTGCTCGAACTCGTAGCCGGCCTTGAGGTCCATGAACTCGACGGTGTTCAGGGCCTCCTTGGCATGGCGAAGCGCGGCCAGGCTGTGCCGCGTCATCTTCTCGGTCAATTCGAGCGCGCTGTCGAGTACGTCGCCATCCGGGACGACCCGCAGTACGGACCCGAACCCGACCAGATCCGCCGCCGGCCACGGCTCGGCCGTGAAGTACATGGCGCGCACGATCGGTTGGGGAATCAGACGGGCCAGGTGCGCAGCTCCACCCATCACACCGACGCTCACTTCCGGCGTACCGAACCGGGCGCTCTCACCGGCCACGACGACGTCGCACGATGCGGCGATCGCCAGACCGGTCCCCAGCGCCACTCCACGGACGGCGCCGACCACCGGTACCGGACAGTCGTAGATCGAGGCGAAGGCATCGCGGACCAGCCGCATCCGCCCCGCGGAGTTGAGCTCGGTGAGAGTGAGGAACTCCTCGAGCTCGTTCCCCGCGCAGAAGTGCTTGCCGGCGCTGGTGATCACCACCGCCTTCGCACCGGGCAGCGTCTCGTCGAAGCGGCCGAAGAGGTCGCGGATCTCCTCGTACATGCTGAGGTTCACCGCGTTGACGGGTGGCCGGTTCAGCGTCACGACGGTGGTCGCGCCACGTTCCTCGGTGCACAGAAACTCGTAGGACATCTACTGCTCCGATGAGCGGGCCGGGCAGATGGGCAGGACGACGTGGGAGGGGTGCGACGCATCCCGATAGATGGTTTGGGTCGCAGGCACCGGATCTCCCGGCGCGCCGCCCAGGTTGGTGTTCCGGTCGAATCGCGGGAAGTCGGCCGAACTGACGTCGATCCGGATCCGATGGCCGGCCTTGAACCGGTTCGCAACCACCCACATGTCGATCTCCAGCGGGTAGATCTCACCGGGCACGAGCGGCTCGGCGCCTCGATCGAGGTCGCGGTACCTCGCCCGCAGCAGACCGTTCTGCAGCTGGACAGCCCGCCCGTCCGGCCCTACGTCACTCAGCCGTACGGCGAAGTCGGTGTCGACCGCGGACGAGCTCGCGTAGAGCACTGCGCGAAGTTTGCCCACGACATCGACGTCGTGCTCCAGCGGCTCCGTCGAGTACGTGAGCACGTCGCCGCGCTGCTGGACCGCACTGACATCCACGCTCCCGGGCGGATAGACCCAGGAGACGATGCTGCCGCCCACGGTCGGAGTAGGGTCGAGCGGGTCGTAGACGTACGCGTCCGCAGCCTGCTGCTCCGGCGGAGGCGTGCTGCTCAGCATTCCGTCGGCCCCGAGATAGAAGGGGGTGTCGACGGCTTCGGGCAGCGGCCAGTCGTCCGCGCTCCGCCACTCGTTCGCGCCCATCAGGTAGTAGATGACGCGCGGCCACTCGTCGACCGCGTCGTCCCGCACGGTTTGGTACCAGCGCAGCGTGAAGTCGACGTTGGACCAGTGGTTGTGTTGCAGCTCCGGGTGCTCCCCCATCCGCTCCTTGTAGCCGATCGAGTTGTGGGAGGAGGGAGTGATGATGATCCGGGCTTTGGAGCGCAGCGGTTCGGGGGCGTGCTTGCGCAGGAGCTCGAAGGTGGCCAGCGCGTCGTTGATGAACCAGTCGTACCAACCGGTGCGCAGTAGCGGGATCGCCTGGAAGTCGGCGACCTGCCGCGTGGGGTCGACCGCAGGCAACGTGTGCCGGTCGAGCGAGATGCCCTGACCGAAGAGCGGCCCGATGTTCTCGGCATCGACGATGGTGACGTGGGCCGACCCCGTGATACCACGGACGAACTCGGCCCGTTCCGCACAGGTCAGCGAGCAGTAGTGCGCCCACAACCATGCCTGCGCCTCCACCGGCGACAGGTCCTTGATCGCGGGGAAGGACTCCGCCAGCTCGGCCAGCATCGGACTGACGAAAGGCTCGTTGAAGAAGCCGGTCGACAACGTCTCGTCCAGCATCATCGGCTCGAGCTGCCAGTGTGGCACCTCGGTCTTCTCCTCGCCGTGGCCGATCGTGTGCGCGAGCGCATTGACCACCATGTGGAGGGATGCGGTCTTGGTGCCGACCCCGATCCCGCTGACCTCGGGAACGATCGTGGTCATCTTCGGATGCCGTGCCATCGGCCACTGCACCTGACCGACGTACGAGCCACCGAGGGAGCCGATGAACCCGTCGCACCAGTCCTGCGCGCTGACCCACTCGACGAAGTCGTACCCGTCCTGCGGCTCGAACATGTAGAAGTCGTGGTCCTCGGGTTCGCTGTCACCCGTACCGCGAAGGTCCTGCACTGCCACGACATAGCCCCGGCGTGCGAACGAGATGAAGGGCGCCACGAGAGCGTCGCCGTCGCGTCCGTACGGCGTACGCACCGCGATCACCGGAGCGGGCAGCCGCGGCGACAGGTAGAGATCGGTGGCGAGGCGGACGCCGTCCCGCATCGGCACCTGCACCGTTTCGAGCCGGATGTCGGTCGCGGCGAACTCGGCCGGTGTCCGGACGTCCTTGCTCCTCAATGCGAACTGGAGATCAGCTGACACGGTCATCTGGCCGGGCGTCCCATCACGTCACGGAGAACGCGCAGGACGTTCTCGCCGAGTACCTTGCGGATGTCTTGTTCCTCGAACCCGCGGCGCTCCATCACCTCGGTGATCTTCGGCAGGTCCGACGGGCGGGAGATCTCCGCGGGCCGGTAGGCCAGGTCGCCGGTCGGCAGCGCCCACTCGCCGAGCCAGCCGCCGTACACGTTCTGGTAGTAGTCGTCGATGAAGTCCGGGCCCAGGCCGACGTGATCGATGCCGGCGACCCCGATGATGTGCTCGATGTGGTCGACGACGCGATCGGCCGTCGGCGCGTCCGCATCGATGAAGAACGGGATGGCCGCCGCGACTCCGATGACTCCGCCGAGCTCGGCGATCGCCTTGAGCTGTTCGTCGCCGAGGTTGCGGTGGATGTCGGTGATGCCGAGACAGGCCGAGTGCGTCGCCAGGAACGGCCGGGTCGCCAGCGAGAGTACGTCCTCGACACCCGCGATCCCGAGATGGCTGATGTCGAAGACGATGCCGAGCTCCTCCATCTCGCGGAGCGCGGTGATGCCCTCTGGAGTCAGGCGGCCGCGCGAGGTCTCGTCCAGCCCGCTTCCGTCGGCCAGGAAGGTCCGGCCGAAGTGCGCCATCGAGGTCACCCGGACGCCGACCCGCGCCATCGTGCGCACCAGCTCCGGGTCCTGCCCGACGCCGTGGGCTCCCTCGAGCGCGATCACCAGGGCGATCCGCCCCGACGAGGTGGCGGCGTCGATGTCCGCGCCGGTCAGGCACAACGCCACGTCGTCGCTGTGCTCCGCGGCGAGCTGATGGATCCGTTCGACGAGCAGCAGCGTCCGGCGCAGCGCTCCTTCGGACTGGAACTGCTCTTCGATACAGATGGGCAGGACCTGTACGTCGACGCCACCGGCCCGCAGCTCCGGCAGCCAGAACCGGGCGAAGTGATCAGGCTGGTCCCTGCGGTCGAAATGGTCCACCAGGACGATCAGGTCGTTGTGCGTGTCGACGACTACAGCGTCGTCGTGCAGCCAGTGCGGATCTGTCATACGCAACCCCTGCTCATAGCGATCGGGAGATGAGGTCCTTCATGACCTCGTTGGTTCCGCCGTAGATCTTCTGGGCCCGTGCGTCGGCATACAGACGGGAGATGAGGTACTCGCGCATGTAGCCGTAGCCACCGAACAGCTGCAGGCAGCGGTCCATGACGTCGCACTGGTTCTGGGTCAGCCACCATTTCGCCATCGACGCGGTCGTTCGATCGAGGGTGCCGGCGATGAACCGCTCGATGCAGTCGTCCAGGAAGACACGCGAGGTCCGGACGACGGTGGCCAGTTCGGCGAGCTCGAGCTTGACGTGCTGCATGGCGAACAAGGGCGCACCGTAGACGTGGCGGGTCTTGGTGTAGGCGATCGTCTCTTCCAGCGCGCGCTCCATGGCCGCCACTGCGGCGACGCCGATGACAAGCCGCTCGCGGGGCAGCTCGCTCATCAGGATGCGGAAGCCCGCACCTTCGTCCCCGAGCAGGTTCCCGGCCGGCACCACCACGTCGTCGAAGAACAGCTCCGCGGTGTCCAGCGCGCGCTGGCCGAGCTTGTCGAGGACACGTCCTCGCCGGAACCCCGGTGCGTCGGCCGTCTCCAGGACGAGCAGGGAGATCCCGTCCCGTCCGGCCGCGGGATCGGTCTTGGCGACGACGATGACGAGATCGCACTGCCCGCCGTTGCTGATGAACGTCTTGGACCCGTTGAGCACGTAGTGGTCGCCGGTGCGGACGGCACGGGACTTGATGTTCTTGAGGTCGCTGCCGGCGTCGGGTTCGCTCATCGCGACGGAGCCGATCACCTCTCCGGTCGCCATCCCCGGCAGCCAGCGCGCTCGTTGCTCGTCGGTGCCGTACGCCGCCAGGAAGTGCGCGACCACCCCGCTGTGCACCATGTTGCCGAACCCGGTGTCGCCGCAGCGCGCCTGCTCGCTGAACACGACCGCGTCGTGGGCGAACGTACCGCCGCCCCCACCGAACTCCGCGGGGACCTCACAGCACATCAGGCCGAGCGCGCCGGCCTTGCGCCACACCTCGCGGTCCACATGCTTCTGCTGGTCGAAGCGCTCGAGGTGCGGGACGACCTCGTCGGAGAAGAAGCGGCGGGCGACCGCGCCCAGTGCGACGGCCTCGTCGTCCATCCAGCGCGGCCGTCCCTCGTGCCCGGGCGGGGTGCCGGCCTCGACGGGCCGCCCGACGGTTTCGGTGCTCATCGGTTCTCCTTCAGGGAAAGGGGGTTCAGTTCACGGCCCGGTCGTGCTCGGCCCAGAACCGCGCCCGCAGCTGCTTCTTGTCGACCTTGCCCAGCGGCGTGAGCGGTACGGCGTCCACGAACTCCAGCCGCTTCGGGGCGTGCACCGGTCCCTTGAGCTCACGGACGAGAGCGATGAGCTCGGCCGGCGTCGCGGTCGCGTCAGGGGTTCGGACCACGAAGGCCGTCACCGCCTCGCCCCACTTCGGATCGGGGACACCGATCACGGCCGCGGCCGCGACCTCCGGATGCGTCACCAGCGCGTCCTCGACGTCGCGCGGGTAGACGTTGAACCCGCCGGTGATCAGCATGTCCTTCTTGCGGTCGGTGAGATACAGGAAGTTGTCCTCGTCGAAGCGGCCGACGTCACCGGTGTGCAGCCACCCGTTGCGCAGCGTCTCCGCGGTCACCTCTGGCTGCTGCCAGTACCCGTCCATGAGGAGCGGACCGCGGACGCAGACCTCCCCCAGTTCACCGACCGCGCAGGGCTGGTCGTCGTCGTCGAGTACGGCGACATCCAACGCCGGATGGGGTTTGCCGCAAGACGCGAGCCGCTCGGGTCGTGCCAGGTCATGGTCTTCCTTCGAGAGCGTGGTGACCGTGTTCGGCGCCTCGCTCTGACCGTAGAACTGGACGAACACGGGCCCGAACACGTCGAGCGCTTGCTTGAGCCGGTCGGGTGCCATCGGTGCCGCGCCGTACAGGATCGTCTGCAGGCTGGACAGGTCCACCGAGTGCTCGGCGATGTAGTCGAGCAGCACGTAGATCATGCTCGGAACGAGGAAGGTCGCGGTGATCCGGTGAGTCTGCACGAGCTCGCAGAACTCGGCCGGATCGAAGCCCCTGGTGAGTACGACGGTGCCGCCCTGGTGGAACACCGGCGGCACCATGCCGAGGAGCGCATGGGTCAACGGCGTCGAGCCCAGGAACCGGAGATCGGTCGGCAGCTCCCAATGCGCGATCGTGAGGAAGAGGT
Source organism: Kribbella sp. CWNU-51 (assembly GCF_054073265.1). Lineage (NCBI taxonomy): Bacteria > Bacillati > Actinomycetota > Actinomycetes > Propionibacteriales > Kribbellaceae > Kribbella > Kribbella sp. CWNU-51. Next base: position 751,507 of record NZ_JBSXMZ010000004.1, read on the forward strand.
GGGTGACCAGCGAACGGTGGGAGAGCATCACTCCCTTGGGCCGCCCGGTCGTCCCGCCGGTGTACCCGAGCAGGGCGAGGTCGGATTCGCGTGCCAGGGTGGGAATGTCTCCGTCGGAGTCACGGGCCGCCAGGACGTCGGACGGCGATCCCCCGCCGAGCAGGAAGACCTGCGGGCTTGTCTCCAACTGTGCGGCAAGTGCCTTCGCATGCTCGGCGTACTGCGGCTCGTCGGCGATGACCGCGGTGATGCCCGCGTCGGCGCACACCGTGACGTGGTCCGCCATCGATCCCATCGGGTGCAGCGGTGTGTAGTGCGCACCCAGCGACTGAGCTGCGATCAGCGCGGCAAAGGCCTCGGGCCGGTTCGGCGAGAGCAGGGCCAGGCCGTCTCCGGACTTCACCCCGCCGTCCTGCAGGGCGGCCGCGATCCGGGCGATCAGCCGCCGCAACTCGTCGTACGACGTCTCACCGCTCGGCGTGACGAAGGCGATCCGGTCCGGATACCGCTGGAGCGAGCGCGAGACCAGGTCGACGAAGGTCGGCCGGCGGTACAGGTCACTCGTCTCCGCGATCACTGCTGCCCGGCCCGTCGCCGGATCCGCCGCAGCTCCGCCTCGAAACCGTCGAGGAGGCGGCTGACGCCGAACATGTACTGCGCCTCCGGGTCCTCGGAGACCACTTCGCTCAGCCGCCGCATCGGCGAGTCCTCCGGCGTGTCCTCGTGCACGAAGTTGACGTCCACCTCGCGGGCGAACTCCTCGCTGCCACGGCGGAAGCGCGAGACCTCCCAGGCCAGGGCGCCGATGATGTGGTTCCGCAGTGACATGAAGCCGCGGATCGACGAGTCCTCGTCGAACCCGGCCTCCTGCAGCATCGCGATCATGTCGAGCCCGACGGCGGCCGCGCCCGGGCCGCGGACGTAGGTCTCGAGGACGATCTCGACCAAGGCCGGATGGCGCAATGCGCAGGTCCGCGAGGCGAGCGCGAACTCTTCGAGGCGGACCCGCCAGGATCGCCCGTCCTTGGGAATGGCGGGGATCTCGGACACCGCGAGATCGGCCACGGCGTCCAGCAACTCCTGTTTGTCGCTCAAGTGCCGGTACAGCGACATCGGGCTGCCGCCCAGCGCCTCCGCCACCCGGGCCATCGTGACTCCGCTGAGACCGTCGCGGTCCGCGATCTCGAGCGCCGCGGCGACCACTGTCTCCCGGTCGAGCGCCCCGCGCGCCAACCGCGCTGACTTCTGCACCTTGGGCTGTGTCGCCACGGCCTTCCTCCTGTCCGGTCCTGCCTGGATACCTCTTGCACCGCTCTTTGCGTATCAGCATAGTGTATGTGTGTACGTAAGCGAATGGTTCGACCGTCAGGAATCCGTACGCCGCAACGCCGAAGGAGCACCCTGCCCATGACCTCCACCCACTGGCTGCACGGCGCCACCCTCATCACAGCGACCGGGCACGACCCCGAACCGGCCGGGATCCTGGTCGACGACGGGAGGATCGCCCAGATCGGCGGGTCCGCACCGCGCGAGGCCGAAGTCGTCGACTGCACCGGCCTCACGCTCACCCCGGGCCTGATCGATGCACACGTCCACCTCGGCCTGTCCAGCCCGCTCCTGCAGAGCATCGGGTACGGCATGTCCGTGGCGGAGCTCGCCGCCGACATGTTCGCCAACTGTGCGCATACGCTGCGCGCGGGCTTCACCTCGGTCCGGGACTGCGGCGGCATCGACGCCGGCATCGCCAACGTCGTTGCCTCAGGCAAGATTCCGGGACCCAGGATCGTGCAGTGCGGCCCGATCCACTGCCAGACCGGCGGACACGGCCACTACGCCCCCGAATGGGAGCCCACCGAGGTCTGGCGGGGCCAGGAGATTCCCGGCCTGCGCACGATGGCGATGCTCTCGGACGGGCCGGACGAGATGCGCAGGAACGCGCGCGAGTCGTTCCGGCGCGGCGCTCAGTTCCTCAAGCTCTGCGTCACCGGCGGCGTGATCTCCAATCACGACAAGCTCACCGACACCCAGTTCAGCTCCGCGGAGATCGCGGTGGCCGTCGCCGAGGCCGCGGCCCGAGGCACCTATGTCACCGTCCACGCCCACAACGTCGAGGGCATCCGCACTGCTGTCCTGGCGGGCGTGCGGTGCGTCGAGCACGGCACCGGCATCGACGAGGAGACCGCCGCGCTGATGGCCGAACGCCAGGTCTCCCTCGTGCCCACGCTCGCCGCCGTCGAGGCGCTGATCACGAATGTCGACGGGCTCGGCCTGCCCAGCCATTTCGCCGAGCGAGCGGTGCGGGTACGCGCGGCCATGGTCGACGGACTCCTCGCGGCCAAGGCCGCCGGTGTCCGGGTCGGACTCGGGTCCGACGTCATCGGCCCCGATCAGACCGGTCGGGGTGCGGAGCTCACCCTGCGCGCCGCGGCCGAATCGCCCATGGAGGCGTTGATCGCGGCCACCCGGGTGAACGCCGGCCTGCTCGGACTCGACAGCGAGATCGGCACCCTCGAGGTCGGGCAGCGGGCGGACATCGTCGCGTTCGCAGGGAATCCGCTGGACGACCCGAAGCTGTTCGCCGATCCGGACAGCGTCGTCCTCGTGCTGCAGAACGGCGTGGTCGCGAAGGACGAACGAGCAGCCTGAGGCCGGGCCCGCCGGCCGGCGGGCTCAGCCCAGCTCGTTGCCGAAGATACCGACGAACGAGATGAACTCGCCGGGAAGTCCACCCATGTTGTGCGCGAGGCCGAGCCGCGGCGACGCCACCTGCCGCGGGCCGGCCTCGCCGCGCAACTGCAGCCACAGCTCGAAGATCATCCGCAGGCCACTCGCGCCGACCGGGTGGCCGAACGACTTGAGGCCGCCGTCGGGGTTCACCGCCAGGGCGCCGTCGAGGTCGAAGTCACCGTCGAGGACATCCCGCCAGGCCCGGCCACGCTCCGAGAAGCCGAGGTCCTCCATCAGGATCATCTCGGTCGGGGTGAAGCAGTCGTGCACCTCCGCCAGCGAGATCTGCTCGCGGGGATTGATGATCCCGGCGTCGGCGTACGCCGAGGCCGCACACTGCACCACCTCCGGGAAGGACGCGTGCTGCACGCCCGCGGTGGCTGCGCCGTTGCTCATCCCGGCGTACAGGGACATGCCCTTGAGGTAGATCGGCGTGTCGGTGTACTGGAGCGCATCCTCGGCACGCACGATGATCGCCGCGGCGGCGCCGTCGGAGACACCCGAGCAGTCGAACACGCTGAGGTCGCCGGCGATCCTCGGTGCCTTCTCGATCTTCTCCTTCGGCACGACCGAGGTGTACTGCGCGCGCTCCGGGTTCTTGGCGCCGTTGGCGTGGTTGCGCCACGCGATGTGGGTGAGCGCCCTGCGGACGTCACCCGGGTCCACGCCGTACGCCCGGCTGTAGGCCGCCGGCAGCATCGCATAGGCGGCCGGGTTGCTGACCTCGGTGGCGGTGTTGTCGCCTGGTGGCACGTTCAGCGTCAGGCCGGAGTACCCGCTGTCCTTGATCTTCTCCACGCCGACGGCCATCGCCACGTCGTACACCCCGGCCGCCACCGCGAAGGCGGCGTTGCGGAAGGCGTCCGAGCCACTCGCGCAGAAGTTCTCCACTCGCGTCACCGGGCGCTCGACCTTCAGGGCCTTGGCCAGCGGGAGTCCGGCGTGGCCCGAGGCCACGGTCGAGTACCAGTAAGCCTCGACGTCGTTCTTGCGCAGGCCGGGGACGGACGCGATCGCATCGAGCGAGGCCTCGATCAGCAGGTCGTCGGCCGACTTGTCCCACAGCTCACCGAACCTGGTGCACCCCATCCCGACGATGGCGATGCGGTCGCGCATGCTTCCGGTCACTGCGGTCTCCTGTCCTTGGGCCGGGCCTTCCAGAAGTAGTTGGGTACGTCGTCGACGGCGTACGTACGCCGGAAGGACATCTCGACCTCGGTGCCGTTGGCGACGTCGGCCGGTGACGCGTCGGTGAGTTCGAGCAGGAGACGTCCGGTCGTACCGAAGTCGATCAGTGCTGCCAATGCCGGCGGCGCCGGGCTGTCGGACACGCAGTCGGTCGTCTGCGTCACGATCGTCCCGGTGAGATCAGCGATGCTGAACGGCTTGGTCTGATCGACCGCTCCGCACGCGCACACCCTCGCGGGCGGGAGGTAGACCTTCCCGCACTCCAGGCACTGCGAGCCCAACAGGCCGAATTTCCATCCACTGTTGCGGTACGCCGGTGGCGGAGCGACCGAGGGCCGTTCGGGACGACGAGCAGGTTCTCGCGCGACCAGGCCACGCCACGTGAGGTACTGGTGATACCCGATCTCTCTTCCCACCCCGCCCGGCCTCCGATCACCGGCGAACGGGCCGTCCTTCAGCACTCGCAGGAGCAACGCATCGGCTCCCCCGCCGGCCGACACCACCAGGATCGTGTCGCCGGCCTTGGCCGTGTCGAGAGCGCTCGCCAGCAGCAGACCTAGGTCCGCCGCCCCGCAGTATCCCGTGTTCTCGCGGTGGGCATCCTGCGCCTCCGAGCCACCTTCGGAACCGATCGAAGTCCTCAGCGAGCGCGCGAGACGCCGGTTCAGCGTAGACACCACGGACGTGGTCGGCGTCTCGGTGTGCCCAGAGCGTTTGCCGATCTCGGTCACGACCTCTTGAACCGCCTGTGCCAGCACGTGGTCGACAAAGCGGTCCTCGCCGATCAGCGCGTAGCTGGTCCCGGGCGTCCGCCACGCATCCATGACCTCTTTCGGCACGGACGCCGATCCGAGGACCTCGGCGATCACGTCGTCACCGTCACTGTCACCGTCACCGAAGAGGAAGGCGGCGGCTCCGTCACCGCCATCGGCCTCCTCAGCGGATCCCGGCCTGCCGGTCCGCAGATCCGCGGCTGCCGCGACGCCCCCGGACTCGGAGGCAGCCTTGAGAGCACCGAAGCCCGACCGCAGCCCGGTCAGGTCCAACGTGAAGGCTCGACCGTGCATCCCACTGGCGGCGTGCACGATCAGCGAGCAGGACTTGTCCAGCAGCGGTGTGTTGGTCGTGGCGAAGTACAGGTGATCGGATTCGCCGACCCCTGCGCCGAGTGCACGAGTGGCCGCCACGGCCATGGACACCGCATCCTCGTCGTATCCCGCCACTGTGCGTGCCCCGGAGCCGCGAGGGATACCGGTGAGGGCGGCGTTGATCGTGCCGCGGGTGAGTCGGTAGTGGGGCAGGTAGGTCGCGTAGGCGAGCAGTCTCTTGGTCATTCAGCCGCAGACCGCCTCCATCACGCGCACGAAGTTCTCGCCGAGCACCTTGGCGATGTCCTCGTCCGACCAGCCACGTCCGACGAGGCCACGGGTGATGTTCGGGAAGTCCCGGTAGTCGTCGAACCCGGCCAGCTGCTGCGTCGCGACCAACTTGTCCTCCGGCCGGAAGCCGGTCTCGGCGAAGATCGGCTGGAGGAGATCGCTGAGCATCCACTGGGGCAGCTGCATCGGCCAGTCGGTACCGATGGCGACGTGGTCCACGCCGGCGACGTCGGCGACGTACTCGACATGATCGAGCATCGCGTTGATGGTGACGGAGGGTCCGGCGCCCAGGAAGAACGGGACGGTCACGATGCCGATCAGACCTCCGGTGGCGGCCAGGGCGCGCAACTCTTCGTCGCTCTTGCCACGCGCATGGTTGAACACACCTTGCGCCGCGGTGTGAGAGGCGACGACCGGCGCCTCGGACACCTCGCAGGCGTCGAGCGTGGTCATCCGGCCGACGTGACCGGTGTCGACGATGATGCCGAGCTCGTTCATCGCCTTGACGCTGGCCACGCCGAACGCCGACAGCCCCGCGTCCGTGCGCTCGGTGGAGCCGACGCCGACCGCTGTCATGTTGTTGTAGGTGAGCTGGCACATCCGCAGCCCGGAGTCATGTGCCCAGGCCAGCGCGTCGAGATCGCGCCACGGCCCGAGCATGACCTGTGAACTCATCAGGCCGGCATGGGTGCCGGTCTCGTGCGCACGACGGATGTCACCGGCGGTCAGGGCCTTGGCCAGCCAGGGAAAGTAGTCGAACTGCTTCTGCACGAACGCGAAGCTGCGCTCACGGATGTGGCGGACGTCCGACATCTCCACCTGCCGGTTCCCACAGGTGATGCCGCTGGCGTCCCAGTGGTCCTTCACCTCGTCCATCCGGCCCGCGAACGCACGCCGGATCGGCGCCTCGAGACCGTAGGAGAAGGTCCCCAGGGTGTCGTGGGTCTCCTTCAGCCGTGCTCGCAGCTCCTTGTTCATCTCGTCGTCGAAGACCCGGTACCCGACCGGGCCCTGGAACAGGACGTCGACGATGACGCTTTCGCGGTGCAGCCGCGCGGCACGCTCCTCCTGGGCCTCGTCCAACCCGAAGTCGAACGTGCCGAACTGTTCCGCCATCAATATCCTCCAGAGCCTCGTATGCCGTAGTGATCTCAGATGTCGCCGATACGGCGAGTGAGTTGGTCCATCGCGAACAGGTACTTCGGGTGACCCGCACCGTCGTCGCCGATGCCGTAGGCGAATGCCGGTTGGCCGGCGTGGTCGGCCAGGACCAGGGCCTGGGGTCCGGCCGGCCGGAGCCGTACGACCGGGAACCCGGGCCGGTCCCGCTGCAGAATCTCTTCGGTCCACCTCGGCGCGCAGGACAGCGCGTCGCCGTCGTCGGTGATCCGGACCTCGCCACCCCAGCTCCGGTACACGCCGTGGTAGCGGGACGGATCGGCAGCGGGCCCGGACAGATCGGGCGAGTCCTGCGGCGGCAGGCCGAACCGCTTCTCCAGGATCGCCTCGGCGAGCTCCTGATGAAACGGCATCGAACCGGCTCCGCCGTTCGCGAACGCGACGTACGCGGTGCCCTGGTCGGGAACGACGGCAACCATCGCGACGCCGCCGTACGAACCGCCGCCGTGCGTGAGTACGACGCGCGGCCCGTGCTGTTTGCGCAGCCAGCTGAGCCCGCACGAGCCGGTGGCGGGCACCGGGAAGTCGAGGTGATGCGCGGCCATCCGGTCGACCGATTCGTCGGTGAGGAAGCGTGGCCCCTTCGGCAGATGGGTCTGTACGAACGTCAGCGTGTCCTGGACCGTGGTGATGAAGGTCGTACCCGCCGGGCCGAGGCACTCGGGCAGCAAGAACCGCTTCGTCGGTACATAGCCGCCTTCACCTGGATAGTGCCCGATGGCCATCCGGTGCAGGATCGCCTCCTTGGCCGTGAACATGCTGCGTTCCAGACCCAGTGGCGCGAACAAGCGGTGCCGCATCGCGTCCGAGAAGCCCTCGCCGGTGACGACCTCGATGATCCGGCCGGCCAGCACGAAGCCGGCGTTGTTGTAGGAGAAGTACTCCCCCGGCTCGAACAACTGGCCCTTGTCGCTCAGCAGGTCGACGAAGTTCGCGATCGCTTCGTCGCCGTCGCCCACGTCGGCGAGGAAGATCGCCGCATCCATGCCGGACGAGTGTGTGACGAGGTGACGTACGAGCAGGGCGTCCGCGGCGCCGGGCTCGCCGAGGGCGAAGTCCGGCAGGTAGCGCTTGACCGGCGCCTCGAGGTCGACCAGCCCCTGGTCGACGAGCGACATGAGCAGCGTCGTGGTCCAGACCTTGGTGATCGAGCCGGTCAGGAACAGTGTGTCCGGCGTCATCTCCACGCCGCTGTTCAGATTCGCGATGCCGGCGGCCGCCGCCTCGATCCGGCCGCCTTCGAGGACACCCACCACGGCGCCCGGGATCCCGTGCCGTGCGACCAGCTCTTGCACCGTCTCCTGAAGGTCCGTCATGCGAGGTCTCCCGTCATCCGAGGCACGCCCGGACGGCATCGGTCAGATTGCGTGCCCGCCGCTCGCCGGCCTGATAGGACCAGAGGTTCATGACGTAGCCGAAGCCGAGCTCGGCATCGGGGTCGCCGAAGGCGACCGATCCACCGGAGCCCGGGTGGCCGAATGAGTTCGGCCCGGCCATCGGCAGCGGGGGGCAGGAGCGCCAGAACCCGTGCGACATGTAGAAGGAGCGGTTGGCCGGCACGTCCAGATCCGCCGGTAGCGAGTGCATCCGGGTCTTGTCGGTCTGGACCTCGATCGCCCGCCCGAGAGTGGCCGGATCGAGCAGTCTGACGCCGTCGACGTCGCCCACCGTGGCGCGTACATCCGTGCCATCGACCGCGCGTCCGTGAGCATGTTCCCGGCCGGGATCTCCGCCGCTCGGTACGCACGCTGAGCGTTGAGGTCATCCTTGTACTCGAACGCGCCGCCGAGCACGCCGGCGCGAGCCTGGACCGAGCCCTCGCCCCAGACGGCCTGGATCCACCTGGCGACCGTGTCGGCATCGAGCCCGGTGGCCTCGATCAGCCCGGCGGTCAGCACCTCCAGGGTGACTGGCCCGGTGTACTCGATCCGGGCCGCTTTCTCCTCCTGCTCCTCGGGCAACCCGATCCAGGCGTTCAGCCCGAGCGGGCCGGCCACCTCGTCGGCGAAGAAGGTGCCGAGTGACTTGCCGGAGATCCGGCGTACGAGCTCACCGACCAGGTAGCCGAACGTGATGCTGTGGTAAACGTGCTCCGTCCCCGGCTCCCACAGCGGCTTCTGCGCCTCGAGCGCACGAATCACCGGATCCCAGGCGTACGCCTCCTCCAGCGTCAACGGCGTGTCGACCACCGGTAGGCCCGCCTGGTGCGACAGCAGCCACCGCACCAGGATCTTTTCCTTGCCTCCTGCACCGAACTCGGGCCAGTAGTCGACCACCGGCGCGTCCAGATCCAGCTCGCCGCGCTGCGCCAGCATGTGCGCGCAGATCGCCGTGGCGCCCTTCGTCGTCGATGCGACGATCGCGATGGTGTCCTCGTTCCATGGCCGGTTCGTGTCGCTGTCGGCCAGGCCACCCCAGATGTCGACGACCGGACGACCGCCCACGTAGACGCAGCACGAGGCGCCCACCTCCCCGGGGGTTCCCTCGAAGTTCGCCCGGAACTCGTCCGCGACCTTCCCCCAGCCCTCCTCGACGTGTCCGTGCACTGCTGCCTCGCTCGTCGTGGTCATCGTGGTGCTCCGCCTTTCGAGAGTTGTGCGGACAGTCCGGTCGTCGTGGGCGTCACCCGATCGGCGCCGGCGGAGTCGAGTAGGTGAAGCACTTGCAGCCGGGGTCGTAGCTGGAGACGGCCGTGAGTTCCATGCCGGTGTGCCGGCCGGGCCCGAACTTGGTGGCACCGTTCAGGGTGAGGGCGCTGACGAAGCTCGTGCCGATCTTCTCGATCCCGGGTACGAGCTTCTCGGTCCCACCCAGCCCACCGCTGTTGATCAGGCCCTGCTGCAGCAGCCGGATCGCGTCGCAGGCCTGGAAGACGGTGATCTGATCGGTGATCTTCTGCACGGCCAGGCCGGCACTGCGGGCGTCCGTCAGGCAGTCGTTGCGCACCTTGGCCTGGGCCGCGGACGGCGCCGGCGGCTGGGTCACGTCGAGGTCGGGAAAGCCGCCGAAACCGCGCATGTTGGTCAGCTGGTCGACCGGGTAGATCTTCATGCTCCCGGCGCCGCCCTGCGAGTGGAAGAGCAGGTACTGCGGCGACCACTTCTGCGTGTGCGCGCCCTGGGCGAAGTAGTAGACCAGGCCGTTCTCGTACAACGTCAGGAACATGACGCTGTCGATGTCCTCGGACTTGAACTTCAGTGCGAGCGACTGGATCAGGGCGAGGGTCGGCCCGTTGTCGGCGTACCCGTGTGCGCACTTGACGCCGGCCTTGACGAGCTCGATGCCGGCCTTGTCGGCGATCGGCTTGAGGGTCGCGTCGTAGACGCGATCGTTGTAGGGGCAGTCTTCGATGACCACACCGATCTTGCTGCCCGGCGGCAGGTACTTGGCCGCGATGGCCTTGTTCATGATGCTCTTGACCCGGTCGTCGACGCTGACGGCGTTCGCGGCGATCAGGCCCGGGTAGTTCTTGAGATCGGTCTCATCGCCCACCGGCGACCCCATCTGGCCCATGAACACGATCGGCACGCCCGCCTTCGACAGGCAGCCGTTGAAGCTGTCGTTGTAGATCAGGCCGTCGTAGACCACGGCCTGCACGTTCTTGTCCTTGGTGAACCGCTGGCAGATCGCCTCGAACGCCGTGTCGTGGTTGGGACTGCTGAAGTCGATGGCTTCGTCGACGATTTCCAGCTTCCGGTCCTTGACACCGCCGCGGGCGTTGATCGCATCGATCATGGCGTGGGCCGCATCGCGGTACGGGCTCACGATCCCGACCCCGTTCCGTGCGGTCTCGGCCCGGGTGTCGGTGATCAGCACCCCGACCTGGATCGGTCCGGAGGTCGTCGGCGTGAAGCCGGAGCCACCGCCCTGGGGACTTGCACTGCCTTGCACCCCGCCACACGCGGCGAGGAGAACAACGCCGCACACCGCGAGCGCGGCGTTCCGAATACGCATCATGGTTCCTGACTCCTTCATCTCAACGCCGGACTCGCGCACGGCGGGGTCAGCCGACCACTCGGGCGGCCAGGTCCTTCAGAATGTCGAGCGCGCCGCTTCCGGTGCCGAGGAACGCGGAGAACGAGTACCAGGTGTCGCCGTCCAGCACCTGCACCTCGCTGGGCGACGCGTACGCCTGGTCGCCGAGGTCGACGGACACGGCCTTCGGGTACGCCGCCTTGGTCTGCGCGAACAGTTCCGCGACGGTCTGGCCGCTGGATTTGAGCGCGCCGTCGAGGCTGTCCTGGCGCAGCACGGTGATCGAGAACGTCTTGGCCGGCGAGGCATTCGTGCTCGTCCAGACGCACAGGTCGGCACCGGTCTCCTGGTGGGTCGGCACGCCGTCGCCGAAGGCGGTGCCGAACTTCGCCTCCAGCTCGGCCTGCGTCAGCAGCGTGCAGGAACCCTCGCTCTTGCCGCCGGCCGAGGCGGAAGGGGTGACCTTCGTGGCCCCGGCCGAATCGTTGCCTCCACACCCGGAAAGCACGAGTGCGACGACGAGGAGAGCCCCGGGGAGACCGATACGGATCCGCATGGGCGCAACTCCTTCAGTCGGTGTACGCGATGTCGTACGTACATACACTATGCTGATACGCCTGGGGTGAACGCAAGGCCTCGCGAGCAATCCGCGCCGCGAGAAGCTGCGAATCAGGAGGAGACCATGGATTCCCTCGCAGGGCGCACGGCCTTCATCACCGGCGGAGCTCGCGGCATCGGGCTGGCCGTCGCGCGGTCGCTCGCCGGCCGTGGGGTCGCGGTCGCAGTGGCCGACCTCGACGGTCCGGCCCTCGAACAGGCCGAGGCCGAGTTGTCGGCGCTGACCAGCGCGCGCTGCTACCGGCTCGACGTCCGCGATCGGCAGCGGTACGGCGAGATCGCCGAGACCGTGGAGGCGGAGCTCGGCCCGGTGAGCATCGTCGTCAACAACGCCGGCGTCCTCGATTCGGTCACGCCGTCGCGGATGGACCACACGATGTGGGACTACGTGATGGGCGTCAACGCGAACGGCGTCTACAACGGCGTCCAGGCCTTCGTACCGCGGATGATCCGGCGCAGGCTCGGCGGCCACATCGTCAACACCGCCTCGGCGGCCGGTCTCTTCGTCGACAGCACCTCGTTCCTGTACCGGTCGGGATTTCTCTACCATGCTTCGAAGTTCGCGGTCGTCGGCCTGAGCGAATCGTTGCGCGTGGAGTTGGCTCCGCACGACATCGGGGTGAGCGTCCTGTGCCCCGGACCGGTCGCCACCGACGGTGTGGAGAACGCCCGGCGCCTGCGTCCGGCAGATGCGCCGGCACACTCGGCCAAGATCGCGGCGATCCTGGACCAGGCCCAGGACATCGTCCGCGATCAGGGCGTCCAGCCGTCCGTCGTGGGCGAGCTCGTCGTCGACGCGATCCTTCGCGACCGCCCGTACATCCTCACGGCCGCGGACAACGCCGCCCCGATCCGGGCCCGGATGGAAGCGTTGCTGGCCGCCGTACCGACCGAGTAGACCCGCGCACCCTCATCGGTCGGCCGCGGCCAGTCGCACGTCCGAGCGTTCGATCGCGGTGATGCTGCCGCCGAGATAGGCGTCGACGACCTGCGGGTCGGTCCGCACCACGTCCGGCGTACCTTGGGCGATGATGTTGCCGTCGGCCATCGCGATGATCCGATCCGAGATCCCCATGATCAAAGGGATGTCGTGCTCGATGATCACGAGCGTCAGGTCGAGCTCGCTCTTGAGTTCGGCGAGCAGGTGACCCAGCGCCTCGGTCTCGCGCTGGGCGACGCCGCTGGACGGTTCGTCGAGCAACAGGCACAAGGGCTGCAATGCCACCAGGCAGGCGATCTCGGTGATCCGGCGGGTCCCGGTCGACAGTTCCTGGATCGCCTTGTCCCGGTAGTGGTCGAGGCCCATCGCGGAGATCAGTGCACGGGCCTGGCGTTCCTTCGTTCGCTCGCCCAGAGTCACCCCGAGCGTCGACGTCACGAAGCTGGTCGGCCGGACGCGCTCGAGTGACAGCATCACAGTCTGTTTCACGGTCATCGTCGGGAACAGCGCGGCATCCTGGAACGACCGGATCAGACCGCGCCGCGCGCGTCCCTCCGGGCCGGCCTTGCTGATGTCCTCACCGTTGAAGAACACCTGGCCGGTCTCCGGTTTCGTGAAGCCGCCGAGCAACTCGAAGGTCGTCGTCTTGCCGGCCCCGTTCGGCCCGATGAGTCCGACCGTCTCGCCGGCAGCGACTTCGAACGACACACCGCGCACGGCACGCACGCCCCCGAAGCTCTTGCGTAGGTCGCGCGCTTCGAGCAGTGGCGTGCCCGCCGGAACAACTGCCCGCTTCGAGGCAGCGGTGTCCGGCTCGCTGACGCGCAGGTCGCTGATCCGAACCCCCTGAGCGGTCGCGCCGGTCTCCCCCGCGTCCTCGCCGGCGTACAACGGGTCGGGATCGATGCCGTGCCGGCGGGCGATGAACTTCACGATCCAGTCCCGGATCGGCGCGACGACCTGGATCAGACCGCCGGGCTTCCACAGCACCAGGAGCAGCGCGCCGAACTTCGTTGCCGCCAGCCCGATGTTGCCGATGTCCAGCAGCGGCAGACCGAGGACCCAGGCCGCACCGAGCAGCGGACCACCTAGCGTGGACACGCCACCGAGTACCGTCATGACGACCACGTCGATACTGGCGGACGCCGGGAAGGACCCGGCGCTGATGGTGGACAGCGAATGACCGTACGTCGCGCCGCCGATGCCCGCGATGAACCCGGCGACCATGTAACCCTGGAGCTTGACGACACTCGCCCGGACGGCGAACGCGCGTGCGTTGTCCTCGTTGTCGCGGATCGCGACGAGCAGGCGGCTGAAGCCACTGCGCCGGATGTTCCACACCAGGACCAGGGCCACCGTGAACAGCACCAGCGCGCAGTAGTAGTACTCGCGGCCGGTGTCGAGCGGACCCTTGAGCGGCCAGCCGACCGGCTTGCCGGGATCCTTGCCATCGCCGAGCATCCACGGCTGCGCGAGCAGCCAGATGGGAGTGGCGAGCGCGAAGCCGAGGGTCGTCACGGTGAGCATCAGACCGCGGATGCGCAACGCGGGCAGGCCGATGACGACCGAGACGAGACCGGCCGCCAGACCGGCCATCAGCAGTGCGAGCGGGAAACCACCGGCGCTGGTCGCCACCTTGTAGGAGACGACGGCGCCGATCGCGGCGACGGCGAACTGGCCGAGCGTCAGCTGTCCACCGAGGCCGGTCAGGACACTGATCGACAGCCCGACGATCGCGAAGGCGATGATGCCGGTCAGCGTCACCGACTGACCGTTGGAGATGAACACTGGCATGAGCGCGAGTACCGCGATCGTCACGACGGCGAAGACCGGGCCTAGCGCACGCACTGTCCACAGCCTCTGCAGCCGGTCCGGGATCGGGCGCAGGCCCTGCACCGCGGCCCAGCTGCCCTTCTCCTCGTCGCGGCCGCCACGCCGGCGCTGCACCAGCAGCGCCACCAGGATGATCACGAACATCGCCACCTCGACCAGGCCCGACTGCGGATAGTTCCACAACAGGATCTGCTCGAGGATGCCCAGACCGATGCCGCTGGCCAGGGCGATCGGCAGGCTCTGCATCCGGCCGATGACGGCGGCTGTCAACGCGCGCAGCAGCAACGCGGGACCGAAGCTGTCCGCCCCGACGAAGCCCTGGGTCGGCGCGGTGAGGATCGCGGTGAACGCCGCGAGCGCGCCGGCGATCGCCCACGCCAGCGTCGACATCCGGCTGGCGAAGATGCCGGACATCCGCGCGGCTTCCGGGTTCGCCGCCGCCGCGCGGATCGCCAGACCGAACCGCGATCGCTTGAGGAACAACGCGATCGCGAGCACGAACAACGGCGACAGGAACAGCATCCCGGAGTACGCCGGCGTCACGCGCAACTGGCCGACGTTGAAGACCGGCAGCCACGTCGGCTGCGGATACAACGGCCCGGACGCGGTGGAGTTGATCAGCGACGCGAAGACGACCAGGAACTGGCCGACGCCCAGTGTCGCGACGATGGACACGATCCGCGGCGCGTTACGGAGTCGTCGTACGACGCCGGCCTCGGCGCCGGCCGCGGTCACCGCGGACACGACCGCCGCCAGCACGAACGCGAGCCAGTACGGGATGTGCCACTTCACCGCGGCGACACCGAAGAACGCCGCCCCGAACGCGCCGATCTGGCCGTGCGCGAAGTTGATGATGCGGTTGCTCCGGAAGACCAGCACGATGCCGACCGCCAGCAGACCGTACGTCATCCCGACGATCGTGCCGAGCAGGATGACCGGCATCGGTGTCTCGGCCTTGATGACGTCGTGGCCGGCCAGGATCGCGGAGACGATCTTCGCCACGACGACCGCGACCACGAAGGCCACGAGGTGGAGCAGCGGCTTACGGGCCTTCACCGCGCCGCTCCCGCACCCTGGAGGAAGACCGCGCGCAGCAGGTCGTCACGAGCCAGCAGGTCATCGGCAGGGCCGTCGAAACGCATCTCGCCCTTTTCCATGAAGTAGGCGTGGTCAACGAGGTTCAGCGCGATGTTCACCGACTGCTCGACCAGCACCACGGCCGTACCGTCGGCGTTGATCCGGCGAACCATGTCGAGGAGCTGACCGACGATCACCGGCGCCAGGCCGAGCGAGAGCTCGTCGATCAGCAGCAGCTCCGGACGCAGCATCAACGCCTTGGACAGCCCGAGCATCTGTTGCTCACCCCCCGACAACGTCGATGCCAGCGAGTTGCGGCGTTCGTAGAGCCGCGGGAACGCCTCGAAGCAGGACTCGATCGCGCGCCCGACCGACCCCCGCTCCTTGGCCATCGTGTAGCCGTAGCTGCGGAGGTTCTCGACGACCGTCATCGGCCCGAAGACCGCGCGGCCACCCGGGATCTGGGTGATGCCCAGCCGCATCCGCCGCTCCGCGTCGAGATATGTGATCTCCTGCCCGCGGTAGCGCACGCTGCCCGCGCTCGGCAGGCAGACGCCGGAGATCACCTTGAGCAGCGTCGACTTTCCGGCGCCGTTGACGCCGAGCAGAGCGACCATCTCCCCGTCGTCGATGGTGAAGTTCGTGTCGAACAGGACCTGCAACTGGCCGTAGGAGAAGTCGACGCCGCGACAGGCCAGCATCGGCAAGCGCCCACCGCTGCGCCTGATCCGGCGGATCTCCTCCTCCTCGACCACCTCGTCGATCATCCGGTCCAGGTCGGCCTCGATGAACCGTCCCGCGCTGGCGATGATGAACGCACCGATCACCCCGGGGATCGCGATGGCGACCATCGTGCCGCCGACGCCGTACTGATCCTGGACGCCACCGAGGAGCAGGGCGCCGACCGAGCCGCCGACGGCGACGAAGATCCCGGCGAGCGCCTGTGCGTGCGGCCGCATCTGCGCCGGCACGATCGACAGCATCGAGATGCCGAGCATCGGGTGCAGCAACCCGATACAGCCGCCGGCGATTCCGAAGCAGATCAGCATCAGCACCAGCACCGGCATCACCCCGCCCAGCGCGATGAAGACCACCGCCACGGCCAGGAGCAGACCGGCGGACCGCAGTACTCGCGCCGGCGACTGCCGGAACTGCTTCTCGCCGCGGCCGCCGTAGACGACCAGCGCGACGACACCGATCCCGAAGAAGGCCGAGAAGAACAGACCGCGCTGCCCGGGACCGAGGTTCCACCGGTAGTCCAGGAACACCGAGATGAAGGTCCCGAGCGGCACCGTGAGTACGCCGTACACGGCGAACCCGGCATACACCCGCCGGTTCGTCGGGATGAGCAGGACCCGGCGGCAGATCTCCCAGAAGCCGAGCGCGACGTCGTCGGCGGACAGCCCGGTCGTTGCCGCCTCAGCGTGTTCTTCCTGCACCTCGGCGCGCAACCGCTCGGTGTCCCACTTCCCGAAGCCCGGGTCGCGCAGCCCGATGGCAGCCAGGGCCATCGCGATCGACGCACACCCCAGCGCCAGGAAGACACCACGCCAGGTCAGGCCGACGATCGAGGC
Organism: Kribbella sp. CWNU-51; assembly: GCF_054073265.1. Taxonomy (NCBI): domain Bacteria; kingdom Bacillati; phylum Actinomycetota; class Actinomycetes; order Propionibacteriales; family Kribbellaceae; genus Kribbella; species Kribbella sp. CWNU-51. Next base: position 767,997 of record NZ_JBSXMZ010000004.1, read on the forward strand.
GAGCAGGCCCACCAGCAGCGGCACGAGCGCCTGACCGAAAGTCCCGATCGCGTTGTACGCCGACAGCGCGCGGACCCGGGTCGACGGAGGGTAACTGTCGACGACCAACGGCGCGTGCAGCGCGTACGCCGACCCGGTGGAAAGGCCGTCGAGACACATGATGACGATGAGGCTGACCAACGAGGTCACGAAGCCGGTCGTCAAGGTGATGACGCTCCACACGATCCCGGTGCCGACGCAGATCATCGCCCGCCAGGCGCGTGATTGCGACAGCCCCGCGATCGGCAGCGGCGCGATCGCGATCGCGAGTTGGTACAGCGCCCGCGCACCGGCGAGGGCCGCGATCGAGATGCCCAGCGAGCCGCTGATCTCCGGCGTCAGAACCGTGAACGCATAGCTCTGGAACGAGACCGCCGCCAGCAACAGTCCCAGCGCGATGACCGGGTAGTAGCTCAGGCCGTGCTCCCGCACCAGGGTCCGGAAGCTCTCGGTGTCCTTGTCGCCGGTGACGCCCAGCGTGGCGCGGGCCTTGTCGCGCAACGCCGTACTGGTCTGCTCGACCTCTGCGAGCACGGCCTCCTCGACAGCCCGCCTCGGCTCGGACATTCAGGCACCCACCTTTCGCGCCCGGAGGTCGAGTTGCCAGGCCGACTCGCCGATGCGATGGCCGGAGGTATCCATGAGCACGATCGTGATGGTGTGCAACTGCAACTCCTCCTCGCTGCCGGGGATGTCTGAGATCACCGGGAGTTCGAGTGACATCGCCGTCGTCGTGTAGACGCCGTGATCGACGAGGTAGGCCTTGTCCGGGCAGCCCGGCCGTCCTTCGCACAAGTCGTCGCCGTCGGCCACGTCGGCCAGCGTGTGGCGGGGCTCGATCGGCGACTGATCGACGAAGACCGCGAAGTAGCCGGCCTCGCGCGACGGCGGCTCGCTGTCCTGCGCCTCGATCCGGAAGTCCTTCATCGTCCACGCGACGGTGACCGGGGCCTGCACGGTGGACCGGGCTCCGGGGCTGACGAAGTCGAGCCGGTCGTCGACGCGGAAGTTCAGGTCGTCGAGATGGGTGAGTCCACATCCGGCCAGTGCGACGACGGCGGCCATCGCCATCGCACCCCGCGCAAGCCATCGTCCGCCAGCCACTGTGCACCTCCGCGTCGGTGACCATCTAGCTTCGTCTTCGGTGATCCGGTGGTGCGCAGTGCCCGCATCGGCACACTGATGTATGCAGATACACTATGGTGGTACGCAACGGTTCCCGCAAGACCCGCGATCGGACCAGGGTGCGCAGCGTCTATCACACGTCTGAAGAAAAACAGCAACTAGGTCTTGCTGATATCTCAACTCGCTCCTACTGTGATTTCAATTGGTCGGCGAGCGAAGGAGATCCCAGTGCGTCCCAGTCCTGATCAGCAACTGGCCGGCTGGCGAGTGGGCGCTGACATCGGCGGCACGTTCACCGACGTCATCGCGCTGGGGCCGGCCGGAGAGGTCGTGCCGATCAAGGTCCCGTCCACTCCTCCCGACTTCGGCTCCGGCGTCGTGGCGGCGACCATCGGCGTACTCTCGTCGGCGTCGGCTGAGCCGGAATCCGTCGTCGGCATGCTGCACGGGACAACCGTGGCCACCAATGCGATCCTGGCGATGAACGGTGTCCGCACCGCGGTGGTGACGACGCGCGGTTTCCGCGACGTACTGGAGATCGGGCGCCTGCGACGGCCGGTGCTGTACGACCTGTCGTGGTCCAAGCCCGAGCCGCTCGCGCGACGCCGGCATCGGTACGAACTCGACCAGCGCATCACGGCCGACGGGCGTCTCGAGCCACCGGCCGATGACGAGGAGGTCCGCACCTTGGCCGCGCGCTTGCGAGCGGACGGCATCGAAGCAGTCGCCCTCTGCTTGATCGACTCCTACGTCCGCCCGGACGAGGAGCGTCGAGTCGCCGAACTGCTGCGGGCCGAGCTGCCCGGTGTCTATGTCACAGCATCGGTCGATGTGTCCCCGCAGCCGCACGAATTCGAGCGCACGAGCACCGCGACGGTCAACGCGTACGTCGGTCCCGCGGTGCACGGTTACCTCACCCGGCTGGAGGAAGGGCTGCGAGCCGTGAAGGTGAGCGCCCCGCTGATGGTCATGCAGTCCAGCGGAGGACTGCTCGATGCGGCGTCCGTCGCCCACCGGCCGGTGCAGATCATCGAGTCCGGGCCGGCGGCCGGGGTCACCGCCGTACAGAAGCTCGCCCAGCTGATCGGATTGTCGACAGTGGTCGCGTTCGACATGGGCGGCACCACCGCGAAGGCGTCCCTGATCGAGCACGGTGAACCGTTCGTCTCGGCCGACTACGAGGTCGGCGGCGGGATGAATGTTGCCCGTGGCATCAGTTCCGGCGCCGGGTATCCGGTGCGGGCGCCATCGATCGACATCGCCGAGGTCGGCTCCGGCGGCGGCAGCATCATCTCCGTCGACGCCGCCGGCGCGCTCCATGTCGGACCGGCCAGCGCCGGTTCGCGGCCCGGCCCGGCCTGCTACGGCCAGGGCGGTGAGCTGCCGACTCTGACCGACGCCAACGTGACGCTGGGATATCTCAGCCCGCACGACCTCGCCGGTGGCCGGGTCGCGATTCATCCCGAGCTCGCGGTGAAGTCGCTGTCGCCGGTCGCCGAGCAGCTCGGTGGCGACGTACCTGGTACGGCGCGCGGTGCGTACCAGGTGGCCGTGTCGAGCATGACGACCGCGGTCAAAGCGGTGACCAGCGAACGTGGCCGTGACCCTCGCGAGGCGACCATGGTCGCCTTCGGTGGCGCCGGTCCGCTCTATGCCGCCGCCCTGGCCAAGGAGCTGGGGATCTCGACCGTCATCGTGCCCGTGTATCCGGGCCTGTTCAGCAGCCTCGGCCTGCTCGTCGCCGACACCGAACGCCACGAGCTCACGCCGTACCGGGAGGAGTTCGCCGAGGTGAGCGCGCTCGCCGCGGAATTCGGGCTGCTGGCAACGAAGGTGAGCGCAGACCTCGGACCCGGCGCCGTCGTGGACCGGCTGCTGGACATGCGCTATCACGGCCAGCGCTTCGAGCTCCGCATCCGGGTGCCCGACGGCGACCTCACCGACGACCTCCTCGCCGAGGTACGGGCCCGGTTCCACGCCGAGCACAAACGCACGTACGGCAGGGCCGGCTCGGACGAACTGGTCGAGCTGGTCAATCTCCGGGTCCGCGGCCGGCTGCTGACCGACGTGTCGATCGCCGACGTGCTGGACTCCCCCGTCGTCCGGGCGCACGAGCCCACGACCCGCGACTGCCGGTTCGCCGAGACCGTGCGTACGCCGGTGGTGTCGCGCTCCGATCTCGGCACCGAGCCCGTGGACGGTCCGATGATCATCGAGGACATGGACGCCACCACTCTCGTCCCGCCAGGTGCGCGAGTACACCGTGACCGGTTCAACAACATCGTCATCACCTGGAGTCCCGAATGATCCGCGACGCCGTGACCTTCGAGGTCTTCCGCAATGCCGTCACCGGACTCGCCGACGAGATGGCGATCACGATCCTGCGCACGGCGCACTCGCAGCTTGTTGCCTCCAGCATGGATTTCTCCGCCGCACTGTGTGACGCGCAGGGCCGGGTGATCGCCCAGGCCAACACCCTGCCGCTCCACCTCGGGTCCATTCCGGGCGCGATGGAGGCGATCTTCGACGCGTTCGGCGGCGCGATCCGGCCAGGGGACCTCTACCTGCTCAACGACCCGTCCCTGGGTGGCATGCACCTGCCGGACATCTTCGCGGTCGCCCCGGTCTTCGCCGGCGAAGACCTGCTGGGCTTCTCGGTCACGGTCGTCAACCACACCGACGTCGGCGGGTGGGCGGCCGGTTCGATGGCCGTGCAGTCGACCAGCATCTTCGCCGAAGGTGTGCAGATCCCGCCGTCGCGGCTGCTCGACGCCGGCGTCCTGAACGAGACCTTCCTGCAACTGATCCTGCGCAACGTCCGCGAACCCGAACTGCTGCGCGGGGACCTCGAATCCCAACTGGCGGCCTGCCACACCGGGGCCGAAGGTCTGCGCGCGCTCGCGGCACGCCACGGTACCGAACGACTCGTCTCCCTCATCGACGAGTTGCTCGACTACTCCGAGACGTTGCTGCGAGCCGCGCTGGCCGAGGCGGTCCCGGGCACCTACGAGTTCACCGACCACATCGACGACGACGGCCTCGGCTCGGACCCGATCCCGATCCGGGTGGTGGCCACGCTGTCCGAGACCGGGATCGAGCTCGACTTCACCGGTTCCGCGCCGCAGGTCAACTCCGCGCTCAACGCCACGGAGTCCTTCACCCGCTCCGCCGGCTATGCCGCCCTGCAAGGTGTCCTCTCCTCGGACATCCCGGCCAACAGCGGCTTCTACCGGCCGTTCACGTTCGTCATCCCCGAAGCCTCGATCCTGAACGGACAGCGGCCGGCCGCACGCGCTGCCCGTGGCCTCGTGGGCTTCCGGATCGTCGACGCGGTGCTCGGGGCGCTCGCCCCGGTCTTCCCCACCCGGGTGCCCGCCGCCGGAGACGGTGGGCCCAACGGGATCGCGATCGGCATCGTCGAGGCCGACGGCGACTCCACCGTCCTGTGGGATCCGTTGGCCGGAGCCTGGGGCGCGCGGCCCGATCGGGACGGTGTGGACGGGATCAGCGCGCTGGGCTCCAACCTGACGAACACCCCGATCGAGGAACTGGAACGCTCAGGTCACCTCCGCATCGACGGCTACGGCTACCTCCCGGACTCCGGTGGAGCAGGTCGCTGGCGTGGCGGCCTGGCGACGTTCCGGGACATGACGCTGCTGGCACCCGAAGCCACCGTGCAGATCAGGTCGGACCGGCGGATATTCCTGCCCTACGGGCTGGCCGGCGGCGCGCCGGGGACACCATCCCTCAACATCCTCGACCCCGACGGTCCGGACGAACGAATGCTGGCCTCCAAACCGCATTTCGTGATGACAGCAGAAGACCGTCACCGGCATGTGACCGCCGGCGGCGGTGGGCACGGTCCTGCCTTTGAGCGCGCCCCGGAAAGGGTCCTCGAAGACGTCCTCGACGGCAAGGTCACGCACGCGGGGGCCGCCCGGGACTACGGCGTCGTCGTCAGCGAAGGCGGCGTCATCGATGCCGCCGCCACCTCCAGGTTGCGCAGCAAGACGCCCTGATGCGTCGTTGCGGCCCGACCAGGGTCGCGGAAACATCATCCCCACCGACCAATTGGACTTCTGATGAGTTCAACCGCCGCTACCACCCAGAACTCCGTCGCACCTCAGACCTGGCGCAAAGTCAGCCTCCGGATCACCCCGCTGATCGGCCTCGCCTACGTAGTGAGCTTCACCGACCGCGCGAACCTCGGTTACATCGCCGCACCGATGTCGCGTGACCTTGGCCTGACCAAGTCGCAGCTCGGCCTCGCCGCCGGCCTGTTCTTCATCGGCTACGTCCTCGTCGAGGTGCCGAGCAACATGATGCTGCGCCGGTTCGGCGCACGGATCTGGATCGCCCGGATCATGATCACCTGGGGTCTGATCACCGCCGCGACGGCGGCCGTCGACTCGGAGGCCACGCTGTACGTCGCACGGCTCCTGCTCGGGTTCGCCGAAGCCGGTCTGGGCGCCGGAATCCTGCTCTACATCACGTACTGGTTCCCGCGCCGCCAGCGTTCCTGGGCGCTGTCGCTCTTCATCCTGATGACCCCGGTGTCGGCGATCATCGGCTCCCCCCTGGCCGCCGCGGTGCTCAAGTGGGGAGAGCAGGTGCTCGGTATCACCGGCTGGCGGGCGCTATTCCTCATCGAGGGCGCGCTGACCGTCGTCGTCAGCGTCCTGATCTTCTCGTTGCTGCCGGACCGCCCGGGCGACGCACGCTGGCTCGACGACCGGGAGAAGGCCGGCATCGAGAACACGCTGGCCGCCGAGGCCGCCGAACACCGCGCCAACGGGGCGCTCACCGGGCTGCGCGAGGCGTTGACCAGCGGCCGGGTCTGGGCGATGGCCGTGACGTGGTTCGCGATCGCGTTCGGACTGTATCCGCTGGCGTACTTCCTGCCCACGATGATCGCGTCCATCACGCACAGCATCGGTCCGGCCGGCGATGTCAGCAGCGTGCTGCTGTCCGCGATCCCGTGGGCAGTGTCCGTGGTGGCCCTGCTCACCTGGGCTCACTTCGCTGGCCGCAAGACCGCTGTCACGGCGACGGCCGTACCGTTGGCCTGTGGTGCGACGGGGCTCGTGCTCGCGACCTTCACCAGCAGCGGCGTCCCGTTCGTCCTCGCGGTCTGCCTGAGTGTCGCCGGGATCATCTCCGCGATGCCCCAGTTCTGGCGGATCCCGGCGATCGGCCTGACCGGCGCGGCCGCCGCCTCCGGGATCGCGCTGATCAACTCCGTCAGCAACCTCAGCGGATTCGTCGGTCCCTACATCACCGGGGCCATCGCGGATGCGACCGGTAGCTTCTCCTACGCACTACTGACCATCGCAATCATCATGCTCGCCGCCATGGGTGTCCTGCTGACCACAGGGCGCCGGATCGAGCGGCTGGACGGGAGCCGGTCTTGACCACTGCACTGATCATCGGCGATCTCCAACAGGGGATCACGAGCAACTATCCGTTCGCCCGGCAAGTCGTCCCGCCCGTCACCGAAGTGCTGTCCCGCGCCCGTGCGGCCGGAGTTCTCGTGGTGTTCGTGCATTTCGCCTTCCGGGCGAACGGGACCGACGTACCGCCGGACAGTGCGTTGCTGAGATCGTTCTACGAGGCCGGGGACGCCTTCCACGAGGGATCTCCCGGAACTGAGGTCGACCTACCGGTCGCCGACGGGGACGTCGTCGTACTCAAGCGCCGCGCGAGCGCCTTCGCCGGCACAGATCTCGACCTGGTGCTGCGCGCGGCCGGTGTCAACAGGCTCGTGGTCGCCGGCGTCGCGACCAGCGCGATGGTGGCCGCGACGTGCTACGACGCCGCCGACCGCGGCTACCAGGTGACCGTACTGCGAGACGGCTGCGCCGACGGCGACCAGGCGATGCACGACTTCTTCATGGACGCTGTCTTTCCCAGCCGCGGATTCGAGGTCGTCGATTCCACCGACTGGAAGGGGTTGGACACGTGAACGCCACGTTGCTGGACCGGCTCCGGACCGACCTCGACGTACGCCGGGAGACCACCGGGTTGCGCCGCGATCTCGTTGCCTCAGGCATCCAAGGATCCACCCTGCGCGTCGGCGGGGAGATTCTCGTGAACTTCGCCTCCAACGACTATCTCGGGCTCGCCGCCGACCCGGAGGTGCTCGAATCGGCGCAGCGGGCGCTGCGCGATCTGGGACTCGGTGTCACCGCGGGACGCGTACTGTGCGGCACCCGGGAGATCCACGGCGAGCTCGAGGCGGCCATCGCGGACCTGGTCGGAGCCGAGGACGCAGTGCTGTACAGCTCGTGCTTCGATGCGAACCTCGGCACGTTCGACGCCCTGCTCGGTCGGGACGACGCCGTCTTCAGTGACGCGCTGAACCACGCCAGTCTGATCGACGGCATCCGCTTGACGTCGGCCCGGCGGCACGTCTTCGGCCATGCCGACCTCGGCGAGCTCGAACGCCGACTCGCCGCCTGCGCGGATGCCCGCCACCGGCTCATCGTCACCGACGGAGTCTTCAGCATGGACGGCGACATCGCCGCCTTGCCGCAGCTCGCCGAACTCGCGCAGCACTACGACGCGGCGCTCATGGTCGACGACTCCCACGCCACGGGTGTACTTGGCGCCACCGGTGCCGGCACAGCCGAGTACTACGGACTGGACGGCCGTGTCGACGTACTGACAGGGACGCTGGGCAAGGCGCTCGGCGGTGGCGCCGGCGGTTTCGTCGCCGGATCCCATGCCGTCGTGGAGACACTGCGCCAGGTCTCACGCCCGTACATCTTCACCAACGCGATGTCACCGCCCTTGGCCGCTGCGGCACTGACAGCGATCCGGATCGCGCGAGCACACCCCGAGCTTCGGGTACGTCTGGCCGCCAACTCGGCCTGGCTCCGGAGGGCATTGCGCGATCTCGGGTACGACGTACTGCCCGGTGAGCACCCCATCATCCCGGTGATGCTCGGCGGCGGCTCGCTCGCCCGCGACGTAGCAGCCGCTCTCCGGCGAGATGGTGTCCTCGCCTTCGCGTTGTCGCATCCGGTCGTACCAGCGGGCGAGGAGCGGATCAGAGTGCAGGTCTCGGCGTCACACACCACCAACCAACTCGAACTCGCGGCGGCCGCCTTCGGTCGCGCGTACGCCGTCATGGCGGCCGTATGAGCGCCGACGAGGGGCTCCGCGCACCCACCAGCGCGGACAGTGTGGAGCTGGAGGGCCGGGTCGCGATCGTGACCGGCGGTGCGAGCGGCATGGGCCTCGCGACCGTGCACGCACTGGCGCGCCGCGGCGCGACCGTCGCGGTCTTCGATCTCGCCGCACCTGGCCGCACCGAGCTGGCGTCGATGCTGGATGTGGCGGCGGACCGTGTCCGGTCGGTCGCGGTGGACGTCACGGACAGCCGACAGGTCGACCGTGCGGTCGCCTCGGTGTTGGCGGAGCAGTCGCGGCTCGACATCCTGGTCAACGCGGCGGGCATTGCACCGCCGACCTCGTTCGAGGACATCACCGAGGACGAGTGGAGCCGGGTACTCGCGGTCAACGTCAACGGCACGTTCCTGTGTTGTCAGCGAGCGTTGCCTGCGATGCGCAGCGGTGGCTGGGGACGGATCGTCAACTTCTCCTCCACTGCCGGCAAGACCATCAGTACCGCCGGTGGCGCGCACTACACGACCGCGAAGCACGGCGTCCTCGGGCTCACCCGGCATCTGGCGAAGGCGTACGGGCCGGACGGGGTCACGGTGAACGCCGTGTGCCCGGGCCTCATCGACACACCGATGGCCCGTGGCCTGCTGCCCGAGGGGTCGCTCGAGCGCGAGACCGCGTCGTACCCGGTGCCCCGGGTCGGCCTGCCCTGGGAGGTCGCCGAGCTCGTCGCCTTCCTCGCCTCCGACCGGGCCGCCTACATCACGGGCGCGGCCGTCGACATCAACGGCGGTGATCTCATCGTCTGAGCCGACGGCGAACCGCAAACTCCTCGGGAACTCAGCAGAAGGGCGAGCACCAGTGAGCACCATCAAGACCATTCATCACCGCATCGGCGGCCGAAAGACCGTCGGCGAGTCGAGCCGCACCGCCCCGGTGTGGAACCCCGCGACCGGTGAGCGCCAGGCCGAGGTCTACCTGGCCGAGGCCGCCGACGTCGATGCCGCGGTGCGGGCGGCCCGCGCCGCACTGCCGGGCTGGGCCGAGACCTCGGTCATGCGCCGCTCGCGGCTGATGTTTGCCTTCCGCAACCTTGTTGAGAAGTACCTCGACGACCTGGCCCGGATCGTCTGCTCCGAGCACGGCAAGGTCCTCGACGACGCCCGGGCCGAGGTCCTGCGCGGCATGGAGGTGGTCGAGTTCGCCTGCGGGATCCCGCAGTTGCTCAAGGGCGAGTACTCCGACCAGGTCTCGACCGATGTCGACCTGTTCTCCTTCCGCCAGCCACTCGGCGTCTGCGCCGGCATCACGCCGTTCAACTTCCCCGCGCTGGTCTCGCTGTGGATGCACCCGATCGCGATCGCGACCGGCAACACGTTCGTCCTCAAGCCCTCCGAGCGCGACCCGTCGGCATCCAACTTCCTCGCCGAGCTGTATGTGGACGCCGGGCTACCCGACGGCGTCTTCAACGTCGTCCACGGCGACAAGGTCGCGGTCGACGCGATCCTCGACCACCCGGACATCGCCGCGGTGTCGTTCGTCGGCTCGACACCGATCGCGCAGTACGTGCACGAGCGGGCGACCCGGAACGGCAAGCGGGTGCAGGCACTCGGTGGCGCCAAGAACCACGCCGTCGTACTGCCGGACGCCGATCTCGACCAGGCCGCCGACCACCTGATCGCCGCCGCGTACGGCTCCGCGGGCCAGCGCTGTATGGCGATCTCGGTCGCCGTCGCGGTCGGCGACATCGCCGACCCGCTGGTCGAGCGGGTGGGCAAGAAGGCGCAGGCCGTCAGGGTCGGTCCGGGGCTGGAGCCCGGGGCCGAGATGGGTCCGGTGGTGTCACCCGAGGCGCTCGAGCGGATCAGGGACTACATCGGCCTCGGAGTCGACGCGGGCGCCGACCTCGTCGTGGACGGGCGCAGACTCGATGTCCAGGGCAACGGTTTCTTCGTCGGCCCGACCGTGTTCGACCACGTCACGCCCGCGATGGACGTTTACCGCAACGAGATCTTCGGTCCGGTGCTGGTCGTCGTCCGGGTCGGCACGCTGGAGGAGGCGATCGACCTCGTCAACCGCAACCCCTGGGCCAACGGCACGGCGATCTTCACCGCGAGCGGCCAGGCGGCGCGCACCTTCCAGCGCTCCGTGCAGGTCGGGATGATCGGCGTCAACGTCCCGGTCCCGGTGCCGATGGCGTTCTACTCGTTCGGCGGCTGGAAGGACTCGCTCTTCGGCGACCATCACGTCCACGGCCCCGAGGGCATCGCGTTCTACACCCGTGCGAAGGCCGTCACCACTCGCTGGCCCGAGGAGACGACGGACGGCCCGCAGCTCCACTTCCCTACCGCGGTCTGAGCCCCTCCAGGCCGCGTCCCGGCACCCGATCCCCGGCGGGTGCCGCAGGTGCCGGCCCGCGCGAGCTACTTCGGGCGGGCCGGCACCGGCATCTCGATGTTGGCCCGGCTGACCGAGGCGCTCTTCGACAGGACCTGGAGGACGTCCTGGCGCACGCGCTCGCAGCGCTTGTGCGAGGCGGCCTGGGTGGCGTCGGCGTCCCGGTCGCGCAGTCGCTCGAAGATGGCTTCCAGCTCCCCCGGCGGACTCGCGATGTCCGGCGAGATCAAGGTGGCCATCCGCAGGACCCGCTCCAACTCGTCGAGCAGGTCCACGATCGCCTTGGCCAGCCGGTTGTTACCGCTGTAGTTGGCGATGATGGCCTCGAACTCGATCCCGGCCTGCAGCGACTCTTCGAGCCCCACTTCGCCCGCGGCGAGCGCGAACGGCACCTTGGACAGCACTTCGAGCCGCTTGAGCGCCGGCGCCTCGACGCCTCGGCGTGCAGCGGCAGCGGCAGCCTCGCTGCACAGCAGTGTCCGCACCGCACACAGATCATCGGTGTCCTGGAGCGTGATCGGGCTGACGACGTACCCCGCGCGCGGAAGCGCGTTCACGAGTCCGTCCCGCCGCAGCCGCGCGAGTGCCTCCCGCACCGGCGTCTTGCTGATGCGCCATTGCTGCGCGAGCGACGTCTCGGTGAAACTGCTCCCCGGCGAGAGCGTCAGGTCGATGATCTGGCGCCGGATCGCCCGATAGGCCTGGCTGGTGCGGTCGAGGCCGCTCTCTTCGCTACCGACCAGCAGCAGCGCGGGAACGTGAGGCGTCCCTCGGATCACAGAATGGATATCTGGCACTCAGTCAGCGTACCACCGAGCTGAATTGATACAGCAGTACTATCGAATGGGCATGTTCTAAGATGTTTATCTTCCTTTTTGATATCTCAGTGGGATAAACTCTGCTTGTGCAGCGATCTTGGACTCCCCCCGTGCGCGACCTCCCGACCATGGGTGCGATGAGCGCGCGCGACCGCGCGGCACGAAGCACCCACGACGGTGTGCGGGTCCTCCCGCTTGTGGGCGCCCCGGTGCTGCCCATGCCGGCGCATGTACGGCAGGCGGTCGCGGACGCGATGGACCAGCCCGACCCACGCAACAGCCGTGGTCTCCCCGAGTTGCGGATGGCGATCGCCGCCGAACTCAGGCGCGACCACGGCCTCCGCGTCGATCCCGATCGTCGCCTGCTCATCACCCACGGAGCGATGCACGGCCTCTCCCTCGTCCTGCGCACCGTGCTCGCTCCGGGCGACGAGGTCATCGTCCCGACGCCTACCTTCTTCTTCGACGGCCTCATCCGCGAATCCGGCGCGACGCCGGCGTACGTCCCGTCTCTCGAGGGCGACGGCTGGGCGCTCGACCCCGCCCGGCTGGAGGCCGCCATCACGCCGCACAGCCGCGCGATCCTCCTGTGCAACCCGAACAACCCGACGGGCTACCTGCCCGACGCCGCGACCATCGCGGCGGTGGTCGACATCGCCGCGCGCCACCGGCTCCTCGTCGTCTCCGACGACTCCTGGCAGCACTTCACGTACGACGGTCGCCACTACCAACCCGTAGAGGCCTTCGCCGACCGCTGGCCGCACATCGTCACCATCACCAGTCTCAGCAAGTACTACGCACTCGCGACCTGGCGTCTCGGCTATGTCGTAGCGCCGCCGGCCATCATCGACGCGCTCGAGCGCCGCCTCCAATGGGAGGCGGTGTGTTGCGGCGTGGTTCCGCAACGGGCCGCGGTCGCTACCCTCACCGGGCCACGCGACTGGCTCGACCGCGCGCTTTCGACGTACCAGGCCAAGCGGGACCTCGTCTGCGATGGCATCGCGGCGAGCGGCCTCCCCGATCCCGCGCGACCCGCCGCCGGCGCCTTCTTGCTCGCCGACTGCTCTCGCCTCGGCAAGACGCCGGCCGACATCGACCGCACTCTTCTGCGCCACGGCATCGCGACGATCCGCGGCGCCGACATGCACGCCCCCGACACCCACGTCCGCCTCACCTTCGGCTCGAGCGAGCAAGTGCTCAACGAGCTGGTCGACGCCCTCACCCGAGCCCACCAAGAATCCGCCTCGTAGCCAGCACAGTGCGCTGTCGGCGCAGTACTCCACCTGACCGCCGACCACGGTTGCGAGCACCTGGAGATCCAGCAACGAAACGGCCGATCCGGGAGGCCGTCACTACACTCAGGCGCATGAAGATCAGCGCACGCAACCAGATCCCCGCGCGAGTCACCGGTATCACCCGAGGCGAGGCGATCGCGAACGTCGAGCTTGATGCCAACGGGGTCCGTCTCGTGGCGTCGATCACCGTCGAGGCGGTGAACGACCTCGGCCTTGCGGAAGGCAGCACCGTCACGGCCCTCATCAAGGCCTCGGATGTCATTCTCGTCGCTGACAGCTGAGTGCCGGGTCCGGATAGACGGTATGTAGTGACGCCGTCGTCGTGACGGGGTTGCGGGCCGGGGCCTCGCTCACAACATTCGTGGGTTACCGAGTAGGGGCTGCCTGCTCGGCCTATCCGACATTTGTGGGAGGCCCCGGTGTTTGTCGAGCGTACGAGTGTGGGGCTGGATGTGCACGCCCGATCGGTTGTCGCGGCGGCGATCGATGGCGTGACGGGTGAGCTCGTCCGGGCGAGGCTGACTCCGTCGCATGAGCACATCCGGTCCTGGTTGGGTGATCTGCCGGGCCCGGTGGCGGTGGCCTATGAGGCCGGCCCGACCGGGTTCGGGCTGGCAAGGTCACTGACCGCGGCCGGGATCCGCTGCGAGGTGGTCGCGCCGAGCAAGCTGCAGCGACCCAGCGGTGATCGGGTCAAGACCGACGCGAAGGACGCGGTGCATCTGGCCCGGCTGTTGCGGCTGGACGAGTTCACGCCGGTGTCGGTCCCGACCGTGGAACAAGAGACCGCCCGGGATCTGGTCCGGGCCCGCGAAGACGCCCGCGCGGATCTGATGCGTGCCCGGCACCGGCTGTCCAAGCTCTTGCTGCGCCAAGGCATCGTCTACTCCGGTGGGCAGGCATGGACCGGTGCGCACGACGCGTGGCTGCGAGGTCAGCGGTTCGACTCGCCTGCGCTGCAGCTGACGTTCGAGTCCGACTACGATGCCGTCCTGGCCGTCCAGGCCCGCCGCGACCGCCTCGATACCGCGATCACGGCGATGGCCGCCGACAGCCAGTTCACACCCTTGGTCCATCGGCTTGGCTGTCTGCGCGGGGTCGGTGCCCTGACCGGGTTCGCGCTGACGGTCGAGATCGGCGACTGGCACCGGTTCACCGGAAACACCATCGGATCCTTCGTCGGCCTGGTCCCCTCGGAGTACTCCTCCGGCCAGTCCCGGGTCCAAGGATCGATCACCAAGACCGGCAACACCCACGTCCGCCGGCTCCTCATCGAAGCGGCCTGGCACCACCGCGCCCGCTACGTGGCCGGCAAGACCATGCGCGACCGATGGGAACTCGCACCGCCGGCCGCCCGTGCCCGCGGCGACGCCGGCAACCGGCGACTGCACGATCGCTGGGACGCTTTCCGGACCCGTCGTAAGCGCCACGTGGTCGCCAACGTCGCCATCGCCCGCGAGCTGGCCGGCTGGTGCTGGTCCCTGGCCGTGCTCGAGGAGTAGATCCCACAAGCCGGCTTCGTCGACCACCCGTGGTGGAAGCAGCGCGTGGAGCGACCCGCGATACAGCTATGAGCAACCCGGCCACCGCGCCGGGCGACGCTCGATCCTAGACACGCGGACCCGCTCCTGCCGAACACCCCGTCCTGCGGTAACCAACCCGCGCATATCAGTCTGACCGCGCGTCGCCAACGACACGCTCACCACCACACCAGCCGACAAAGCCAAGAGGCGCCCGCCCCGAACACCGTCCGGGACGGGCGCCTCAACCTGCCCATTGACAAGAGGTCCCTACATATCAGCTGTAGACCTCGAGGTCCGTGGCTTTGGCAGTAAGCCACACCTGGCGCCCGGAGCTCAGCTGGAGTTCGGAGACGGCGGCCGGGGTGACGTCGACCAGGGCCGACGGCGCGCCGTCGAAGTCGATACGGACCCGGTCTGTGAGCAACGTGAGTCCGACGACGCTGGCCGGCCAACAGTTCCGCGCGCTGGTTGAGATTGCTCCGTGCTGACGACCACCGCCGAGGGCCGCCGCGCCACGAGCACCTCGCCGTGCTGGCCGTGATCTGGCACGACGAACGTCCCGCCGCCGCGCAACCTGACCTCAGGCCCGTCCACGTGGCCGGCGTAGAGGTTCAGCCCGACAAGCTTGGCGACGTACTCGGTGGCGGGCCGGCTGGCGACCTCGGCTGGTGTGCCCTCCTGCACGATCCTCCCTCCCTCGAGCACCAGGAGACGATCCGCGAGGACGAGCGCCTCCAGCGGGTCGTGCGTGACCAGCAGACAAGGGCCGGCGAAGTCGCGCAAGTGGCGGTTGAGTTCAGTCTGGACATCGATCCGGGTCCGGGCATCCAGAGCCGACAGCGGCTCGTCGAGCAACAGCAGGGCCGGGTTTCCCGCCAGCGCGCGGGCGAGCGCCACCCGTTGAGCCTGTCCTCCGGACAGGTCGGCCGGTCGACGGCCGGCGAAATCGGAAAGTCCTAGGCGACGGAGCCAGGCAGCAGCCGTGGTCCGGGCCTCGTGCTTGCTGACGCCGCGCGCCCGCGGCGAGAACGCGACGTTCTCGAGCACGCTCATGTGAGGGAACAGCCGGTAGTTCTGGAACACGAAGCCGACCGGACGGTCCGCGGCTTCCAGGAACGCTCCGGTTGCGGCGTCGTCGACCACCCAGCCGTCGAGGCGGATGCGACCTGTGGACACCGGCACCAGTCCGGCGATCGCGTTGAGGAGGGTCGACTTGCCGGAGCCGTTCGGCCCGAGGATGCCGAGGACCTCGCCGGCCGCGGCGGTGAAGGCAACCCTCAGTGTGAAGGCACCGCGGCTTACCTCCGCGTTGACGTCGAGCCCTCTGGCCGAGGAGGTCACTGGGCCGTTCCGCTGCGCAGCCATCTGTCTCGCAGAGTGGTGAGGACGATGACGGACACCAGGAGCAGCACAAGGCTGAGTACGATCGCGGCATCCGGATCGGATTCCAGCGCGTAGTACACCTCGATCGGCATCGTCTGGGTCCGCCCCGGAAAGCTGCCGGCGAACGTGATCGTCGCGCCGAACTCGCCGAGCGCGCGAGCCCAGCACAACACGGCGCCCGCGCCCAGAGACGGTGCCACCAGCGGAACTGTGATCCGGCGGAACACGGTCATCCGGGTTGCCCCGAGCGTGGCCGCCGCCTCCTCGAACCCGAGATTCGCCGACCGCAGCGCGCCTTCGACGGTGACGATGAGGAACGGCATCGCGACGAACGTCTCCGCCATCACGACTGCGATCGGGGTGAACGGGATGGTGAGCCCGAACCACTGGTCGAGGTAGCGACCGATGAATCCGTTGCGGCCGAACGCCAGCAGCAGCGCGACGCCACCCACGACCGGTGGCAGGACAAGCGGCAAGGTGACCAGGGCCCGCAACAGCCGCAGACCGGGGAAGTCCGCCCGAGCGAGGACCCAGGCCAGCGGGACACCGATAGCCAGCGAGACCCCGGTCGCGACGGTGCACGTCCACAGCGAAAGTCGCAGCGCCTGGGATGCGTTCGAGCCCCTCAGGACAGACCACAGCTCCCCCCACGGAGCACGCACGATCAACGTCACGTGGACGACGTCACGGTGCCTGGAAGCCGGCCGCGGACAGCACGCTCTCACCCGCCGGTGACAGCACGAAGTCCACGAACGCGGAGGCGAGGGCGGCGTTGCCGCTCTTGGTCAGCGCCGCGATCGGATAGTCGGTGGAGGCGTTGATGTCATTGGGGATCTGGACGCCCTTGACTTTGTCGCCGGCCGCCTTGACATCAGTGACATAGACCATCCCCGCGTCCACCTCACCGAGCTGCACCTTGGTCAGCACGGACTTGACGTCCGGCTCGAGAGTAACCGGCTTGACGGTGACGTTCGCGTTGGTGAACACCGCCTGAGCCACCGATCCGCACGGCACCTGCGGCTGACACAGCGCCGTCTTCACCGACGACTTCGCCAGATCGTTGATCGAGGCAACATTGGCCGGATTGGCCGGCGGAGTCGCGATCTCCATCACGTTCTTCGCGAACACCTTGTCGCCGGACGCGCCCCTGCCGTGACCACCTGATCCATGTTCTTCTGACTGGCCGAGGCGAACACGTCAGCCGGCGCGCCCGAGTTGATCTGCGTCGCCAGAGCCGAACTCGCGGCGAAGCTGAACGTCACCTTGGTCCCCGGGTTGGAGCTCTCGAACTGCTTACCCAGCTCGGTGAAGGACTCTGTCAGCGATGCCGCCGCGAAGACCGTGATGTTGCCGGACAGCGATGGCGAGGCAGAGCCACTCGTAGCGGCCCCGGAGCTTGATCCGTTGTCGTCACCGGACCCACATCCCGCCGCGCCGACGACAAGCGCGGCGGCTGCGGCGACGAACGTCAGAATGGGGAAGCGCGCATCAGAACTCCTTCATCGGGGCTCGCTTGAGACGAGACCGGTTTCTCGGTATCTCGACCGAGACCTTGGGTTCTTGCGCGCGTGCGTCACTGTCAATCGATTGATTGCTGACGTGCTTCAGCACACAGCGCCAAAGTGGGCTTTCACACAGTGAAGCCACTGCCGTAGGTTGGCCGGCGCGGCGCAGGTCAAGGCCCCGGCACGTCGAGGCGAGCCACCCAGTCGAACGTCGGCGCGAGCCGGCCACGTTGGCTTCACGCTTGTGGTGGCGCCACGAATCCGCATCTGGCCTGCGGGTTTGCCTCTCGACGCGGCTCGACGATGATCGCCGGAGGCTGACGCCTCACGGAGCTTCGGTCAGCAGATAGTTGCCATTGGCAACCTTAAGTCCAGGCGTTGGTCTAGACAGGAGAACCGAGCCCCACCGAGAAGTTCGGCACGACCTTATTCGAGACGCAGCGGTTTCAGCTCGCCGGGCCGGGGTAGGTTGGTCGCCAGTAAGACGGAGCACTGGAAAAGACTCGGGGTCTGGACTGGGAGGAAACCCTTTGTCAACGCAGTTCCCGTCGGCTCGAACGGCCGACGACCTGCAGTACATCGTGCCCGCTGATAGACCGCCCACTTCGTTCGAGGGTCTGCTCCCTCGAGCCAGATAGCGAAGTCGATGGACGGATACGCCTTACAGCGCAGCTGGGATCAGGTCACGAAGCATGGAGAACAGGTACCGCTGTACTTCTACTCGCATCTCTTCGTGTCCCATCCCCAGGTGCGATCGATGTTCCCGTTGTCCATGTCGAATCAGCGGGACAAGTTCGTCAGCGCGCTCGGCAGGATCGTCAGCCACGCCGACCAGATCGAGAACGATGCGGCCTTCCTGCAACACCTCGGCCGCGATCACCGCAAGTACGCCGTACTCGCGGAGCACTACAACGTCGTCGGCGCCTCGCTGTGCGCGACCCTGAAACACTTCTTGGGCTCCGAGTGGGACGAGGAGCTGGCCGCACACTGGACCGCGGCCTACCAGGTGATCGCGCGGATCATGGTCGAGGCGGCGGAGACGTCCTCGGAGTCCGCTCCCGACTGGTGGGACGCCGACGTGGTCTCGGTCGAGCGGAGGACCATGGACCTGACCCTCATGACGGTCCGGCCCAGGCACGCGTTCCAGTTCCTCCCCGGCCAGTCGTTGTCCATGGAGATCCCCCAACGCCCTCGGCAGTGGCGGTACTTCAGCCCCGCCAACGCCCCGCGCCGGGACGGCTCCATCGACCTGCACGTCCAGCAGATCGACGGTGGACAGGTGAGCCCGGCCGTGGTGCGGTCCCTGAAGGTCGGCGACACCGTGAAGCTGGGCGCGCCGGTCGGTGAGCGCCTGACCCGGCGCGACGAAGACACGACGGACCTTCTGATGGTCGCCGGCGGAACTGGTCTCGCCCCGCTCCTCGCGGTCCTCGAACAGATCGACCTCGAATGGCAACGGTCGCACACCGCTCCCCGGGTCCACCTGCTCCACGGCGTACGGATGGCCTGGCACCTGTACGACCGGCCCCGGTTGCGGGACCTGGCCGAGAAGCGGCCGTGGTTCGACTACACGGAGGTCGTGTCGGACGACCCGTCCTATCCCGGGACGCGGGGGAAGGTCGGCACGGTCGCGGCCCGGCAGGAGGTGCACGGGCGCCTGGCGATGGTGTGCGGCGGCCCCCAGATGGTCGCGCACACGCTGGAGCGGCTGGCCGCCGCCGGCCTGCCGCCCGAGCACATCAAGTACGAGCACTTCTACTACGCAGCCGCGGACGAACACACCGGTCCGCCGGCGCTGACCAGGTCGGGAGAACACCAGTGACGAACCCCCAGCACCGCCACGACTCCCCGCGCTACCAGACACCCGATTCGATCCGGGACGAGACGTTCCAGCGCCGGATGCGGGGTCTCGACGCCGACAAGGTGTACGGCTACCTCGACCTGCTGGCCGACCAGGTGCAGGCCACGGAAGGACAGCTCAAAGCGAGCCGGGCCGAGAACGAACGTCTCAAGGCGGAGGTGCAGCGCACGCAGGCAGAGCTGCGGCGCGTGCAGACGGAGCTGGACGAGTACGAGCAGGTCGGCGACCGCGTGAACGAACAGGTCGTCCAACTGTTCAGCCAGGCACAACTGGTGGCCGAGGAGATGGTCGAGGAGGTCAGCCGGGACGCGCGCGAGCGCCTCAGCCAGGCCCGCGCACACGAGCGCCAGATCGTCTCGGCGGCCATGGACACGGCCGGGGAGCAGATTCGATCGTATGCACGGACAGCCCAGGCGCAGATGAAGTCTGCCATCGACTCGTTCGCCACCGAGGTCGAGCGGCTCGGAGGCGAGCCGCAGTCCGGTCAGCCGCTGTCCGGCGAGCCGCGTTCCGTGGCGCCGCACGAGATCGATCCCTTGTTCGCCGACTTGAACAACTGGCCGACCCACTTGGCGAACGGGCGCGGTCCGAAGGCGCCGGGCTCGGACCGGCCATAACGGCGCCCGTGCACGGCGTGAGCGATTCGCAGCCGACCATCCCGGTTCCCGCGGTTCCGCCCCCGAGGGAGTTGACATGAAGACGCAACACCAAGAGCGCTGCCCGGTCCACACGTTCGCGGCCGACCAGCCGGCGGCCTGGAATCGCCGGCTGATGGCCCTCCCGCTCGCAGTCGTCGTACTGGCCGTGCCCGGAGCCGCCGTCAGCGTGCTCGAACTGAGTTGGAACGTGCCGACCAGCCGCACGACGGTCGTGCTGAGCGTCGTGGGACTGGCACTGCTCTTCCTGGGCGTTCGGATCTGCCTCGGCTACCTCGTCGCCGCCCAGGCCGAAGACCATGTGCTCCGGATCGACGCCGGCCGGCCGGGCAAGGGCCGACGGATGGGCCGTCCGGGGTCACCGGGTCCCGGACGGGTCCGGGCGACGTCCAGGCGCCGTACGGGCCGCGAGTCACATCCGACGGCCGGATACACAGTGAGCCTGCCCGAGCCTGAGCCCGAACCCGAGCCCGAGCACGAGTGGAAGCCCGGGAGTACGGACATCGCGGCGATTCGAGCCGCGGCCGAGGAGTTCCTCCAGCTCTTTCATGCCGAGAACCCCCACGCGGGGCCGTCCGGGCCGCGGATCGCCGCGGTGGCGCGCGAGATCGACATGACCGGCACGTACTGGCACACCGCAGAGGAGCTGGCTTTCGGCGCTCGCGTCGCGTGGCGTAACAACGCACGGTGCATCGGCCGGCTGTACTGGCGCAGCCTGCAGGTGCGCGATCTGAGGACCGTCTCCGACGCCGGCCGCGTCGCCGCGCACTGCTTCGACCACCTGCGGCTGGCTCACAACGGCGGAAAGATCCGGCCGATGATCAGCGTGTTCGCTCCCGAGGCCCCGTCCCGGCCCGCTCCCAGGATCTGGAACGAGCAACTCATCCGGTACGCCGGGTACGAGCAGCCGGACGGGGGTGTCCTCGGGGACCCTCGCTACCGGACCTTCACCAGCGAACTCATCCGGCGCGGATGGCGGCCGCCCGAGCGCACGGGAGCCTTCGACGTGCTCCCGCTCGTCGTGGAGACCGCCGAGGAGGGACCGCGGATGTTCCAGCTCCCCGGACACGCGGTTCACGAGGTCCCGCTCGAGCACCCCGAGCTGACGTGGTTCGCCGACCTCGGTATGCGGTGGCACGCGGTCCCCGTGATCAGCAACAACCGACTGGAGATCGGCGGTGTCTCCTACCCGGCCGCACCCTTCAACGGGTGGTACATGGGCACGGAGATCGGGGCCCGCAACTTCGGCGACGGCGACCGCTACGCCCTCGTTACGGAGGTTGCGGAACGGATGGGGCTGGACACCTCGGACGAGGCGACCCTGTGGCGAGACCGGTCCTTGGTCGAGATCAACCGTGCGGTACTGCACTCGTTCCGGGTGAATGGCGTGACTATCACCGACCACCACACCGAGTCCCGCAGATTCCTCATCCACCTCGAGCGGGAGGAGCGGGCGGGCCGCCGTTGCCCTGCCGACTGGACCTGGATCGTGCCGCCGATGTCCGGATCGCAGACCCCGGTCTTCCACCGCTACTACGACGCCGAAGACAAGGTGCCGAACTTCTTCGCCGACGACGACGCAACCCGCCGGTCGCTCGAGGGCGGTCCTCCCGCCTTCCGCTGACCCAATTGCCCAACGCAACCATCCGGCCGGCCACGGCCCGCGTCGCGGACCGTGGCCGCGATCGGCTCCAGGGGGCGCGGCTAGGACGCGGCAGGCGCGGCCTCGTTGGCTTCCTCGAGATCCTCGTCGGTGACTGTGTGCGACTCCGACGTACCGCCCAGCTCTGTCAGCTTGTCCGACACCGCGGGCGCTTCAGTGACCGGCGCCAGCACTCCGACGGCGGCCTTGCCATCGGTGAGCGCGGATCCGAGGCGTTCACGGGCGGCCTTGTCCATTCCGAGCCCCTTGTGGTGCAGCGCACCGACGAGTCCACCACCGACTACTCCGACAGCGAGGCCGACGGGGGTGAACAATGCCAGCGCCAGACCGATCCCCGCTCCCTTGCCAGTGCTGCGTTTGCCGACCTTTTCAGCCTTGACCTCGCCCTTCTCGTTCAGGACCAGAACCCCGATCGCATCATGCTTAGCGAGCCCGGAGTCTTTGACTGACTGCGCAGCGGCATCCGCCGCGGCCTCGTCCCCGAAAATTGCCAACACAACGATCTTGTTTCCCATGGGATTCCCTCGATAGGTGGCCAATCGCAACTGCGACCTACTCGTTTCTAGTGCGTCGGCCAGACGTACCGCCTCACCCCCGACGGATGGTTGGCTGATCAGCCGCTGCTGCCGGCAGCCACTGTGCGTCGCGAATTCGTCACCGAAGTAATCAACGCTGAGACGCTCGTACGACGTACTGGCCAAGCATCCCTGGACTTGCCGCCGAGACCTTCCGTGAGCGCCCGTTCCGGCACATGATGCAATCGAGACCGACGGAAGGACCGGTTCGATGTCCAGCCTGGCGAGCTACACGACTTTGTACGTGACTGCGATCGGGCTCGCCGGGGGCTTGGACCTCGAGAACATCTTCGCGGTGCGGTGGGATGCCGGCGGCCGGGATCCGGAAGAGTCGTCGGCAGCAGATTTCATTCGATGGCTCGACCACGGCGACGGCCGAGCATTTGTACGGCGTACCGACGGCAGCCGAGGCCCCCGGGTTCGCGTCGACTCCGACGAAGCGAGGCGCTACCTCCGCAGCCGCGTCGATGAGGCCTCGCAACAAGACGAACTGCTTCTCCTGCCGCACTGGTACACCGGCAAACACTCCACCAAGCACCTCAGCCGAAGTTAGCTGCGCAGGAAGTCCAGCAAGGCGGCGTTGACCTGGGCGGCGTGGGTCCAGGCGATGGCGTGCGGGCCGCCGTCGACGACGACCAGCTGCACGTCCTTGATCAGGCCGGTCAGCAGCTTGCCGGTCTTGTCCAGCGGCAGGACCTGATCCGCGTCGCCCTGCACGACCAGCACCGGTACGTCGATCTTGGGCAGGTCGTCGCGGAAGTCGGTGGCCCAGGTGCTGATGCAGGCCACCGCGGCGGCGGCCGAGGCGGTGACGGCGAGGTTCCAGCTGGCCTGCCAGGCCTGGTCGCTGATCAGCGTGCCGCGGAGGGTGTCGATGTTGTAGAAGAGATCCAGGAATCCCTTCATCCAGGCCGGGGTATCGGCCCGGGCGGCCTCGGCGAACCCGTCGAACACACTTTGCGGTACCCCGTCGGGGTTGTCGCTGCTTTGCAGCAGGTACGGCGGGATCGGGGAGACCAGCACGCCCTTGGCCACCCGCGCCGAGCCATAGTGGCCCAGGTAGCGCGTGACCTCCCCGGTGCCCATCGAGTGCCCGACGAGTACGGCGTCGCGAAGGTCCAGGTGCTCCAGCAGCGTGTTCAGGTCAGCAGCAAAGGTGTCGTAGTCGTAGCCGACGACCGGCTGGCTGGACTTGCCGAATCCGCGCCGGTCGTAGGTGATGACCCGGTACCCGGCGTCCAGCAGGACGGGGACCTGCTTGTCCCAGGCGCGGCCGCTGAGCGGGTATCCGTGGATCAATACCACCGGCTGGCCGGCGCCGTGATCCTCGTAGTAGATCTCGATGGCTGAGCTGTTTTCCTGGCCGACGGTGACTGTGGGCATGGAACATCCATTCCTTCCGTTAACGGCGCCCCGCCGACCCGGAGGCCGGGCGGTCTCGCCTGCAAGTTGGTACTGAAACCACGGTCGCGCTACTGGGCGGTGCACCGAACCCGTACAGACCCCGGGCCGTACCCGGGTTGACCCGCAGACCAGGGCAGGGCCGGGGGTCGTACGGGTGCAAGCGACCTCCGCCGCACGCAACCGTGGAAGCCAGGACACGAAGCCCTCCTGGAGGCCGCGATGAACTTCGACAATCTGGTCGCCGTGCTTGCGGTCGCGGCGGCGGTGCCGTTGATTCTCGCGGCCGTGCCGCGGGTGGCTGTTCCCGGGCCGGTGCTGGAGATCGTCGCCGGGATCGTGCTTGGGCCTGCGGTACTGGGCCTGGTGAAACCTGACCAGGCGGTACAGCTGTTGTCGACGATCGGGCTGGCGTTCCTGCTCTTCCTCGCTGGTCTGGAGATCGACGTCCGCCACTTCCGCGGGCCTCGCGCCCGCCTGGCCGGACTGGCGCTCGGTCTGAGCGCGCTGCTCGCTCTGACCATCGGCTTCGTGCTTCACGGAGCGGGTGTCGTCGAAAGCCCGTTGCTCGTCGGGATCATTCTGATCGCCACATCGCTGGGCTTGATCATTCCCATCATGAAGGGATCCTTATGGATCACAAGGATGATCGACCGGCTCGCCGACACTTCGGCCCAAATCCGGATACGACTGTCGATGCTGCTCGTGGTCGGCCTGGGCGCCCTGGCCACACGTCTAGGATTCGAGGCGATCCTCGGCGCGTTCATTGCCGGGGCGATCCTTCGCCTGGTGGACCCGGATGCCGAACACAAGCATCCGCTGTTCCATCCGAAACTCGATGCCATCGGCTACGGCTTCCTCATCCCGGTCTTCTTCGTCACCAGCGGGCTCACCTTCAACCTGTCGGTGCTGTTCTCGAG
Organism: Kribbella sp. CWNU-51; assembly: GCF_054073265.1. Lineage (NCBI taxonomy): Bacteria > Bacillati > Actinomycetota > Actinomycetes > Propionibacteriales > Kribbellaceae > Kribbella > Kribbella sp. CWNU-51. Next base: position 792,283 of record NZ_JBSXMZ010000004.1, read on the forward strand.
CGCCTCCACGGTGCTGCGGGTGCCACTCTTCCTGCTGGCACTGCTGGTCGTGCGCGGACTGCCCGCCGTCCTCTACCTGTCCGCCCTGGGCAGCATTCGCGATGTCGTCGCCGCGGGGCTGCTGCAAGCGACGTCGCTGACCTTCATCGTCGCCGCCACCACCATCGGGCTTCAGGTGCACGCCATCAGGCCGGCCAACGCGGCCGCACTCGTCGCCGCAGGGCTTCTCAGCGTCATCATTTTTCCCACCATCTCGCTGCGGTTACTGTCAGTCGGCGGCTTCGTCTCGACTGGGAGCAAGGCCGATTGACCACTTCTGTTCGATATGGCCGTACTTCCAGATGGCGAGTGCCACGACCCAGGCGGCAAAGAACAGTCCGACGATTCCGTATCCGGCGTAGTCGAGTGGAATGTTGGCGATCGCGGAGAGGGGTCCGGTGGTGATGTGGGCCTGGTCGGCGATCACGCCGATCAGTTCGATCGTGCCGATGATCAGTGCCACCGCGACCGAGATCCCGGTGATGGTGATGTTGTAGAACACCTTCCGCACGGGCTTTGCGAATGCCCAGCCGTATGCGGCATTCATGAACACGCCGTCGGCGCTGTCCATGAGACACATGCCGGCGGCGAAGAGGACGGGCAGGACCAGGATCGAGTAGAACGGCAGGCTGAACGCGGCGGCACCCCCGGCGAGAACGAGCAGACCGACTTCGGTGGCGGTGTCGAAGCCGAGCCCGAACAACACACCGACCGGGTAGATATGCCAGGCCTTGCGGACAGATTTCGTCAGACCACCGAGGATGCGATTCATGAAGCCGCGCTTGTTCAGTTGCTCCTCGAGTTGCTGCTCGTCGTAGCCGCCGGTGCGCATCTCCCGGAACACCTTGATGATGCCCACGAAGACAACGAAGTTGAGTATTCCGAGCACCCAGAGAAAGACGCCGGAGACGGACGGGCCGATAGTTCCAGTCACCGAATGCAGCATCGAGTTGTCACTCTCGACCGGCCCGGCCAATGCCTGCACGCCGAGCGACAGCAAGAGGGCGAGTGTGAACACAATCGTCGAATGGCCGAGGGAGAACCAGAACCCGACCGAGAGCGGTTTACGAATCTCCGCCTCCGGCACGCCGGACAGCCGCCGCTCGGCGTTGTCGGCGAGCAGTTTGCGGGTCGTGTTGTCCACTGCCGCGATGTGGTCGGCGTCAAAGGCGTGCCGGAGTCCGAAGGTGTAGGCGAGCAGTCCGACGCCGATGGTGAACACCGGGTGGTCGCCGCCGATCTGGTAATGCTGCGGCACCACGAACCCGAACAGGACACCGAACCCGATCACGTGCAGGAGCACGATGAAGCCAGTCATTCCGCGGAGCGAGCGCCGGTCGCGCCGGTTGAGACCGCGGCGGAATTGCGTGAACGTCGACGGTTGCCGTTCGGCCGTGATGCCCGTCATGGGTTCCTCTCCGCGAGACTGCCGGGTCAGCCGGCCGGCGGCGGGGCGAGGTAAGGGAAGTACTCGAGGATCGGCGCCGGTTCGAGCCCGGAGGAGAAGTCCTGATTCACGATCATCTTGATGACGTTGGACGCAATGTCCTCGACGATGCCCTTGCCGTTCTGACTGTTGAACCAGGGGTCCCAGAGCGCCACGGTGCCAGGAGTGAACGTGATGACGTTCGGCAGCAGCTTGTCTGCCGCCCACGCACCGTAGGCGCGCGCGGTGCGGAACTTGTGCGGAGGATCGCCATAGGTTCCCCCGGCCTCGACGACCGCTGCGATGTTGTCCCGCACTTGACCCCAGATTCCTGAGGCGGGATCGGTTGCGGGGTGGCGGGGCCTGCCTACGAGGTCGATCGTAGGGGCGGTGCCGTTGTAGTTGGCGACCTGTGCCGAGCCATGGGCGAAGTCGAAGAAGGTGGTCATGTTGGGCTCTGCGGCGCGCTGGACCTGGACCCAGGTTTTGTGCCCCGTGTCGAAGTATGCGGTGGTCGCCCAGAAGTTCACCGGGCCGCGGCCCGTGATCCTCACCGGGACCTCGAGCACGAAGGCCCGGACGGTCGAATTCGCGAAGGAGTCACTCGCCGGACGCAGAGCGTCGAAGTCGGGAAAGGTGCCGGCGGCCAGCGCTTCCGCCGACGCGACGGGGAAGGGGATGAAATTGTAGAACGGGTCGAGACGTTGTCCGGCGAAGAGCTTGATGCCGTTGCGGCATTCGACGATCTCCCCGACCGGGGCGTTGGGAGGCGTGATGATCGTGCCCGAGGCCTTGCGGTCGGTGGCTGCGCGGCCGGTGAGCTGCTCTACTCGCACGTGCTGCGTGCCGTCGGCGCCGATCGGGAAGGTCGCACGAAAGGTGATGTCCTCGACGTAGTCGCGATTGATGTCGATCTTGAGCTCGTAATAGCCGGCCGGGTTCCAGGGCTGGCCCGCCATCGGCGAGGTATTCATCCCGAATACCGTGCGCGGGGCGGGACTGTCCGCGAGGAGGTCGCCGGCCCCGGCAAAGCAGTAGGCGTCGGTGATGTCCAGCGTTTCGTCTGTTGGGTAGTCAAAGTGGTGAGACATGATGCTCCTACTCGGCCACGCGGTTGCGTGAATACGGATTGCGGGAGAACGGCTGCAACGCGAGCGTGTAGAACAGGTCGCGGTAGGGAGCATCGTTCGTGGCGCCGAACTCCCCATAGAGCCAGAGGAACGGGAGCTTGCGGGCATCCCACGTCACGCGGTCGGCCCGCCCGCTCGCATGAATGAGTTCGTACCAGCCCTCGGTGAACCCGCTCAGCATCGCGATACGGGTGGGAGCGCCGCGTTCCGGGACGATCGAAGCGTCGACCGTAGTGCCGTCGGTTGCCGTCATGCGCGGCCATGCAGACTCGGCCGACGCGAGGTGCGGATGACGGTAGTAATCCCGGATGGCCACGGCCTTGATGCCCGCCGGCAGCACCACACGTGTCCCCGGAGTGAGCAGCGGGGCGTTGAACCGCCGCTCCACACCGCGCACCAGGTCGTCAGTGGCCTTGGGGACGCTGCCCGGCCGCGTCGCGGTGGCGGCCAAAGCTGGTGTGGCTGAGCCGACGCCGTACAGGACGGGGAGAGTGGCGAGACCGCCAAGGACGCCCCGGCGACTCAGCCCTCCTCCACCCCGTACGGCTTCCACAGGCTCTCGATTACCTCTGATGATGCTCACTCACGTTCCTCTCTTGCGTCGCGCCCCGCGCTGCGCCGACTCGGCGCCGCTAGCACCACCATCCGGTTTCGTGCCGCTCGGCCGCGCCCGGGAACTGCCCCGGCCGGTCCCGGGTCCGCTACTGGTTGCGGCCCGGGCCGGGCGAAAGGGCAAGCTCTACCTGTGCGCGATCAAGGCCCGAACCGTCGTTATTCGCGGTCGAGCTCGTGGAGGTTGGTCTTGGCGAGCTCGAGGAGTTCGTCAGCTCCGCCGGAGAGGATGGTTCTGGTCGCGTAGAGGGTGAAGCCCTTGAGTTGGCCGTAGGTGAGTTTGGGAGGCAGCGAGAGTTCATGGCGGGCGGTGTGTACGTCGACCACCGCGGGACCGTCGTACTCGAACGCGGCACGCAGCGCCCCTTCGAGCTCGTCCGCCGTCTCGACCCGAACGCCGAAAAGGCCGGCAGCGGTGGCGATTCCGGCGAAGTCGGGATTCGTCAGATCGGTGCCGAAGGTGACGATGCCGGCGGCCTTCATCTCCAGTTCGACGAACGACAACGCGGCGTTGTTGAAGACCACGACCTTCACCGGCAGCCGCTGCTGGCGCAGGGTGAGCAGTTCGCCGAGCAACATCGCGAGGCCGCCGTCCCCAGACAAGGCGACGACCTGCCGCGACCGCTCGCCGGCCTGCGCCCCGATCGCCTGCGGGAGTGCGTTCGCCATGCTGCCGTGGTTGAACGAGCCGATCAGCCGGCGGGCCCCGTTCATCCGTAGATAGCGCGCGGCCCAGATGCACGGCGTACCCACATCGGCCGTGAACACTGCGTTCTCGGCAGCGAGGCGGTCGACGGTGGCGGCGACCAACTGCGGGTGCAGCGGCGATCCGTCCCGGCCTGGTCTGGCGAGGTGGTCGAGGCGGGTGCGGGCGCGCCGGTAATGCGCCGTCATCCGGTTCAGGTGATCCGAATCGGCATGCACCTCGAGCAATGGCATCAACGCATCGACCGTGTCCCGGACCGTGCCGACGAGCGGGACCTGGACGGGCACCCTCCGGCCGATCCGTTCGCCCCGCACATCCACCTGGATCACCGGGACGCCTTCGGGATAGAACGGGCGATAAGGGAAGTCGGTGCCGAGCATCACCAACAGATCGCAATGCTCCATCGCCCGGTATCCCGAGCTGAACCCGATCAGGCCGGTCATGCCGACGTCGTACGGATTGTCGTACTCGACGAACTCCTTGCCGCGGAACGCGTGCACGACCGGCGCCTTCAGGGTCTCTGCGAGGCCGATCAGCTGATCATGGGCGCCCGCACAGCCCGCCCCGGCCAAGATGGTGACCCGTTTCGCCTGGTTGAGCAATCGCGCCGCAGCGGTCAGCGACTCACTCTCCGGGCGAACAACTGCGCGAACCGGCCGCACAGGCACGAACCGCGCCAGGTCCGGGCCAGGGGCCAAGAAGATCTCCCCCGGTACGACGACGACGCCGACACCACCGCGCTGCAATGCTGCCCGCATCGCCATCTCGAGCAGCCGCGGAACCTGCTCCGGCACGCTGGCCAGCTCGCAGAACACGCTGCATTCGCGGAACAGCTCCTGCGGATGGGTCTCTTGGAAGTAGCCCCCGCCGATCTCCTCGGCGGGGATCTGCGCGGCGATCGCCAGCACCGGGACGCCACTGCGGTTGGCGTCGAACAGTCCATTGATCAGGTGCAGATTGCCCGGTCCGCAACTGCCGGCGCAGACCGCCAACTCCCCCGTCAGCGCCGCCTCCGCGGAAGCAGCGAAACCCGCTGACTCCTCGTGCCGGACATGCTCCCAGGCGATCTCGCCATCACGGCGCAACGCGTCGGTCAGGCCGTTCAGCGAGTCCCCGGGGATGCCGTAGATCCGGCGTACCCCCGACAACTTCAGCATCGACACCATCGCGTCTGCCACCGTGCCGGCCATCAGCGACTCCTCGCACGTCCGACTGTGCTCCTCAGGCTAGCGCCGCTTGAAGCTGTCGACGCGCATGACGGCGTCGGCGAAGGCTTTTGGTGCTTCCTGCGGGACGTTGTGACCGACTTGCAGTACCTGGTGTTCGTAGGGGCCGGAGAACTTGTCACGGTAGGCAGCGCCGTCAAGGGCCGCGGTGAACGGATCGTAGGCAGCGTCGATGGTGATGGTGGGCACACCGATGACCGGGGCTTGCTGGAGCCGCTTCTCAAGCTGTGCGTACCGGGGTTCGTCCGGTGCCAGGCCGAGCCGCCAGCGGTAGTTGCCGATCACGATGCTGACGTAGTCGGGGTTGTCGAAGGCAGCCGCGGTCTGCTCGTACGTCGCTGCGGAGAAGTTCCACGTCGGCGAGTTGAACTTCCACATCAACTCTCCCAGGTCGTGGCGGTGCTGGGTGAGGCCGAGTTCACCACGCTCGGTCGAGAAGTAGTACTGATACCACCAGGCCCATTCGAGCTTCGCCGGCAGCGGCTGTTTGTTCGCAGCCAGGTTGGTGATCAGATAGCCGCTGGTGGAGACCAGAGCGCCGGCGGCCGCCAGCAACGGCGCCACCTCGACGTAGCTGTGGATGTCGTACGGGAAACCGTGCATGAGGATCACTGGCGCACCGCCGGCCGGGCCGGCCTCGACGTACCCCACGTTCAGCACGCCGGCGTCAATCTGCCGCACCGGACCGAACGACGTACCCGTCCGCGCGGTCCCCGCCTGGGCCGCGGCCTTCGGGACGTTCCCGAACTGGGTCGCGCCGACGGCCAGCGCCGCGGCGCCGGCGACCCCCAGAAACTGACGCCGACTGGCAGTCGACGGACTGTTCACGTCATTCGTATCCATCGAAGCAATCTCCTTGTTCGCGGTCACGGGAGACCTGTCCGGTGCCTGACGGGCGGAGTGCCACGGCGAGCGAAGGTTTCTATGCCCAACCCTTGCGGCCCGAGGGCTGTCCCGCACCCGGGCCGAACCCCGGTCAGCACCGGGTCGCGCCCCGGCCAGTTGGCGCCCCCGCTAGTCGGGCGCGAAATCGAGCACCGCTCCGTGCAGCTCCCTGCGCGAGTTGACGCCGAGTTTCGTGAAGACCTTGCCGAGATGCCACTCGACAGTGCGTGGGCTGAGGAAGAGTCGAGTGCCGATCTCCGCGTTGGACAGGCCGTCGCGGGCGAGCCGTGCGATATGGAACTCCTGGGTGGTCAGCTCCTCGGTGGTCTCGACCGTCCGCCTGGGCACCTTGACGCCCACCAGGGCAAGTTCTCGCCGGGCTCGTTCGGCGAACGCGGCCACCCCCATGGCGGACAGCATGTCGTGCGCGGCGCGCAGTTGTTCCCGGGCCTTGGTACGCCGGCGGTTTCGTCGCAGCCACTCGCCGTACAGGAGGTGTCCTCGGGCCCACTCCATCCGCAGGCCCGCGCGGTCCAGATGCTCGATCGATGCGCGGTATGACGCGTCTGCCTCCTCGCCACCCAGCAGCGCCAGGAGCCTGGCTTCGATGCCCAGCGCCCAGCCGGTGGGGGTGACACGAGCGCGCTCGGACATCCGCTGATGCGCCGCGACCAGCAACGCTGTGTCGCCGGTGCGTGAGGCCGCCTCAGCGAGCTCGGAGATCGCCATCAGCTGGTAGCCGCCCACGACATCGCGGTCGAACACGCTGCGCGCGGCCGGCACTGCGAGGTCGTGACGCCCGAGGCCGTTGCTCAGCACGGCACTGGCATAGTCGGCGAACGTGACGATCCGGCCCTGGCCCAGTGCCCATGCTTCGTCGCGGACAGTCCTGATCAACCTCGATGCCGTCTCTTCGGCTCCGCGCAAGGCAGCCAGCAGCGTCGCCGCGTAGCCGACCGGTGGGTTGCCGGTGATGCCGGCGATCATCCGGTCTTCCTCGACCAGCTCGGCGGCGTCGGTCACCTGCCCGGCAAGCAGCTTGTTGGCCGCGAGCACGTTGAGGGCGAACTGCAACTGGACCAGCGCGCCGGCGTCACGCGCTCGCCGGACCTGGAGCTCGGCCAGCGCGCGTCCCGCCTCGAAATCCCACAGCTCGGTGGCGAGGATGGCCGTCACCCTGTTGCCACCCAGCCAGAGCAGCCGGCCGACATCCTCGGCGCCGCCCTCGATGCTCCGCACGGCCGTGAGCGCTCGGGCGAGCGGCGGCGCCGATGCCGCGTGGCCGTCGGTGAATCTGCTGGCCAGCGCGTCAAGGATGAGGTCGATGGCTCGTGGCGTCCCCCGGGCCGGGGGCGCCGACCGTGCGGCCGCCGCCACGACAACTGTCGCGTCGGGCGCGTCGGTCCCGCTGGCCCAGATCGCGGCGGCGAGCGCATCCAGGTACGTCTCGCGGGCCAAGTCGAGGTCGAGCGGCTCGAGGTGCGGGGCGGCATCGAGGAGCAGTCGAGCGGCTTCGGTGGAGCGCCGCTGGTCGAAGGCGAGCTGCCCGCGCAGGTGCGTAATCTCCGCGGCCCGCAACGCATCGGCCGGGCCGGCCGCGACCTCGGCGAGAAGGGTGAGAGCCGCCTCGAGGGCGCCGCCGTCGCGCTTGCGCCACGCGGCGGCGAGCTCGCGCTGGGCACGCCGCGCTGGGTCGGGCGTGAGGCGCGCGGCTCGTTCCAGGAGCGCGGCCGCAGCCAGCAGGCCACCGCGGGATTGCGCTCGGGTGGCCGAGCGTTCCAGCTCAGCTGCGATCGCTTCGTCAGGCGTCAGCGTTGCCTGTGCTCGGTGCCAGGCGCGCCGGTCCGGATCGATCTCGGCGTCGGTGGCCTCGGCCAGCGCGCGGTGGATCTCCTGGCGCTGTTCAGGAGAGGCAGCGCGGTACGCCGCTGCGCGCACCAAGGGATGGCGGAACCCGATTCGGGCACCGAACTTGATCAATCCCGCCGTCTCGGCCGCTTGTGCGGCATTTGCGCCGATCCCCAAGAGACCCGCCGCCCGCCACAGCAGCTCTGCGTCGCCGAGCGGTTCGGCCGCCGCGGCGACGAGCAGGCGCCGGGTGTCGTCCGGGAGTGTCGATACGCGTTGGAGAAAGATCTGCTCGATGCGACTGGCCAGCGGGACCAGGTCCGATTCCTCGAACCCGTCAGCGAGTTCCGCCGCCGTCCAGGCCCGCGGCAACTCCAGCAGCGCCAGCGGGTTGCCGCGGGTCTCGGCGATGATCCGATCCCGGACGCGCGGGTCCATGGGGCCCTTGACCACCGAGTCCAGCAGCCGACCGGCGTCCGCCTCGGTCAGGCCATTGATCGTCAGCTCGGGGAGGCCGGCGAAGTCGAGTTCATCGGTTGGCGCCCGGATCGCGATGACAAGCGCGATCCGCTCGGCCAGCAGCCGACGAGCCACGAAGGCAACCGTCTGGGCGGAGACGCGATCGAGCCATTGTGCGTCGTCGATGAGGGAGACCAGCGGTTGCTGCTCGGCGCGGTCGGCCAGGAGGTCCAAAACCGCCAGTCCGACCAGGAAACGATCCGGCGCTCCGGCCGCGTTCATGCCGAAGGCTGTACCGAGGGCGATGCGTTGTGGATCGGGCAGGTGGTCAAGTCGATCAGCGAACGGACCGCAGAGCTGATGCAGTCCTGCGTAGGGAAGCTCCATCTCGGCCTCGACGCCGGCAACCCGCGCGACGCGGCAGCCGGCCGCGCTCGTCTCCACGTAGTCGAGCAATGCGGTCTTGCCGATCCCTGCGCCGCCTCGCACCACAAGTACCTGACTCCGCCCCGCCCGTGCGCCCGCGACAAGATCGTCGAGAATCGCGCACTCGCTGCGCCTGCCGTACATCGCAGCGGTGCCATCACGCTGACGACGCATCGGACCTCCGGGGAAGAGCCGTAGGGCGAACCGCGAACGGCTCTGTCGCGCAGCTCTCATGACATGGCGACGAGTCTACTGCTGTCCCCGCCACTGGCCAGCGGATGGCGAGGTACGACCGGGAAGTGAACTCCGTCTCTCTTGGAGGGTGGCAGTGATTTCCATAAGGAGGTTATGCATAATGGGGTTATGCAATCGGATGCCTCCGGCACTGAGCTGGTCGTGGTGCTCGAACACCTGGTGACGTTCATCCGCCAGGTCTCGACCGCCGGTGACCTCAGCGCGGCAGCCTCGTCCGCCCTGCACCGCCTCGGACGTGACGGACCGCACGGGCTGACGGAGCTGGCTCACGCCCAGCGCGCCTCCCAGCCAGGGATGACGCAGTTGGTCACCCGGATGGAACGCGAGGGCCTGGTGCGCCGCACCGCGAAGAGCGACGACCGCCGCACCGTACTGGTGGAGGCGACCGAAGCCGGTCTCGAGCTCCTCAGGCGCCGGCGTGCGGAGCGCGCCGAGGCGCTGCAGCACCTGCTCGACCGCCTCGATCCGCAGGATCAGGCCGCTATCGCCGCCGCACTACCCGCGCTCGCCCGGCTCGTCGAGTCCCGGTCGTCCGACTGAACACGCCCATCGTGAGGAGAACCTGCATATGACCGCGTCCCATGGGACAGCTCCGAGCCCGTTCAAACAGCCGCGTGCCGTCTGGGCCGTGGCGTTCGCCTGTGTCGTCTCGTTCATGGGCATCGGGCTCGTCGATCCGATCCTGCCCGCACTGGCCGGCAGCTTGCACGCCACGCCGAGCCAGGTGTCGCTGCTCTTCACCAGCTACCTGGTCGTGACTGCGGTCGCGATGCTGGTAGTCGGCTGGGTATCCAGCCGCATCGGCGCCAAGCGCACGCTGATCGTCGGCCTCATCCTCATCGTCGTGTTCGCCGCGCTCGCCGGCACCTCGAACACCATCGGCGGCATCGTCGGTTTCCGCGCCGGCTGGGGGCTGGGCAACGCCCTGTTCATCGCGACCAGCCTCGCCGTCATCGTGGCCTCGGCCAGCGGCGGCTTCGCCGGGGCGATCATCCTGTACGAGACCGCGCTCGGACTCGGCATCGCGGTCGGGCCACTGCTCGGCGGCGAACTCGGCAGCATCAGCTGGCGCTGGCCGTTCTTCGGCGTCGCGGTCCTGATGTTCATCGCCCTCGTCGCGACCGTCGCGTTCGTCCCGAACCTCCCGAAACCAGCGCACAAGACATCGCTGGCCGCGCCACTCAAGGCGTTGCGGCACCGCGGCCTGCTGACCATGGGCATCATGGCGCTGCTCTACAACTGGGGATTCTTCACCATGCTCGGCTACGCGCCGTACCCCATGGAACTCAACGCCCACAAGCTCGGCCTGGTCTTCACCGGCTGGGGACTGCTGGTCGCCGCCTTCAGCGTGTTCTTCGCACCGCGGCTGCAGGCGCGCTTCGGGACCGCGCCGGTGCTGTACGTCAATCTGCTCTGCCTCGGCATCGTCATGGCCGTGATCGCGATCGGCGTGAACACTCCGGCGGCGGTCATCGTCGCGGTCATCATCAGCGGCGCGTTCATCGGCATCAACAACACCTTGACCACCCAGGCCGTCATGCTCGTCTCGCCGGTCGAGCGGCCGGTCGCCTCCTCGGCGTACGGCTTCGTCCGGTTCATCGGCGGCGGCCTCGCGCCGTTCGCCGCGGGCAAGCTCGCCGACGCCACCAACCTCAGCGTCCCCTTCTACCTCGGCGGCGTCGCCTTCATCCTGGCCATCGTCGTTCTCGCCTCCGGCCACAAGCTGGTCGCAGCAGCCGAGCAGGGCATGGTCGAGGGCGAGACCGTGCGCCCGAGCCTGCAACCTGTCGGTGCCACACCGACTGTGGCGTACCGACCGGTCATCGTCGCGGTCGGTGCTACCGAGAACGCCGCCGAGATCGTCGACGCGGCCGCCGCACTTGCCCGCGACACCGGCAGCCCTTTGGAGGTCGTGCACGTCCGCGAGACCGCCGTAGTCGAAGAACTGGCCATCGACGCCGAGGACGCCGAGCAGGCGCACGCCGCCGTCCAGGACCACCTCGACCGGCTGTTCGCGCAGGGCATCGCCGCCACCGGTCAGGTGCTCACCAGCGTCGGCGACCACGCCGCCGCAGGTCGGGCCTTCGCCCAGCACGCCGACGACATCGACGCGCGCGCGATCGCGGTCGGCCGGTCCCCACGCGGACCGGTGGCCCAGTTCGCCGACGGCAGCTTCACCAGCGCATTGACCCACGCCGCCGCCCGCACAGTCGTACTGGTTGAACCCGGCAAAACCGCCGTACCGGTCGCCAGCCTGCTAGCAGCGTCGCCAGGCGTTGCACAGCAGAACCCGTAACGCAGGCAGGCGACGAGGCTCGAAGCCACGGAGGGTGCTATTGCCTAACGCAACTATTCGGGTGGGCCCCCTCGTCGGGCCCGTGGTCGGCGTCCGACAAGGCGCCGCCACGGGCCTGACGGCCTGACTCAGGCCTTGGTCTTGCGCGCCCTCGGCTTGCGAGTGGCGGCATGTGAGCCGTTGCCGTTGCTCTCGGGCTCGGGCGCGAACGGGATGAACGGCATAGTCAGCGGCAGAGCCGCCAGCCGCATCAGGAGCAGGACGTTGTCGTCACCGGCGGTCTTGTTGAGACGAAGGCGCCCACAGTTGGTACACCTATGGATGAGGACCCAACGGCCCTCGCCGCGGACCGTGACCGCGATCGGCTCCATGCCGCCCGCGCAATCGGCTTTGCGATCACCCGGGACGTTGCGGTCGAGATGGCGCGACCACAGACAGCTCGGGCAATGGTTGCGATGGGTAGTTCCAGGGGCGTCGAGGGAAACCTCTACGCCGCAGTGCTCACAGCTGAACGAACGTGCGAATACCAAACCGAAGAACCTTTCAGAGCGAAGCTGCTGGACAGGACAGACATCGGCTTCCCTCCTTCCGGTCCGCGCCGGATCATCCGGCACACCGCCTCCAGCAGATCAGCCTGCCTCCACCAGCGTCAATCGATTAACTCCCGAGAACCATCGGCGATTCATCCCCGCGCCGCTCCGCGGACGGTCGCCCGCTGCTGGGCTGTCAGGGCCAGGCGCATGGTTTCGAAGGTGTGCTCCTGCGGCGCGGCCGAGGTGGTTCGATCCCGTACGTCGCGAACCAGGTCCGGATAGTAGGTGGTCTCGACCTGCGAGCAGTCGATGTACTGCGTACCTTCCTGATTGACCAGGAAAAGGTGGTCGCCGCCATCCCTGCCTGCGATATCGACGTACTTACGCAACTCGATGTAGCCGTCGGTGCCGAGGATCATCAGGCGGCCGTCGCCCCAGGTGGGCAGACCGGCCGGGGTGTACCAGTCGACCCGGATGTAGCCCTGGGCGTTGTCGCTGCGCAGCAGGATCTCACCAAAGTCCTGCAAGCCAGGCTCATCGGGGTTGGCGAAGTTCCCGACCGTGCTGGCCACGACCTCGGCGGTCCGGGCGCCGGTGAACCACAGGAATTGGTCGATCTGGTGGGAGGCGATGTCAGTCAGGATCCCGCCATACCGGTTGTTGTCGTAGAACCAGTCCGGGCGACCGGCCCCGCCGCCGAGGTGGCCACGGTCCCCCACGCGGTGCGGCCCGATCCCGAGAGTCTGCACCACCGTTCCGATCCGGCCCTCGCGGACGAGCTCACCGGCCTTGATCACGCTGGGCACCTCGAACCGCTCCGAGAACGTCACCGACCAGAACCGCCCGGTCTGACCGACCGCCTTCTCGATCTCCTCCAACTGATCCAGACTCACACAGCCAGGCTTGTCGGTCATGACGTCCTTGCCGGCCCGCAACGCCGCCACCGCGATCGGCCCCCGCCGATCCGGTACGGCGGCGGTCACGATCAAGTCGATCCCGTCCCGGTTGATCAACTCGTCGGGACTCTCGGCCACCGGAACGTCCGGGTACCGCTCCCGGACCCGGGCCGCGATCGCAGCCGACGGATCGTCGGTCGCCATCCCGACGAACTCCGCACCAGCCCCGATCAGGCCCGCGATCTGACCGAAAATATGCGCGTGATCAAGCCCGACCGCGGCGAACCTGACAGCCTGCGTGGAAGTCACTCGTATTCCTCCCGACTCGACGAAGCTTCGACTGCCACTCACCCTATGCCAGGTTGGCAAGCGCTTGCCAACCCCTGGCGAGCCGTGCACGGGTCAGAGGGACGACACCCGTCGCTCCATACGCTGCAAGGTGGAGCCGGAAATCTCCACTCCCCAACCAGGTGCGTCGGACAGCACCACCTCGCCGTCCCGCGCGACCGGCAACGGCTCGTAGACCCGCATCGCCGAGGCGTCCTCGATGGTCCACTCGTGAAAGAGGTTGCACGCCGGCATCGCTGTCACCAGATGCGCGGTGAAGATCGCCGTCAGCGATCTCCCCGACGAATGCGGTACGCACGGGAGCCCGGCAAGGTTGGCCAGCTCCGCAACCTGCCGGGCGCGCGTGATGCCGCCGATGTAACAGACATCGGGCTGGATGACATCGGCCACGCCGTCCCGCACGATCCGTCCCATGTTCTCGACCGAGAACTCCTGCTCCCCCAGCCCGACGGGGATGTCGAGGGCGGCCGCGACGCTCCTGGTGTTCTCGTACTCCCAGAACGGCACCGGCTCCTCGAAGTGCAGGTAGTCGTGCTCCTCGAGCAGTCGCCCGATCCGGATCGCCTGGCCCGGGGAGTAGGCGCCATTGGCGTCCGCGCTGATCTCGACGTCGTCGCCGAGCTCCTTGCGCAGCAAGGGAACCAGCTGCCAGGTCCGGCCGGTACGCGACTCCGCATCGCGACCGTTGCGCTCGCCGATCTTGATCTTCACCGCGCGGAAACCGTGCGCAGCGACGGCCGCGACGATCCGGTCGACCTCCTCCGCCGGCGTCGTGTCGCGACGCATGGCGGAACCGTAGACCGGCACCGACGGCCGGAACTTTCCACCGAGCAGCTGGTAGACCGGCTGGGACTTCGCCTTGCCCACTAGGTCCCACAGCGCGGTGTCCACGCCGGCCAGCGCCCGGAACAGGAAGCTGCCGAAGTACTTGTACTCGGCCCGTGCGCACTCCTCGGCCAGGGTCATCACATCGAACGGGTCCCGACCGAGATAGTTCCGCGCGATCAGAGTGTGCAACACCTCCCCAGTGATCCGGGCCTCGGAGTGCGCCGTCTGTCCATATCCCACGAGCCCGTCGTCGGTACGGACGCGAACGATGCAGCCGTGGCCGTCGAACGTCTCGATCGAGATGATCTTGGTCAAAGCGACTCCGCCCGTGCCGGCAGCTTGTAGAAGGCCCGGGCGTTCTCCGTGTAGATGCTGTCCCGCTGCGCCGCGGGCAACCGGACCTGGAAGGCGTGCGCGGGATGGTCGAAGTCCCAGTGCGGATAGTCGGTGGAGAACATCACCTTGCCGGTTCCGCCGAGGTGTTCGAACACCTTGTGCAGGTCGGCCGGCCGATGCGGTTCCTCGATCGGCTGCGTCGTCATCCAGAAGTGCTCGCGCAGGTACTCCGACGGCCTGCGGCGAACGTGCGGAACCTCGGCGCGGAACCGCTCCCAATGGGTGTCCATCCGCCAGCCCAGGGACGGCAGCCAGCCGAACCCGCCCTCGATCAGTGCGATGCGCAGGTTCGGAAGCCGCTCGAAGATCCCACCGAAGATCAGGCTCGCCACGTGGGCCTGGAACGCGCCGGACATCCCGGCGTGATCCTCCAGGTAGAAGGACGGCCAACCTGCCGCGCTGATGGGTACGCCGCGAACGCCGCCGCCGTAGTGAATGCCGACGGGCAGATCGTGCCGGGCGGCGGCCTCGTACATCTTCCAATAGCGGCGATCGCCGAGCGGTGCGGAACTGCGTGCAACCAGAAGGACCTGCACGAACCCCGGATGGCCCGCGAGCCGCTCGATCTCGGCGACCGCCTGCTCGCTGTGCTCGGCGGGCACGATCATGCCCGCTCGCAGCCGCGGCTCCGGCTCGAGCCACTCCTTGATCTGCCAGTCGTTGGTCGCCGCCGACAGCGCCGCGGAGAACTCGGGATCCATCTGGCTGCCGGAGGAGCTGAGCGGACCGAGGATCCCGAACTCGACGTTCAACCCGTCGAGGTGCTGTTTCTGCATGAACTCCAGGTCGGCACCCGCGGGCAGTCCGGACGGCGGAATGGCGTCGTACCGGGCCGGCGATCCCTTCGGGTACACGTTGCCCGAGTGCTGGCGCGAGCCGAAGGTCTTCAGGTGGTTGAGCCAGCGATTCGAGAGGTAGGGCTCCAGGGCTCCGGGTGCCATCACGTTGTGGATGTCGCAATCGATGATCATCTGCTTCGCAGCGGTACGGCGTACGGTCCGTGGCTGCGTCTGTGTCTCAGTCATCTCTCTCCTCATCCCAGCCGGTACGTCGCGTGCGCGTTGCCGGACATGATCTTGGTCTGCAGATCCCCGGAGATCCCCTCGGGCAGCGCGTCGGCGGCGTTCGCGAAATGCGCATGCGGGTAGTCGGTGGAGAACATCAGCATCTCGTCGCAGAGAAGCTGGTCGATGACCTCGACGAGGAACTCCGGGGTGTCGGGCCGGTCGAGCGGCGCGATGGTCATCCGAACGTGCTCGCGCAGCACCTCCGACGGAGGACGTTCCACCCACGGAACCTCACGTCGCAGGCCCTTCCAGTCCTTGTCGAAGCGCCACATCAACGGCGGTAGCCAACTGAAGCCGCCCTCGATCGTCGCAACGGTCAGCTCGGGGAACTCGACGAAGACACCTTCGGTGACGAAGCTCAGCAGCTGTGCCTGGAATGCCAGCGGAACATTCACGTAGTCCTCGACGAAGTACGTCGGCCAGCCGACCGGCGTCACCGGGTTGCCGCTGAGCCCGCCGGCCTGGACACCGACGACGAGCCCGGCGTTTCCCGCGGCTTCGTAGATCGGCCAGAATCCGCGCCGGCCTAGCGGCTCACGGCTGCGCGACGGGACAGTCACCTGGACGAACTGACTGTGCTGCGCGGACCACTCAACCTCCTTGGCCGCGAACGCCGGATTCTGCAGCGGAAGCACAGCCGATCCGCGGAGCCGGGGATCCTGCTCCAGCCACTCGTGCAACTGCCAGCGATTCAGCGCCCGGGCGAGCGCCGCCGCCAGGTCGTCGTTGTGGATGGAGTCGATGGCGTAGGTGCAGTTCAGGATCGCGAACTGCAACCCCCACGGGTCGAGCAACTGACTCCGGAGGAGCTCGATGCTGGACCCGGGCGGACCCTGCTCCGGCCGGGAGCCGTCGAGGAACAGATTCGGCGCGTTGGACGGATAGAGGGTCGAGGCCAGCCCGCCCATCCCGGACTCGGTGATGTAGTCGCGCCACCGCGCCTCGAGGTAGGGGAACAGGCTCTTCAGGCTGTCGAGGTTGATGTGTACGTCGGTGTCGACCAGGTCGAGGCCGGCCCACTGCTGGGGGCGTGCGTAGTTCTCGAGTTCTTGGATGGCCACTTGTGCTCTCACCTTCGTGGTTGTGGGGAACTCACAGGTCGAGGACCAGCCGGGACGAGCGCGCGCGAGAGACGCAGATCATCATCGTGTCGTTCGCGGCGCGTTCGTCGTCGTCGAGAACGGAGTCCCGATGATCCGGAATGCCTTCCAGCACGGTCGTCTGGCAGGTTCCGCAGGTACCTTCTTCGCAGTTGGACAAGACGTAGATACCGGCCTCGTCCACGACCTCGAGGATGGACTTGTCCGGCGGTACGACGAGGACCTCGTCACTGTCGACGAGCTCGATCTCGAAGGAGGTGTTGGGAGCGACCTCGGTCAGAGGCCTCGGCGCGAACCGCTCCACCTGCAGGGTCTTGTGCGGCCAGTGCGCGCTCTTCGCCTCGACGGCCGCGATCAGCGGTTCGGGGCCGCAGCAGTAGATCAACATCCCGGACTGTGGTTCGGCGAGGAGCTGATCGAGTTCGATCAGACCGCGACGATCCTGCGGCCATTCGAGCACGCGCTCGGGACCGTAACTCCCGACCTCGTCCCGGTAGGCCATCGACGCCTCGCTGCGACCGCCGTAGACCAGGCGCCACTCGGCGCCGGCCGCGTGCGCGGCGGCGATCATCGGGATGATCGGGGTGATTCCGATCCCGCCGGCGATGAACAGGTACTGCGGGGAATCGTGGAGCGGGAAGTGGTTGCGCGGGCCGGTGGCCGTCAGCACGTCACCGGGCTGGACGCGCTCGCACAGTGCGGCGGATCCACCTCGACTCGCGGGCTCCCGCAGTACGGCGATGCGCCACTGGCTGCGATCCTCGGGATCGCCACACAGCGAGTACTGCCGAACGAGTCCGGGGCGAACCTGTACGTCGATATGACTCCCCGGAGCCCACGACGGCAGCTCCGAGGAATCGTCTGCGACGAGCACCAGCTCGGTCACGCCGGACGAGACCTGCTGGTGGGACTTCACCCGCAACGGCATGCTCGTTTCGCGCACCGACTCCGCTCCCCCACGGGCGTCAGATATTGACAATGACATAGTCGCGGTCGACCTCGACCTCGTACGTTTCACCGGAGTACGGACCGGGCTGGAACCCGGCGGCGGAGAGCTCCGGATTCTTGGCCAGTGCCTCACCGGACTCCACCCCGGTCGGATACGCCTTGACCTTGGTCTTCGCGGGGTCGAACCAGGACTGCCCGGTGGCGATCTCGAACTCCCAGCCGTGCCAGGGGCAGCGGATGATCTCCCCGCGCATGATGTAGTCGTAGTTGCCGGGCTTGTCCGAACGGACCAGTCCCGAGGTCACGCCCTCACACATCGGTCCGCCGCCGTGTGGGCACTGGTTGCGGATCGCGTAATAGTTGCCCTTGACGTTGAAGACGCCGATCGATCGCTTGGCGATCTCGACCACCTTCCGATGGCCGGGTGGGATCTCGTCGACCGTCGCCACTACGTACTTCGTCACGTTGTCTCCCTGTTCAGAAGGCATTGCCAGAAGGCATCATTTGATTCCGGTCATCGAGATTCCGCGGGTGAAGTACTTCTGCGCGAAGACGAAGACCAGGACGGTCGGGATGATGGCCAGCGTCGCTCCGGCCATCAGCGGGCCGTACTGGGTACTGTCCTGCGTCTGGAAGAACGCCAGCCCGACCGGGACGGTGAACTTGTTGACATCACTGAGGTAGACCAATGGGCCGAAGAAGTCGTTCCACACATTGACGAAGGTCAGCACCGCCAGGGTGGCCAGGGCCGGCTTCGACAGCGGCAGGATGATGCTCACGAAGATCCGGAAATGACTCGCACCGTCGACGAGGGCGGCTTCGTCGTACTCCTTGGGGATGGTCAGGAAGAACTGCCGGAGCAGGAATGTGCCGAACGTGTTGGCGACGATCGGCGGGATGATCAGCGGGAAGTGGGTGTCGATCAGACCGGCCTTGACGTACGCCGAGTACAGCGGCAGCACCATCAGCATGTCCGGGATCATCAGCGACGCAAGCAACAGCCCGAAGGCGGCGTCCCGCCCGCGGAACTGCAGTCTCGCGAAGCCGTAGGCGCCCAGCGCACAGACGAACAGCCGGCCGATGATCACCAGCACCGTGATGTAGGCGCTGTTCCCGAGGAACCGGATGAAGGGCAGGACGCCGTTGTTGATCAGGTAGGCGTAGTTCTCGCCGGTGAACGGGTGTGGGAGCAGGTGGGGTGTCAGGCTGATCACGTCGCCCGGTTCCTTGAACGAGCTCGACAGCATCCACAGGAACGGGCCGATGGCAACCAACGCCACGATGACGCAGACGACGTAAGTCGCCGTCGGTGCCACGATCCGGCGCCGGGGTCGCCGCTCGACGCCGGCATCGTCCTGCGGCACCGGCGACCGTGGTGGCGCGAGCCGTTGGGGAGCACGAGTGTCTTCGACCGTCATTGGTAGAACACCCATCTCTTCGAAAGCCGGTTCTGGATCCAGGTGACCGCGAGCAGCACGGCGAAGAGCACGATCGCCAGTGCCGAGGCGTAGCCCATCCGTCGCAGCGTGAACGCCTCGTACCAGAGGTGGTAGATGTAGACGTACGTGCCGTCGCCCGGTCCGCCGCCCGTCATCACCAGGATGAGTGCGAAGACCTGGAAGGAGCCGATCGTCTGCAGGATCAGCAACAGGAAGATCGTCGGCGTGAGGAACGGGAGCGTCACGTGGACGAAGCGTGAGAACCGGCCGGCGCCGTCGAGGGTGGCCGCTTCGATCAGCGTCTCCGGGACCCCTTGCAGGCCGGCCAGGACGATGATCATGTTGAAGCCCATGTTCGCCCAGATCGCAGTGGCGATCACCGCGGCCATGGCCGATCCGGGTTCACCCAGCCAGTGCGGTCCGGTGATGCCGAACGACGCCAGCACCGCGTTGATGACGCCGTACTGATCGCTGAACACCCACCGGCTGACGACCCCGACGGCGACCAGGGACGTCACGTACGGCAGGAAGATCAGCGCCCGGATCACGGCCATGCCTCGAAGCCGGTTGTTGACCAGCAGGGCCAGGGCGATCCCGATGATGATCCCGACCGGCACGTACCCGACCGTGTAGATGGCCGTGTTGATCAAGCTCTTGCCGAACAGCGGATCCTGCCCGGAGAACATCTCCTGGTAGTTGGCCAGGCCCTTGAACGTCGGCGCCGCCAGGCCGTCCCAGTCGGTGAAGCTCGTCACCAGCGTGGGCACGACCGGGATGACGTTGAAGAGCAGCGTCCCGAGTACGACCGGACCGATGAACATCCAGCCGCGGAGAGTGCGCCGCCTTGCCCTGACCGTTTGCTCCGCCGTCACTTGGCCGCAACCTTCAGGTCGGGATCGGAGAGCGCTCCTCCCTTCTCGAGCAACTCCTTGCCCTTGTCCCCGTTCCAGCCGCGCTTCTTGATCTCGGCGTTGACGGCGTCCCGGCCGCGCTTGAGGTAGTCGGCGGTGGCCAGCTTGCCGCTGACCAGGTTGTTCGCGTTCGTACCCTCGACGAAGGAATCGGCCAGCGCCGTCCCGATCGGTCCGCGCGGGAACGGTACGTCGACCGGCTTACCGGCGACAGTGCCGAGCGCTTCGGCCCAGACGCTCGCGGTCTTCGGTCGTGGGTGGTCGGTGAACGCCGCACTCTTGGCAACCTCGATGAGCGCCGGTACGGCGAACTGTGCCTTGGCCATGACCTCCGAAGCCGCCTTGCCGCACAACGCCTTCATCGCAAGGAAAGCAGCCTGCGGGTCCTTCGCGGTTTTCGGGATGACCCAGGTCCGGGCGTAGTTCTTCGTCATCGCGAACAGCGGTGTCTTCGGCCAGGGCATCACGTCCCAGTCGACCGAGGAGCTGATCTGCGCGCTGATGTCCATCGCCTGCCACGTCATGGCGAGCTTTCCTGCGTTGAACAGAGGCAGGTACTCGACGTCGATGGTCGGGGCGTAACCCTCGCGGATGTAGGAGACCTGCTTGTCGATCGCGTCCTGTGTCTCCGGCTTGCCGTAACCACACTCGGTCTGGTTGTTGTAGAGCGCGGTGTCACCAGCACCGTACGCCGTGGCCTGGATGGTGTTGACGGCGTACTGCAGACCGTAGGTATCGGTCCGGTTGCCGCTCTTCTTCGTCAGCTTCTTCACGGCGTCGTCGAACTCGTCCCAGCTCCACGCCTCGGACCACGAGGTCGGCGCCGTGAGCCCGGCATCGGCGAACAGCTTCTTGTTGTAGTACAGCGCGTTCGCACTCATACCGGGCGTGATGGAGAACTGGTACCCCTCGACAGCGACCTTCGTCGTGAACGTCGGGCTGTACTTGGTCAGGTCGAACCCGTCGCTGGCGTCCTGCATCATCTTGTCCAACTGCAGGATCTTGCCGTTCGTCGCCAGGTCGTACACCCGGTCGTCGTCAATGCGCTGCAGATCGGCCGCCGTACCGGAGGCGAACTGCAGCATGACGCTGGCCCAGTCGTCTCCAGGGGCGGGCTTCCACACGATCTTGATCTTGTGCTCGTCGAGGCTCTCCTTCTGAGCAGCCGCGATCATGTCCTTGAACATCTTCTGCACGGTGGGATCACCGACGGAACTGAAGGTCACCTCGGTCCAGCCGGTGGGCGTCCCGGACGCCCCCGATCCGCAGGCGATCAACGAGTTGCCGGCAATGCCGGCGGCGGCCAGTCCGAGGCCCCCTTGGAGTAGTCGGCGGCGGGTGAACAACGAGCCGGAGGTCATGGCGATGGTCTCCCTTGACAGGCGGTTCGCCCGGCACAGGCCCCCAGAGTCTGCGCAACAACAGCCATCTACACCGATGTACTACGCGGCGCTGACAGCTGCGGGCTGTTGATCTTGGGTGTGCCCCAAGTGTTCGCCTGCCAGACCGGGGTGTCAACACTATGCGGAATACAACTTCCAATATTCGGAAGTCTGGAGCTCGCCTGCCGACCCGCCCGGAGGGGGTGGGCGGAGCACTTATGCTTGAGTCCCGATCGGGTCAGAGACAGAGAGCAGGATGGTGGAGAACACGACGTCGGGAAGTGTCCAATCCGTCGAACGGGCCTTCCACCTTCTCGAGCTACTGGCCGACAGCGGCGATTCGTCGCTGACCGATCTCTCGGCCGCCATCGATGTGCCGGCGCCGACCACGCACCGGTTCCTGAAGACGCTGGTCGCGCTCGGCTACGTCCGCAAGCTGCCGAACCGCCATTACGGGCTCGGGCTCAGGATGGCGAGACTGGCCGGCCGGGTCGACTTCGGCCCGATCGTGAAACCGCACCTGGACACGCTCGCCCGGGAGATCGGCGAGTCGGCGAATCTGGCGGTGCTGGAAGGCGACATGGTCGTCTACATCGCCCAGTCCCCCTCCCCGCACGCGATGCGCATGTTCACCGAGGTCGGGCACCGCGCGCACACCCATTCGACGGGGGTCGGCAAGGCGATCCTCGCCGGACTGTCCAACGACCAGGTTGCCCGCATCATGAGCAGAGTCGGCATGCCGGCCGCGACGAAACACAGCATCACCGACCTGGCGAAGCTCCGCACCGAACTGAACCGGATCCGCCGCACGGGCTACGCGAGGGACAACGGCGAACAGGAGATCGGTGTCGTCTGCTACGCCGTACGGATCCCCGACGTACCGGTCTCGATGGCGATCTCGGTCTCCGGGCCGGCCTTCCGGATGACGCCGGAACTCGGCAAGGCGGCGGTCCCGCTGCTGATCAGCGAGGCACAGGCGATCTCGGCCGAATTGCTCGGCGCCCTGGACTGACCCCGGCCGACCGCCGGGGTTGCCCCCTCGGATGTCGAGGGGGCAACCCTCAGCGGGGTCGGCTCGGGCTAGTGACGGGTCACCGCGGCGTAGGCATCGACGATGCCGTGGCCGTAGAAGCCGTTGAAGTCCCGCGTGCCCTCGCAGAGCGCGTTGAACTCGTCCGCCCGCCCTTCGTTGGTGTAGGTCTGCAGCGGCGGGTTCGGGCACGCCCGGGCCTGCGCCGTGTCCATCAGGATGCGGCCGACCTTGTCCGGGTTCATACCGAAGTCACCGTGGCTCTTCTTGCCGTACTGGCTGACGATCAGCGCGGCCACACCGGTGGCATGCGGCGACGCCATCGACGTGCCCTGCAGCACGAAGTAGTACCCACACTTGGTGTACTCCGTGACACCGGCAGGGCACTGCTTCTGCGCCCCGGCCGCGACCCCGGCCGGCGTGATGTTGCCGGCCGCGTCGACCAGCCCGCCGACCTGCAACGCGTTCACCGGGTACGTCGACAGGATCAGGTTCTCGTTGGTCCGGAACTGCGGCGTCCCGAAGAAGTCGCGGAACCACCCACCGGGGGCGGACACGTCGGTCTGCTCCAGGCCGTAGTTGGAGTAGTCGGCCTTCGTCGTCGACGGACCGAGCGCCGACACACCGATCACGTGCGGACCCTCGGCCGGCAGGTCGACACAGGTCGCGTTGTCGATCGGCCGTGGGTACGCCGTGTTCAGCGGGAAGTCCGGGCTGCTGATGTCCGTGCGTGGCTTGCCGAGGTCCTCGTGGTTGTTGCCGAGCGCGCCGACCAGCGTGACGCCGTGGTTGTGCGCGTAGTCCAGCGCCCGGTTCATCGCGCGGATGATCGTGCGCTGCTCGGCCTGCGCCTCCGGGCTGTCGGCCGGGTTCGCGGTGCAGTTGTACAGCCACGGGTCGACGTAGAACGACATGTTGACGACGTCGAGTCCGACGTCACCGGCGTACGTGAGTGCGTCCGTGACCGGGCCGAGGAACAGGAAGCCGCTGTCCTGGCCGCCGCGAATCTCCACCAGCGTCACGTTCGGCGCGACGCCGGAGACGCCGACACCGTTGACCGCGGCACCGATCGTGCCCGCCACATGGGTGCCGTGACCGCTGTCGTCCCAGCCGACCGGGTCGACACAGCCGCGGAACTCGCATACGCCGTCGATCTCCGGGATGTCCGGTGCGAAGTTGCGGGACAACTTCCAGTCGAAGTTCGGCGCGATGTCCGGGTTGCGGGCATCGATGCCCGAGTCGAGCACCCCGACCTTGACCGACTTCTTGCCCGGCTGGACCTCCCGCGCCAGGTCGGAGCGAACCATCCGCAGACCCCACAGTTGCGCGTCGAGCGGATCCATCCCGACGGTCTTCTTACCCGCCGCGGCGCCGGCTTTGCCGGTCCCGCCGTTCTCCCGCTCGACAGTGCGCGGCTTCTGCTGCGGCACCGTGCCGATCGGCCGGCTGCGGGCCGCGCCCTCGACCGCGCTCGACGCGGACACGCGGGTGACGAACCCCGACGCGGCCGCGCGCACGGTCAGCGTACCCAGGTGCGCGTTCTCCTTGACCACTTCACCGCCGGCGGCCTTGACCGCCGCGATGGCCTGGTTGCGGTCAGCCCCCGCCTCGAGCAGGACCAGGTACTCGGTGTCTCCCCCAGTGACTCCCGCAGCTCCGGCACCGGCTGTGACCGGTACCGCGAGCGTGGCAGTGACCAAGGCGATCGCCCCGGTCACCGCGAACAGACTTCTCCGGACGTCCCTCACGAGGATCCCCTCCCTGGAGAATGAGTGTGACGGGGATCACGCTAGGGCTGGGTACGGCGACCGAGAAGGGGACGACGTTGTCAGGTTTCCGAAGCAAGCGACTGACTTTCCACTTCCTGGATCACGCCGGTGGGCAGGTGACGCGCGGATTCCACATCTCGAAGGTGCCGGCCGGGTTGCGTTTCCAGACCCAGACGTGCAGGGAATAGAACGCAGGCAACCCGAACCGGTTCGGCTCGTCGGTCAGATTGAACGCCTGCCCGAACAGCTTGGGCGGCGCTGGGTGTGTGGCGTCCCACGCAGACTTGATCACGACGTACTCGACGGCCGCGAGCCGGAGGGTGCCGTCGTGCGTGGGCGCGTAGACGAGCGCCTCCGGTTGATTGGGGACGATGGCGGGATCGCCGACCAATGCGGAGTTGGCCCAGTGAATGCCCATGCCGCCCATGCCGGGCATGTCGATGCAGGCGATTCCCTGGGTGTCGGTGAGCAAGGCGTACTTGTTCTGCTCCGCTACAGCGATGCTGTGGTACTTCGCCGTGGCCTGCCGCAGCGACGCCAGACCGTGCTGCGGATGGGCTACGGCAGCGGATCCACCGGTGACCGTGAGCGCAACCGTGGCCACAGCCGAGCCGATGGCCAGCCTGATATTCATCTCGAGCCCCTCCCTGAGGATGCGGATGCCACGAGGATGCGCGGCGAGGACCGTGTACGGCGTCGGTGCGAGTCCCCTACTTTGGGGCCCGCCGACCCCTATCTTGGCCGTCATTCGTTGACCCGGGGCTCGGCCGGTTCCTAGCGTGAAGCCATGGCGCTGATCGAGCGCGGTCCCCAGTTGGCCGCGCTGTCGCAGTATCTCGAGGACACCCGGGACGGATCGGGCGTTCTGGTCCTGGTGGCGGGCGAAGCCGGCAGCGGCAAGTCGGCACTCGTCTCGGATTTCCTTGCGGACGTGGCGGTTCGTGTCGTCGCGGGCTCGTGCGACGGGTTGTCGACGCCTCGGCCGCTGGGGCCGCTGATCGACATCGCGGCGCAGCTCGAGGTCGACGCCATGCTCCCCCGCGATCAGCTGTTCGCCGCGATTCTCGACGCGCTCGCGCGGCAATCGACCATCGCGCTGGTCGAGGATCTGCACTGGGCCGACGACGCGACGGCCGACTTCCTGCTGTACGCCGGGCGCCGCCTGGACGACCTGCCCGCGATGCTCATCGCGACGTACCGCGACGACGAGATCAGATCGAACGCGACGCTGACGCGATCGATCGGCGAGTTCGCCCGGTTGGGCGTCGTACGGCGGGTTTCGGTGGGCTCCCTCTCCGAGTCGGGTGTGGCTGCGATGGTCGCGGGTTCCGGCCTCGATCCTGCTGAGGTGTTCCGGCAGACGTCGGGCAATCCTTTCTTCGTCACCGAGTGCCTCGCGGCAGGCTCGAGCACGCCTGGCACGATCCGCGACGCCGTACTCGCTCGGGCAGCCCTGCTGCCGGTCCACGGCCGGCGCGTTCTGGAGGTCGCCTCTCAGCTCGGCCTGCGGTTCGAGGCGGATCTCCTGATCGAGGCCGGTGGCGCCGACGCCGGTGGTGTCGACGACTGTGTCGCGCAGGGCATGTTGATGACCTTCGGGACAGAACTCGGATTCCGCCACGAATTGTCGCGAGCGACCATCGCCGACGAGATCCCGCCGATCCGGCGGGCCACGGTGAACCGGGCCATCCTGCGAGCGCTCGAGGAACGGCGTGGCGTCGACGTCGCGCGGCTGGCCGGCCATGCCGCGGCGGCCTACGAGACGGACCGCGCATTCGGCTACGGCCTGCGGGCGGCTCAGCGCGCGGCCGATCTCGGGGCACATCGCGAAGCCGTTCACCATTACCGAACCGCGCTGCGGTTCGCCTCACCTCAACCAGCGAGCGAGCGCGCCGCGCTGCTCGATACGCTCGCCGCCGAATGCATGGTCACCGATCAGATGGACGAGGCCCTGACGGCGGCTGAGGAATCCCTGCAACTGTGGAACGAGATCGGCGACCCGATCAAGGTCGGCGCGGCTCACATCGCCCTCGAGTACATCGCGTGGTACCTCGGGCGCGGCGATCTGGCACTCCAGCATGCCTCCGAGGCCGTAGCGGTACTCGAACCCCACGGGCCGACTGTCGAGCTGGGTCGAGCCCTGACGGGTGCGGGCACCTTCGAGGTGGACACCGGAGACCCACAGCACGGCATCGTGACGCTTCGACGCGCCCTGGAGATCGCCACCTCGGCCGGCGACCCCTACGGCGAGTCGAACACCCTCAACTCCATCGGCTGGGCGCTGGCCTACTACTACGGCGACGTCGACAGCGGAGTTGCCCACCTCGAGCAGTCCCTACAGGACGCATTGAAGTACGGCTTCGGCCACCTGAGCGGACGGGCCTATGCGAACCTCGCAACCGTCCTCGTCGACAACGACCGGTTCGAGAGCGCCGACACCGTCATCGCCGACGGGCTCCGGCATGCCGAGGACCACGACCTGACCCTGCGATGGGTGTGCATCACCTCAGTGCTGGCCGACGTGGAGCTGAAACGCGGCCGGTGGGACGACGCGCTCGCCGACGCCTGGGGCGTCCTGCAACGAGCCGGAACGATGGCGGTCGGGCACATCCCGGCGCTGACCACAATCGGCACGATCACCATGCGCCGCGGCGAGCCGGACGCGCATTCCACGCTGCTGGAGGCAATGCAGCGCGCCGAGTCCGCCGAGGACATGCAGCGCATCGTCCCGATCGCGTTGGCGCTCGCCGAGGAAGCGTGGCTACACCGCGACCCGCACAGTGCCCGCAGCTCGATAAGAAACGTGCTCAGCCGGAACGACAAGCCGCTCACCGTTCACCATCGAGGCCACCTGATCTCCTGGGCGACACGACTCGGCGACCCTCACGACGTACCCGCCGGCACACCGCCCCAGATCGCCCTGGAGATCAACGGCGAGTGGCAGCAGGCCGCCGACGCTTGGCACACACTCGAGCGACCCTACGAACAAGCCTTGGCGCTGATCGAGGTCGGCACACCAACCGCCCTGACCCTCGCGTTCGACATCCTCGACCGTCTCGGTGCCCGTCCTGCCGCGACACTCGCTGCCGAACGATTGCGGAGCCTGGGCGAACGAGTGCCCCGCGGGCTGCGACCAAGCACACGAGGAAATCCAGCCGGCCTCACCTCCCGCGAGGTCGAGGTCCTCCAGCTCGTTGCCGACGGCCTGACCAACGCAGAGATCGGCGCTCGGCTCTTCGTGTCCGACAAGACCGTCGAGCACCACGTCTCGCGGATCCTCGGCAAGCTCGGCGTTCCCAACCGTCGCGAAGCCGCGAAGACGGCTCAACAGTTGGACCTCCCCACGACATAGGCCATTTAGCATGCTCCGCCGGTCCGCCGTATCTGCGCGGGTGCACAGATACGGCGCTCCGCGATTCAGCTGGCCAGCCGGTTGCGACGGCGGTACAGCCACATGACGCCGCAAGCGACGCCCGCTCCGCCGAGTGCAGACGCCCCGGCTTGAACAACCTCCAGCCCAGTGTCGTGCGACGACGCCGCGATATCTCCCGTGGACTCCACCGGGCCGACCCGGTTGGGCGGGTCGTACTCCGGATAGTTCGGCGGGCTCGGATCGCGCGGGACGACGTAGGCCGGCTGCTCCTCCTTGACCGGATCGCGTGCCCACGCCTCGCTCGTGGCGAACGCGCCCGCGCCCAACGCGAGCGCGAGCACAGCGACGGCCGAATGCCTGCTGTTCATGACATCTCCCTCCTGAGGCTGCTGTTGGGGTGGTAGCGCCCCTGCCCATACGGTCGGTCCGCCGACCAGGCACTCGCATCGGGGATACCCCCTCAGATCAGCGGAGCGACCCCCAGACTTGGAAACTTCCTACGGAGCTGTGCCGGAGCAGCTATTTGCCTGTAGCAACCTTTGTGAGTCGTGACACGGCGTACGTCCTCGACAACAGCGAGCGCCGTCTCGCCGAACCGGCCGATCTCGCGAGCTGCCACCGGAGCAAGCGGGCCGGAGAGTGCCGACTTGGCCAAGAGACGGCAAGGGGCGAGGAGCCTGTCCCTTGAGTCGCACCTCTAAACGGTCTATAGCTGTACCAAGGGACGTGGTTTGGGGGAAGAGCTTCGTCGTGGTGCGGCCGGCATCTGGGCCGCGCCGCGCAGCTGGGGGAAGAGCACCCTGGCCACACGACGAGGGGAGGCTTTCACGTCCGACATCGAGATCCATCGGGCCGCACATCAAGGGGAGCAGACGGCGGCGCTCTTCGCGCCGAGGTTCGCGCACACCGTCCGTGCCCGCGGTCTCACCAATTTCGCGGGGGTCGCACGTCTCGCAGCCAGGTCGACACAGCGAGTGGCCTGCAGAGCGCGCGAGCAGGGGCCCCAGGAACCCGAGGAGCAATCGTGAATGACAACATCCGCAGGGTGGAGGCCATCTACGACGCGTTCGGCCGCGGTGACGTCGGCTTCATCGTCGACCAACTCACCGACGACGTCGACTGGGCGACCGCGGCCGAGTCGTCGGCTGCGCCCTGGTACGGCGTCAAACATGGCAAGGCCGAGGTGCCCGAATTCTTCAAGGAGCTGGGTGGCGCGGTCAGCGTCACCGAGTTCACTCCACTGTCGTTCGCATCCAACGACACCGATGTCATGGCGGTCATTCACTTCGCCATGACCAGCACCCGAACCGGGAAATCCGGTGAGATGGACCTGCACCACTGGTGGCGCTTCCGCGACGGCAAGGTCTACTACTACCGCGGCACCGAGGACACCGCCCTCACCGCACGGCTGCTGTCGGACGACTGAAACTCGGACAGCGCGCTCCGGGTGCCGGGTCGCCCAACCCAAGCGAAGATCTGGCATCCCGGGGCCGCGCCGCTCAGGCGGCGAGGGATCCGAGGCCTTTCCACGATGTCTACGCAACGACGATGATGCCAAGCGAGACCGACTGGAGGTACGTCGACTGCGATGGACACCAGCGGTCCGCGCTGGCGGTGGGAGCACGCGCGGGAGCAGCGAAGCACGGAGCGCCTCTTGCCCACAGCAACCTTGAACGACACTGTGGGGCAGCTTGTCCGTCCGACACGACGCGCTTGCAGAGATGGCCTACTCGATGCGGCAGAACGGCACTCGTGCCATCGGGCTCGTACAGCCTCACATCCGGGATCTCAGTACGTCGAACTCGCAGCCTGGCGAGTCTGGGTCGAACCCATGCTCGACCAGCCAGCGCGCCGCCCCCAGGCTTCGCAACGACCACCACGCGCGGATCACCTCGAGGTCGACGTCCGCGCCGTAGCCGGCGACGAGGTCGCCAAGGCGCTCCTCGTGTCCGAGCGTCAAAGTGGCGAGGTCGAACATCGCATCGCCCTGGCTCGCCTCGGACCAGTCGATCACGCCGGTGACCTTGTCACCGTCGACGAAGATGTGGGTGATCTGTAGGTCGCCGTGCGTGAAAACCGGTGTCCACGGCCGGAGCGCAGCCTCCGCAATCTCGCGGTTGCGCGTGACCAAGTCGGTGGGAAGGACGCCGCTCGTGATGAGCCACTCGCATTCGGCGTCGAGGTGCGACGCGATCTCGTCGCGACTCCGACCGGACCAGGGTGGCAGCGGCGCCTCGTGCAGCATCCGTACGGCGGCGCCCGCCGCGGCCCAAGCCGCCGGCGACGCGGGCGACGGCTCACCGAGGCGCCCGAGCGCAGTCCCCGGGACGGCGGCGATCGCGAGCACAGGCGGCTTCCGCCACAGCACCTCCGGAGTCGGTATCGGCGCCAACGCCATCGCCTCGACCTCGACGTCGATACGCGTCTGATCAGCGTCAACCTTCAGGAACACATCACCAACCCGCAAGGTCGCCCGCTCGCTATGCGCAACGACAACCTCAACCTCAACCTCCTCCACGCCCGCCATTATCACGGCGACAACCACCCCCGTCACCGGAATTACCCCGCGCCCACAGGAGCGCCCGCGCCCGCCGCCCAACAGCCACCCACACGGCACCTAGACCCGACCAAACGCTCCTGCTCAGATCACCGCCGCCTCCCCCACTGACGAAGCCGCCGACCGCTTCAGTCGAGGACCCGTGCTGGTCTGTCGTCATGGTTACGCAGGCTCGCTACGACCGGCGCCCGGCTGAACCCGGATTAGGCTCGCCCGACTACCGCGCGCGGACGCGCCGGTTTGACCTGCTCATCGGTGGAGGAGTCTGCGGATTACCGAACTTGCCGCAAGCGCTCGGAAGGCGCTGAGCCGCGATTTGGGCGGCGGCACATCGTTCGCACCGACTGCGGTAGTAGAGAAGTCACTGGCCTTCGCCGGCAGACGCTCGAACCGATCGAAGAGAGCTTCCCATTCCCTGGAACCCGTTCGGACGAACCCATTCAGCATTCGCCACAGCTTGCGCTCCTGCTTGAGCGACTCCGGCAGAACGAAACCGAATGCAGCAGCAACCTTGCCCCTGTTCGTGTTGACCAGGGCTGTGACCGCGGCTCCCCAATCACCGGTCTGGGCCACGGCTCGGCGATAAGTCAGGACCGACGCCACGATGCCTACGAGCCCGGCAGCCACCAGTGATGGTCCATCGGTCCGCCAGGTATCAGGGTTCACCAAGGGCACGAGAGACGCAAACGCGAACAGCGCGAAGACCACGCTGCCGGCGAGAAAGACCTCGACCCCCTGTCGTGCCGCCTCGATCTGCTCGCGCACCTGATCCTCGGCCGCACCGACGAACTCGTACCACAGGATGAGGATGTCGAGGCCGAACCGCGCGTTGCCGTAGCGCTCGAAAGCCCGGATGCGATTACCCAACGCAGATGGCATCAGCTCGGCTTCTTCGCTTGGGTAGTCCCGCCAGTTCTTCAGACCGCCGACCGGACGCTGCGTCAGAAGACGCCGTACGAGAACCACCCGCTTCCTGGCCAATGCCTGGGCGGCCGGGGCCTCGGTGCGGAGTTCTGTCAGCCGGGCGAGGCTCGCGGCGTCTTGACTGGTGCCGGCCTTGGCCGCACGACCTTCGGCCACAGCTAGCCGCTCGGACAGCCGGAGATTCTCGCGGTGCAGCCAATGGGTGTGCTTGCGACGTTTCGCGACCGGCGCCCACAGGTAGTACCCCTCGTAGAGCCGGAAGAAGAACGTCGCGTTCAGACCGAGCGATAGTGTCAGGAGCAACCAGGCCACTAGGAACAGCCAGGCGTTCGACAGACCCGAGGCGTCCAAGCGCTGCAGGAACGCGTCAGGCAGGACGTGAGCTTGCCAAGCGGGCAGCGCGACTGCCCACCACGCAGCCATGCCGATCGCCACCGGAAGCCCCCAGGCAACCAGGACGAACGCGATGCCTTTGGCCGAAGCGATCGACTTGAAGACCTCGCTCGTCACGCTGGGACCTCTGGAACGGCCTGCTCGGTTTTGTCGGCGATGACGGCCTCGGTGGTGAGGAACAGGGCCGCGATGGACGCCGCGTTCTGCAGCGCCGAGCGCGTCACCTTGGCCGGGTCGATGATGCCGGTGGCGATCAGGTCGACGTACTCACCGGTCGCGGCGTTGAGGCCCCAGCCCGGCTCGAGGTTGCGAACCTTCTCCACCACGACGCCACCCTCGAGGCCGGCGTTCACGGCGATCTGCTTCAACGGCGCCTCGACCGCGGACCGCACGATGGCGGCACCGGTGGCCTCGTCACCGTCGAGGTCCAGCTTCTCGAACGCGATCACCGACGCCTGCAGCAGAGCCACGCCGCCACCGGCGACGATGCCCTCCTCGACGGCCGCCTTCGCGTTGCGAACGGCGTCCTCGATGCGGTGCTTGCGCTCCTTCAGCTCGACCTCGGTGGCCGCGCCGACCTTGATCACCGCAACGCCGCCGGCCAGCTTGGCCAGCCGCTCCTGCAGCTTCTCGCGGTCGTAGTCGGAGTCCGACTTCTCGATCTCGGCGCGGATCTGGTTCACCCGGCCGCCGATCTGGTCGGCGTCACCCTCGCCCTCGACGATCGTCGTCTCGTCCTTGGTGACGACGATCTTGCGGGCCTGGCCGAGCAGCTCCAGGTCGACCGAGTCGAGCTTGAGCCCGACCTCCTCGGAGATCACCTCGCCGCCGGTGAGGACGGCGATGTCGACCAGCATGGCCTTGCGGCGGTCACCGAAGCCCGGCGCCTTGACGGCGACGGCCTTGAAGGTGCCCTTGATCTTGTTGACGACCAGGGTCGCCAGCGCCTCACCCTCGATGTCCTCGGCGATGATGGCCAGCGACTTGCCGGTCTGCATGACCTTCTCCAGCACCGGGACCAGGTCCTTGATGCTCGAGATCTTGCTGTTGACGATCAGGATGTACGGGTCGTCGAGGACCGCTTCCATCCGCTCGGTGTCGGTCACGAAGTAGGGCGAGATGTAACCCTTGTCGAAGCGCATACCCTCGGTGAGCTCGAGCTCGAGGCCGAAGGTGTTGCTCTCCTCGACGGTGATGACGCCTTCCTTGCCGACCTTGTCCATCGCCTCGGCGATGATCTGGCCGACCTGGTTGTCGGCGGCCGAAACAGACGCCGTCCATCGGATCATCTCGAACCCACTCGGCTCCGCAGGAGACTCCTCTGGCGACTCCTCTAGAAGGTCCTCGTCGTCTGGATCCTCTGGCGGATCGGTCGGATCCCCTGGCGGACGCCCCATCGCCAACACCGCGTTCCCAGCCAGCGCGCCGTATCGCATCGTTGCTACCGGCAACGCGAGCCGCTTCAGTTCCGCCACAATCGCCGCGGTCGCCTTCTCGATGCCGCTCTTCAGGGCCATCGGGTTGGCGCCGGCCGCAACGTTGCGCAGCCCCTCGCGAACCAGAGCCTGAGCCAGCACAGTCGCAGTCGTCGTACCGTCGCCCGCGACTTCATCTGTCTTCTTGGCGACCTCTTTGACGAGCTCGGCCCCGAGCCTCTCGTACGGATCCTCGAGCTCAATCTCCCGAGCGATCGAGACACCGTCGTTCGTAATGGTGGGAGCCCCCCAGGTCCGGTCCAAGACGACATTGCGGCCCTTCGGGCCAAGCGTCACCTTCACCGCATCTGCAAGGGTATTCATCCCTCGCTCCAGGGCGCCCCGCGCGTCCTCGTCGAACCGAATGATCTTCGGCATTCCCCACCCCCCACTCGCAGCGGCGTCCGAGCGCCTCAGCAGCGAGTACGACAATCCTCGCAGACTCCAGAGTGATCGCCTAGTGCAAGTGTCACGACTGTCCACCTCCAGCCGCAGTGCGGCGCACGCCTAGACGCCGACATCGGAGTAACCGCCGGAGTCCGGGACAGGACCCACTAGGTCCTCGATCGCTACGGAATGAGGCAATGAAACCGAGGAGGAAGCCACCCATCTCGGCAGGATTTGGGTCATTGGCACCTAGGCGTCTGCACGAACCTCCACGTCCCATCCGTTGGAGGCTAAGGGTCTTCATGCGCCAGCCGAGCAGTGTGATCAGAATCGAGTCTGCCGTTGCCTGCGGCACGCAAGTGGCTTGGTCTATGCGCGGCAGCTGGCTCGCCTGCGCGATCACGCGCCCGAGCTTTCATTAGGAGGTTGCTTATCCGCCCGCACCTCGAAGGCCCTGATATCGGCCTCTGACCTGCGGAAACGTCAACGGATTCGCATGCCCGAGATGGCTCGGGCGATGACCAGGCGCTGGATCTCCGACGTGCCTTCGAAGATGGTGTAGATCTTGGCGTCTCGGTGCATGCGTTCTACTGGGTACTCGCGGGTGTAGCCGTTGCCGCCGAGGATTTGGATGGCTTCCTCGGTGACGCGTACGGCGACCTCGCCGGCCTTGAGCTTTGCCATCGAGCCTTCGCCGTGGCTGTAGTCGGGGGTTTCGCCGCGCATCAGGCCGGCGGACATGTTGGCGGCGCGCCAGACCAGCAATCGGGCGGCGTCGATCTCCATCGCCATGTCGGCGAGTTTGAAGGCGATGCCCTGGTTGTCAATGATCGGGCGGCCGAACTGTTCGCGGGTCTTGGCGTAATCCAACGCCACTTCATAAGCAGCCCGCGCGATGCCGATCGCCTGGGCGCCGACGATGTGGCGGGTCATCTCGAAGGTGGCCATCGAGGCGTTGCGGCCCTGCCGGCCCGCACTGGAGCGGGCGCGTGCGAGGCGCTCGTCGAGCTTCTCCTTGCCGCCCAGCACGTTCTCGGCCGGGATGCGGACGTTGTCGAAGAAGACGTCCGCGGTGTGCGACGCCCGCAGGCCGTGCTTGCGCAGCTTCGTGCCCTGCTCCAGCCCGCGCACTTCGGACTTGGGTACGACGAAAGCCGCCTGCCCCTTGGTCCCAAGAGACGGATCGACCGTCGCGACGACCACGTGGATGTCAGCGATCCCGCCGTTCGTCGCCCATGCCTTCTGCCCGTTGATCACCCACTCGTCGGTCCGGGAGTCGTACGTCGCCCGCGTACGGATCGCGGACACGTCCGAACCCGCCCCGGGCTCCGACGAGCAGAAGGCCGCAACGCGCACGTCATCCGGCGTGCCGTAGCACCGCCCCATCCACTGGCTCCACTGCTCCGGCGTACCGTTGGAGAAGATCGCCGACGACGCCAGGCCGGTGCCCTTGAGCGACATCCCGATGCCGGCGTCACCCCAGAACAGTTCCTCGTGGACCAACGGCATCAGCAGCCCGGTCGGATCCACGAAGAGGTTCACATTCGCGTCCAGGCCGTACAGACCGATCTTCGCGGCCTCCTGGATCACCGGCCACGGTGTCTCCTCGCGCTCGTCCCACTCGGCGGCAGCGGGACGGATCACCTCGGCGGCGAAGGTGTGGGCCCAGTCGCGGATCTCGCGCTGTTCGTCGTTCAGAGCGAGCGAGAACGTGCTCCAGCCCGGCTTGGACCGCTCGGCGCCCAGTTCACCGGCGAGCGCCATCACGTCGGCGGCGACAGTCGCCTTGGGGGTGGTCATCAAACATCCTCCGAAGCAGGGGAAGACTCAACAGCCAGATGTTACCCACGAGTGTAACCGTCGTTTGCACCAGGGGGTACCGGTGTGGCTAAGATCGGTCCATGAGCTCCGCGCTGCTCGCGATCGGACGCCGCCGGACCACGGCGGAGCGTCGTCGCGACCGGGAGCGGGACATCATCCGGGCGACCCGGGCGCTGTTCGACGAGCGCGGCACCATCGACGCACAGATCGACGATATCGCCAAGCGGGTCGGCATCAACAAGGCGCTGATCTACCGGCACTTCGCCGGCAAGGAGGAGCTGTTCGCGCTCACCCTGGTCGACTACCTGGCCGAGCTGGACGACCGCCTGTCCACAACGGACAACCCGCGCAAGGCACCGCTCAACCGGCTGAAAGCACTGAGCGAGGTCTTCGTCGACTTCTGCCTCGAGTATCCGGCGTTCGCGGACTGCGCGATGAGCCTGCTCCGCCGGACCGGTGAGGAACTGTTCGGCGAGATCACCGAGCCGGTGATGATGAAGCTCGGTACGGCGATGGCCACGGCGCTGGAGCGGATCGCGGAGATCCTGAAGGCCGGCCAGCGGTCAGGTGTGTTCGACGACGTGGACACCGACTACCTGGCCAACCACCTGTACACGCAGACGCTCGGATCGTTGCACATGGCAAGGGTCGGGTTGATCGTGTCGAGCGGCCAGCCGGGGCATCCGGTCGTGCATCATGCCGATATCGCCACCGTCCGGGCGACCGCGATCACGGCCACCCTCGCGACCGCAGTAGGCCGGAAGGCTCTCAACCACAGCAGCCGGGCTCCGAGAAGCAGAACCACCAGAGCAGGAGAGACATCGTGACCGAACCTCGCAAGGTGGCCGTTGTCGCCGGGAACAGGATTCCGTTCGCCCGGCAGGACAAGACCTACCGGCACGCCTCCAACTCCGACATGCTCACCGCCGCGCTGAACGGCCTGGTCGACCGGACCGGCCTCGGCGGTCAGGAGCTCGGTGAAGTGGTCGCCGGCGCGGTGCTGAAGCACGCCCGCGACTGGAACATGGTCCGCGAGGTGGTCCTCGGCTCGAAGCTCGCCCCGACGACCCCGGCGTACGACATCCAGCAGGCCTGCGGCACCGGTCTGGAGGCGGCCATCCTGGTCGCCAACAAGATCGCCCTCGGCCAGATCGAGGCCGGCATCGCGGGTGGTGTGGACAGCGCGTCCGACGCGCCGATCGCGGTCAACGACCGCCTCCGCAACATCCTGCTCGACCTCAACCGAGCCAAGTCGTACCAGGACCGATTGAAGGTACTCGCGCGCGTCCGCCCGAAGGACGTCGTACCGGAGATCCCGCGCAACGCCGAGCCGCGGACCGGGAAGTCGATGGGCGACCACGCGGCCCTGACCGCGCTCGAGTGGGGCATCACGCGCGAGGCGCAGGACGAGCTCGCCTACCGCTCCCACATCAACCTGGCCAAGAGCTACGACCGCGGCTTCCAGCAGGACCTGATCACGCCGTACCTGGGCCTCGAGAAAGACCAGAACCTCCGCCCCGACACCTCGCTGGAGAAGCTCGCCACGCTCAAGACGGTGTACGGCAAGGGTGAGACCGCGACGATGACGGCCGGCAACTCGACTCCGCTCACCGACGGCGCGTCGACCGTACTGCTGGCGACCGATGAGTGGGCCACGAAGCACAGCCTCAAGCCGCTCGCCTACCTGACCCACTCGCAGACCGCGGCGGTCGACTACGTGAAGGGTGCCGAGGGTTTGCTGATGGCTCCGGCGTACGCCGTGCCACGCATGCTGGCCAGGGCCGGACTGACCCTGCAGGACTTCGACTATTACGAGATCCACGAGGCATTCGCATCCCAGGTGCTCGCCACCTTGAAGGCATGGGAGGATCCGATCTTCTGCAAGGAGCGGCTCGGCCTGGACGCGCCGCTCGGTGAGATCGACCGGGACAAGCTGAACGTGAACGGTAGCTCGCTGGCCGCGGGCCACCCGTTCGCGGCGACCGGCGGGCGGATCGTCGCCGCGCTGGCCAAGCAACTGGACGAGAACGGCGGCGGCCGGGGCCTGATCTCGATCTGCGCCGCGGGCGGCCAGGGTGTCGTCGCCATCCTCGAGAAGTAGGAGCTGAGATGACGGATCGCTACCAGACCTTCACCCGGACGCCGCTCGGCCAGACCCTGGTGAAGAACCTCGGTCTGCCCGACCCGGCACCGCTGCCGCGCTGGACCGAGGGTTCGCCGGTGATCGACGGGCCGGTGGTGTTCGGCGCGATCTCCGAGACCGACACCGGTAAGGCGATCCAGGCGCTGCTGCGGGACATCGGAGCCTCCTTCAGTACGGCGACCGAGGGCGTGGCGTCGAGCGAGATCCGGCCGAAGGCGCTGGTCTTCGACGCGACCGGCGCGACGTCGACGGCCGAGCTCACGAGCCTGCAGCGCTTCTTCTCCCCCGTCATCCGCCAGCTGGCGCCGGCCGGGCGAGTGATCGTGGTCGGCCGTACGCCGGAGCTCGCGCAGACCACCGGGCAGCAGATCGCGCAGCGGGCCCTCGAGGGCTTCACGCGAAGCCTCGGCAAGGAGGTCAAGCGCGGCGCCACGGTCAATCTCGTGTACGTCGCTCCGGACGCGCACGAGCAGCTGGATTCGACGCTCCGCTTCTTCCTCTCCCCCAAATCGGCGTACGTCGACGGCCAGGTCGCGCGGATCGGGACCGGACCACTGGTCAGCAACGACTCGGCTCGCCCACTGGCCGGCCGCGTCGCGCTGGTGACCGGCGCGGCCCGCGGGATCGGCGCGGCGATCGCCAGCACGCTGGCCCGGGACGGCGCCACTGTGATCGGCGTCGACGTACCGCAGAACGCGGACGCCCTGCGCAAGGTGATCTCGAAGATCGGCGGCACCGAACTCCTCCTCGACGTGACCGCGGTCGACGCACCGCAGCGGATCGGGGCGCACGCACAGGAGCAGCACGGCGGGCTCGATATCGTCGTCCACAACGCCGGCATCACCCGGGACAAGCGGCTGGCCAACATGCGCACCGACGCATGGGACGCCGTCCTCGACGTGAACCTGCGGGCCCCTGAACGGATCACGAAGCACCTCGTCGAATCCGGCGCGATCAGGGACGGCGGCTCGATCGTCGGCGTCGCTTCGATCGCGGGCATAGCCGGCAACAACGGCCAGACGAACTACGCGACCTCGAAGGCCGGCGTGATCGGCCTGGTCCAGGCTCTCGCGCCGAAGCTGACCGACCGGCAGATCCGGATCAACGCGGTGGCGCCCGGCTTCATCGAGACCGAGATGACCGCGAAGGTCCCGTTCGCGATTCGCGAGGTCGGCCGCCGGATCAACTCGCTGCAGCAGGGCGGGCTGCCGATCGACGTGGCCGAGACGATCGCCTGGTTCGCAGACCCGGCCTCAGCGGGCGTGACCGGCAACGTGGTCCGCGTCTGCGGCCAGAGCATGCTGGGCGCCTGACATGCCGACCCGACGGTACGACGACTCGCCCGGCCTCGGCTCGCTCTACGCGCGGACGGTCAAAGCCACGCTGCGACGGGCCGACTACGAGCCGGACGCGGACGGCCTCACGCTGGAGCTCCCCCGCTCTGCGATCGATCAGGACCACTTGTCGGCGTACCGGGATGTCACCGGGTTCCCGGCCGGTCCGGCGCTGCCGGCGACGTACCCGCATGTGCTCGCGTTCCCGCTGCACCTGGACCTGATGTCCGACCCATCGTTCCCGTACAAGCCGATGGGGATCGTGCACCTGTCCAACACGATCAGCCAGCGGCAGCCGATCCCGATCCACGCGGAGCCGGCGATCCGGGTGCACAGCACGCCGGAACGCCCGCACCCGAAGGGGACGGTGTTCGACGTGGTCAGCGAGGTGCGGGTCGACGGTGAGCTGGTGTGGACCGATCTCACCACGCTGCTCAGTCGCTCGTCCGGGACGGAGTCGGCGCACGTCGACCTACTGAAGAACCCCGAGCTGGACCCGACCGCATGGTGGGACCTGCGCGGCAACCTCGGCCGCCGGTACGCCGCCGCGTCCGGCGACCGGAACCCGATCCACCTGTTCAAGCTGACCGCTCAGGCGTTCGGATTCCCGCGCCAGATCGCGCACGGCATGTGGGCCAAGGCCGCCGCGCTCGCCTCGATCGAGCGCGCCGGGAAGCTGCCGGACACCTTCACCGTCCGCGTCGACTTCCGCAAGCCGCTGCTGCTGCCGTCGCGCGTGCAGTTCGGCTACCAGCAGACCGGCAAGACCACCGACTTCGCCCTGTACGACGAGCCGCACGAGCTCACCCACCTGATCGGACAACTGCAGGCCCACTGACCCACTCGACTCCGCCTCCTGAGTGCCCTGATCGGGACGATCATCGTGGTACCGATCGCGACCTGGATCCTCCGACGGCGCGCGCAGAATCCGACCTGAGTGCGGCAGGTTGGCAGTCGTCGCGCAGATCGTCGAGGACCTTCCCGATATCAGCCGGGGCGAGCTGCTGACCATCCCGTCGGCGAACGGCGATGAGACCGGCCGCCGCCTCGCGGGCACCGATGACGGCCTGGTACGGCGCCAACCGGTTCTCGCGGATCCGGGCACCGAGACTGCCTTCGTCCGCGTGCGCGACCTCGACCCGCAACCCCCGGTCCAACGCGCGCCGAGCGACCTCGGCGGCGACCTTCTCCTCGTCGTCGGAGATCGGGAGTACGACGAGCTGGACCGGCGCCAGCCAGGCCGGGAACGCGCCGCCGTGCACCTCGATCAACTGCGCGACCGCGCGTTCGATGCTGCCCACGATCGCGCGGTGCACCATCACCGGACGGTGTTTGTTGCCGTCGGCACCGATGTACTCGAGGCCGAACCGCTCCGGCTGATGGAAGTCGAGCTGGACGGTCGACAGGCTGAACTCCCGGCCGGCCGAGTCCTCCATCTGGATGTCGATCTTCGGTCCGTAGAACGCGGCGTCCCCGGGCGATTCCTCGTAGCCCACACCGGCGTTGTCGAGGACCTCTCGAAGGAGTCGCGCGGCTTCGGCCCAGCTGGCGGCATCACCGACGTACTTGCTGGCGGGGCTGCCGAAGTCGGCGTCTTCAGCGGGCAGGGCCAGGACGTAGCGGGACGGGCTGATCTCCATGTCGCTGTAGGCCTGGTTGATCAGAGCGAGCGCGTTGCCGGCCTCCTCGGCGACCTGGTCGAGGCGGCAGAAGATGTGCGCGTCGTTGAGTTGCATCGCGCGGACCCGGCTCAGGCCGGCGATCGCGCCGGAGAGCTCGGCGCGATACTGGCCGCCGAGCTCGGAGATCCGCAGCGGCAGCTCGCGGTAGCTGTGGGAGCGGGAGCGGTACATGAGCGCGTGGTGTGGACAGATGCTCGGCCGTAGCACCAGTTGCTCACCGCCCATATCCATCGGCGGGTACATGTCCTCGTGGTACTTGGCCCAGTGGCCCGAGATCTCGTACAGCTCACGCTTGGCTAGCACGGGCGAATAGACCTGCTGGTAGCCGGCTCTCCGTTCCACCTCGGCGATGTAGCTCTCCAAAGCGCTCCGGATCGCGGCACCGGCGGGCAGCCAGTAGGGCAGGCCCGCGCCGATCAGCGGGTCAGAGTCGAACAGGCCGAGTTCACGGCCGATCTTGCGGTGGTCGTACATGGTGTTCCTCCACGAGTTGGGGGCGAGCAACCCACGGAAGGCACAAAAAAGCCCCGGGGCAGTCGCCCCGGGGCTTTGTCAGACAGTCAGGTGTCAGCGCGCCGGGACGAACTCCGGCGTCGTCGTCACTACTGCGCGCTGCAACATGCCTCCACGATATCAGAGCTCATCAGACCGATCTACCGATCTTCGTCCAGGTCGAGGCCGACGGGACGGATGAGGCCTTCCTGGGCCACCGAGGCGACGAGACGGCCGTCGGCCGAGTAGAGGCGGCCGGTCGCGAAGCCGCGCGCACCGGAGGCGGACGGCGACGCCTGGTCGTAGAGGAGCCACTCGTCGGCGCGGAACTCGCGATGAAACCAGAGGGCATGGTCCAGCGACGCGGGCTGGATCCGGCGGTCGCCGATCACGATGCCGTGCGGCAGCAAGCTTGCCCCGAGCAACGTCAAGTCGCTCGCATAGGCAAGAACGCAGGCATGCAAGGCGGGATCATCAGGAAGCTTGCCAGCAGCCCTTATCCAGAACTGGCGACCGGTGACTCCGGCCAGGCGTACGTCGAGGGCCGCCCACTCCTTGTCCCAGTCGGCGGCCGAGCGGCCCGACCGAGCCTCGAGGACGGTCGCCAACCGCGGCGCCTCGTCCGGCGGTACGACGTCGTCCGGCATCGGATCCTGGTGGTCGAGACCGGGCTCCGGCCGCTGGAAGGACGCCGACATGTAGAAGATCGGCTTCCCGTTCTGTGACGCGACCACGCGCCGGCTGCTGAACGAGCCGCCGTCGCGCGTCGGCTCCGGGCGGTAGACGATCGGTACGGCGGTGTCGCCCGCGCGCAGGAAATAGCCGTGCAGCGAGTGCACGACGCGCTCGGGGTCGACGGTCCGGCTCGCGGCGGCCAGCGCCTGACCCAGCACCTGGCCGCCGAACACCCGTTGCATCGACGTGTCGGGCTGACGCCCCCGGAACAGGTCGACGTCGATCATCTCCAGGTCGAGCAGGTCGACCAGATCCTCCAGCGACTCAGGCATGCCTCATCCTGACAGGCGGAGTCGCCGTTTCTGGTGGCGGGGTTACTCGTCGTCGTTGCGGTTGAGTTCGGCCAGGAACTGTTCGACCTCGGCGCCGAGCTCGTCGGCCGACGGGGTGGAGTCGGCGAGGAGGCTCTTGCGGCTCAGGGAGCCGGCGGCCGCGTCGTACTGGGTCTCGAGGGCGTTCACCACCGCGCTCGCGTCCTCCGAGGCCTCGACCTGCTCGTCGACGAGCCGGCCGGTGACTGCGGCCTCGTCGAGCAGGGCCTTGCTAGGGAGGAGCAGACCTGTCGCGGCGGAGATCGCGTGCACGAGGGCCAGCGCGGCACCCGGGAAGCGGTTCTCGGCCAGGTAATGCGGCACGTGGACCGCGAAGCCCATCGCGTCCTTGCCGGCCTCGCCCAGGCGCACCTGCAGCATCGTGCCGGCGCTCGCGGGCAGCCGCATCTCGCCGTCCCAGATGTTCGAGCGGGTGACCAGCTCGGGCCGGGTCGCGTGCGCGGTCAGGCCGAGCGGACGGGTGTGCGGGACGCCCATCGGGATGCCGTGGACGCCGACCGTCAGCGTCACGTTGTACTGCTCGATCAGCTGCCGGACCGCGCCGGCGAACCGGTCCCAGTGGTTGTCCGGCTCGACACCTTCGAGCAGCAGGAACTCGACACCGGCGTCGTCGGTGAGCAGATGCAGGCTCAGGCGCGGCGGCGTGTAGTCGATGAACCGGTCCTCGGCGAACGTCACCTCAGGCCGCCGGGCCCGGTAGTCGTGCAGGAGATCGATGTCGAACCGCGCGAGCAGCCGGCTGTCCAGCACCTCGAGCAGGTGGTCGGCTGTGACCCGGCCCGCCTGACCCGCGTCCATGAACCCGTCCAGCGAATGCACCAGCACCTTCGGCGTCGCCGCCGGGCCGGTCGCCACCGACTCGTCGACGATCTCGTAGAGGTCGTCCGGTCGCAGCATGGTCGTCTCCTTCACACAGTGGCCAACAGGGCGGGTAGGCTCATCTATCCTGCCCTTTCACCTGTCAACGCCTGGGATGCGGGCCTACATTCCGGCAGTCCGGAACTTTCAGCATCTTCCAAGATTCGGCACTCGGGAAGACACTTTGGAAAGCGCTTGCTAGGTTGGCTGTCGTGAGCAGCGAACCAGACTCCGCCCTGACCGTCATGCTGGCGATGAGCGACGCCAGCCGGGAGCGTGTCCTGATCCCGCGCGTCCGGCAGCGCCTGGAGGCGGCCGCGACCGTCCTCCCGGTCGGTCCTGGGACCAGCTTCCTGGCCGACCCGACGATCCGGGCCGCGCTGCCGGAGGTCGACGTACTGCTCACCGGCTGGGGCTGCCCGCGGATCGGGCCCGAGGTGCTCGACGCGGCGCCGAAGCTGCAAGCGATCCTGCACGCGGCCGGCTCGGTGAAGGCGATCGTCGACCCGGCCGCGTTCGACCGCGGGATCCAGGTGTCGTCGGCGGCGACCGCGAACGCCCTGCCGGTGGCAGAGTTCACCCTTGCCGCGATCGTGCTCGCCGGGAAGCGGGCGTTCCGGCTGGCCGCGCAGTACCGGATCGAGCGGCGGAAGGCGGACCCGCACGGCATGCCGGGCAGCTACGGTACGACGGTCGGCCTGCTGGGCGCGTCGCGGATCGCCAGAATGGTGGCCGAGCGGCTGCGCGGGTTCGACCTGCACGTGCTGATCAGCGATCCGTACCTGACCGCGGCCGAGGCGGCCGAACTCGGCGCGGAGCTGGTCCACAACGACACGCTCTTTCGCCGGAGCGACATCCTCAGCGTCCACGCACCGCTGATCCCGGAGACCGTCGGCCTGGTCGACGCCCGCCTGCTCGGGCTGCTCCGGGACGGTTCGGTCCTGATCAACACCGCCCGCGGCAAGATCATCGACTCCGAAGCCCTGGTCCGCGAATGCGTGTCCGGCCGGATCGACGCCGTCCTCGATGTGACCGATCCGGAGCCCCTGCCGCCCGACTCTCCGCTGCTCGAACTGCCCAACGTCTTCGTCACCCCCCACGTCGCCGGTGCCGTCGGCAACGAAATCGCCCGCCTCGGCGAACTCGCCGTCAGCGAGCTCGAACGCCTCGCCACCGGCCGCCCGCTGCTGCACGCCATCAGCCCCACCGAACTTGGAAGGCTCGCATGACCCGCCTGGTACTGCCTGATACCGATCGTGTTCTGTCGCGCCAGACGGGGTGGAGTCGCGCGCACTGGGAGGCCTTGGCGGATCACCTGCTTGATTCGCTGGTGCCGTACTTCTCCCCCGGTGCGTCGCTGATCGCATTGCCTGGGCGGCCGAGTCGGTCGGGGACGGCGTCTGACGCGTTGGAGGGGTTCGCGCGGTCGTTCATGCTGGCCGCGTTCCGGATCGCCGGCGTGCAGGGCAAGGGCTGCGAAGAGCTGATCGAGCGGTACGCGCGGGGTGTCGCGAACGGAGCGAATCCGGACCACCCCGAGGCGTGGCTGCGGCTCACCCCGCGCTCCCAGCAGATGGTCGAGGCGGCGGCGATCGCGGTCGCGCTGCACGAGACGCGGGAGTGGATCTGGGACCGGCTCGACACCCGCGCACAGGAACACGTCGCGGAGTGGCTGGGTGGCTTCAACGGATCGACGACACATGACAACAACTGGCGGCTGTTCCAGGTCGTGAGTGAGCAGTTCCTCGCGTCGGTCGGAGCGCCGTACTCGCAGGAGGACATCGACGGCGGGCTGGACCGGATCGAGGACTGGTACGTCGGCGACGGCTGGTACTCCGACGGCGACGGGCAGAACTTCGACAACTACATCGGCTGGGCCATGCACCTCTACCCGGCGCTGTGGACCCGGATGGCGGCTGCCACGCCGCGTGCGGCGTACGAGGACCGGTTGAAGCTGTACCGCGAGCGGTTGAGCCTGTTCCTCGAAGACGCGGTGCATCTGGTCGGCAACGACGGCGCACCGAT
The DNA here is from genome assembly GCF_054073265.1 of Kribbella sp. CWNU-51. Taxonomy (NCBI): domain Bacteria; kingdom Bacillati; phylum Actinomycetota; class Actinomycetes; order Propionibacteriales; family Kribbellaceae; genus Kribbella; species Kribbella sp. CWNU-51. The sequence continues at coordinate 836,769 of NZ_JBSXMZ010000004.1, forward strand.
CTACCAGGGTCGCTCACTGACCTACCGGATGGCCGCGGCGACGCCGTACTGGATGGGAGCGCTGCTGGACGCCACTCCCCTGTCGCCCGGGCAGACGCGGCGGCTGTGCTCGGGGATCGCGCGGCACTTCGTGCAGCACGGTGTGCCGGATGAGCGCGGCCTGCTGACGCTGGGGTGGTACGACACGTTCCTGCCGACGACACAGCAGTACTCCGGGCCTGGCTCGCCGTACTGGGCGTCTAAGGGGTTCATCGGGCTGGTGCTGCCGCCGGACCACCCGGTGTGGACGGATCCAGAGGACTCGATCCCGCTGGACGACGCGGATCAGGTACGAGCGATGCCTGCGCCGGGGTGGATCGTGCACGCGAGCCGGCACGACCAGATCGTGCAACTGGTCAACCATGGCGCCGACCACGCGCCGGTCGCCGAGCCCGAGGGTGTGGAGCCGGAGGGCGATCCGCACTACAACCGGTTGGCGTACGCGAACCACGCTGGGCCGGAGCTGTCCGACCAAGCGCCGCACATCGACAACCTGATCTCGCTGGTCGACGCGGATGGCCGGGCGAGCTCGCGTGGGCGGATCCGGCGGATCGCGGTCAGCGGGCGTACGGCGTCCTCATGGCACAAGGCGTGGCTCGGCCTGGACGGACCTTGGCGAATCGAGACGACGTCGGTCGTCCACGGCGGCTGGGAGATCCGGTGTGCACTCGTCGAAGGACCGGCCGGTGCGATGGTGCGCAGCGGCGGCTTCGCGGTCGCCGGCGAGTCCTTGCCTGAGGCAACCGCTGGAGCACGGACGGCGTCGGCGCGGAACGACGACGGCTTGCTGTCCGCGGTCGTCGGACTGCACGGGTACGACGAAGCCGGTGTGCACCGGGGTCTGGGGGCGAACCCATTCGGTGTGCACTCGGCGACGCCGTACGTGACGGCTCCGCACCACGGCGATCCGCTCGTGCTGGTGAGCGCCGTACTGCTGACCCGGGATGCGCTCCGGCCGGAAGCGCTTGCCGAGGGCATCGATGTCGCGGTGGACGGGACGACGGTCCGGATCAGCCTGCCCGGCGGCGACATCGAGGTGGTCGAACTGGGACAGCATCGAGTCGCTTAGGGGAGCCTCCCCAACCATGTGGAATCCGGTCGTGCCCACTAGATTGACGGGATGAGCACGTACGAAAAACTTCTGCAAGAACAGATCCGTAACGAATTCACGGCGTCCCAGCAGTACACGGCGGTCGCTGTCTGGTACGACGATCAGGACCTGCCGCAGCTGTCCGGGCACTTCTACAAACAGGCGCTGGAAGAACGCAACCACGCGATGATGATGGTGCAGTACCTGCTCGACAAGGACATCCGGCCGCAGATCCCGTCAGTCGGCGAGGTGGAGTCGGACTTCAAGACCGCGCTCGAGCCGTTGGAGCTGGCGCTGGCGCAGGAGATCACCGTCACCAAGCAGATCGAGACGCTGGCCCGGACCGCGCGGGACGAGAGTGACTACGTCGGCGAGCAGTTCATGCAGTGGTTCCTGAAGGAACAGGTCGAGGAGGTCGCCGCGATGAAGACGCTCGTCAACGTCGCGAAGCGGGCCGGTGACAACCTGTTCCACCTCGAGGACTTCCTGGCTCGCGAGGTGGTCGGCGACGCAGGCAACGACCCGACCGCTCCCCCGGCTGCCGGCGGCGCGGTCTGAGTTCCTACCAGCTGCCGCCGCCTCCACCGCCGCCGCCGCCTCCGGAGGATCCGCCGCTGAAGCCGGAGGAACTGCCGCCGCCTCCGCCGCTGCTGGCCGGGGCCGGCGGCGGGTCGAAGGTGCTGGCGACGGTGGAGCCGACCAGTCCGGCGGTCCAGCCGGAGGTGTAGTACGACGGGCCGCTGTACCAGTACGGGTCAGGGGTCAGACGACCCGCGGCGACCAGTTGCTCGCAGACCTTCTGCCAGCGGTCGGCCAGCCCGAACGCGATCGCCCACGGGAGGTACTTGCTGAAGATGTCCTCCCCCTCCTCGAACCGCAGCTGATCAGCCTCCGCGGTGGCCAGGTACTTCCGGAACCCGACCAGCTGGTCCGCGACCGCCCGGCCGGCCGGGTTCCGCTGGCCCTTGCCGCGCTTCGCGATCCAGATGCCGACGGCAACGAGTACGGCGACCACCGGGATCCCGATCACGATGGCGCGCCCGAGCCCACCGGTCGCCGCACCTGTGATCGTCCCGGCCAGCCCGGCCCCGAACACCCAGATCGCGATGATCGCCATGCACGCGCAGCCGAAGCCGTTCTTGAACGCCGAACCGCCGCCCGCCCGCGGCATCCGCAGATACCACCCGCGCTGCTTCACCTGATCCCGCAGCGCCGCGATCATCCCGTCGTGCGCCCGCCGCATCGTCTGGTCGCCCACCGCGCCGCGCCGCAACAACACCTCGGCGCCGGGCTGCAGCGACGGGAACAGCCCCGACATCAGCACCTGCTCGTGCGGCGCGGTCGCGACCGCCGGGTTCAGCAACACGGCCTTCTGGTCGTTACCCGTGTTCTCGATCCGTACGCCGCCGCGCACCGCCAGGTCGATCAGGGTCGCCGCGGTCTCCGTGGTGTTCGCCTTCGCGTCGATCAGCAGGCCGCCCTCGGCCACCGGGATCCGCGGCGGCGCGAACGCGACCGGGATCTGGTCCTCGGTCAGGTCGTCCTTCACGGGCTCGGCCGCGACTCCGTTCGGTGGGAACGTGCCTGGCGGCATCCCGGCGAACCGCTGGTCCTTGTTCCCGTTCCGCGAGTACAGCGCGGCGGCCGCGATCGCGGCCAGACTCACCGCCGCGGAGCCCGCCAGCGCGGGCCAGGTCACGCCGTTCCGCTTCATCCAGCTCGGCGCGTCCTCCACGATGGGGGTGTCGTTGCTGACCACACCGGCCCTGATGCCGGCGACGATGGTCAACTGCTCGCCGCTCGGGACGTTCGCCGCGCCGAAGACGCCCATCCCACCGCTCACCGACTTCTGCGAACAGCTCCGGTTCGACCCCGGCGTACCCATGAAGCACTCGACCTGTTGTACGCCTTCGGGGACGGTGACGTTGACGGTGACCTGGTTGATCACCGCGGCCCACGCCCTGCCGGTCGCATCCCAGTACAGCTCGCTGTGGTCCGCGAAGTGCCGGAGTGCGCCGCGGACGTCGTACGTGATCACGTACGTCGCGTTGTTCCCGGGGACCGTCTCGTTCTCGGAGCCGATCTTGATCCGCAACTCCTGGTAGCGGTCGTGGTTCGACGTGCTCGTCGCGGTCGTGAACTCGTCCGGAGCACCGGACGGGCTGCTCACGGTGATGTTCGAGACCTCGTACTTCTGGTCCTTCGAATCGTCGTCCGTGTACGGCTCGCGAGTGACGAGATCACGGTAGATGCCGTGCCGGCCGCTGCTATCGAACGTGTACTGGATGGTCTCCTTCACCTGCAGCACACCGTCGGGGGTGACGGTGTAGTCGATCGTGAAGTTCTGCACCATGTCGCCGGCCGCAGCCGACGCGGGCGCCGCGAAACCGGCCAGCGCCAGGACGGCGACCAGCGTGCTGATGACGACCCCGAGAGCCCTACGCATGGCCACGACCTTACCGAGCGCGAGGGTCCGCAACCGGGCCGCCAGGCACCTGATCAATCAGCGGTCTGTGCCGGTTTCGACGAAAGGGCGACGTGAAGACTCTTGTGCGAAGTGGCCGTTGGGGGAATGGTGGGTGGACCAGGAGGAACGTCATGGCAGACAAGGCGAACACTTCCCAAGGCACCGGAGCCGCGCCCGCTGTGGACAGCCCGGACGCCATCCGCAACGTGGTGCTCGTCGGCCCGTCCGGAGCCGGCAAGACCACTCTCGTCGAGGCCTTGCTGGTGGCCTCCGGCGTCCTGAACAGACCCGGCACCGTCCTGGACGGAACCACGGTGTGCGACTTCGACGACGCCGAGGTCCGGCAGCAGCGCTCGGTGGGCCTCTCGCTCGCCTCGCTGCCGCACGACGGCGTCAAGGTGAACCTGATCGACACCCCCGGGTACGCCGATTTCGTCGGCGAATTGCGGGCTGGACTCCGCGCCGCCGACTGTGCGCTGTTCGTGATCTCGGCGAGCGAAGGCGTCGACGAGCCGACCAAGGCGCTGTGGCAGGAGTGCGACCAGGTCGGGATGCCGCGGGCCGTCGTGGTCACCAAGCTCGACCATGCCCGTGCCAACTACCAGAACGCGCTCGCCACCGCGCAGGCCGCGTTCGGCGACAAGGTGCTGCCGCTCTACCTGCCCGCTGGTGACGGGCTGATCGGGCTGCTCTCCCAGACGTACTACGGCTACGCCGGGGGCAAACGGTCGACCTCGGCCCCGGAGTCGTCGTACGACGACCAGATCGAGGAACTGCGCGGGACCCTGATCGAGGGCATCATCGAGGAGTCCGAGGACGAGTCGCTGATGGATCGGTACCTCGAGGGCGAGGAGATCGACCAGAAGGTGCTGATCGACGACCTCGAGCGGGCCGTCGCGCGCGGCTCGTTCTTCCCGGTCGTCCCGGTCTGCAGCGCGTCCGGGGTCGGCACGTTCGAGCTGCTCGAGGTCGCGACCAGCGGGTTCCCGTCGCCGCTCGAGCACACGCTGCCCGAGGTGTTCAGCCCACACGGTGTGGCGCGCAAGGGCCTGACCTGCGACCCGGACGGGCCGCTGCTGGCCGAGGTGGTGAAGACGACGTCGGATCCGTACGTCGGCAGGGTCAGCCTGGTGCGGGTGTTCTCCGGCACCATCAGGCCCGACACGACGGTTCACGTGTCGGGCCATTTCACGTCCTTCTTCGGTGAGCAGAACTCGCACACCGATCACGACGAGGACGAGCGGATCGGCTCGCTGTCGTTCCCGCTGGGCAAGGTGCAGCGGCCGGCGCCGGCCGTGGTCGCGGGCGATCTGTGCGCGATCGGGCGGCTGACCAGGGCGGAGACGGGCGACACGCTGTCCGACAAGGCTGATCCACTGCTGCTGAAGCCGTGGACGATGCCTGAGCCGTTGCTGCCGATCGCCGTCCAGGCGCATGCGAAGACAGACGAGGACAAGCTGAGTGGCGGGTTGCAGCGGCTGGCGGCCGAGGACCCGACGCTCCGCATCGAGCAGAATCCGGAGACCCACCAGATCGTGCTCTGGTGCATGGGCGAGGCCCACTCCGACGTCGTACTCGACGCCTTGGCCAACCGGTACGGCGTGACCGTGGACACCGTGGAGTTGCGGGTGCCACTGCGGGAGACGTTCGGCGGGAAGGCGAAGGGCCACGGGCGGCACGTCAAGCAGTCCGGTGGCCACGGTCAGTACGCCGTCTGCGACATCGAGGTGGAGCCGCTACCGCAGGGGTCCGACTTCGAGTTCGTCGACAAGGTGGTCGGCGGCGCGGTGCCGCGGCAGTTCATCCCGAGCGTCGAGAAGGGCGTGCGGGCGCAGATGGAGAAGGGTGTCCACGCCGGGTATCCGATGGTGAACATCCGGGTCACGCTGCTGGACGGGAAGTCGCACAGCGTCGACTCGTCCGACATGGCGTTCCAGATGGCCGGCGGGCTGGCCTTGCGCGAGGCAGCGGCCGCCACCAAGGTGAACCTGCTGGAGCCCGTGGATCTGGTGTCGGTGCTGGTGCCGGACGACCTGGTCGGCACGGTGATGAGCGACCTGTCCGGCCGGCGCGGGCGGCTGCTCGGGACGGACAAGGTCGGCGACGACCGGACCCTGGTGAAGGCCGAGGTCCCCCAGGTGGAGATCACCCGCTACACGATCGACCTGCGGTCGCTGTCGCATGGCTCGGCGTCGTTCAGCCGGCAGTTCTCCCGGTACGAGCCGATGCCGGAGTCGGCAGCGGCGAAGGTGAAGTCGACCTGACGACTGTGAGCCGGCTCAGCCCTTGGTGTCGCGGCTGAGCCGGCGGCGGACGTCGCGGGACTTCAGGTACGCCGCGACGTCGTCGTACCGCTCGCTCTGGTTGGCGAACTCGATGTACGAGCGGACGCGGTGCAGCCAGTCGAGTGTCGACGGCTTGACCGTTGGCAGCGCCTCGGTCAGGTGCCGCATCGCGAGCGGCGGCTCGCCACCGCCGGCGAGCGCCTCGTCGATCACCCGGTCGACACCGCGCTCGATCAGCGCGCGCAGGTCCGCGCCGCTGAACATCGGCGTCTGACCGGCGAGCGCCTTCAGATCCAGTCCGTCGGCCGGCACCTCCTTCACCAGCACGGACAGGATGTCGGCCCGCGCGGGCTCGTCCGGCGGCGGCACGAAGATCACCCGGTCGAACCGGCCGGGTCGCAACATCGCCTCGTCCACGTCCCAGGGCGCGTTGGTCGCGGCGAGGACGAGCAGACCCTCGTTCTCGGAGCCGATCGCGTCGAGCTCCTGGAGCAGTACGTCGACCAGCCGGCGGGCCTCGGATCCGCCGTGCTTGTGCCGGGCGAAGGCCAGTGCGTCGAGCTCGTCGAGGAACAGGACGCACGGCGCGTTCGCCCGCGCGCGCTCGAAGGCTTCGTGCAGGTTGCGCTCGGAGACGCCGAGGTACGGGTCCATCACGTCCTCGATCCGGACGTTGACGAACGGGAGACCGCACTCCCCCGCGGTCGCCCGCGCCAGCAACGTCTTCCCGCAGCCAGGCGGGCCGTAGAGCATCACGCCGCCGCCCGACTTCCGCCCGTACTTCTCGTACAGCTCCGGGCGGCTCAGCGGCAGGATGACCATCCGGTGGATCACCCGCTTGATCTCCTCCATGCCCCCGACCTGGTCGAAGGTGGTGGTCTCCTTCGGCGTCTCCACGTCGTACGGCGTCTCTGCCTCGGGGCCGACCTTGATCCGCACCCCGCTGCGCTCCGCGATCATCCCGTCGACCAACTGCTGCAGCCGACCGGTTCCCTCGACCACGCCCTGCAGACGGGCCGCCTCGAGCAGGCTCCGCAGCAGCGCAAGCCGCCCGTTCGCCGCCGCCAACTCGCCGACCGGAACGAACTGGTCGTCCGGAAGCCCTTGCTGATCGAGGAGTACGACGTACTGGTCGAGCGCCTCGTCGGTGTCACCGGCAGTCACCAGCGACTCAGCCAGGACGAGCCGCAGCAGGACGTCGTCCGGGTTGGCCTCGACCGCCTTACGCAACGCGACGATCCGGTCGTTGGTCATTCAGGCTCCCCAGTTTCTGTTGAGCCAGCGGCGGACAAGGGGTGGGACCACCCAGGAGTACACGCAGAAGCCCAGCCAGATCATCGCGAACACGAACGACAGCGGACCCAGGCCGGCGATCCGGAGACCGTAGATGATCGCAACCGCGCCGATCCAGACGACCAGCGGGTTGAGCCGCGCGAACGGCCGCAGCGGCAGCATCAACGGATGGTTGATCAGCCTGGCCTCACGAGCAGCCGCACGCAGGTCCGCGTCGCCCGGTTGGGACGCGGCGGCGGAGGCGAGCGACGTGTACCCGGATCGCGAGTCGCCGGTGAGCATTGACGCCGTACCGTGCAGGGCCCGTGCGTTCGGGTCCTCGGGGTCGTGGGACAGGGCCTCGGTGCTGTGGCGGTGCATGTCGCGGTCGTTGCCGAGGGCGAACGCGACCTGCGCGCGAGCGGCGGAGACGGCGGCGCTCTCGGGGGCGTGCGAGGCGGCACGCTCGACCAGAGCGCTCGCCTTCTCGGCCTGGCCGGCGGCGAGGCAGACGCGGGCGTAGCCGATCAGGAGGTCGGGGTCATTCGGGTCCAGGCTGAGGCCCTGGAGGAAGGCGGCCTCGGCTTCGGGGAGTTGGCCCTCAGAGCGCAACGAGGAGCCCAGGACCTGGAGGAGCGGCGGGAAGGGGCCGTGCTGGGCCAGGCCGTCGCGGAGTACGTCGATGGCCTCGGCGTTCCGGTCAAGGGTGTGCAGAGCGGCGCCGCGGAACAGGTACGCGCGGTAGTCGAGGGCCGCGTCACCCGTCAGGCCCTGGAGCTCGTCCAGGGTGCGCTCAGGGTGGCCGATCTGGAGCCAGTGGCCGGCCATCTGGAGGCGGGCCTCGGTAGGTTCGTTCACAAGACCCTCACAGTGACGAGCAGGATCAGGGCTTCGGCGATCGCGCCGCCGATCGTGGCCGCGATGCCCGGCCCCCAGAGCGAGCCGTAGTCGGTGCCGCGGAGCTGGAAGGCGCGGTCCATCGGGCGCTGGAGCCGGAGCTGGGCGAGGCAGGTGACGATGGCCACGACCCGGATGGCGACACCGAAACCGGACGCGAGGTCGTCGTCGCCGTTCAGCAGGGTGGAAACGGCGATCACGGCCACGAGGCCGCCGGCGCCGATGAGCAGGATGAGGCGGCGTTTGGCCGCATCCACGCCGAGGCGGCGGGCGTTGAGCGAGGCGATGATCGTCGAGCCGATCACGCCGCCGAAGAAGGCGACGTACGCCTGCGACATCAGCCGCCACGGGCGCACCGACATGTCCACACCGGCGCCGATCGTCGGGCGCAACAGTTCGTCCGGCATGGGGCTCCTCGGCGGGCAGGGTTCGGCTCGCGCAGTGTATAGCCTGGGCTGAACCCCCCTCCCCCGTTCCTCCGGCACTAGCCTGGGGCGATTCCTCCCTCCCCCCGTTTCTTCCCGGCCGGCGCCGGCGCGGCGGGGCACTAGCCTGGGGCGATGAGCGAGAACTGTCTCTTCTGCGGGATCGTGGCCGGCACCATTCCGTCGACGCGGGTGGCCGAGACCGACCGGGCGATCGCCTTCATGGACATCAATCCCGCGACGGCCGGGCACCTGCTGGTGATCCCGCGAGCGCACTCGACCGACCTGCGGACGGCGGACGCCGAGGATCTGACCGCGGCGACCCTGCTCGCGCAGTCGCTGGTCGGCCGGGTGATCGAGCGCCTGGACGCAGACGGCGCCAACCTCCTCAGCTGCATCGGCGCGGCCGCGTGGCAGTCCGTCTTCCACACCCACCTGCACGTCATCCCCCGCTACCAGGACGACCCGCTCCAACTCCCCTGGCACCCGGCCCCGGGCGACTTCGACCAGATCAACGCCACCGCCGCGAAGCTGGTGTAACACTTCCCCACCCCCACGACACTGCAGGGCTGTCCGCACTTAACCAGCCCTGGAGTTGTCATGCCGAACACAGCAGCCACAACCCGGTCAGACGAGGTCCTCGCGCTCCGCGCGGGGGTGGCTGTGCGGCTGAGGCCCCTCTGGGTTGCCGCCTTCCTGCAAGGGGTGGGCTTCTGGGTGCCGGTCGAGAAGCTGTTCGTGACCGGCATCGGATTCGATGCGGCATCCATCGGGCTGATGGCCGCCGCGTATGCGGCGATGACGCCACTTGCCGAGGTCGTGTCCGGAGTGCTGGCAGACCGGTGGTCGCGGCGCGGGGTACTGATGGTCGCGGGCGTCGCGTTGGCGGTGAGCGTCTTCATCGGTGCGCTGAGCCACAACGTTGCGACGTACATCGTGGCGGCGCTCATCCTCGGGATCTACTTCGCCATGTACTCCGGCACCGTCGAGGCGATCGTGTACGACGTGGTGCTCGAGGAGACCGGTGACAGCGCGGAGTACGAGCGCCGGATCGGCCGGGTCCGCTTCGTCGAGAGCGTCGCCCTCGTGGGCAGCGCCCTCGCAGGCGGCTGGATCGCCGCAGCCCTCTCCCCTCGAGCGACCTACTTCCTCACCCTCCCGTTCGCACTCCTCTACCTGGTCGCCCTGACCCGGCTGCGTGAACCCAAGCTGCACCAGACCGCCGAGCGCACCTCGCTCCGGGACCATCTCCGAGTCACCTACCGCGCGATCACCGACCGCGGCCGGCTGATCCCGATCGCGGCCGCCACGGTGATGGCCGCGATGATCCTGCAGGCGATGTTCGAGTTCGGGCCGCTGTGGTTGATCACGCTCAAGACCGAGGCCGGGTACTACGGCCCGTTCTGGGCGCTCCTGGTCGGCACGCTCGGCATCGGCGGCCTGCTCGCGAACCGGATCCACCTCGAGCGGCCGCTCCCGCTCACGGTCGTCGTACTGACCATGCTCGCGGCGTGCGTGACGATGACCACGAGCCGCAGCCTGGCCGCGCTGACGGCCGCGATGACCGCGTTGACCTTCCTGCTGGTGGTGATCGGCATCCACCTCAGTCGCCTGCTGCACGACGCCGTACCGTCGACGATCCGGACCGGCGTGGCATCCGGGATCAGTGCGGTGTCGTGGATGCTGTTCACGCCGTTCGCGCTCGTATTCGGTGCCGTGAGCAAGCATGCCGGTGTGTACGTGTCCGGCTGGATGATCACCGCTGCGGTCGCCCTCGGCGGGGCCGCACTCGTCTGGGTTCAGCGGCATGCTGACGCCCTACGCTGAGCCGATGACGGACGACGCCCTCCTGGAGCGGTTGCGCGCCGGGGACGAGGCCGCGTTCGGGGTGCTCCTGGACGGGTGGTCCGGCGGGATGCTGCGGCTGGCCCGGTCGTTCGTGTCGACCGAGGAATCGGCCGCGGACGTCGTCCAGGAGACGTGGCTCGCGGTGATCGAGGGCATCGACCGGTTCGAAGGCCGGTCGTCGCTGAAGACCTGGGTCTACCGGATCCTCACCAACACGGCCAAGCGCCGCGGCGTCCGCGAGCACAAGGTCGTCCCGATGAGCAGCGTCGACGACAGCGGCCCGACCGTGGACCCGAGCCGCTTCCGGCCGGCGGGCGATCCCTTCCCCGGTCACTGGTGGGACTTCCCGCCGGCCTGGCCGTCCCCCGAGCAAGGCCTGCTCACCGCGGAGGTCCGCACCCACCTCACCGACGCCCTGGCCGAACTCCCCGAGCGCCAGCGCCTGGTCGTCGTACTGCGGGACATCGAGGGCTGGCCGTACGACGAAGTCTGTGAGCTGCTCGGGATCACGCCGGCCAACCAGCGGGTGTTGTTGCACCGGGCGCGCGCGTTCCTGCGCGGCAAACTGGAGGAGTATTACCGACGGGAAGGTGATGACTCATGAGCGACCTCGAGTGCCGTGAGTTCGTCGAGCAGGTCACGGCGTTCCTCGAGGGCGCCCTGAGCACCGATGCCGAGCAGGACTTCGTCGACCATCTCGCCCTGTGCGACGGCTGCGAGCGTTACCTCGACCAGATCCGCCAGACGTCGCAGGCACTCACCGACCTGCCCGCCGCCGCTCTGCCGGGTGACGCCCGCAGCACACTCCTCAACGCGTTCCGCGATCGCCGGTGATCGACGCGAAGAACTCGCGCAGGTCCTGCAGCAACAGATCCGGCGCGTCCTGCGTCATCGGCTGGTCCCGGCGCTGGTACCTCGTTGCGTTCGACCTGGAGAAGGCTGATTCGGTCCAGAGCATGGCGGTCCACCTGAGCCTGCTCGACGCGGACTTCGTCGTACGGAACGGCCCGCCTGAGCTGACGGACTACCTGCAGCGACTGGCCGAGCGCTACCGCCGGGCGACCAGCTCGTAGACGGCCAGCAACTCCGGGAGCAACACCGACCAGTCATAACGCGGTACGGCGCTCAGTCCCGCGGCGCGGAGCTTGTCACGCTCGTCCGGCGAGCTGAGCAGCCGCAGTGCGCGAGTGGTGAGCTCTTCCACGTCGCCTGGCTCGAACAGCTCCCCTAGCCGTCCGTCGTCGAGCACCTGGCGGAAGGCAGCCAGATCACTCGCCAGCACGGGCGCCCCGGCGGCCATGGCTTCGAGCAGGACGATGCCGAAGCTCTCACCGCCCAAATGCGGCGCGACGTACAGATCCGAGCCGGCCAGCATGTCCGCGCGGGCCTCGTCGTCGACAGCGCCCAGGAACAGGACGTTGTCGCGACAGTGCGCCGGCAGCAGGCGGCGGGCCTCGTCGGCCTGACCGGCACCGGCGACCAGGATCTTCAGTCCGCGACGTTCTGCGACCAGCGCCGGCACAGCCTTCAACAGAACGCCGAGGCCCTTGCGATGCTCGTCCAGCCGGCCGAGGAAGCTGATCGTGCCGTCGGCGCCCAGCCACTCCCGCCGCGGACTCCCCTTGAAGTGGGCGGTGTAGAGCCCGTTCGGGATCACCACGGCCTCGCCGCCGATGTGCTGGACCATCATCGAGCGGGCGTTCTCCGAGACCGCGATCCGGGCGTCGATCTTCTCCAGCGCCGGCCGGAGCAGACCGGCCGCCGCACTCATCGCGCGCGACCGGACCTGCCAGGTGTGGAACGTCGCGACGAACGGCCCCTCGGCCGACCAGAGCGCGATGATCGACGCACTCGGCGTGGTCGGTTCGTGCACGTGGACGACATCGAAGTCGCCGTCGGCCAGCCAGCTCTTCACTCGGGCGGCCGTGCGCGGCCCGAAGGTGACCCGCGCGACCGACCCGTTGTACGGGACCCCGACCGCCCGGCCGGACGAGACGACGTACGGCGGAGCCGCGTCGGAGTCGTCGACCGGAGCCAGGACCGACACCTCGTGGCCCAGCGCCAGCAGCGCCTCGGCGAGGTCGCGCACGTGGTTCTGCACCCCGCCGGGCGTGCCCAGCGAGTACGGGCACACCACACCGATCCTCACGGAACGATTCTTACTGATCCAGGAAAATCCTCTGCAGCATGTGCCAGTCCTGCGGATGTGCCGCAATCCCCTGGGCGAACGCATCCGCGCAGCGCTGCGTCATCGCGGCCATGCCGCCGTCGGGGTCGATGGCGTCGTGGAAGGTGATGACCAGGTCAGGCCCGTCGTAGTGCAGGGTCACCGGGATGACCGGTGCACCCGTGCGCAGGCTCAGCGCGGCCGGACCGGCCGGCATCCGGGACGGACGGTCGAAGAATGTCACCGGGACACCCCGCTCGGACAGATCCCGGTCTGCCACGAGACAGACGAATCCGCCCGCCCGCAGGCGTTCCGCGAGTACGCCGATGACGTCCTCATCACCGCCGGTCAGCGGGAGGACCTCCATGCCGAGCTTCTTGCGATAGGCGATGAAGCGGTCGAACAGCGACTCGGGCTGCAAGCGCTCGGCCACGGTCGACACCGGCATCCCGGTCAGGCCCGCCCAGGCGCCCGCGTGGTCGTAGTTGGCGAGGTGCGGCAGCGGGCAGATCACACCGCGGCCGGCGGCGTACGCGTCGCGCACCAGCTTCTCGTTGACCGTCCGGACCCGCCCGACGATCTCCTCGTCGCTCCATTCCGGCAGCCGGAACGCCTCCTGCCAGTAGCGCAGGTACGACCGCATCCCCGCCCGCGTCAGCGCGTCGAGCTCCGCCTCGGTCGCGTCCGGACGGACCACGGCCAGATTGCCGCGCAACCGCCGTACGCCGCGCCCGTTCCGGCGTACGACGCGGTCCGCGGCCTGGTGGAACAGCCAGGTGACGGTCCGCTCGGGCAGGCGTCGTACCAGCGCCCAGGCGAGTGCGAACGCCAGATCGACCGCCCGCTGACGGAGGCCGCCCATCCTCAGCTCTGCGCGTCGGGTTCGGCCGGCGGCGGCGTGTCCAGGCCGGCGTTGGCCGGGTCGGCGAGGACCTGTTTGCGGACCCCGAGGATCCGCTGGATCACGGTGATCGTGCTCGCGACCGCGACCGCCCAGAGCACGATCTTCAGCAGGATCGGGAGGTTCAGGACGTCGGAGAAGAAGGCCAGGATCAGGGTGAACACGAGCCGGTCCGCGCGCTCGGCCAGACCGCCGCTCGCCTTCAGTCCGAGGCTCTCGGCCTTGGCTCGCGCGTACGACGTGACCGCGCCCATCACCAGCGCCCAAAGCGTCACTGCAGCCATCAGGGTCGAGTCGCCGGCGCCTGAGTTGGCGTAGTACAGCACCAGGCCGCCGTAGATCGCGGCGTCGGCGATCCGGTCCAGCGTGGAGTCGAGGAACGAGCCCCACTTCGACGACGTCCCCGACGTCCGGGCCATGTACCCGTCGATCATGTCGGAGAACACGAAACAGGTGATGACAACGACGCCCAGCCAGAGCTGGCCGCGCGGGAAGAAGATCAGCGCGCCGGCGCACACCCCGATGGTGCCCACCAGCGTGACCGCGTCGGCGCTCACGCCGAGCTTGAGCAGGAGGTTGGCGATCGGCGTGATCACCTTGGTCCAGAACTGCCGGAATCTGTTAAGCATGGCGACGCGATCGTAGTCCAGCCGGATCACCATCAGGTGACAAGCCACCCGATTCCGCCTGCGAAAGACCTCCATTCGCGCGATCCTGGTCACAGTGGCCCGCGCTGTGAGCGAGCCGCTGGAAGGCTCGGAGGTGTCTGGATGCGACTCAGGACCAGCCGTGGCGCCGTCGCCGGTGTGCTTGCCGTGCTGGTGGCGACCGCAGGATGCTCGGTCGCGCGGCGCGCTAACGACTCCCAGCCACGCATCACAGCCGCACCGACCGTCGTGCCCACCGTCGTCGCGCCCCCGCAGGCCGAGGGTCTGGACGGTTCGGCAGGCGCTCCCGGAGCGCAGGTGTGTACGGCGATCACCCACGCGCTGACCGCGAAGCTCCACGTCCCCGTCACCGCGAAACCGAACTCCTGGAACGACGGCGGCCTCCCCTCGATGGACCTGTGCACCCTGCTCGTCCAGGATCGGGTCGTGACGATCGGCGTCAGCGCGCTGCCGAGCCGGCCCGACTCCCTGGGCCGGCTGATGACCGGCACCGGCACCGTCGCGCCGCTGCCCGAGCTCGGTCCGGATGCCCGCATCGCCGAGTCGCGCCTCGTCTTCCCCGCCGGCGACCGAGCCGTACGGATCACACCGGCCGGCGGGATCGATCTCGGTACCGCGGACGGCGTCGACCGGGCCAAAGCCGTCGCGATCGCTCTCGCGACGCGGGACGCCGTACCGAAGACGCTTCGACCGGCGCGGCAGGTGGACGAGGCCTGTCAGGTCGCGAACTCCGCGGCCGAGCGGTTCGTCGGGTTGCAGGTGCAGCTGCGGCGGGACTACCGGGTGAAAGGCGCGCTGACTTGCATCTGGGGGTCGTTGGACGCGACGGCTTCGATCGTCGAGGCGTTCGACCAGCCGAGCATCCCCGAGGCGGAGACGGTGCCGCCGCCTCGGCTCGCCCCGATCGGGCAGCCCGGCTACTACCTGCCTGAGGCGGGCGAGCTCGTCTTCCGCCAGGGCCGCCGGGTCGTTCGGGTCACCGGCCTGACCAACCCGCCGCAGGTGGCCTCCCTGGCCACGCTGACGGGGATCGTCGACCCCTTGCTGCCGCTCTTTCTACGCTGAGCTTCAGGGCTCGGTCGGCCAGGACTTGGCGAGCAGGGCCCGAGTGTCGGGCAGCAACTGCGGCAGGACCTTGGTGTGCGCGATCGCCGGCATGAAGTTGGTGTCACCTGCCCAGCGCGGTACGACGTGCTGGTGCAGGTGGGCCGCGATCCCGGCGCCGGCGATCTGCCCTTGATTCATACCGATGTTGAAGCCGTGCGCACCCGACACCGTGCGGACCGCCTGCATCGCTTCCCGCGTCAGCGTGGCGACGTCGGTCACCTCTTCGGCGGTCAGCTCGGTGTAGTCGGCCACGTGCCGATAAGGCACGACCATGAGATGACCGGGGTTGTACGGGTACAGGTTCAGCACCGCGTACGCCGCCTCACCCCGGTGCACGATCAGCGCCTCGGCGTCCGGCAACCCCGGCAGCCGGCAGAACGGGCACCCCGACCCGGCCTCCGAGCTGGTCGGCTTGTTCTCCCCCTCGATGTAGGCCATCCGATGCGGCGTCCACAACCGCAGGAACTCGTCCGGCACCCCGACCCCGTCCTGCGCCACCAGCTCGTCGGGGACGTACGGCGACTCCGGCAGGTCGGAGGGGTCAGGGGTTTCCGTCATACCTGGGCGCGCTTCTGGACAGCCTCGATGATCTCCGCGACCGCGTCGGCGATCGGTACGCCGTTCTTCTGCGTGCCGTCGCGATACCGGAAGGACACCGACCCGGCGGCCATGTCGTCGTCACCGGCGATCAGCATGAACGGCACCTTGGACTTCTGCGCGTTCCGGATCTTCTTCTGCATCCGGTCGTCGGACGAGTCGACCTCGACCCGGATCCCGAGCGCCTTCAGCTGCGCGGCGACGTCGTACAGATAGTCCACGTGGCCGTCGGTGATCGGGATGCCGATCACCTGGACCGGAGCCAGCCAGGGCGGGAAGGCGCCGGCGTAGTGCTCGGTCAGCACCGCCACGAACCGCTCGATCGACCCGAACAGCGCGCGGTGGATCATCACCGGTCGCTGCCGGGAGCCGTCCGGCGCGGTGTACTCCAGCTCGAACCGCTCCGGCAGGTTGAAGTCCAACTGGATCGTCGACATCTGCCAGGTCCGGCCGATCGCGTCCTTGGTCTGGACCGAGATCTTCGGGCCGTAGAACGCGGCGCCGCCCGGGTCCGGGACCAGCTCGAGACCGGAGCCCTCGGCAACTTCCCGCAGGGTCTCGGTGGCCTCGTCCCAGACCTCGTCGGAGCCGACGAACTTGTCCGGGTTCTTGGTCGAGAGCTCGAGGTAGAAGTCGTCCAGGCCGTAGTCGGCGAGCAGGCCGAGCACGAACGTGAGCAGGTCGCGCAGCTCGTCGCGCATCTGCTCGCGGGTGCAGTAGATGTGTGCGTCGTCCTGGGTGAAGCCGCGGGCCCGGGTCATGCCGTGCACGACGCCGGACTTCTCCAGCCGGTAGACGGTGCCGAACTCGAACAGCCGCAGCGGCAGCTCCCGGTACGACCGGCCGCGGGCGGCGAAGATCAGGTTGTGCATCGGGCAGTTCATCGGCTTCAGGTAGTAGTCCTGGCCCTGCTTGCGGATCTGCCCGTCCGCGCCGCGCTCCTCGTCCAGGTGCATCGGCGGGTACATGCCGTCGGCGTACCAGTCCAGGTGACCCGAGGTCTCGAACAGCTGGGCCTTGGTGATGTGCGGCGAGTAGACGAACTCGTACCCGTCCTCGACGTGGCGCTGGCGGGAGTAGTCCTCCATGACCTTCCGCAGCACGCCGCCCTTCGGGTGGAACACCGCGAGGCCGGAGCCGATCTCGTCCGGGAAACTGAACAGGTCGAGCTCACTGCCGAGCTTGCGGTGGTCGCGCTTGGCCGCCTCCTCCAGCCGGGTCAGGTACGCCTTCAGCTCGTCGCGGGACTCCCACGCCGTCCCGTAGATCCGCTGGAGCTGCGGGTTCCGCTCGCTCCCGCGCCAGTACGCCGCGGCCGTCCGCATCAGCTTGAAGTTGCCCAGGTAGCCCGTCGCGGGGACGTGCGGACCACGGCACAGGTCCTTCCAGGCGACCGAGTCGTCGCGCCGGACGTTGTCGTAGATGGTCAGCTCGCCGCCACCCACCTCGACAGTCGCGCCCTCGGCGGCGTCGGCCGCGGAGCCCTTGATGCCGATCAGCTCGAGCTTGTAGGGCTCGCTCGCCAGCTCGGTCCGCGCGTCGTCGTCGGAGACTACGCGGCGGCTGAACCGCTGCCGCTCCTTGATGATCTGCTGCATCTTCTTCTCGAGCTTGCCCAGGTCCTCGGGCGTGAACGGCGTGGGCACGTCGAAGTCGTAGTAGAACCCGTTCTCCACCGGCGGGCCGATGCCGAGCTTCGCCTCCGGGAACAGGTCCTGCACGGCCTGCGCGAGCACGTGCGCGGTCGAGTGCCGGATGATCGCCCGGCCGTCCTCGGACGACGCCTTGACCGGCTCGATCTGGTCGCCGTCGCCGACCACCCGGGACAGGTCCCGCAGCTCACCGTTGACGCGGGCGGCGATGGCGGAGCGGTCCTGACCGAAGATCCCGGCGAACAGCTCCCCGATCGTCGTCGTCTCGGTCACACTCCGCTCAGCCTCGCCCTCGACGCCGATCAGATGGACCTTGACTTCCGACACGTTCACTCCTCGGGTACGGCGACCAGCCGGTTTGCCGGTCAGCACAGATGGTATCCACTCCGGCGCCGCGCCCCGACGGCGTATCCACAGGCCTGCGGCACCTGACGAAAGTCGGGGGTCGGCCCAGCCGTTGGTCCGATGTGCCGGGGGTGCCCGGATTCTTAGGTTCTAGAGCGTGATCACCCTCGAAGGACTCACCAAGAGGTACGGCGCCACCCGTGCGGTGGACGCACTCGACCTGACCGTCTGCCCCGGTCGCGTCACCGGCTTCCACGGCCCGAACGGCGCCGGCAAATCGACCACCATGCGGATGATCCTCGGCCTCGACACCCCGACCGAAGGCACCGCGCTCGTCGACGGCCGCCCGTACGCGGCGTGGCCGGCACCACTGACCAAGGTTGGCGCTCTGCTCGACGCCAAGGCCCTGCACCCGCGGCGGAGCGCACGCAACCACCTGATCGCGATGGCCCGGAGCAACGGCATCCCGATCAGCCGGGTCGACGAGGTGCCGGGCGATCTGGCTCACGAGCTCGGCGTACGGCTGCACGAGCTGCACACCGAGCGGGCCTCGCTGGAGGAGGCCTACATGGAGCTCACCGCGGACAGCGTCCAGTACGGCGTGGCGGTGGCCTCGTGAGTGACCAGCTCCTGCACTTCGCCGACGAGCTGATGTCCTCGTGGTGGATCTACCTCGCGCTGTGGGGTTTCGCCGCGCTGGACGGCTTCTTCCCGGCCATCCCGAGCGAGACGCTGGTCGTCACCGCGGGCGTGTTCGCGGCTGCCACCGGTGAACCCAATCTGTACGCCGTGATCGTGGTCGCGGCGATCGGCGCGTTCGTCGGGGACCATGTGTCCTATGCGCTCGGCCGCGGCGCCGGTGGCCGGCTGCTCGATCGGACGAAGCCTGGCACCAAACGGCACGCGGCTGTGCTCTGGGCCCCGGCGAGCGCTGGCAGAGCGAGGCGGACTGGTCCTCGTGGTCGCCCGGTACGTCCCTGGCGGTCGCACGGCCGTCACGCTGACCATGGGGTCGGTGCGCTATCCCCTGCGGAAGTTCTCGGCGTACGCCGGACTGGCCGCCGTCAGCTGGGGTCTGTACTGCACTTTGGTGGGCTACATCGGCGGTAAGGCCTTCGAGGACAACCCACTGAAGGGCGTGATCCTCGGGATCGGCCTCGCCCTCACGGTGACGGTGATCGTCGAGGTCGTCCGGCACCGCCTGCGCAAACGGAAGCCTCAAGCTCAGGTAAAGCCTCAACTCGTGGAAGCAGGAGAACGATGAACGCGGACCGTAACGTCGGAGTACGCGACCGGCAGCATCCGCTCGACTCTCCAGTGGACTCCGGTACGGCGGAACGTCGTACTGGCGAAGGCGGTCGTGCTGGCACCCGTCCTGTTCGTCTACGGATTGCTGCTGGCAGGCATCGCGGCCTCTCTGCGCGCGCTGGTCTGGATCGGGGCACTCCTGCCTGGCGGTGCCGGCCAGAACTACCTGACCGGCACTACCGACCCGATCTCCCCCACTCTGAGCGCCATAGTGCTCGTCGCGTGGGCTGTCGGGGGTCTAGCGCTTGGCACCCGCGTGCTCAGCCGCCGCGACGCTTGACACCACCTCGTCGCACGCCGCGGCCAGCGAACGCGCCGCCGACGGACGCTGGTCCGCGAACCGCGGGATGAGATCGGCGAGAGCGAGCTCGGCACTGATGAAGCGGAGGTTGTCGTCGGGGACTCCGTAGTTGGTGAAGTAGGCCCGCAGATAGGGAAACTCGTAGTCCCAGCCCTCTCGGCGAGCTCCCGGACCGTACGCACCGCCACGGCTGCTGATCACGACCACTTCCGTGTCGCTGAGGACCCCGTCGCGGAAGGCACCGGGAAAGGTGATCCGGTCGATCCAAGCCTTGAGTGCGGCCGGAAGCGAGTAGTTGTACATCGGCGCACCGATCAGGATCGTCCGGCTCGACACCACCTCGTCGATCAGCGGCGTGGTCAGCGCCCAGGCGTTGGCCTCGGCGGTGCTCTCGATCAGTGAGCCGACCAGCGTCAGCCGTACGACGCCCTGCCGCTCGGACCGCCGGCCGAGCTGACAGTACGCCGTGTCGATCGGCGCCACAGGGTCCACGGCGAGGTCGCGGTAGCGGTACCCGGCCGAGCCTTGGACAGCCTGCCACGGTCCGCGAACAGGCGGGTCAGCCGCCGCGTCACTGACTCGTCGGAGCGATTGGCACTGGAATCCAGATGGAGCAACATGGTCACCTTCGTCGGGTCGTGGTCGTCAGACTGGGTGACGGACGGCAGCGGGAAAGGTGACCTGTGATCGGCGACGAACTGACCGAGGCCTTCGAAGCAGAGCGCGGCAAGCTCGAGGCGGTCGCCTACCGGCTGCTCGGCTCGCGGAGTGAGGCCGAGGACGCGGTGCAGGAGGCCTGGATCCGGCTCGATCGAGTCGACGACGTCCAGAACCTCGGCGCCTGGCTCCGGACCGTGGTGACCCGGATCTGCCTCGATGTGCTGCGCGCACGCAAGGTTCGCCCGGAGGATCCCACCGGACCCGAGTTGCTCGAGCAGGCGCCCGCGAGCCGGAGCACGCCGGAAGACGAGGCGCTGGTGGCCGACTCGGTCAGCCGGGCGCTGCTCGTCGTACTGGACAAGTTGGAGCCGGCCGAGCGGATCGCGTTCGTGCTGCACGACATGTTCGGCGTACCGTTCGGTCAGATCGCGCCGATCGTCGATCGGACCCCGGTCGCGACCAAGAAGCTCGCCAGCCGGGCTCGTCAGCGTGTCCAGGGCACTCCCGTTGTACCGGCGGCCGAGCTCGCCCGGCAGCGGCGCGTCGTGTCAGCCTTCCTCCAGGCCGCCCGGGCCGGTGATCTCGCGGCCATCCTGGATGTGCTGGACCCCGAAGTCGTACGCCGGGTCGACGCGGCCGCCCTGGCACCTGGGATGGCCGCGGAGCTGCGGGGTTCGCGTGCCGTCGCCGAGGGCACGGTCGTCCTCGCGAGCCGCTCTCAGCTGGCCGAGGTGGCCCTCGTCGATGGCCAGGTCGGCCTGGTCCTGGCCCCGCACGGGCAGCTGTTCCTGGCCATCGTCTTCACCAGCGAGGCGGACCGGGTCACGTCGTACGACGTCATCGCCGATCCGGACCGCCTCGACCGGTTGAGCCTCGCCGTCCTCAGCGCGGAACGTTGAGGGCGATGGTGATCTGCTCCGACACCTTGGCCGCGAGCTCCAGGCCGGCGCGCCGGGTGGCCGGCTGCAGGGCCGAGTGGTCGAGCGGACCCTCGGCGGCGATGTGCATGTCGGTGGGGATGTCGATCACGGCCGCCGCGCGGGACTCGAAGTACGGGCGGAGCTGCTTCTCGACCTCCTTGTTCACGTCGCCGGGACCGTTGGAGACCGCGATCACCGCGCGGCGGATCAGCCGCTGCGCCTCCGGGCCCTGGCTGTCGAGCTCCTCGAGCATCTGCACCGCGGCCGCGCAGGACAGGCTCTTCCACTTGATCGGGATGACGAGGGCGTCGGCCGCCTTCATCGCCTCACGCCAGTTGCTGGAGCCCTCGTTGTTCCCGGTGTCGATCACGAGCACCTTGTAGAAGCGGCTCAGCAGCCGGTGGATCTGGTCGAAGTCCTTGGCCTCGATCTGTGCGTACGTCGTGGTCGCGGACGTGAGTACGTCGTACTGACCGGCGACCTGGTGCCGCAGGTACGCCGCGACGTCGCCGAGCCGGGCGTCCGGCTGGGTCAGCATCTGCATCGCCTGGAGCATGTCCGTGACGGTGGACCGTGCGTTCGTGTCGTGCGTGCGCAGGTGCATGTTGCCGCGCAGCTCGTTGTTGTCCCACGCCACGACACCGCCGCCACGGGCCTGACCGAGCGCACCGGCGAGCAGCAGCGTGGTCGGCGTCTTGCCCGAACCACCCTTGGGGTTCGCGACGACGATCGTCACCGGACGGCGGAACGCGGTCGCCGCGGTCGCCCGCGCGATCCGCTCCGACCGCTCGGAGCTGCCCGGACGCAGCTTCAGCACACTCCGCACGCCGCGCTCGGCCGGAGCCTCCCGCGGCAGCGGCAGAGCCTGCATCAGCTCGTCGGTGCGGTAGGACACCTCGCGCTGCTGCGGTGCCTGCTGACCGGGGATGCCCTGCGGGAAGAAGTGCTGAGCGGCCGGAGACAACTGCTGACCGCCCTGCGCCGGGCCACCGGCGGCGGGAGTGCCAGGAGCGCTGTAGCCGGAGCCTGAGCCGTGGAATGACGCGCCACCGAAGACTGGGCTGCTCGGACCTGCGGTGGGCGTCGTACCGGGGTCAGCCTCAACAGCTGCCCCGCTGGTCTCCTGGTCGTCCGCCGTACTGTCGCCGGCTTCCTCGAGCTCATCGGGCTCGGCTGCAGGCTGGGTCCACGAGGCGGCGGACTCGGCGACGGGCTGCGTCCAGGACGGGGTTGACTGCTGGGGCTCGGGCTGAGCCCACGGCGCAGGTTGGTCGGCGGGCCGGGACCACGAGTCGACTGGGTAGTCCGCCGACAAGGCATCCGGCTTCTCCTCGGTGGCGGGCTCGGGCTCGCCTTCCCGGTTCGGGTCCGGCTGGGTCCAGGAGGGGGTCGGTTGCCACATTCTCCGGACCTCGGCCGCCGCCGCTTCCCGGTCCTTGTGCTGTCCGGAGTTGTGCGAGTCGGTCACGACCTGGATCCCCGATTCTGTCAGAGGGGGCGGTGCCCCTGGAGGCTGCTGGTTCGATTCCGGAGGTGAGGTCTCCGGGAGAGGTCCACTATCCCATGACACGGTGTCCACACAATGTCACGACCCGGAGCGTCGCTCGGCCGTTGACGACTCAAGATGTCACCAATCCCGCCTCGTAGGCGACGATGGCCGCCTGGACCCGGTTCTTCACCGCGAGCCGCAGCAGGACGGCGCTGACATAGGCCTTCACGGTCCCTTCGACCAGGTAGAGCCGCGCGGCGATCTCGGCGTTCGACAGCCCGGCGCCGACCAGGCCGAGCACCTCCAACTCGCGGGGACTCAGGACGGCGACCTGCTCCTTGGCGGCGGCGGCCCGGGCCATCGCACCGCCGCCGGATCCGGCACTCAGCTCGGCGATCACCCGCTGGGCGACGCGCGGCGACAGATACGCGGCGCCTTCCGCCACCGCCTTCAGGCCGGCGATCAGCTCGCGCGGGTCCCCCGACTTCAACAGGAAACCGCTCGCGCCGTCGCCGAGCGCGCGGGCGATGTACGCGTCTTCGGAGAAGGTCGTGAGCATCACCACCGCGGTCTCGGGCACGGTCCGCCGGATCTCGGCACCGGCCGCCAGTCCGTCCATCCGCGGCATCCGGATGTCGAGTACGGCGACGTCCGGCCGATGCCGCCGTACTGCCTCGACCGCTGCCACGCCGTCGGCTGCCTCGGCAACGACCTCGATCGCGTCATCGGTGCCGAGGATCGCGCGGACGCCGGCCCGCACCATCGCCTCGTCGTCGGCCAGCAGCACCCGGATCATCCGGTCGCCTCCGGGGTCGGTGCCACGGAACCGCTCTGCACCAGGTGCTTGGCGACGAGCGCGCCGTCGGCGAAGCAGAGGCGATAGACATACGTGATGGAGAACGGGGCGTCCGGGCGGTAGTAGCGGCAACTCCAGCCGGCCGGTGGGTGGTAGCCCTCCCCTGGCGGGTCGATCATCTCCATCGCGGGCAGCACCCTCTCCACGTCGTCCTCGCGCTGGCCGATCGTCAGTGCGTCGTACTGCGCGGGCCGCAGGATCGAGCTGTAGCCCGCGACGAGGTAGTAGCCGAGGGCAACCACTCCGACGACGGCGCCGAGGATCAGCGGCGCGGCCACCATGGTGATCAGTCCGCGGCGGGCGGACCGTCGTACCGTGGCTCGTTCTTCCGCCGTGTTGGTCGGCTTCTCAGCTTCGGGACGGCCACCGGCGCGCGGCATCCTCGCGACCACCTCGAATCCACCACCGGGCCGGGGTCCTGCGGTCAGCGTCCCGCCGACCAGCCGCACGCGCTCCCGCAACCCGTCCAGGCCGCGACCGCTTGACGGCAATGCCTGCTGTGGCCGCGTTGCGCCGGTGTCGACGATGCTTATCTGCACATCGTCCTCGTGGGAGGTCACGGACACAGTTGCCGCAGCACCTGGCGCGTGCTTGTTCGCATTCGTCAAGGATTCCTGGACGACGCGGTGGACTGCCCGGTCCACCATCGGTGAGAGCTCACCGGTGCCCTCTTCAACCAGTCGCACGTTGAGGCCCGACGCGCCGGCTCGGTCGACCAGTGCGGCCACAGTTTCGTCATGCGGCATGACGGGCGCGTCCGCGTCCCGCAGTACGCCGACGATCTCGCCGAGGCGCTCGGTCGCGGTGGCCGCTGCCTCACGCAGCGACGTCGCGGCCCGCCGATGCTGCTCCGGCAGAGTGGGATCGAGCTCCAGCGCAGCGGCCCGCAGCGCGATCAGGCTCAGCTCGTGACCGACCGAATCGTGCATGTCCTCGGCGATCCGGGACCGTTCGCGCAAGCGCTCCTGGTCGATCGCCATCCGCTGCTCGCGTTCGATCCGCTCGGCCCGCTCCCAGCCGGCCGAGGCCAGCAGCGCCTGCTGGGCGCGGTACCGGCCGACCAGCCATGGCAGCACGACCAGCAACAAGGCCAGCAGGAGCATCACAAGCCAGGACAGGATCGACTCCGTGGCCCGGACCTGCCGCCTCATCACCAACGTCAGCGCGAGGCCCCCGAGCAGCGACCAGCTGCACACCATGACGAAGTGCTTCAGCTGCGTCTCGCGCCGGCCGGCCAGATAGCTCAGCAGGCTGATCGCCGGGACCAGTGCGATCTGCACGCCGTGCGTCGTACCGAGCGCGAAGATCAGAATGAGGATCTGCGCCCAGGCGACCACGGCCAGCGCGGCCAGCGGCCACCTGCGCCGGCCGAACGCGGCCAGGAGCAGTACGCCGACGCACGCCGCACGCACCCAATACGGATCACCGCGTGTGCCGCTCTCGGCGAGCACGAGGAAGCTCAGCCCGGCCCACAGGCCGACGTCTCCCAGGCGCCGCCATGTCATGCGGTAGACGCTACACAGTCGCTTGCATGTCGCCGTACTGGCGAAAGTCAGGTGTTGCTGTCGGCATCGACCAGCTCAAAAGGGACCATGGACAGGTTCGGCACCGGCTCCCCGCGCAGCTGGGCGAGCAGCAGGTCGACTGCACGCCGGCCCATCTCCGCCTGGTTCTGCCGGACATGCAGGTACGGCGGTCCGCCGATGGAGTCGCCCGGTGAGTCGAAACACGCGATCACTCCGTCGCCGCCCAATGCACGGTCGACCATCCGGGCCAGGTTGTACTCACAGGCGAAGTACGCCGTCACTTCCGGCAGCCGCTCCCGGAACGCGCGGATCACCTCCATGTCCGCCCGCACACTCTCAGTGGTCGTCGAACCGGGCAGAGTGCTGCGCAGGTCGGTCAGTTCGTAAGCCTGTCCCCTGCCTTCGAACGCAGAGCGGAAACCCTCCAGCCTCTCCTCGATCGACGACGTGTTGACGGGCGGTGGGGAGAGGAAGGCGATGTGACGGTGTCCCTGGTCGAGCAGCCGCGACGTCAGCGCCCGCGCCGCCGCCACGTTGTCGGTGTGCACGGCCGCGACCGGGATCCCGGACAGATGCCGGTCGACGAGGACCACTGGGTAGCCGTCCAGCACCTGCCGGAGCAGGCTGGCGTTGTAGAAGTCGCCGTGAACCGGGAACACGATCAGGCCGTCCACACTCGCCACGAGCGAGTCCACGGCCTTCTCCTCGTCGGTCTGCCGCCCGTGGGTTCGCCGTACGACCAGATGGGCGCCGTACTCCGCGCAGCGCTCCTCGATGGCGTTCAGGAGATCCAGACCGTAGGCCTCCGACACGTCCGGCACGATGAGCGCGATCGAACGAGCCTCCTGCCGCGGACCCGGGCGGCCACGCAGAGGCATCGTGATCCGGCTCAGATCGGGCAGGCGCCGTACGACGAACGTCCCCTTGCCGCGGATGCGTTCGACCAGGCCGGCCTCCCGCAGGACCTCGAGAGCGCGCTTCGAAGTGATCCGGCTGACCTCGAACTGCGCTGCGAGCTCCATCTCGGACGGCACGCGATCACCGGGCCTCAGTGCACCGCGCCGGAGCTGCTCCAGGACGTGGTTGCAGATCCGCTCGTACAGCAATGCCACGCCGCCACCTCACTGTTGTCCGGTTGACATATCAAATCATCCCTTACTGTCGGTGGGCGGTGGCAGCGTGAGTGTCCTGCGAATCGAGGGGAAACGCGCAGTGGTCACCGGCGGCGCGGTCGGGATCGGTCGCGCGATCGCCCTGCGCCTGGCCGCGGCTGGCGCGGAGGTGGTGGTGGCCGACCTCGACGTTGCGGGCGGTAGTCGCACGTGTGAGCTGATCGGCTCATCGACGCAGTTCGTGCGGGTCGACATGCGCGTCGACGCTGCGGTGACCGACCTGATGGCATGTCAACCACAGATCCTGGTCAACAACGCCGGCGGCGGGGCGGTGCTGCGACCGTGCTTCCCCGAGGCGTCGGTCGAGCGGTGGTCGGCGTCGCTCGAGCTCAACCTGCGTGGCCGGTCGGGTGGTGCTGCAGGATCGCGGTGCGGAACCGCGCCTTCTGTAGTGACAACGGTGGTTGGAAAAGTCTGGAGGAGTTCCGGATCAGATCCTGGTGAGGGGACCCGATGGACTGACAACATTCCGGCATGACCCGCCCAGCAGTGCCTGCCTTCGCAGCTCGTCCCGTGGTGTCCGTCGCGGTCGCCATCGGACTCGTGCTGACGGCGCTGTCCGGGCGGTACGGGTTCCACCGCGACGAGCTGTACTTCATGGTCGCCGGCCGACGGCTGAGTTGGGGGTACGTCGATCAGCCGCCCCTGACACCCTTGCTGGCGCGGGTCTCGACCTCGGTGTTCGGGGACACGGTGATGGGTCTTCGGGTGCTGTCGACGGTGAGCAGCGTGATCACGATCATCGTGGTGGCGCTGATCGCCCGTGAGTTCGGCAGCGATCGGCGTGGACAGGTGCTGGCGGCGGTGTGTGCGGCCGTATCCGGGTTCGTCCTCGGCGTCGGGCACCTCGTGTCGACGGCGACGTACGACCTGCTGGCGTGGATGCTGATCGGACTGTTCGCGGTCAAGCTACTGCGGACCCGCGACGGGCGGTGGTGGCTCGCGCTCGGGCTGACGGTCGGGATCGCCTTGGAGAACAAGTACCTCGTCGTTCTCCCGGTCGGTGCCTTGCTGGTGGCGTTGCTGATCGTCGGTCCGCGAGAGGTGCTGCGGTCGTGGTGGCTGCTGGCCGGCGTCGCGCTGGCCGGGCTTGCCGCTCTGCCGAATGTGGTGTGGCAGTTCCAGCACGACTGGCCACAGCTCACCGTCGCGGGCGGGATCAGCGAGGACGACGGCACCGAGAACCGGATCATGTTCATCCCGCTGCAGATTCTGCAACTGTCGCCGTTCCTGGTGCCGATCTGGGTGGCCGGGTTCCTGCGGCTGTGGCGGTCTCCGTGGGCCCGGTCCATCGCGTTGGCGTATCCACTGCTGTGTGTCGTCGTCCTGGCGGTCGGCGGGAAGTCGTACTACGCGCTGCCGTTGCTGCTCGTCCTGGTGGCGGCCGGGAGCGAGCCGGCGCTGGGCTGGATCGACCGGCACAGGCCACTTGCGGTGGTCGGGCTCGTGCTCACCGCTTTGACGTCCGCGCTGTTCACTTTGCCGGTGCTTCCGGCGTCGGCCGTGGACTTCGTCATCCCGGTGAACAAGGAGCAGGGCGAGCAGATCGGCTGGCCTTCGATGGCGGCTGCCGTCGCGACCGCGTGGGATCGAATCCCAGCCGACCAACGGTCGTCGGCCACGATCTTCGCCGGCAACTACGGCGAGGCCGGGGCGTTGCTCCGCTACGGGCCCGCACATGGGCTGCCACCGGCGTACTCGGGACACATGAGCTTCGCCGACTGGGACCGCCCGCCGGACAGCAACACCGGGCCGGTTCTGCTCGTCGAGATCGAGCGGACGCCGTCGTTCGAGGCGAACTTCCGCGACTGCTCGCAGGTGGGCACGATCGACAACATCGTCTCGAACGACGAGGACGGCACCGCGCTCGTGCTGTGCTCGGCGCCGACCGAGCCGTGGTCCACGCTGTGGCCGAAGCTGAGGAGGTACTACTGACGCACGTACGGTTGGACGATGCTCCCTCTGGTCGACCTCCCGGCGGGCTCCATCGCCCTCCGGGACGACCGTCTCGGCACCCGCTGGGAGGTCTCGCTGGCCCCGTTCCGGCTCGGCCGCTACCCGGTCGTCGGGGCGGACGACGTACCGCTCATCAGCATCAGCTGGTACGACGCAGTTGCCTTGTGCAACAAGTTGTCCGCTGAGGACGGTCTGCCCGCCGCGTATGTGATCGACGGGGAGGAGGTCACGTGGTCGTCGAGCTCGCCCGGGTACCGGCTGCCGACGGACGCCGAGTGGCAGTACGCGTGCACGGCGGGTGTGCCCTCCTACCGCTACGGGCCTGTCGACGACATCGCCTGGTATGCGGGCAACTCCGACGGTCACCCACATCGTGTCGGGCTCAAGACGCCGAACGACTGGGGTCTGCACGACATGCTCGGCAACGTCTGGGAGTGGTGCTGGGACCTCTACGACCCGGCGACGTACGGCGCGTACCGCATCTTTCGCGGCGCCGGCTTCGACGACCCGGAACGCTCGGTCGGTTCCACAGTCCGGCGCCGCTCCCACCCAACCTTCGCGATCGAGGACCTCGGCCTACGCATCGCCCAATCAATCACAGTCTGAGCGCGACCTTCCCGTGGGTCGCCCGTGCCCTCATCTCGGCCAGCGCCTTCGGGTTGGTTCGCTGTCCTCAAGACACACTCACCCTCAACACACGTCAGCCCACACCCGCCCTTCCACGATCCCGCGACCGCCCTCGATCTCGTCCCCAGCCAGCGCAGCAGCCGCAACCAACCCCACGCCGGCCGATGCCCGCCTACCAGCGCAACCACAGCAGACGGTCACGCTCCCGGCGCAACCACACCGGAGGGTCGGGGCCGGGCGCCGGTCGATACGAGGGTCGCGCGCCCGGCGCGCCCCCGGACGGAGAGCACGCTGCAGCGAGCAACCGGAGCCAGCAACCCTTCAGGACCCGCCAGCCTAGCCAGAAGCAGACCACGACGAGCAACCGGAGCCAGCAACTGTCCAGAACTGGGCCACCAGACCCGGGTGCTATCCAGCGGCGGGCAACCCCAGCCCAGAACTGCCACACGCGGGCAACCACCGCCGGGAACCCTCAGCGGCGGCCAACCCCAGCCCGGGACCATGTGAGCGGCGATCAACCCCAGCCCGGAACTGTTCAGCGGCGGGCAACCCCAGCCCAGAACTGCCAGACCTGGGCAACCACCGCCGGGAACATTCAGCGCGGGTAACCCCAGCGCGGGACCGTCCGAGCGGCGCAACCACAGCAGCCGAGCGAAGCGAAGGCGCAAAGGGGGTGCGGGTGGCGGAGCCCCCGCTCGCGGCGAGCGAGGCGCTGCCGCACAAGCGACGAAGGCGACCCGGTCCGCGCTTTCCGCGGACACGAGTCGCCTATCGCCTTCGTGGACGATACTGGGATCGAACCAGTGACCTCTTCCGTGTCAGGGAAGCGCGCTACCGCTGCGCCAATCGTCCAAACAACAACACACTCAACAATACGCACGTCTGAGGGTGTCGAGGTGGAGACGGGATTCGAACCCGTGTACACGGCTTTGCAGGCCGTTGCCTCGCCTCTCGGCCACTCCACCAGTGAGAAAGCTGGCCTGCCGAACCCTCTCCGAGCGGACGACCGGGTTCGAACCGGCGACCTCAACCTTGGCAAGGTTGCGCTCTACCAACTGAGCTACGTCCGCATCGCGACCGGGTTTTCGACCTCCCCGGCGCGAGAAGAACACTAGCCCATCTCGCCCGGAGTTCAAAAATCGGGGTCTCCTCGACGTCGACGTACCGTCATCGTCCGGTCACCTTCGGACCGCCCGGCAGACGCGGATCGCCTGCGCACTAAGGTGTTCCGCGGAAGGAGCAGCACATGCGTATCTGGCTGAACGGCGCCCTGCAGGACGACGAGGCGACGGTCTCGCCACTGGATCACGGGCTCACCACCGGTGATGGTGTGTTCGAGACGATCAAGATCGTCGACGGGCGTCCGTTCGCGGTGACGAGGCATCTGGAGCGACTGGTTCGGTCCGCGGTCGGCCTCGGCCTGCCCGAGCCGGACGTGGCCCAGCTCGAGGAGGGCGTCGCGGCGGTCGTGATGGCCGATCCCGACATCCCGTTCGGCCGGCTGCGGATCACGTACACGGGTGGTGTCTCACCGTTGTCGTCCGATCGCGGTACGTCGGGACCGACGATCCTGATCGCCACACAAGCCATCAAGCGGCCCGGGCCGACGTCGGCGATCGTCACCGTGCCGTGGGTCCGCAACGAACGCAGCGCGGTCGCCGGCCTGAAGACGACGTCGTACGCCGAGAACGTCCGCGCGCTCGCCTACGCGAAGGAACGCGGCGGCAGCGAGGCGATCTTCGCGAACACGATCGGCAACCTCTGCGAGGGCACCGGCTCGAACATCTTCTGCGTGTACGACGGCGAGCTCGTCACGCCGACCCTCGAGTCGGGGGCGCTGGCCGGCGTGACCCGCGCGCTGGTGCTCGAGTGGTTCGGCGGCGTGGAGCGAGATGTACCGCTGGAGCGCCTGCACGAGGCCGAGGAAGTCTTCCTGACCTCCACCACCCGCGACATCCAAGCCATCCATCGCGTCGACGACCGCGACCTCCCGGTCCCCGGGGCCATCACCGCCCAGGTCACCAAGATCTTCACCGAACGCTCAGCCGAGAACCCCAACCCCTAACGGACGCACTTTCCGGATGATTTCTGCCGCCTGGCGCAGAGAATGTTCCGAAAAGCGCGACCCGATGCCCAGTTCAGGGGCTACTCGCCGGAGGCTTTGCGGCGTTCGCGGTAGGCGGCCACGTGCAGACGGTTGCCGCAGGTGCGGGCGTCGCAGTACCGCTTGGAACGGTTGCGGGACAGGTCGATCAGGGCGTCGTCACAGTCCGGCGCCTCACAGCGACGGAGGCGTTCGCGTTCGCCGGCGGAGATCACCTGGGCCAGCGCGATCCCGCACTCCACGGTGATCCGGCACGCCAGTGACGCACCGTCCCGCGAGTAGTGGATGTGCCACGGGTGCCCGTCGTGATTCGTCAGCCGCGGCGTCGTCGTGCCGCGGGCGACGATCGCGTTGATCATCACCGCTGCCGTGGCGTCGGAATCCGTGGTGAACACCGGCGAGAACAACGGCCGCAGATCGCGGACCTCGGCAAGGTCCTTCTCCGTCAGCGTGTCGACCGCACTGAACTCGCGCTCGTGGACGAACTTCTCCAACTCCTCGAGCGTCTCCATCGTGTCGACCTGGCTGTTCGGTCCGGGCAGGGTGTTGACGAGCCGGACCAGCGTGCCGAGCGCCTGCTCGGTGTCGTGCGAGAAAGTCACAATCACGTCTCCAACGCGACGGGGTCTCCGTCCTGCAGCAAGAGTAGCCCGGGCCGATTAGATCGTCGCTCCATGATGCGCTAAGGTTTCACCCGCAAGGCACCAGAAAGCAACAACAGCACCAACAGTACGGGCGATTGGCGCAGTGGTAGCGCGCTTCGTTCACACCGAAGAGGTCACTGGTTCGATCCCAGTATCGCCCACCAGGTCAGAGGCCAGAATCCATCGATGGGTATGGCCTCTCTTCATGTCTGAGCGTCTAACTGAGCGTCTATCTCGTCATCATCGGTCGTTGTACCAGGGAAGATCCGGTCCATGGCGACGGCGCCGCTGAGCAGGACCGGCCGCAGTTGGTGGCGGTACACCGCCTCGGTAACAGCGGTGCCGGCGTGGCCGACCAGGTCGGCGATGTCCTCCAGGCTCACCCCGAACAGCGACATCAGCGAGACGAAGCTGTGTCGCAGCTCGCGCGGCGTCCAGTCGCCGGCGGCGAGGCCGGCCCGGTCGAGGATGAGCCGAAGCCCGCGCCGCACGTTGCCCGCCAGCAGATCCGTGCCGACCATACTGGCGAAGACCAGGTGGTGCTCCTGCCATCTGGCGCCGGCCCGCTCGCGGTCGTCCGCCTGGAGCCGGTGTTGTACCCGCAGGGCGGTGACGCAGAGCGCCGGCAGGGCGAGGGTGCGCCGCGACTTGCGGGTCTTGGTGTCGCCGCCCTCCCGGACCGAGCGCCAGACCCCGATCGAGGGCCGTACCGGCGGGTCAGCGTCCGGCTTGCCGGTCAGGTCGACGTGATCCCAGGTCAACGCGCGCAGCTCCTCCGTGCGGGCGCCGGTGAGCAGCGACAGCACCACGTAGGCGTCCAGGCGGGTGCCCTCGGCCGCCGCCAGCAGCGCCGTGGCCTGCTCCAAGGTCAGTGACTTCGACGGCCGGCCGTCCTGGCCGGTTGGGATCGCGCACAGCGCGACGACGTTGCGTTTGACCTTGTCCCGGGCCATCGCCCGGTTGACCGACCGGTTCAGGCACGCGTGCAGCTCCTGCAGGGTGCGGGTGCTCAGCGTCTTCGCCTTGGCGGCCAACCACCGATCGACCTCGGCGGCCGTGAGGTCACGCAGCTTGCGGGCGCCGAGCGCGGCGATGATGTGCTTCCGGCACAGGATGCCGTACTTGTCGACGGTATTGGCCGACCGGCCGGGCAGGCCGTAGGCGAGCCAGTCGGTCACCGCGTCGGCGACGGTGTAGCCGTGCGGGGCGATGGCCAGGCCGTCGTCGTGATCGCGCATGACCTCTTTGAGCTTGGCCCGGGCCTGAGTCTTGGTCTTGCCGCTGCCGCGTCGCACGATGCGTTTGCCGGACGGACTGTAGCCGGTGGTCACTTCCGCGATCCACCGCTGGCGGGCCTCGCTCCAGTACAGGGCGCCGTCGCCCTTGCCGCGTCGCTTGGTCATTAGGCCGCCCTTCCGCCGCTCTCGCGCTCCAGCAGCGCCACGTATTCGGCGATCGCCGACGCCGGCACTCGCCGGGCCCGGCCCTCGGTGACGGTGCGGAGCCGGCCGGCACGGATCTGCTCGTAGATCACGGAACGGCTCATGCTCAGCAGGTCCATGACCTCCGGGATCCGGTAGAGCGCCTTCGCGGCCGTCGGCGAGGTGGTTGGTCGTTGGTCCATCGGTGCTCGTCTCCTTCCTGGCCGGTCAGGCCGCCCGCATCTCGGTGGTCGTTGCCGAAAGTTGCTGCTCGTCGAGGGCCTGGCGCAGGTGGCGTCGCCACCGGTCGCGGGCGGCGATCGCGGTGAGGATGCGGTGCTGGTAGGGGGCGACGTCGGGATCGTCGGGCCGGGCCAGTTCGTAGTAGAAGCGGTCGGGACTGCCCGCGCTCGGCGGTTCCGGGGCGGCAGCTTGCTCGTCGTCGCCCTGGTCGCCGGGGTCGCCGTGTTGGGCGAGGACGGTGCGGACCCAGTCGGCGTTGTCGGCGCGGATGTCGGCGAGGGTCTTGGCCGACCAGTTGCGGGAGACGAGGATGCGCCGGCCGGTGAAGCCGAGCGTGGCCGGCTGGTGAACCCGGCCCTTGCAGCGGCCCGGAACCAGCCCCGGCTTGGCGTTCTTGGGCTGTATGCCGTAGAGCAGCCAGTTGGCGCAGGTGGGGGAGCAGGGCAGGGTCGACAATTCCTCGTGGAGCCGGTCGAAGTGCGCGCGCTGAGGGTCGGACCTGGCGCGCACGGATTCGGCGACGTCTTTGGTGATGTATTTGGTGACGTAGCGGATGGAGCGTCCGACGTCCTTGTCACCGTCGTTGATGCCGCGGTTGGTGTTCCTGCTGGCCGAGGACACGAACGGGCCGGCGGAGCTGTTCATCGACCTGCGATTCGGCGACCGGCAGGCGGCGTTCCGGCGGCGGCTGCAGGACTCAGGGTTGACTTGCACGTTCGTGTCGTCGCCGGAGGGATTGGCGACGGTGCTGCTGCAGGCGCTCGGTGAGCTGCCGCCGGCAGACCCAACTCGCTCGCCGTCTCGAACTCCGCCTCCGTATACGACACCGCCGGGCGGTCCCGCACCGGCATCCCGTACCGGAACCCAGCAATCAACACGTACACGTCCGCGTCGGCCACCCGCTGCCGGTCATACACCTCCGGCGACGCATCCCGCGCCGTGAAATACGCCATGTCGATCAGCGCATCACCGGCCCGATGCACCGCCGCCTCGGCCGCCGCCAGAAACGACCCACCCACCGGGAACCGCCGCAACTCCGACGTATGACTCAGAAACACCCGACGAGGCGATAGCCGTTCCGACTCGGACACGACGCACAGCATCGCACCCGTCACCCAGTAAGCGCACCCGCCGACCGGCCGCTCAACGGGGCGATCACCCGGTCGGTGACGGTCGAACCCAGTCCGCCGAACTACCCGACCGGCATGACCTGCCATCATCAACGCCATGCCCGCCGACGCCCACCTGCAAATGATCCAAACCGTGATCGCCCGGCTCGCTGGCCAATCCACCACCAGCAAAGGCTGGTGCCTAACCGTCACCGCCGCCCTGCTCAGCTTCGCCGCCACCAACACCCGCCTCTCCGCCTACCTCGCCGTCTACGTCACCGTCGCGTTCGCTGCGCTGGACGCCTACTACCTCACCCGCGAACGTGCCTACCGCACCCTGTACCAGCAAGCGGTCACCGGCGATGTCGACGACCGGCAGATGCACCTCCCCACACCCCGGCCGCACGACCTCGGCCGCGCCCTGACCAGCCCATCGATCGCCATCCTCTACGGCAGCCTCCTCATCATCGCCCTGGTCATCAGCAGCTACCTCACCCTTCGCTAGCGCGCTCCACCGCACATGAGCCGTGCCCGATCCGTGCCCGATCCAGCGGCCAACACCGGTCAACCACGACGGATACGGCACGCTGTGATCCACGGTGGGTGACCGTACGAAAGCGATTCGGCTATAGAGCGCCCCGACCAACACGATTCCCAAGCTGAGAGTGCTGATCGATCGGCGACGCGGCACCGCTGGGCCGGGAAGATCGCCCGCAAGCAG
The DNA here is from genome assembly GCF_054073265.1 of Kribbella sp. CWNU-51. Taxonomy (NCBI): domain Bacteria; kingdom Bacillati; phylum Actinomycetota; class Actinomycetes; order Propionibacteriales; family Kribbellaceae; genus Kribbella; species Kribbella sp. CWNU-51. The sequence goes on from NZ_JBSXMZ010000004.1 coordinate 871,586, forward strand.
GTTGTGTGGTGTGCTGCCGACCAGGATGCCTCGCCGGCGGGCCGAGCCTGTTCGGCTCGCAAAGACCGTCTGCCGACGGCCCGGCTTCCAGCCGGCTCGGACGCTCCGGGAGGCACCAGGCCCGTCGGACACTTCCCGCTGACCCACCACAGGCCTCCAGACCGCACCCGGGGCTGTCAAGGTGGAGCGTTTGACAGCCCCGGACGCGGCCCGGCCGGGCGACGCCTGCGCCACCGGGAAGCACCGCCCACGACCCTTAGAAGATGCACCCGTCGTTGTTGGGGAAGACGCGCGAAGGCGGCGGCCACCGTCGTCCGCGTCAAGGCACGTTTGACGATCGGCGCTTGGAGCTGAAAGGCTGATGGAACAACGCGTCTAGCGTCACAACACGTCCAGAGGCCAGGCTGGAGCCGAGCGTCCAGCTGCGCGTCAATCGCTACGAACCCAGGCGGATACCGGCGAACACCAACGGACCTGGTTTCCTTGCGGTGTAAGGCATTCGCCCAGCTCCATCGACCATGATCGTTGCTTGACACGGAAGACGTCGAGCAGTCGCCCGCCACGTCCGCTGAGCGTCGAACTGCGTGTCAATCGCGCCGAACGCGGGCAGACACCGGCGGACGGCCGCAGACGCGGTTCCGTTGGTGCGTAAAGTGTTTGGGCAGCTCCACAGACCAAGATCGTTGCCTGGGGGTCAAGCTCTGACGCATTCACCGGACTGGCCAGCGGTGCCGGCCAGTGGCAGGCGACAACTTTCTGTACGTCTTCAAGGCGGCCCTCAGGGCCGCCGCGCGGCCCGCATCTGCCGGCCGGTCGCGCCTTGCCGCTTCGCTCCCGGCGCGAGCCGGCAGCGGGTTGCGCGGCGCAGAAGGGCACGCCGAGGCCAGCGCCGGCCAACCGCAGCAGAGCGGCGTCTCCCGTTGATCTTGGCTACCCGAAAGGAGTGGGGCCGCCAACAGGGGGCCCGCCCAAATTCGTCGGTCCGGCGAGGTGCCTACGCTTGCCGCAACGTCGGCAGACCTGGTCGACACCACGCCCGCGCGGGTCTGGCAGGCCTTCGCCATGCGCGCTGCGGTCCGGCATATCGTGTTGTTGCCATGAATGCCATCCGAGACGGCAATTCCAGGGCTTGCTCATACCTCGGACGCTACGCCTTGCTGACACACGAAGCGAACGCAGCCCGCGCCTCCGCTGGAAGAGGCCATGAGTTCGATCCCCATGACACGCACGAGTCTGCCTCCGGCGGACAGGGCCTCCGGCCCTACGACCCGGTCATGGCATCCGGCGGCCGGGGCTCCACCCCTGGACCCGGGCGACTCTGGGATGTTCGCCGAGCACCGGGACCCATCGCGCACCGGAGGCAACCAGACCGCGTCCGGCCGAGCGAAGCTTGCAGGTAGCATCGAACGTTATGAGTGCGCCACGGTTTCCCAAGTCGCCTCCCACGGAAAGCGCGTTGCGGGATCCAAGGCGCCGGACCAGGTGCGACCTCGGCCGCCACCATTCGTAGGACGTTCGACCGTGAGCGTCAAACTGAGTGTCAATGGCCACCGCCACGGGAGGACGCCAGCGGACACCAGCGAACGGAAACCCGTTGTACCGCAAGGCTTTCTCCCAGCTCGGTCATCCGTCGGCGTTGCTTCACACCGAAGAGGTCACTGGTTCGATCCCAGTATCGCCCACCCGAAGAACACGCAGGTCAGAGCGGGAACCCAGCATCAGCCGGGTCCCCGCTCTTCTCGTTTCAGCCCTCGTCAGGCAGCGAAAAGGCAGCAAGAGCCCCTAGAACCCGCTCCTGAGAGCATCCCTGGACGTGCGTGTCGATCGCTAGCGTCGTCGTCGGCCGCTCGTGCCCCATGCCCCGCTGTACGTCGGGAACCGGCACACCCGAGGTGATCAGCCACGACGCGTACGAGTACCGGAGGTCGTGGAACCGCAGCCCGCCGTCGGCGCGGCGAGAGACCGCCTTCAAGGCCTGAGCCCGCGTCTTGAACAACTCGCTCTCGTCCCCGGCCGGAGTCGGCCAGCTCCCCCGGAACTTGTCACTCTCCTCCGTGACGCATCCGAGCAGTCCGGTCCATACCAGCGACGGCCGCCAGATCCGCGCCCGGAAGAGCGTCCGTCGCCGCGGCGTACCACGCCGCACCCCACCGGCCGACGCCGTCGCCGTCGTCCCCACCACTTTCAACACGCTCAACTCCTGGGCCAACGGGAACGCGAATACCTATCCGCTCACCACGCTGTGCGCCGCACTTGGCGCACGGGCTCCGACGATTGCAGTGCCGTTCGCAAAGCACGATCTAGCAGGCCACCCGGCCTGGCTCGCGTCGCTCGCGGTCCTGCGGTACGCAGGTGTGGGCATCGTCGATCCGCATGATGGCCCTGCTCAGTCGCTCGCGCCGCTCGAAAGCGGAACCGGGGAACGCGTCGCCGACGCATTCGAGTGGTCATGGGTGATGACGAGAATTCCGACGTAGCTCAAGCACTTGCTGGAGATTCGGGCCATGATGCCCACATGAACTCACTTCCCCCACAGGAGATTCTTGCCCCGCGTGCACTCCTCATCACCGGCCCGGTCGGGATCGGTAAGACCGCGGTCGCGGGCGCGGTGGGCGAAGCTTTGGCCGAGGTCGGTGTCCCCGGCGCGGTGATCGATCTCGATGGGCTGGCCTCAGCGTGGCCCGCGCCGCCGGACGATCGGTTCAACCTCGCGCTGGAGCTGCGGAATCTGCGCGCCGCCGCGCTGTGACGCGGCGAGTTCCCACAGTTGTTGGCCAATGACCGTTTAACCGACATACGTCCTTGGCGGGGTTGCCTGCGATCAGCCGATCGCGGACAGCAGTCTTCAGGACCGCACTGAACAGATGGTTGCATTCACCAACGGTTGACGGCGATAGCCGACGGGAAAGGCTGGTGAACGGCGGCACCGCAAGCCGAGTGATCATTGGCATCAAGTGCGGGCGGGAGTGGTGCCGATGGGCGTGTCGCGTTGGTTCCTGCGTGTGGCGGCGTGGTTCGCGACGGCCGCGGTCGCAGTGCCGGTGACTGCGAAGAGAGCGCCGAGCGCGATCCAGCCTGGTGTGCCGTGGTCGATGGCGGTTGTGGTGACGACGGCGGGGGCAAGCATCAGGGCGAGTGCGTTGCCGGTTTGGCTGAGACCTTGGTAGGCGCCGGCGCGAGCGGGGTCGGCGAGTTCGAACGCCATGCCCCAGTCCCGCTTCGCCCTGCGTCTCGGCTGCGGAGGAGGCGAGGGCGGCGAGGACCAGGACGGCGATTGCTGCCGCGGTGCCGAGATGGCCTGCTAAGGCGAAGAGCAGACAGGCAATGAGCAGGAACAGGCCCGCTCGGCGTACTGACCGCCCAGCGGTGCGCAGGTTCTGCGTGCCGCGGGAGGCACGGACCTGGAAGAGCGCTACGTAGGCGGTGTTGACGAGCAGGAGCGCGGATACCACGATGGTCGGTGCTTCGGTGTGGTCTGCCACCCACAGCGGTATCCCGACCGTTGTCAGCCCGAAGTGGATCGCGAGTACGGCGTTGAGGACTGTCGAGGCGACGTACGTGCGATCCCGCAGGGGGGAGGGTCCGCGTGGCGCCTCGGCGCTACCGGCGGCGTCCATCCGTGCAGCCAGCCCGGCGACCCTGCGGCGCAGGCCGATTAGTGGCACCGTGCCCAGGATCGTGATCGCGCCGACGAGAACCACCGTCAGGCGGTATGCCATGGTGGTGTCGGCCATCAGAGCCAGTCCCGCGAGCAGGGTGCCGATGCCGATGAGGACGTTCATCACCACCCGCAGCCGGGCGCGGACAGCGACCCGCTCCGGGCCGACGTACCACCGGGCGAGCATCGTCATCTGGGCGGTGCTCATCAGGCCGCGGCTGGCGGAGACGCAGGCCGCGACCAGGACGAAGCTGACGACGTTGCCGGCGAAGGCATAGGCCAGCAGCGAGGCTCCGTTCGCGGCCAGCGCCCACTGCTGAAGCCGATCGGCACCCCATCGGTCGCTCAGCCGCCCACCGGCGTACGACGCCAGGACGCCAACCCCTCCGGCGGCGGTGAGCCCGATCCCGACGACGGCCGGCGACAGCCCGACTCCGCGGGTGAAGTAGAGGGCGCTGACTGCGAAGAACATGCCACGAGACAGCGACAGCGCCGCCACGGCGGAGGCCAGCGCGCGTTCGATGGGATCGCGGAGGAGTTCAGGCACTCGACAGTTGTTGCATCCAGATGCTGTCCGATACCAGCGATGTAGCGTATTGCTTCATGATCGAGTACGAACTCGCGGGCAACGACCTCGGCGAGGTGCGGTTCGCGATCTCACCGCTGAACGAGTTGGTCCTGTCCCTGCGGACCCTGCGCGACCCCGGCCGATTCCCGTTGCAACTGCCCTGGCTGCGGGCCACCGAGCCGGCGCGTGCCGGGCTCGACCTGGATCTGCTCAGCGCGTTGACGAACGAGTTGCTCTGGACGCCGGACTTCCTCACCCCACGGCCTTACACACCGCTGGGCAGGATCGACGACGAGTTGGCGGCGCTCACGGGCACACCGGCCGGCGTCGTACGCGCGGATCTGGCGGCGATCCATCCGGCCATGCTCCCGCCCGTACTTCGGGGTCGGCCGGACAAGGTGCTCGACCGTGTGCTGGCAGCGCTGCGGGACTACTGGGAGGCCTGTTTCGAGCCGCACTGGGCGCGGATGCGGACAGTGCTCGAGGCCGACGTCGTCTACCGCGGCCGGGTCACGGCGCAAGCCGGTCTCGCGGCGATGTTCGCCGGCATCGACCCACATGTCCGCCTAGACGACACCGTCCTCCGGATACGTCTGCGCAGCGACTACTCCTACCGGACCTCGACCGCCGGTCGCGGCCTGACGCTGACTCCCTCGCTCTTCAGCCGGCGCGGATCGGTGCCGATCTCTCCCGAGGAGCCGCCGCACCTCATGTACCCGGCACGCGGTCTCGGAACGCTGTGGGAGACCAAGACGACCACGCCGCCGACCGCCCTGGTGGGCCTGATCGGCCGTGTCCGCGCCCAGCTGCTGAGGCTGCTCGAGACGCCGACGTCGTCGACCGAGCTCGCCGTGCGCCTGAACGTCACGCCGAGCGCGGTCAACCAACACCTGCGCGCACTGCGCGCGGCCGGCCTGCTCATCTCGGCGCGGCACGGCCACTCAATCCTCTACCGCCGCTCGGACCTCGGCGACCAAGTCCTCCGCGGGGCGTAGATCACGTCCTCGGCACGCCCGAGGTTCTCCGACGTCACCTCGAACCCGCGCCGCGAGAGCCCACCGGACCGACGCGACAGGGCGGTTCGACCCGCTAAGCCTGAATGACCTGGGCGATCGCGACGCCGGCCACTATGAGCAGAGCTATGGTCACGCCGAACATGTAGGGCGTCAGCCGGGTTCGCAACGTCAGCCGCGGCTGGAACCGTGCGGCTGGATCGGTGCTGAACCCATGTGTGCACCGCGGCTCCCCCATACGTCGATCCATCGGATCTCCTGCCAGGGAAAGGTTCGACCACGCCGCCCGATGCCCCAGCAGATGGTGATTCCGGCCGGCCCGACCCTGGTCCAGCTCCGGAGCGCCGCGCCGATGCCGAGACCGACCGCCGCGGCCATCGAGCCCGCTAGCCAACAGATTCCCACGACGCCGACGTGACCGATGATCATACGAACGATCAGCGCAAGCCCAATGACTGAAAATACCCGCCAGGAAGGGCGGATTCGGTCCTTCCCTCGGAAGATCAACTCACTCACGGCAAGCACGTTAAGGCGGCTTCAGGTCAAGTTGGAGTGTTCGGGTGAGACAATTGATGGGGGCGCCTGGGCGAGCAACGCTGGCATCTCATCGACGGCAAGCTCGACAACCTCACGGCAGTTTGCCTGTGCGCACTCGCAATCGAATACGTGAACCGCGTGGTGTCCGTTCTCCTTGTTGCCTCCCGATCGCAGCCTTTCGGTCGCGTGTTCAGCGAGTTGGCGATTGCTGATACGAATCAAGGACTGTCGCTCATCGGTGCTGCGTGCTGCGTGGAAAGATCCCAAGATTGCGTTGAACCTCTGCTCGACCGCCATGATTGTTTGCTCGACCGTCTGGCCGTCGACCACGACGATGCTTGCGCCGGTTCCCTCAAGTTGGCTCCGCACCAGCCCCCAGCCCCAGATCTGACCTCGATGGTCACCTCCCGGCCGCCTGTGTTCCAGTCGTGCGAGCTGTTCCTCTCTGGACGGCATCAGCCACACGGCGTTGTCGGAAATCCCAGCCATTTCGGGAGTGACGAATGCACCTTCGACGACAACCGATGTATCCACGGGCAGCGACTGGACGTCTGCCAGGATCATCGGCCGGCGATCAAAGTCACCTGGACCGGTACCCATGACATGAAGACCGGCCGCAGCCGCGCGCTTCTCGTGAGCGAATGCATGAGCATCTACGCTGTACCAGAGAAATCCATGCTTTCGGGCGAGTAGACGGCTCACCGTGGTCTTGCCTGCCGCCCCCGGACCACCCACCCAGAAGATACCCGGGTGCTCGTAGTTCGGTTCTTCATTCATATGGCTCCAGCCTAACCTCAGCGCTTTCATATGAGCGGCCGATCCGCTCTGCGAGGGCCCGCCTTGCTGATCCGGCGGGCGACGGTGGGTAGTCGTCGACCGTCATGGAGTTGTAGACGCGTGCGCTCTTGGTGGTGAGACGCAGGAGGGCGCGGCTGGGCCCCGCGGGCAGGGCAGAGATCAGGCGGGCGCCATGAGCCAGTCCCGACACACCGAGCCGAGACGTGGGGATCAGGGTCTTCGCAGCGCTCAACGCGACCGCGCGGCTACCGCGCACGTGCTCCGCCATCGCGCGCTCGTACGCCGGGAAGGCGCGCTCGTGGTCGCCGCCCGCCCGCGCCAGCTCGCCGGCGAGGACGTATCCGCCGACGACGGCCAGGCTGGTACTGCCACCGACGGCCGGGCCTGGGCAGTAGCCCGCGTCGCCAACGAGGGTCACCCGCCCTCGCGACCAGGTGTCCATGCGGACCTGGGTGATCGAGTCGAAGTAGAACGCCGGCGTACGGTCGAGCTCGTCGAGCCAGCGGTCCACGTCGGCGTGAAGGCCGCGGAACGCACCGCGCAGGAGGTCCTTCTGCCGGGGCACGTCGCGGTGGTGGTAGTCGAGCTCGCGCTCGCTACGAAAGAGGAACAGCGCCCGCGCTTCGTCGAGATGCCGCGCGCTGTAGATGCCGGCCGTGCGTCCGACGCCGACGTGGATCAGCAGCTCACCGTCGAGGCTGAAGGTGCTGGGCACGGTCAGCACCCCGAAGTAGGCCCCGATGAAGTCGCTGAAGCGAGACTCGTCGCCGAAAACGAGACGGCGCACGTTGGAGTGCAGCCCGTCCGCGCCGACGACGAGGTCGAAGCGGCGCGGCGCGGCGTTCTCGAAACGCACCTCGCCGTCGGGCGAGATCGCGGTGATCGAGTCACCGAAGAGATATTCGACGTCGTCGCGTGCGGCGTCGTAGTAGATCCCGCTCAGGTCGTCACGCATGATCTCGACGTGCTCGTCGGGCGTGGCGCTGAAGATCTTGGAGAGGTCCACCCGGACGGGGCGCCGTACTCCCTCCCGTTTCAGGGTCATCCGGTTCGTGCCGGTCGCCCGCTCATTGACGCGCGCGAGCACGCCCATCTTGTCCGAGATGGCCATCGCAGGCCGGAACAGGTCAACCGAGTGGCCACCGGTCTTGCGCAGAGCCGGCGCGCGCTCGACGACCGTGACGGAGAAGCCGTGCCTGGTGAGCCAGTACGCCAGCACCGGACCGGCGACGCTGGCGCCGGAGATGAGAATTCGCATGATCAGGCCTCCCTACCTAACGATAGGTAGGTAAGGTAACACGGCCACCTACCTATCGTTAAGTAAGATAGGCTGGCGACATGACTCGTCCCCCTGGCACCAAGCAGCGCATCCAGGAGGTCGCCCGCGAGCTGTTCGCACAGCAGGGTGTGCAGCGGACCAGCCTGCAGGAGATCGCCGACCGGCTGGGCATCACCAAGCCGTCGCTCTACTACCACTTCTCCTCACGTGAGGAACTGGTCCGCAGCATCGTGCAGCCGATCCTCGACGAGGAGGAGACGTTCCTCGTCGGCCAGGAGGCGCTGGGCGAGGTCGAGCCCCGCGCCCTGCTGGAGGGCTACTTCGACTTCCATTACCGCCACCGCGCAGAGATGGTGCTCATGCTCAGCGAGCTGACCACGCTCGCCGACCTGGGCCTGATCGACCTCGTACTGGACTGGCGCAGGCGACTGGTCAAGCTGCTGCAAGGCGCCGACCCCACGCTGGAGCAGGCCACCCGGGCCGTGATCGCCTTGGGCGGCCTCCAGGACTGCACCATCCAGTTCGCCGATGTGCCGAAGGACGAGCTCCGCCGGGCGGCCGTGGACGGCGCCTGCGCCGCCCTGGGCATCGAGCCGCGGCGCAGGGCCAAGGCTGCTCATGGCGATAGTGGAAGATCCTCTGCGTCGTGACGGTCGGGTGCGGCGACGTCCACACTCTCCACAGGCGTTGAGCGACGGCTCAGTGCCACCATGCCGATCGTGATCCACGCGGCGTTGAGCACGGCCGAGGGCCAGGCCCGATGACAAGCCGAGTTCACGGTGAGCGCCACGGCACCCAGCAGGTTCATCACCTGGAACACCTGCCCGCCTGCCGCGATCCGTTCAGCCGAAGCCAACGCATAGGCGGCCAGTAGCACTCCAGCGCCGGTCCAGCCGACCACTGCGACGAGGGCTTCCATCGAACTATCGGTCCTGGTCCACGATGGCGTACGCACGGACCGGGAATGTCCCCATGCCCTCGATGGCCGGAGGCGCGGCATGGAACCGAAAACCGTACGGCGGCAACTGCTCCAGCCCACGCAGGTGCTCCACGATGGGAATTCCGGCGTCCAGCAGTGCCGTGTGCACCGGGCGGCTGTCGTCGCCTGCGTCGTCGATGTTCAGGGAATCGATTCCCACCAATGTGGGCTGCTGCGCTGCAAGCCACGCCGCCGCGTCCGCGGTCAGGAAGGGATAGCCGCTCGCATAGCGTTCGGTGCCCCAGTTCCGGTCCCAGCCGGTGTGGATCAGCACAGCTTTCCCCGCAACGTCGTAGGGAAGCAGCACACTCCGTTCGATGGCCCGCTCCCTGCTGCCGAGAACTCGGATCACAACTCCGTCGAGATCGGTGAGCCGGGACAGCGACAGCGCCGCCACGTCGGCCCCCTCGGCGAAGCGGTGGAAAGGGCTGTCGAGATATGTGCCGGTCTTGGCGACCATCGAGATGCGATTGATGCTGAACTCGGTGCCGGCCGCATAGAGCTCGCGGGACGCCTGCCGCGAGAGGTGATCGGTGATCTCCGGGGCGGGCAGACCCGGGTAGGTGATCATTCCGTCACGGATTCCGTGGCTGAGGTCGACCGTCCGTGGTCGAGCGGCCGGCTCGGCCGCCGTACCCCGGGATCCCTTGTGCGGCTCGCGAAGCAGCCGCTTGTTGCTGATGGCAACCTTGTCGACCATCAGGAGGCCAAGATGTCGCACGAACAACTCACCCAGGGCGCCCTCGCTGATGTCGGGACCCGGCACATCCAGCCGGAAGTCCTGGGCCTGGAGACCGCCCCCGTTCGCGAAGGTCACGTCGGCGTCGAACTGCACCCGCCATTCGTCGGTGTTGTCGCTCATGACTCGATGCTCCGTGAAGGAATACTTGATGACAAGCGAGATTATCTGAAGCGTTGCTACAGTGATGCTTATGGAGCTCGATCCCCGCCGCCTCCGGGTGCTACGCGCGGTAGCGCTGCGGGGTGGCATGGCGGCCGCGGCGCAGTTGCTCCACCTGACCCCGTCCGCGGTCTCCCAGCAGCTTGCGCAGCTCGAGCGGGAAGTCGGCCAGCCGCTGATCGATCGCTCTCGCCGGACGGCGAGCCTTACACCGGCCGGTCAACTGCTGGCCGCCCGCGCCGAGCGCATCGAACAGGAGCTCACCGAGGCCCGCCGAGAGCTGACCGAGCTGAATGGCAGACTGAGCGGCCCGGTGACGGTTGCGGCGTTCTCCTCGGCGGTCTGCCATCTCGTCGTTCCGGCGCTGCGCGAACTGGCGACTACTCATCCCGATCTCGAACCAGAGGTCGTGGAGCTGGAAGGTCTTCCGGCGCTGACCGAGTTGCGCACTGGAGCAGTCGACCTGGTGATCGCCGAGTACGACACCGACGACTCAGGGTCGCCTGGCCCGCTGCGCGGCCTGTCCGCCGCTCCGGTCGCCGACGACGAGTACTGCATCGTCACGCCGTCGGCGTGGTCGCCTCGTCCCGCCTCGATCAAGGATCTGGCTGCTCGCCCGTGGGTCGCCAGTCCGCCGGACACCGCGTGCGGCCGGGCATTGGACAGGATCGCCGGTCAGTACGGATTCACCGCGCAACGCGCCCACACCTGCCTGGAGTTCCCCACCGTCCTGGCGCTGGTCGCGGGCGGATTCGGCGCCGCGGTCATTCCGACGCTGGCGCTGGCGGGCGCGTCGCCCCTTGCCATCGCGATGCCGTCGGTGCCGGTCGCGGGCCACCGCCGCATCACTGTCCTGCGGCGCGACTTGCCGGCCGGCCCGGAACCACGGACCCAAGCCCTGGTCGACGCCCTTCAGACAGTCGCGTTCGACCTTGGCCTGACCCCTGTCGCGATGCCGCGCACACCCCTGCACCACAGCTGACGGCAACGGCGACAGACGCAGAGACGAGGGTCGGTCAGTCGGCGAGACGGTCCCGGAGGAACTCCAGGATCTCCGCCCGGGCGGGCTTTGCTTGCGGAACCACGCTCGGCATGCTGAGGAACGCATGCGTTGCGCCGGGGAATTCGGCCACGCGCGCCGGGGTCCCGGCGTCGCGCAGGCGTTCTGCATACCGACGGCCCTGATCGGAGACCGGGTCGAAGGTCGGCACGACCACAAGTGCTGGGGCCAAACCGCTCAGGTCGTCAGCCTGGAGCGGTGACAGCGGGCGAGGGTCCGTCCCCTCAGGCACAGCGAGACGACAGAACAGCTCCATCTGCGTCCTCGTGAGGGTCGGGCTGTCGGCGTACCTGGTCATCGACGCGTGGTCGTACAGGGCTGGGGTGACATCGACGGCGGCATTCACCAGGACCTGCGCCCGCAATTGCAGGCCGCACTCCCTGGCCCTGATCGCTGCCAGAGCGGCGATCAGGCCGCCGGTGCTTTCACCAAAGACAACAGCGCGGGCCGGGTCGATCCCCCACTGCGTGGCCTGCCGCACCACCGTCTGCAGCACGTCCCAGCCATCGTCGGCCGCCGCGGACAGCGGAGTCTCCGAGCTGAGGAGGCGGTGCTCGACAGAGACGACCACCGCCGGCAGCCGCGCGGCGAGGTGGCTGTTCACCCAGTCGCTCTGCACCGCCGTACCGACGAATCCGCCGCCGTGGACGTGGACCACCAACGGGAGGCCGGCGCCGCCGGCCGACGGCCGGTACACCCGGACCCTGAGCTCGCGCCCGGGCAGCGCCATCTCCTGCCACTCGATCACGGCGCCGCGGTCCGGACGGCCGGTGATCACCCGGGCCAGCGGGGACATCCGCTTGCGATTCTCGGCGTCACGAAAGGCGGCCAGTTCCTGGTCGGTCATCGTCAACCAGGACGGTTCCTTGCCCAGGGCATGCATCAGCCGGATGCCCAGCGGCGGCTGCTCGATGTGGATGCTGTCGCTCATCATTTCCTCCTGCGTTGCTGACGTCCCGAGCGCGAAGCGCCTCATTGAATGGGACGCCACGACAATGCGCCGTTGGTCACTCGGTTCGCTACGAACGCCGGTCCAACGCCGGCAGAGCCGGTTCGTAGCCAGCTACGAGGCAGGTGCTCCGTAGAGGACGCACGACAACTCCACGATCGTGTCGGTGTCCTGCAGCGAGCGGCCGGTCAACTCCTCGAAGCGCGACAGCCGGTAGCGCAAGGTATTGACGTGGACATGCAGGACCGCTGCGGTCTGGGGGATGCTCCGGCCATGGGACAGGTAGCAGCGAAGCGCCTCGATGACCTGGTCGCCGAAAGCGCCCGCGCGGTGAAGTGGCTCGAGGTAGCGCATCCGTAGCAGCTCACCCAACTCACCAAGCGTCGGCACGGCGAGCCGCCAGCCCAAGGTCTCCGGGGTGTGCACGCCCTCGCGGTACTGCAGCAGGGCGGCGGCCAGGACAGCCTGCGCGCTCCGATAGGACGTGGCGAGCCGGTCCACCGGCGCCGGAGCTCCCAGCGCAATGAGCTGACCCGGCACAGGCGTGGGCAGATTCTCCATGATGCCCACCAGCCGGTCGCGCGTCGGAGCCATCAGCACACCGTGCCCGTGGTGCTCGGCGAGTGCACGCTGAGCCTGTTCGATCCGCTGCTCTTCGCCCGGGCCTGTGCAGAAGGCGCGGTAGGTCGTGTCCCGGCGCAGCCGATAGACCGTATATCCCCTCTCCAGCTGTGCAGAGTCGAGGTCGCCCGCGAGTGCGCCTGCCAGCCACTCGTCCCGGCGCCGCTGGTCCGCCATCGCGAGGGCCAGCCCCTGCCGGTGATAGTCGGCCGCGGCCCGCGCCGAGAACGCGTCGCTCAGTCTCCACAACAGTGAGGTCAACGCCACCACATCGGCCCCGTCGACTCCGCACTCCACCGCCAACTCGACCAGCCGGCCCTGGATGCTCGCGATCGTTACGCGGAACCCGGCCATGATGTCCTCGATCGGCACACCGGCCCCGAGCCGTTCGACCGTGGCTCTTTCGGCCTCCCAGAACTCGTCCGGAGGAGGCACCTCCCCCGCCCGCAGCGTGCGGCACGCCCGCCTGAGGATCCGGTGGACGCTCGCGACGATCTGCTCACGACCGACCGCCTGGTAGCTGGGGATCTCGCCCCGCACGCGCCGCAGGATCGGCTCGACCACTTCATCGTCGCTCTCGAGGGCCGCGATCAGGCGGATCACCCGACTCTCGCGGACCCCTTCGACCATGTCCGCCATCTTGCCCCATCTCCGCGCGCAGCCTGGGCGGCGACGGCTACACCAGCCATGAGCCGGATTCCATCAGGACTCGGTCTTTCAGTTCGTTGACTTCGCGCCAGGCTTGGATCTTGGTGGGCGTGGCGCGGAAGTAGAAGTAGTTCGCGAGCGGGCGCGGGTCGAAGCCGGCCTTCTCGGCGAACGCGTCGCCTTCCGCATCCGTGAGATCGCTCCCGCGCAGAGTCTCGGTCGTGGCGGTGATGTGGACGACGTCCCGGGTGTGGCCGAGCGTCAGCTGGAGAGTCGGGCTCTTCGCGAGATTGCGGGCGGTCGGGTTGCCTGCCGCGGTGGACAGGAGGAGTGTCTCGCCGTTCCAGAGGAAGGACAGTGGCATCAGGTACGGCGTACCGTCCGGGGAGGCGGTGGCGACCCAGGCGTCGACGTCGTGCTCCAGCCGGCGGAGGGTGTCCTGCCTGCGTTCGGACAGCGGGCGGGCCGGGTCCGTCATGGTGGGCTCCTCTGGATTCTGGTGTCACATGTGCGGCGGGTGGACCGTCAATCGGATGACGGCGCCGGGCCGCAGAGTGTGACACAGGAGAAGGACGTGGTCGGGATGGGTGAGGACAACTGGCTGGCGACCCGGTTCGAGGAGAATCGGGACCGCCTGCAGGTCGTCGCGTACCGGATCCTAGGCTCCGAGCCCGAAGCCGAGGACGCGGTCCAGGAGGCGTGGATCCGGCTCAGCCGCTCTGACACCGGCTCGATCGACAACCTCGGCGGGTGGCTGACCACGGTGGTCGGCCGGATCTGCCTCGACATGCTGCGGACCCGGCGCCGGCGGCCCGAGCAGCCGGTCGGCGACCAGTCCCCCGCGTTCGCGGACGACGCCGTACCCGATCCCGAGCTGGAAGCCGTGCAGGCGGATTCGGTCGGCCTGGCGCTGCTCGTCGTACTCGAGACGCTGACGCCGGCCGAGCGGCTCGCGTTCGTGCTGCACGACATGTTCGCCGTGCCGTACGACGACATCGCGCCGATCCTGGGCAAGTCGCCGACCGCGGTGCGGCAGCTCGCCAGCCGGGCGCGGCGTCGAGTGCAAGGTACGCCGGAACCGTCCGGAACCGACGCGATCCGGCAGAAGGAGATCGTCGGCGCGTTCCTCGCGGCATCACGCAGTGGCGACTTCGAGGCGTTGCTCGAGTTGCTCGACCCCGGCGTCGTCGTGCGGGCCGACTCGGCCGTCGCGGCACGTGGTGCCGCCGCCATGGCGTCCGGCGCGAGGGCGGTCGCGGCGTCGTTCGCCGGGCGCGCGCAGGCAGCCAGGCTGACGTTGGTCGACGGGCTGGCCGGGCTGGTGTGGTCGCAGTACGGCCGGCCGCAGGTCGTGTTCGTGTTCACGGTCGTCGACGGCCTCATCACCGCGATCGATCTGCGCGGCGACTCCGACTACCTCCGCGACGTCGACCTCGCAACGCTGGAGAGTTGAGGCCGCGCGGTCCGGCGTGGCGGGTGGACAAACGGCGTCTTGCCGGATGGGGCTGTTGTGACGGATGAGGTGAGAATCACGCTCGGACTGTCCGCATCGCGACACCCTGGAATCCGGTTTTTGCGTGGGCGAAAAGTGCGCTACTGTTCTGCTCTCGCACCGAGCGGAAACAGTCACCGGCGCGATGCGGACGTAGCTCAGTTGGTAGAGCGCAACCTTGCCAAGGTTGAGGTCGCCGGTTCGAACCCGGTCGTCCGCTCGGAGAGGGTTCGGCGGGCCAGCTTTCTCACTGGTGGAGTGGCCGAGAGGCGAGGCAACGGCCTGCAAAGCCGTGTACACGGGTTCGAATCCCGTCTCCACCTCGACACCCTCAGACGTGCGTATTGTTGAGTGTGTTGTTGTTTGGACGATTGGCGCAGCGGTAGCGCGCTTCCCTGACACGGAAGAGGTCACTGGTTCGATCCCAGTATCGTCCACGAAGGCGATAGGCGAGGTGAGCCTGCGGAACACGCAGGCACACCTCGCCTTCGTCGTTTGTGCGGCAGCGCCGCGGTTGGGTTGTTACTCCCGTCGTGCGTGTTGGACCACTGCGGCCAGCAGTACGGCGGCGCCCACCAGGCTGAGGGTGGTCAGGTGCTCCTGGAAGAGGAGTACGCCGAGGGCTGCGGCGACTACAGGTTCTATGAGGGCTATTACTGCAGCGGTGGAGGCGCGGAGCGTGGTGAGGCTGGCGTAGAACAGGGTGTAGGCGAGGGCGGTGGGGACCAGGCCGAAGTAGGCGATCAAGGGCCAGCCGGCCGCGGTGGGGATGATGCCGTCGATGGTTGCTAACGGCAAGAGGAGTGCGGCGCCGGCAACGAAGCCCAGGAAGGCGCGTGAGATGGGATCCGGCTCGTTGCGGTTGAGCAGAGTAGTCAGGGCGTAACCGGCTGCGGACAGCAGTGCGAAGGCGATGCCCAGCAGGGCTGCGGAGCCGGCACCTCCACTGGACACGAGGAGGGCCAGGCCGGCTACCGCGGCTAGTAGAGCCGGGGTGATGCGTTCTCGGGCGCCTAGGGCGATGAAGAACGGGCCGGCGCCCAAGGCGACGACGGTGGCTACAGCTACCCCGACCTGTGGGATGGCGGCGAAGTAGCCGAGTTGGCAGACGGCCAGGCCGAGGCCGGTCAATAGGTAGCGCAGTGGTGATGCGGCGAGCAGCGGGCGGATCGGGGCTCGGCGGAGGACGAGGCGGGCCAGGGCCAGCCAGAGAGCAGCGGCGGCGAGGCGCCAGAAGGACACGGCGGTGGAGCCCAGGGCGGCGTGGTCGAACAACAGCGCGCCGGTCGGGCCGCCGGTGCCCCAGGCGATGCCGGCCAGGGTGACGTAGAGGAAACCGCACCTGGATGAGGACGCGAGACGGTGATGCATTGCAGACTCCGGGGTGTGTTCGCAAGATGACGTGGGGCTTCTGCGAACAGCCCGAAGGAGCCCAGGTCAGAGCCTGGGCACTACCGGTTGACCGTCCGCCTAGGCGGCGGTCGGCGGGGTGAGGATGCGATGCATGATCAGGACCTTAGCCAGTCCGGGCGCGTCTGCCGACTGAATTACATCCGGAGTTGGGAGGCGCCGTTGAAGTCGAGGACGGTACCGGTGGCGAACTCGGCTTCTGGAGAGGCGAAGTAGAGGATCGCGGCAGCGACCTCCGAAGGGTCGGCAACTCGTTCGAGCGGGCTTTCCAGGCGGCGGCGGTCGTAGCCGTCGCCGTCCAGGTGTACGGCGGCCATGTCGGTGACCGTCCAGCCGGGGGCGATCGCCGTCACCGCGATCCCCTCTGGTCCGAGCGCCCGGGCGAGGGACTGGGTGAAGGAGACGATCGCTGCCTTCGAGGCGCCGTACGCGGGCTGGTTGGGCTCGCCGCGGAACGCGCCGCGGGAGGAGACGTTGACGATGCGGCCGCCGCGGCTCATATGGCGGACGGCGCACCAGGTGACGTTCGACGGGCCGACCAGGTTCACGGCGAGGGTGTCGGCCCACGCCTGCTGCCATTCGGCGTACGTCGTCTCGCGGATGCGGTGCGGATGGTAGACGCCGGCGTTGTTGACCAGTACGTCGATGCCGCCCAGACCAGTCGCCGCGTCGTCGACCATCGTCTGGATCGCGACCGGGTCGGCGAGATCGGCGTGTGCCAGCACGTGTCCGGTCCCCGGCAGCTCCTTCAGTACCTGGGCCGCGGCGTCGGCCGATGCGCTGTAGTGCACCGCCACCCGATCCCCCGCGGCCGCGAAGACCCGCGCCGTCGCCGCACCGATGCCCCGCGAAGCTCCCGTCACCAGTACCGAACGATTCATGCTCCCGATCCTTTCATCACGAGAGCACGGGCTACGGCCGCGGGTTCACGTCCCGGCGGTACGACTTGGAGGCGCGCGCCCACTGTTTCTTGGTCTCGGCGCGGAGGCGGAGGTCGTTGCGGCGGGCCATGAACGCGGCCTCGCGCTGCAGCTTGGTCCAGCTCTCGTAGCGACGGACCGGGAGCGTGCCGTCCGCCAAGGCCGCCTGGACCGCGCAGTCTGGCTCAGTGAGGTGCGCGCAGTCCTTGAACTTGCACTGCTCGGCCAGCGCCGTGATGTCCGGGAACGCAGCTGCCAGCCCCTCCCCCGACTCTTGCAGGCCGATCCCCCGCAGCCCTGGCGTGTCTATGACGACCCCGCCGTTAGGCAGCACGATCAGCTCGCGCCGCACCGACGTATGGCGTCCCTTGCCGTCGTCACGGATGTCCTGCACATCCAGAAGCTCCACACCGGCCAGTGCGTTCACCAGCGAGGACTTGCCCGCGCCACTCGATCCCAGCAACGCCATAGTCGCGTTACCGTCCAGCAGCGACCGCACTGCCGCCAAACCGTCGCCAGTGGTCGCACTGCACACCAGTACGTCGGCACCGGGCGCAGCGTTCGCCACGTCCTCGGCAACAGCGTCGGCGTCGCCGACAAGGTCGGCCTTGGTCAGTACGACGACAGGCCGCGCACCGCTCTCCCACGCCAGCGCGAGGAAGCGTTCGATCCGGCCGATGTTCGGCTCGGGATGGAGGCCGACCACGATCGCGATCACGTCGACGTTGGCGGCCAGCACCTGGCCCTTCGACGTACCGCTGACCTCGGCGCGGACGATCGCCGAACGACGAGGCGCCAGGGACTCGAGCGTGATCCGCTCGTCCGGCCAGAACCGCAGTACGGCCCAGTCCCCTGTACATGGGCCGGCCTGCGCGTCACTGGCCATCGCCGCAAGGATCGCACCGGACCAGGTCGCGCGGACCGGCCCGTCCTCGGTGAGTACCGTCGCCAGGCCCCTGTCGACCCGGGCGACGCGTCCCGGTACGAGGTCACGCGGGACGGACTGCAGGAAGTCGGCCGTGGAACTGTCGAGTCCCAGGGCCTGGAGTGTGGCTGACATGCGGCGAACCTTTCGGAGGGTCCGGCCGCGAGATCAGCTCAGCGGACGGACGGTGTGGGAGACATCGGCCCGGTGGGCCCGATGGAAGCTCATGGCGGTGCCTCCCTTCCAGTCCTGCGGTCCTGATCGAGGACCGCTTGTCGCGATGCCGTCAGCGTAGGTCGTCGCCCTCACCTTTCGCACCGGATTTTCCGACTGAGGCAGGTTTGCGATCCGCCTCGTCCGCAGCGTCAGAAGCAACGGGCGCGTCAGGAACCGCGGGCGCGTCAGAGGCGGCAGGCTCCTCGACGACGCGCGGCCGATGCTCACCGAGCGCCTCGACCTTCCGCGCAACGGCGGTCTCCGGCCGCTCCTCCACCGTCAGCGGGGTCACCGGGTGCTCGTGGTGGTGCCGCTCCGGCTCCGCCTTCATCACCGGCTCGACCTCGTCCTCCTCGGCCTCCTTCTGCGCGGCGAGCTCCACCACCCGCGCCTTGTGCGGCCACAGGCGGTCGACGACGGCATTCAGCGCCGCACCGATCAGTACGGCGATCGCAGTCATGTACAGCCACATCAGTACGGCGATCGGCGCCGCCAGCGGACCGTAGATCGACGTACCGCCGACCGTGCTCTGCAGGATCCACCGCAGCACGAAGCTGCCCAGGATCCAGATCGACAACGCCAGGAACGACCCCGGCAGGTCCGACACCCACGGCGTCCGCAGCGGCACCGACAGGTGGTAGAGCGTGTTCAAGAAGCCCGCGGACAGGATCGTCACGACGGGCCAGTACAACTGGTTCAGGAAGTCCAGCCGGTGCGGCAGCAGCGCGTCGACCGCGTTCGGGCCGGCCAGCACCAGCGGCAGCACGATCACACCGATGACGAGGGCGGCGCAGTACAGCGAGAACGACAGGGCCCGGGTCCGGACGATGCCGCGCCTGCCACCCATCCCGTACATGATCGTGATCGTGTCGACGAACACGTTCAGCGCGCGGCTGCCGGACCACAGCGCCAGCACGAAACCGATCGAGATCACATCCGGCCGGCCGCCGTTCAGCACCTGGTTCAGGGTCGGCACGATCACGCTCTGCACCGACTCGTCGGTGAGCGCGCGGGCGGCGAGCGCGGCGATCTGCTGCTTGATGTCGGCGATCGTCTCGACTTCGAAGTACTTGCTCGCGATGTAGCCCAGACTTCCGGCCAGCCCGAAGATCAGCGGCGGCAGCGAGAGGATGGCGAAGAACGCCCCCTCGGCCGCGAGACCGGTGACCCGGTAGCGCATACACACCCCGACGGTCTGGGTCAGTAGCTTCCAGGTCGTCGCGGGGACTTTGCGGACCCATGCCAATGAGAGGGAGCTCCCACCACGGGGTCCTGCCCCTGAACGTGCCATACCGCTTACCGTACTGACATGGCGGACCCATTTGCTGTAACGAACCAGGCTCCCCCACTGCAGGGGGTGAACTTCTTCACCGACGACACCCCGCTCGGTGACGCTCTGCGTCCGTACGCCGATCTCGCCCGCGACCCCGGTCTGCACCGGATCGGCGCGGTCGCGGGCTCCGAGGAGGCGCTCGCGCAGGCCCTCCCGGCCAACCAGCACCCGCCGGTCCTGCGCACCCACGACCGCTACGGGAACCGGATCGACGAGGTCGAGTTCCACCCGTCCTGGCACTGGCTGATGGAGCGTGCGGTCGGGTTCGGGCTGCAGGCCGCGCCGTGGACGAGCGACCGCCCGGCGCCGCATCTGACCCGGGCCGCCGGGTTCTATGTCTGGTCCCAGGTCGAGCCGGGTCACGGCTGCCCGATCTCGATGACGTACGCCGCGGTCCCGGCGCTCAAGGCGGACGAGCGGCTCGCGAAGGAGTGGATCCCGCAACTCGCGGCCACGTCGTACGACGTACGCCGGTTGCCCGCGGCCGAGAAGACCGGCGTACTCGCGGGGATGGGGATGACCGAGAAGCAGGGCGGCTCGGACGTCCGGGCCAATCTGACCACCGCGACGCCGACCGGGCCGGACGGTGAATATCAGCTGAACGGTCACAAGTGGTTCTGCTCGGCGCCGCAGGTCGATGTCTTCCTCGTACTCGCGCAGGCGCCGGACGGACTGAGTTGCTTCGTCGTGCCCCGGGTGCTTGCCGATGGCAACCGGAACGCGTTCGCCCTGCAACGGTTGAAGGACAAGCTCGGGAACCGCTCGAACGCGTCCAGCGAGGTCGAGTTCCACGGCACGATCGGCTATCGCCTCGGCGACGAGGGCGCCGGCGTCCGCACCATCATCGAAATGGTCGCCGCCACCCGCCTCGACTGTGTGCTCGGCTCGGCCGCCCTCCAACGCCGCGCCCTCGTAGAAGACCTCTGGCACACCCGCCACCGCTCGGCTTTTGGTGGGCTCCTCGCCGACAAGCCCGCGATGCAGAACGTCCTGGCCGACCTGGCCCTGGAGAGTGAGGCGGCAACCGCTCTGGGGATGCGGCTTGCGGCTGCGGCCGACGCGTCGGCCGGTGGAGACGAGCAGGCCGCCGCGTTCCGCCGCATCGGGCTGCCGTTGGCGAAGTTTTGGGTGTGCAAGCGAACGCCTTTCATGGTGGCGGAGGCGCTGGAGTGCTTGGGTGGTAACGGGTTCGTCGAGGAGTCCGGCCTTCCCCTCCTGTTCCGCGAGTCGCCGCTGAACTCGATCTGGGAAGGATCGGGGAACGTCAATGCGCTCGACGTCCTCCGTGCGCTCAGAAGGCCGGAGTCGCTGGACGCGTGGCTGCTCGAGGTCGGCGCGGCACGGGGTGCGGACGACCGCCTCGATGCCGCGGTGAACGACGTACTGGAAACGCTTGCCGATGTGTCCGAGGCGGAGGCCGGCGCGCGCCGCCTCGCCGCCCGGATGGCCGTCTGCCTCCAGGCGTCCCTGCTCGTCCGGCACTCGGCACCCGAGGTCGCCGACGCCTTCGTCGCGTCCAGGCTGGCCGGCGACTGGGCCGGCGTCTTGGGCACCCTCCCCCGCACCACCCCCTTCGCCCCGATCCTCGCCCGCGCCCTCTGATCGCGTTGCGTCCGAAGATCCGAGGGTTGTAGGCCACAGTTCTTCGGACACAAGCCGCAGGAGAAGGGTGTGTACGCGATAGGGTGAGCGGGTCGCGACTGGCGCGCTGAGGTGGAGAACCACCGGGGAGCGAAGACCGTCGGCACCGTGCGCCTGGGTGCCTTCGACCCACTGCAACCGCAGGAGAGACAACGATGACTCAACCCTTCGATGCCGCCGCCGCATCGGCCGCGTACCGCAACGCGCTCGAGGTGATCGGCGCGGTGGAACCGACCATCGCCGGCGCGATCAAGGCCGAGCTGGCCGACCAGCGCTCGTCGCTGAAGCTGATCGCGAGCGAGAACTACGCATCCCCCGCCACCTTGCTCACGATGGGCAACTGGCTCTCGGACAAGTACGCCGAGGGCACCATCGGGCACCGCTTCTACGCCGGCTGCCAGAACGTCGACACCGTCGAGCAGGCCGCGGCCGACCACGCCACGGCCCTGTTCGGCGCGCCGCACGCCTACGTCCAGCCACACTCCGGCATCGACGCGAACCTGGTCGCCTTCTGGGCGATCCTGGCCCAGCGGATCGAGTCCCCGGCGCTGGCCGAGGCGGGCGCCAAGCACGTCAACGACCTGTCCGACGAGGACTGGACCAAGCTCCGCAAGGCGCTCGGCGACCAGAAGATGCTCGGCATGTCGCTCGACGCCGGCGGTCACCTGACCCACGGCTTCCGGCCGAACATCTCCGGCAAGATGTTCAACCAGCACTCCTACGGCACCGACGCGGAGACCGGGCTGCTCGACTATGACGAGGTCGCCCGCAAGGCGCGTGAGTTCAGGCCGCTGATCCTGATCGCCGGCTACTCGGCGTACCCGCGGAAGGTGAACTTCGCGAAGATGCGCGAGATCGCCGACGAGGTGGGCGCGACGCTGATGGTCGACATGGCCCACTTCGCCGGCCTGGTCGCGGGCAAGGTGTTCACCGGCGACTTCGACCCGATCCCGCACGCGCACGTCACCACGACCACCACGCACAAGTCGCTGCGCGGCCCGCGCGGCGGCATGGTGCTGTGCCAGCCGGAGTACGCCGACTCCGTCGACCGCGGTTGCCCGATGGTGCTGGGCGGTCCGCTTAGCCAGACGATGGCGGCGAAGGCGGTTGCGCTCGCCGAAGCCCGGCAGCCGTCGTTCCAGGTGTACGCGCAGGCGGTCGCCGACAACGCGGTCACGCTGGCCGAGGGCCTGATGAAGCGTGGCGTGAAGCTTGTGACGGACGGGACCGAGAACCACCTCGTGCTGCTCGACGTCTCGTCGTACGGCATCACCGGCCGGCAGGCCGAGTCCGCGCTGCTCGACGCCGGCATCGTCACCAACCGGAACGCCGTACCGCGCGACCCGAACGGCGCCTGGTACACCTCGGGTGTCCGGATCGGCACGCCGGCGCTGACCACCCGTGGTTTCGGCGGCGACGAGTTCGACCGGGTCGCCGAGCTCATCGTCGACGTCCTCTCGGCCACCACGCCGACCACGACGTCGGCCGGCGCCCCGTCCAAGGCGAAGTACGTGCTCGCCGACGGCGTCGCGGACAAGACCAAGGCCGCCTCGTCCGAACTCCTCGACAAGCACCCCCTGTACCCAGGCCTCGAGCTCAGCTGACTCGCGCAGCGCCCGCTTCCACACTCCTGGGAGCGGGCGCTCGCCGTTGTGGCATCAACACGGCGGCGAGTACGGCGCCTGCGACTGCGATTCCCGCGGACACCCACATGGTGGTGTTGAGACTGGTCATGAAGGCGTCCCGGACATCGTTCAGCAGGTCGGCGGAGCCCGACTTCGCCGCAACGGCGAGCCCGCCACCGAGCCCCTTCTCGACCGCATCCGCGGCTTGGGCGGGTAGTCCGGTCGTGTCGACTCCTGCGCGGTAGACCGAGTTCAGCACCGTGCCCAGGACTGCGACGCCGACCGTGCCGCCGACCTGACGGAACGCCTGCAGCAGCCCGGATCCGGTCCCGGCCCGCTCCGGATCGACCACACCCAACGCCGCGTTCATTGCCTGCGGCAGCGAACACCCAAGACCGAAACCGACCACCACGAACCAGATCGCGGTGTACCCGTACCCGGTGCCGAGCTCCGTGAAGGCCCCGAGCACGAACCCGAGGGCCATCGCGACGAACCCGGTCATCACCACCAGCCGGGTCCCGGCCTTCGCCTCCACCGGCTCGGCCAGCTTCGCGCCGAGCGTCATCCCGCCGATGAACGGCAGCAACTTGAGCCCGGTGTGCAGCGCGTCCGATCCGTTGATGCCCTGGAAGTACTGCGGCATCGTGAACAGCAACCCGAAGATCGCGAACACCGACACCGTGAGCAGCACAGCGCCGCCGGTGAATGTCTTCTCGTGGAACAACCGCAGCTCGATCAACGGCCGCGTGGTCCGCCGCTGCCAGAGCAGGAACCCTGCGATCAGTACGACGGCCAGTCCGAGGAACAGCATGGTGACACCATCGGACCACGACGTCTCGCCGGCCTTGGTCACGCCGTACACCAAGGATGCCAGGCCAGCACTGGAGAGCACGATGCCAAGCCAGTCGATCGCCGCCGAGAGCTTCGGGTCTCTGGGACGAGCAGCGTGACCGCGACGGCCGCGATCAACGCGATCGGGACGTTCAGCGGAACAGCACGGTGATCAGCGACAGCGCCACCGGAACGATCATCGCCGCACCGACACCGAGGAACGCCCGGGCGGCGATCAGGGTCTCGGCCGAGTCGGCCAGGGCGCAGGCGAGCGACGCGGCGCCGAACAGGGTGAGCGCGATCGCGATGATCTTGCGTCGCCCGTACCGGTCGCCGAGGAGACCGGCCGGCAGCAGCAGGGCCGCGAGGACGAGGTCATGGATTCAAATTATCAGAAGTTTGTGATAGTTGCGATACATCAAATTATTGTAAGCTTCAACCATGGCGCAGGAACCGAGCCCGGAAGAGATAAGCCAGTTCGTCGAGCGCTTTGCCGGCGTGCTGGCCAACAGCGGCGTCCCGACGATGTCGGCCCGGGTGATGGGCCGGATGCTGGTCAGCCCGACCGGCACGATGACCGCTGCCGAGCTGGCCGAGTCGCTCAAGATCAGCCAGCCCGCTGTCTCCGGCGCGGTCCGCCAACTGCTCCAGGTGTCATTCATCTCCCGCGAGCGGCTGCCCGGGTCCCGCAAGGACCACTACCGGATCCGCGACGACGTCTTCGCCGCGATCCTCGAACGCCGCAACGACGCCCTCGGCGAATGGGAGTCCAGCAGCCGCGCCGGCGCCGACCTCTTCGGCCCCGACTCCCCCGTCGGCCACCGCCTCACCGAAGCCGCCGACTTCTTCGCCTTCATCAAGACCGACCTCGACCAGATGATCAAGCACTGGCGGTCGGAGCACCCGCGCTGAGGCCTGTCAGCGGATCGGTGGTGGCGGCAGGACAACCTGCATCCGCCGTGCAACCGCGAGCGCGACGTCGTCCGACCCATGCGGCGCGACAACCTGAACACCCACAGGCAATCCGTCCGCCAAACCGGCAGGGACGCTGACCGCGGGATGGCCGGTCACGTTGAAGGCCCAGCACGGGTCGCCGGTGACGATGCTGGACTCGTGCTGGTCGTAGCCGTGGGCAACAGTCAGCGTGGTCGGGGTGATCAGGGCATCCACTTCGGCGAAGAGATCGGCGAGCGCTGTGTTGTTGTGATCGCGGACCTCGCGAGCCCGGTTCGCCGCGGCTGCGTCAGCACCGCGGCCGGCATCCAGACCCGACAGCACCGGCCACGCCTCATCAGTCGGGAGAAGCTCGAGCGGTACGTCGACCACGGTGACGCCGGCATGAGTC
Source organism: Kribbella sp. CWNU-51 (assembly GCF_054073265.1). Taxonomy (NCBI): domain Bacteria; kingdom Bacillati; phylum Actinomycetota; class Actinomycetes; order Propionibacteriales; family Kribbellaceae; genus Kribbella; species Kribbella sp. CWNU-51. The sequence goes on from NZ_JBSXMZ010000004.1 coordinate 896,335, forward strand.
AGCCGCTCGCGGATCACGTGGTCGACCGCAGGGTCGGCCAGATGGCGGCCGAGGGTGGGGTGGTATGCAATCCGCCACGAACGATCGTGAACGGTCGGGACCGGCCACGCCGGCAGGGCAGTCGGGTCGAGGCGGTGTGGACCGCTGGCGATGCTCGTCGCCAGGATCATGTCGTCGAGATCGGCACCGATGAAGCCGGCGGTGGTGAGCCCGCCGAGGGCGCGACCAACCGGGCGCGGGATACGGCCGTAGGTGCCTTTGAAGCCGACCACCCCGCAGAACGCGGCCGGGATCCGCAGTGAACCACCGGAGTCTCCACCAGTTGCCAGCGGTACGACGCCGGCCGCGACCGCCGCCGCACCACCAGCGGTCGAGCCACCAGGCGATCGCGACAAGTCCCATGGGTTGCGGGTGTAGTCGCGCCCGTTCCACCCGAAGGTCTGCGAAATCGCGCCGGGCCGGGCGCGAGTCGACGTACCGATCGGGATCGCGCCGGCGGCCACGAGCCGGCTGATGATCGGCGAGTTGTCCGGCGTCCTTGCCTTGATGAAGAACGGGACACCCGCGAGTGGACCGGTGGGCTCAAGTCGTTCGGCTGCTGCCCGGGTGCCGGCGACGTCCAACTCGTCGACGAAATGGAGCAGCGGGTCGAGGCGCAGGGCAGCGTCGAGCGCCTGGTCGACGACCTCGAGTGCAGTCCGCTCGCCGGATCGCACCTGAGCAGCGATGGACGCCGCGGTCACACGCCCCCAGCGACGCGGCGCACGTTCTCCCAGTCGACCTGAAGCACCGGGTGAGTTTAGCGTCAGCGGGTCAGTGCGTAGACGGCGATGGCGGCGAAGTCGTCGGCGGGCTCGGAAGCCTGCCAGGATCGTACGTCGTCGACGTACCGCGAGCCGTGGCCGGTGAACTCGGCGTACCGATCGGAACCGTCCGCCGGGCACGGGTTCATGCCGTCGAGGTAGTCGCCCAGCCCTTCCTCGAACAGGTCCGCCGAGTTCGGTCCGTTCACGACCGCGCCGGTGAGTACGTTCCCGGTGATGTTCGCGATCTGGTGATGCGGGCACCGCTCGGCGTTCCGCCCGACGCCGACCATGAACGACACGCCCCACGCGTTCGCGCCGAAGTTCCAGTCGAGTTGTCGTTGACCGAAGTCGTCGTACCGCCGGTCGCCCGTCACCTTCCGATACAGCCGCGCGGTCGCGGCCAGGCCGAACGCATGCGGTACGGCGTCGAAGTTGTCGTACTGCGCTCCCGCCCGGAACGGATCCGCCGACGCACGGTCCACGCCGATCTGCAACTGCGCCCGCAGGTCACCCACGAGCGTGCTCACCAGCTGGTGGTCGCCGCGAGCCGCCCGGATCAGATCCGCGTGTGCCAACGCACTCACGTCGTACAGGTTGAGCGTGTCCCCGCCCGCCTCTTGCGCGATGTACTGCGAAGCCCAGTAGCCGGCCTCCTTGAGCCAAGCCCCCGCCCGGTGATCGCCGAGCCGCTTCGCCGCGAGCGCGAGTTCCGTGGCGCCCAGCTCGAGATCGTCACGCCAGGCCGTCTCCGGATAGAAGGCGAAAGGCAACGAAGTGACGAGCTGGCCGACGTTCTTGGTCTGCGCCTGCGCGTAGATCTGGGCAGCCGTCTCGAGATGACGCCGGGCAGTCGCGGGATTGGTCTCGACCTGCGCCGCCAACGCGAAGGCGGCCGCTGTCCGACCCGCCAGGTTCGGGCTGATCGGCTGGCCGGGTGCCGCGGCCCGGAACACCGGACGATTGCGTAGGAAGCGCTCCGATGGATCAGTCAGGTGATCGTCGACCTCCGGCAGCCGCCAGACGTCGTGGTCGCCGACGAACGTCTCCTCGACGTTCCCGGAGCCGACACCGACCTGGATGTAGAGCGTCCTCGTCCGCTCGTCCCACATCTTGTCCAGCCAGTCGAGCCCGTGCCGGGCCTCGGCCAGCACCTCGCGATCCGGCCGGCGCGCGTCCCGGGCCGATGCCCACAGCAACGATTCCGAGTACGCCGCGATGTGGGTGAACTTGAGGTAGTCCCCCGCGTCGTACCAACCGCCCTCGACATTCACCGGACCACCGATCCGGTGCAGCTCGCCGACGGTCTGATCGCTGTCCGGATCGACGAACACGGGCGTGTCGTAGACCAGCGCGGCCCGGTCCGTGAGGTGCGCCGGCTGCCGTCCGAGCGGCCCGGGTACGACGTTCGCCCCGTCCCGCTGCTCGGTGAAGAACGTGACCGCCTTGTCCTTGGCACCTGTCAGCAACCGGTCGGCGTTGCCCCGGATCTGGAAGGCGCCCGACGCTACGCCCGGCACCTGGATCCGGTAGCTCCCCGGCACCTTCAGCGCGGACAGATCGAGTTGGTAGACATGCCGGTACGTCGCGTTCCACTCCCCCACGTCAGCGCCGACCCGGCCGCTCAGCACCCGCCGCCCGTATCGGTCGACGACCTGATAGCGAGCGCCCGTCGCGGCGGCCCGAGTCATCACGTACGCCGCCTTGCCGTCGAAGGCGCCGTACCCGAGCTGGTTCACCCGGACCACGCCACCTGGCGCGGTAGTCGCCGTACTCGCACTGCTCGTTGTGCTCATGCTCACCGGACCCACCACCAGACCCGCGGCCACCACCATCGATCCGACCCGACGCAAGGACGTCACGATTGACTCCCTCCACCCAATCGTTAGGAAGGTTTCCTATTGGTGGTCGCAAAGTAGCGCAGGTCTCCGCCGGAGTACAGACTTCAGCCCCGCAAGCGCGAGGCCGACCACACCATCAGTGCCGCGAACGCGGTCCCCAGCAGCGCACAGGCCACGGCCACGTCGGTCAGCGAGATCAGCGCGCCGAACCCGGTCATGGCGATGGGCATCAGGCCCTCGTCGGACAGGCTGACGACGCTCGAGGTCCGACCGAGGAACGCCGGTTCGATGGTCTGCTGGAAGGTACCGGCGGGCGGGGCGACTTGGGCCGCGCTCCACGCGAGGCCGACGTACCAGGCGACGTCGCCGGCCTCCGAGATCGCGCCCGACAGGATCCAGGCGTGCACCCGGCGATCCCGGCCCAGCGGCGGGATGCCGATCGTGTCCGCGACCGCCGCGGCGCCGGTCATGGCCGGGCCGGCACGCCGTGCGCGAACACGTACACCGGCACCGCAGAGGAGTCGTCCGACGGATCTTCGTAGTACTCCTGGATCAGGTCCTGGATCCGCCCCGAGAGCTCGGTCAGCCGCTCCGGTGTCAGCGTCAGCCAGCTGTCGGTCGCGAATGCGGCCCGCACCCACTCCTCGCCGTACTCGTGCCGGGCGTCGAACCACTGCTGGACCTTGTCCGCGTGGTACGTGACATTCCTCTCCTCGGAAACGGTTGCAATCAGCTCACCGGCCGGTTCGCCGCCCGCGTCAGCGACCGACCAGGCCCACGACGACCGGGCGCTGCGCCACCAGCGCTCCCGGCGATCCTTGGCCAGCTCCGGCGCCTCCTCGATCACTCCGGCGACCGCCAGCACCTTCAGGTGATGACTGATGTTGCCGACCAGTTCGCCGGTGCGTTCGGCCAGTTGTGAGGCGGTCGCGGGGCCCTCGACGCCGAGCAGGTCGATCAGCCGCCGGCGCAGCGGATGGTGGATGGCGGCGATCACCGAGGGGTCGGCCGGGCGCCGGTTCGCGGGGCTCATGCGAGCCACGATAGATTCCACAAGAGATCTTGTACAAGAGCTCTTGTGGAATGGATTGGGAGCGCGAAGCAATCTCCACCAGACTTGTAGAGATAGCCATATCGTGAGATCCGGTCTCACGATGCAGGATTGACAGTTGCAATGTCCGGCTCTGGGACTGACGCTTGTGAGCATGCTCGCTGCCCGCTCCACTCACCTCGTAGGTCGGATTCATGTCGACCTCGGGCGGATGCGCAGCGCCATCTGTTGTCCTTCGATGTTCTGACAGCCACCCCGCCGGGCCCGACGACGGCCCCTGATCACCCCCGATCACCGCTGGGTGCGCACCGCGCGGAACGCATCGAATCGACGACGCTTCGATCTCGCCGCCCTCGGTGGGCACCTGTCACGAGGACAAGGACACCCCTCCGGATGACTGGCGTCACGTCTCCTCCTGCTGCTCCCCGTAAGCCCGCCCGCCCGCGCAAGGGCAAAGGCGAGGGCCAGTGGGCGCTCGGCTATCGCGAGCCGTTGAACAAGAACGAAGAGAACAAGAAGAACGACGACGGCCTGAACGTCCGGGCCCGGATCGAGAACGTCTACGCGCACCGCGGCTTCGACTCGATCGACCCGGCCGACCTGCGCGGCCGGTTCCGCTGGTGGGGCCTCTACACCCAGCGCAAGCCCGGCATCGACGGCGGCAAGACCGCGACGCTGGAGCCGGAAGAGCTGGACGACCGCTACTTCATGATGCGGGTCCGGGTCGAGGGCGGCCAGCTCAGCACCGAGCAGCTGCGGGTGATCGCGGAGATCTCCACCGAGTACGCGCGCGACACCGCCGACATCACCGACCGGCAGAACATCCAGCTGCACTGGATCCGGATCGAGGACGTGCCGGCGATCTGGCAGAAGCTGGAGGCCGTCGGGCTCTACACCACCGAGGCCTGCGGCGACGTACCGCGCGTCGTGATCGCCAGCCCGGTCGCCGGGATCGCCGCGGACGAGATCATCGACCCGACGCCGGCCATCGACGACATCGTCGAGAAGTACATCGGCTCGACCGAGTTCTCGAACCTGCCGCGGAAGTTCAAGACCGCGCTCACCGGTCACCCGTCGCACGACGTCGTACCGGAAGTGAACGACATCGCCTTCGTCGGCGTGGTGCACCCCGAGCACGGGCCCGGCTTCGACCTGTGGGTCGGCGGTGGGCTGTCGACGAACCCGATGCTCGCGCAGCGGCTCGGCGCGTGGATCCCGCTGGAAGAGGTGCACGAGGCCTGGTGGGGTGTCACCAGCATCTTCCGCGACTACGGCTACCGGCGGCTGCGGACCCGGGCCCGGCTGAAGTTCCTGGTCGCGGACTGGGGCGTAGAAAAGTTCAGGGAAGTTCTCGAAACGAAGTACCTCAAGCGGAAGCTGATCGACGGTCCCGCCCCCGAGGTACCCGCCGTACAAGGCGATCACGTCGGTGTGCACAAGCAGAAGGACGGCAAGTACTACGTCGGCGTCGCGCCGGTCGTCGGACGCGTGTCGGGTCGGTCGCTCGCCAAGGTCGCCGACGTGGTCGCGGCGCACGGGTCGAACCGGATCCGGACCACCGCGCAGCAGAAGCTGCTCGTGCTCGACGTCGAGGAGGCGCAGGTCGACTCGCTGATCGCCGGCCTCAACGCACTCGGTTTCCAGGCGAACCCGTCGGCCTGGCGGCGGAACACGATGGCCTGCACCGGCATCGAGTTCTGCAAGCTGGCGATCGTCGAGACCAAGGCGAAGGCGGCCCAGCTGATCGACGAGCTGGAGGAGCGGATCCCGGAGCTCGACGTACCGATCACCGTGAACGTGAACGGCTGCCCGAACTCCTGCGCCCGGATCCAGGTCGCCGACATCGGCCTGAAGGGCCAGTTGGTGATGGATGCCGATGGCAAGCAGGTGCCGGGCTACCAGGTCCACCTCGGCGGCGGGCTCGGGCTCGACGCCGGCTTCGGTCGCAAGCTCCGCGGCCACAAGGTCACCGCGGACGGTCTCGCCGATTACGTGGAGCGTGTCACCCAGAACTACCTGAAGGAGCGCAACGAGGGCGAGCGCTTCGCCGAGTGGGTCACCCGTGCTGATGAGGAGGCTTTGCAGTGAACGAACGAAGTGAGTTCACCAACAAGTGCAGCGTGACTTGTGCCTCGTCGGCGCCCGGAGCGAAGCGAGGACGTCGATGAGCGAGCGTGCGGCACCTCTTTACTGCCCCTATTGCGGGGACGAGGACCTTCGTCCTTCCGAGGAAGGCCATGGCGCGTGGGAGTGCCGGCCGTGTGCACGGGTGTTCCAGCTGAAGATGATCGGACTGCGGGTGACGGTGGAATGAGTACGGATCTGAAGACGCTCGCCGAAGAGGCGAACGAACGACTAGCCGACGCCTCGGCGCAGGAACTGCTGGCGTGGGCGCGGGAGACCTTCGGTGACGAGCTGGTGGTGACCGCCTCGATGGCAGACGGGGCACTCCCCCACCTCGCGGCCGAGGCGGCCCCCGGCGTCGACGTCCTGTTCCTCGACACGGGCTACCACTTCGCCGAGACGATCGGCACCCGCGACGCGGTGGCGGCGACGCTGCCGATCAACCTGATCAACGCCCTGCCGAAGCAGACGGTCGAGGAGCAGAACGCCGAGTACGGCGAGAAGCTCTACGAGCGCGAGCCCGACAAGTGCTGCGCGCTCCGCAAGGTCGAACCACTCAACCGGTACCTGTCCGGCTACAAGGCCTGGGTCACCGGCATCCGCCGCGAGGAGGCGCCGACCCGGGCGAACACCCCGGTCGTCGAGTACGACGCCAAGCGCGACATGGTCAAACTCAACCCGCTCGCCCCGTGGACCCAGGAGGACCTGGACACCTACATCGCGGACAACGGCGTACTGGTCAACCTGCTCCAGTACGACGGCTATCCGTCGATCGGCTGCGAGCCGTGCACCCAGCGCGTCGCCCCCGGCGAAGACCCGCGCAGCGGCCGCTGGGCCGGCCAGGGCAAGATCGAATGCGGACTCCACACATGACGGCCATCGTGGAAACCCCGGTCGTCACCGAGCTGGACGCGCTCGAGAGCGAGTCGATCTTCGTGTTCCGTGAGGTGGCGGCGGAGTTCGAGCGGCCGGTGATCCTGTTCTCCGGCGGCAAGGACTCGATCGTCATGTTGCACCTGGCCCGCAAGGCGTTCGCGCCGGCCGGGGTCCCGTTCGCGCTGCTGCACGTGGACACCGGGCACAACTTCCAGGAGGTTCTGGACTATCGCGACGCGACCGTGAACACGCTCGGCCTGCGGCTCGAGGTGGCCAGCGTCGAGGACTACATCGCGGATGGCCGGCTGCGGGAGCGGTCGGACGGGACGCGGAACCCGCTGCAGACGGTTCCGTTGCTCGACGCAATCAACGGGCACCGGTTCGACGCCGTCTTCGGCGGCGGCCGGCGGGACGAGGAGCGGGCCCGGGCTAAGGAGCGGATCTTCAGCCTGCGCGACGAGTTCGGTCAGTGGGACCCGCGGAACCAGCGGCCGGAGCTGTGGTCGCTCTACAACGGCAAGCACCGGCCGGGCGAGCACGTGCGCGTCTTCCCGCTCTCCAACTGGACCGAGCTCGACGTATGGAACTACATCGAGCGCGAAGGCATCGACCTGCCGAGCATCTACTACGCGCACGAGCGGGACGTGTTCGAGCGCGACGGCATGTTGCTTGCCGTCGGCCCCTACTCCCAGCCTCGCTCGGATGAGGTCGTCGAGCGCCGGGTGGTTCGCTACCGGACCGTCGGCGACATGTCCTGCACCGGCGCGGTCGCGTCGACCGCGTCGTCCGCGGCCGAGGTGGTCGTCGAGGTGGCAGCCAGCGAGCTGACCGAGCGCGGCGCCACCCGGGCCGACGACCGCGTCAGCGAAGCCGCGATGGAAGACCGCAAGCGAGAGGGGTACTTCTGATGAGCACACTTCTCCGGCTTGCCACCGCGGGATCCGTCGACGACGGCAAATCCACGCTGGTCGGGCGACTGCTGCACGACTGCAAGGCGATCCTGGCCGACCAGATCGCCCACGTGAAGACGGTGTCGGAAGCCCGTGGCGGTGACTTCGACTTCGCTCTGCTCACCGACGGCCTGCGCGCCGAACGCGAGCAGGGCATCACGATCGACGTCGCCTACCGGTACTTCGCCACCGACAAGCGCTCGTTCATCCTGGCCGACTGCCCCGGGCACGTGCAGTACACCCGCAACACGGTCACCGGCGCCTCGACCGCGGATGTGGTGATCATCCTGGTCGACGCGCGGCACGGCGTACTCGAGCAGACCCGGCGGCACCTGGCCGTAGCCGGCCTGCTCCGCGTGCCACACGTCGTACTCGCGGTGAACAAGATCGACCTGGTCGGCTACGACGAGACGGTGTTCACCAAGATCGCGAAAGACGTCAACGAGGTCGCCGACCAGCTCGGGATCGCCGACGTCAAGGCCATCCCGGTCTCCGCACTCGTCGGTGACAACGTGGTCGAGCGGTCGACCGAGACGTCCTGGTACGACGGACCGACGCTGCTCGAGGTGCTCGAGAACGCGACCGGGCGGATCGACTCCTCCGGCCAGCCGCTGCGGTTCCCGGTGCAGTACGTGATCCGGCCGCAGACCGGGGACGAGTACCGCGACTACCGCGGCTACACCGGAACCGTTGCCTCCGGCACCGTTTCCGTCGGCGACCCGGTGATCGTGCTGCCGACCGGCCGCCGTACGTCGATCGCCGGCATCGACCGGCCCGTCGTCACGTCGACGAGCACCGCGGTGGTCGAGCGGCCGTCCGCGGTCGCCGGCGAGGCCGTCACCGTCCGGCTGACCGACGACATCGACGTCGCCCGCGGCTCGGTGATCGTCGCCGCCGAGGCCTCCCCCGGCACCCGCCGGGAACTGGCCGCCACCGTGTGCTGGCTGTCGGACCGCCCACTGACCGTGGGCGCCCGGCTGCTGATCAAGCACACCACGACCACCGCCCAGGCGATCGTCACCAAGATCACCGGGGCGCTGGACCTGGACACGCTCGGAGTCATCGACGCCACCGGGCTCGACCTGAACGACATCGGCAAGGTGCAACTCAAGATCGCCGCACCGCTGGCCGCCGACCCGTACTCCAGCAACACCATCACCGGATCGTTCCTGCTGATCGACGCCCACGACGGGTGGACGCTGGCAGCCGGCATGATCGACGACGAAGAAGGGGAACTGCTGTGACTGCTCCAGCGCTCGTGATCCTCGCCCACGGCAGCCGCGACCCGCGCTCGGCCGCCACCGTCCACGCTCTCGTCAAGTGCCTGCGCGACCTGCGTGACGACCTGCGGATCGAAGCCTCCTTCCTCGACCACTGCCCGCCCACGCCGTACCAGAAGCTCGGCAAGCTCGCCGCCGAGGGTGTGGAGGAAGTCGTCATCCTGCCGCTGCTGCTGTCGTCAGCGTTCCACGCCCGGGTCGACGTCCCGGCAGTGGTCGACGAGGCACGCACCCGGTTCCCGGCGCTGCGGATCATCGCCTCCGACGTCCTCGGGTACGACGAGTCGCTGCTCGACGTACTGGATCGCCGGATGCGGGCCGAGCTGAAGGACGGCCGGGTGCGGGAGCTGGACGCGCTGGTGCTGGCGTGCGCCGGTTCGAGCGACTCCCAGGCGAACGCGAGCGTGACCCGGCTCGCGCGGCTCTGGAGTCAGCGGCACAAGCTGCCGGTGACCGCGGCCTTCACCTGCGCCGCGTCGCCGTCACCGGCCGAGGCCGTGCTGCAGTGGCGGCTCGAGGGCCGGCGTCACGTGGCCGTCGGATCCCTCTTCCTGGCCCCCGGCGTCCTCCCGGACCGCGCCGAGTCAACCGCCCGCCGCGCCGGCGCCGTCGCCGTCTCGCGCCCGCTGGGTGTCAGTGCCGAGGTAGCCCGCCTTGTCCTCCTCCGCTACGGCGTCGCCGGCCTGGACCTGCTCACCCTCACCCCGGCGCCCCGCCCGGTCATCGCCCGCCCAGAGCTCGTCCGCACCGCCTAGAACCGCAACGGATCAACGAAGGAGACGTCGGTGTACGGCGTCTCCTTCGTTGTGATCTGAGCCAGCAGCTCACCCACACCGGCGCAGTGTTTGAAGCCGTGGCCGCTGTCACCACCCGCGATCACCAGGCGCTCGTCGTACCGGCCGACCAGGAACTGGCCGTCGGGTGAGTCCGTCACCATGCACGGGATCACCTTGACCGGCTCGGGATCGAGGTCCGGGAAGGCGTGGCTGATCGCTGCCGACAGCTCGGCGATGTCCTCGCGCGGGTGGATGTAGCGATCGAGTTCGTCCGGATCGACGTCGCGCTCCCGCTCGGCGCCGTCGAGGCCGACCTTGACCAGGAAGTCCTCGTCGGACCCGTGCCCCCACAGCCCGCGCCCGTCCGCGAACTCCCAGATGAACGACGGGAAGTTGCTCAGCTGAAAGGCCGCTGACGCCGGATCCCTCGGCTGGAACCAGAACAACGGCGTACGCCGAGGTGACAGCGGCAGACCTGGAACCAGCTTGCTCAGCCAGGCGCCCGTGGCGACGACGACCTGATCCGCGGTGATGCTGATCGTCGGCGTCCGCACGGTCACCTCGTCGCGGCCGAGGTCGATCGCCGTCACCATCGTGTGCGGGAAGACCGTCGCACCCAGCCGTTGCGCCTCCGCGACGTGCGCGCGGACGGTCGGCTCGGCATAGCACATGCCCGCCCCGGGGTCCCAGACGGCAACGTCCTCGGCGGCCAGGTCGTACTGCGGGAATCGCTCGACCAACTCGTCGTGGGTCAGGTCCGTGGTCGGTGCCCCCGCCTCGGCTGCCGCCTGCCGGGCACCCCTGACCGGACGGCTTTTCGGCCCGCCGACGTTGAGCGACCCGGTCTGGCGGACGTAGACCTCGCCGGTCCCCTCCCCCAGCTGAGTCCACAGCTCCAGCGACTTGCGAGCGATCGGCGTCAGCCCGGGGTGTTCCATGCAAGCGACCCGGAACAGCCGCGTGGTCCCGTGCGACGAACCGAACGGATGCCCGATCCCTTGCCGCTCGATCCCCACCACATTCACCCCACGCGAAGCCAGCCGCCACAACGCCGCCGACCCGAACGCACCCAGCCCGACCACCACGACATCCGCTCGCATTCCCCCACCCTGCCCCACTCCCCGGCTCAAGAGTCCCGGCAGCCCAGGTTCTGGACCGAGATAGCGTGATATCTTGCTATCTATGGTGAAGGACGGGACGAAGAACATCCTGTTGCGGCTTGATCCGGAGTTGGCCGAGCGGCTGCAGACGGTGGCGTCGGTGGAGGGCCGGTCGGTGTCGGACGTCGCGCGGGAGGCGATCACGGCGCTGGTCGATCAGCGGCGGCAGGACACGCGGTTCAGCCGGCTCCTGGAGGAGAACCTGGCCCGCCACGAGGAGTCCCTACGCCGGCTCCGCGGAGACGACTGATGCGCTACCTCGGCCGGTACGACGTGCTCGCAGTGGCGGCTCGCGTGTTGCAGTGCGAGTCGGAGGACGCCGTACGCCGGACGGACCTGGACGCGATCGACCGAGTGCTGGCCGATGTCCGGCGTACCCCTGGGATGGCTGAGGCGGCCGGGGTGTTGCTGGCAGGGCTGGTCCGGGAGCGACCGTTCGAGGGGCCGAATCGGGTGGTGGCGGTCGCGGTCGTCCTGCAGTTCACTGCGCTGAACCGGGCCGAGCTGCGGCTGGAGCCGGTGTCGGAAGTGGACGAGTTGCTGGATCGGATCACAGCCGGCGCTGCGACCGCACCCGAGGTTGCCGAGTTTGTCCGGGCCCGGCTCGAGCTGGAACCGGTCACGGCCGACGACCTGCAGGAGCATCTGCGGCTCGACCTGCTGCTGGAGGACGCGGTCGCCGAACTGACTGTCGACAACGAGTGGCGGAGGGGAATCCGGATGTTCGAGAGATTCAGTGATCCGGCCAAGCGAGTCGTCGCGCTGGCCCAGGAGGAGGCGCGGAAACTCGGCCATGTCTACATCGGGACCGAGCACCTGCTGCTCGGGCTGATCGAGGAGGGACAGGGCATCGCGGAGCGGGTGCTGGCCGGGTTCGGGATCACGGCTCCAGCGGTCCGTGACCTGGTGGTGGAGATCCTCGGCCGTGGGCGCGGGGAGGCCGGGACCATTCCGTTCACGCCGCGGGCCAAGAGCACGTTCGAGCACGCGTGGGACGAGGCCCGCCGGCGGGGCTCTGACCAGCTCGGCACCGAGCATCTGCTGCTCGGCCTGCTGCGCGACGGCGAGGGCGTCGCCGGCCAGATCCTGACCAAGCTCACCTCCGACCCGGACGCCATCCGCCGCAAGGTCGAGGATCGGATCGATCGCCGCCGGCGGTCCGAATCCGCCGTCGCCGGCATGCTCGCCGACGACGCCTCGGGCTGGACCACCTTCGGCCGTCGCCACCACCTCCTGGGCGAGCTCAACCACGTCCTGGACGAGAACGAACGCCTCCACGAGCAGGTGGCACACCTGCGCAACCTGCTGCGGGAGCACGACATCGATCCGGACTCCTGATCCCTTGGCCGGGCATCAGGCGTCCGCTCAGCTCAGGTGGCGGCGAGGCGCTTCTTCTCGGTGACGACGTCGAAGTCGGCGGCCGGCCACTCGGGGTTCAGCTCCTTGAGCGTCTCGAGAAGGAGCGTGGTGACGGCCCAGTTGCGGTACCACTTGCGGTCGCTCGGGATGACGTACCACGGCGCCTCCGGCGTGTTACAGCGCTCGATCGCCGCGTGGTAGGCGTCCATGTAGTCCGGCCAGAGCTTGCGCTCGTCAACGTCGCTCGGGTTGTACTTCCAGTACTTGGTCGGATCGTCCAGCCGCGCCTCGAGCCGCGCCCGCTGCTCCTCCGCCGTGATGTGCAGGTAGCACTTCAGGATCGTCGTGCCGTTCGCGGCCAGCTCCGCCTCGAAGTCGTTGATCTGGTCGTAGCGCCGGTTCCACACGTTCGGCGTGACCAGGTTGCGCACCCGCGCGATCAGCACGTCCTCGTAGTGCGACCGGTCGAAGATCCCGATCATCCCCTCCTCCGGCAGCGCCTGCTTGATCCGCCACAGGAACCCACGCCGCTTCTCGGCCGCGGTCGGCGCCTTGAACGACGTGATCTTGAGGCCCTGCGGATCCATCAGCCCCGCGCCGTGCCGGATCACCCCGCCCTTGCCGGACGTGTCCATCCCCTGCAGCACGAGCAGCACACTGCGGTCCCCGCCCTTGCGCCCCTCGGCGAACAGCCGCTCCTGCCAGTCGGACGCCTCGGCGCCGAGGCTCTCCAGCGCGACCTTGCCGTCGTCCTTGCTCCCGCTGAACCCGGGCGTGGCTCGCGTGTCGTACTTCGTCAGGTCCACCGGGCCGGACGGCACTCGCAGCTCAGCGCGCAGTCCACCGTCCACCGCCTTCTGACCCTTCTTCTGCTTCGCCATTGGCCCATACTGCCTCATCGACCGCTGACATGAGCGGAGGTCGTGCGGATCTCAGGTCGCGGCGTGATCGACCGACTCGCGGGTCAGGGCGATCAAGCGGGACAGCGCGCGAAGGTACTTCTTGCGGTAGCCGCCCTTGAGCATCTCCGGGGAGAACAGCTGGTCCAGTGGTACGCCGCCGGCCAGGAGCGGCAGGTTCCGGTCGTACATGCGGTCGGCCAGCACGACCATCCGGAGGGCGACGTTCTCGTCGGTGAGTGGGCGGATGTCGGTGATCGCGACAGTCTCGACGCCGTCGAGCAGAGCGCCGTACTTGCTCGGGTGCAGTTCGGCCAGGTGGCGGTGCAGGTCGACGAAGTGATCGCAGGACGCGCCGGGGCGTTCGGCCGCGGTCTGCTCGACCCGCTCGTCCGGCCACGGCTCGGGAGCCACCGGAAAGCCGCGATGCCGGTAGTCCGGTCCGTCGATCCGGCGTACGTCGAAATGCGCGGCGAGCGCCTGGATCTCGCGAAGGAAGTCGATCGCCTGGAACCGGCCCTCGCCGAGCTTGTCCGGCAGCGTGTTCGACGTGGCGGCCAGCTCGACCCCGGCGGCGACCAGCTGCCCGAGCAGCCGGGAGATCAGCATCGTGTCGCCGGGATCGTCCAACTCGAACTCGTCGATGCAGATCAGCCGGTACGACGAGAGCGCCTCGACGGCGGCGCGGAGACCGAGGGCGCCGACCAGGTTGGTGAGCTCGACGAAGGTGCAGTACATCTTGGGTCCGGAGGCTTCGTGCCACAGCGACGCGAGCAGGTGCGTCTTGCCGACGCCGAACCCACCGTCGAGATAGATCCCGGGCTTGTCCGCCGCCGACCCGCGTCCGCCCGACGACGAACCGCCGCGGCCTCCGCGGAGCCGGGACCAGAGCGTCGGCGCCGGGCGCGGGCGGGCCAGCTTCGTCGCGCGTTCCCACAGCACCTCGAGCGCCTCGGCCTGGGAGGGCTCGTTCGGATCCGGGCGGTAGGTAGCGAACCGGACGCCGGCGAACCGCGGCGGAGGCACGCACTCGGACAGCAGCCGATCCGAACTCACCTCCGGCCACCGCTCGCTCAGCCGAATCACCATGCCCCAACCCTAGGGGCCGGGGCCGCAGCTCCGGAAAAGTCGGAAAGCGCAGTCCCGGACCTTGACCACTTTCTTACTTTCAGTTAGGAAGTTGATGTGAGGTTCGTGAGGTGAGCGACTAGGAGTCGGCGATGGGCGAACGGCACGTACGACGGCGGACGGTACTCAAGGGCGCGCTGGGTGGTGGCGCGGCGGCCCTCGGACTGGGGTCCACGCTGGCCGCCTGTGGCGGCAGTGACAGCGGCGGCGGGACCACGAGCGGCGGGAAGGCCGTGGTCCGGATGTGGTCCTGGTACAACGACCAGGAAGACCAGTTCCCGAAGCTGATCGAGAAGTTCCAGGCGGCACACAGCAACATCACGATCGAGAACCGGATCTTCGGTACCCCGGACCAGTACCTGCCCGCGCTGCAGGCCGCGGTGGCCGGTGGCGATGTCCCGGAGATCTTCGCGCCGCACACCCGGGCGCTGACCTACGGCACCGGCGGCATCTCCGCCGACCTGAAGCAGGAGCTCGGCGACGACTTCCTGAAGGACTTCTTCGACTCGGCCAACCAGGAGTACACCCTGGACGGCAAGCAGTACGCGGCCGGCTGGATGGCACAGACGTTCGGCCTGTTCTACAACCCGGACCTGCTGAAGAAGGCCGGCGTCGGCGAGGACGAGATCGAGACCTGGGACGACCTGATCGCGGCGGCGGCGAAGATCAAGGCCACCGGCAAGTTCCCGGTGGCGCTCAGCTGCAACCCGACGACGAGCTCCCTGGACTTCTTCCTTCCGCTCATCACGCAAGTCGCCGACGACCCGACCTTCTACCTCAAGCTCGACCAGCTGAAGGACGGGGCGACGTACGAGGACCCGAAGGTCGTGCAGGCGATCGAGCTGCAGCAGAAGATCGTGAACGGCGGCGTCTTCCAGCCCGGCACCACCGGGACCAGCGGAGACCAGGCGCCGCAGATCTTCTACACCGAGAAGGCCGCGATGCTGTTCAACGGCAGCTGGACGCCACAGGGCCTGGCCAAGGACGCGACGCCGGCGTTCAACAAGAAGTACAAGGTGATGAAGACCCCGGCCATCGCGGCCGGCAAGCGGCACTGGACCGCGAACCAGGCCGGCGCCGGCTGGGCCGTGTCGGCGAACAGCAAGAACAAGGACGCCGCGCTGGAGTTCCTGAAGTTCATGTACTCCGCCGACCAGTACTCCCCCACCATGAACGAGTCCAACTCGATGCCGGCCACCAAGAGCGCGGCGAGCCGGATCGAGCTGCCGATCATGAAGCAGATGACGTCCTGGCTGCTCGACGGCGACGGCTGCCCGCACATCCCGTTCGGCCCCGGCTCCGTGGCGGCCGGCGATCCGCTCGCCAAGATCTTCGACGGCAAGGGAGAACCGGCCGCGGTCGCCAAGGAGATGCAGCAGGCCGTGCAGAACGCCAAGGGCGGCTGATCGGATGGCGACTGCCCTCACCAGCAAGGACGTCGCTCCGGCCGATCGGCGACCGCTCCCCCGGCGGCCGCCGTACCGGTTCGGTTCGCCGCTGAGGAAATCGCAGCGCATCGCCGGCTACCTGTTCGTCCTGCCGACGTTCGCGCTGTTCCTCGGGTTCGTGCTCTGGCCGATTCTCTACACGGCGTACCTGAGCCTCACCTCCTGGGGCGGCTTCGGTACGCCGAGATTCGTCAACTTCGACAACTACAGCCGGATGCTGAACGACCCGATCGCCCGGCGAGCGCTGATCATCACGCTGGTGCTGACCGGTGTCACCACGGCAGTGCTCACGTTCCTCGGCCTTGTCATCGCCGTACTGGTCAACGTGGTCTGGTCGAAGGTCGGCGTCCTGGTCCGGACCATCCTGTTCATCCCGGGGATCGTGTCGTTCGTGGTGTCCGCCGTGCTGTGGAAGCTGATCTACGACCCGAACATCGGCACCCTCAACCGGTTGCTCGGGGCAATCGGTTTGGACAGCCTGCAGCACCCGTGGCTGGCCGACCAGAAGACCGTGCTGCCGGCCATCGTCGTCGTGACGGTCTGGGGCGGCCTCGGCTTCACGATGCTGATCTACTTCGCCGGCCTGCAGAGCATCGACCCGAACCTGTACGAGGCGGCGGCGATGGACGGCGCCAACACCGTCCAGCAGTTCCGGCACATCACGGTCCCGAGCCTGCGCGTCGTCACCGGTCTGATCGTCAGCCTCGGCCTGCTCAACGGGTTCAAGGCGTTCGACGTGATCTTCGTGATGACCGGCGGCGGGCCGAACCACGCCAGCGAGGTGCTCGGCACCTATCTCTATTCGCTCGCCTTCGGCTCGACGTCGGGCTCGATCCCGCAACTCGGCTACGCCAGCGCGTTCAGTGTCGTGACGATGGTGCTCTGCACGCTGGCCGTCATCGCCCAGCTCTGGCTGACGAGGAGGGCGGACCGGTGAGCGTGACCAATGCTCAGAAGCCGTGGGTCGGCAAGTCGTTCGCGACCTTCGTGCTGTTGCCGTTCTGCGTGCTGATGGCGTTCCCGTTCGTCTGGATGCTGCTCACCTCGTTGCGCGAGCAGAACACGATCTTCAACGGGCCGATCATCCCGCGGAAGTTCACGGGTACGGCGTACAAGGAGGCGTGGACCTCGATCGAGTTCCCGCTGCACTTCTGGAACAGCGTCTGGATCACGTCCGTCACGGTGATCGGCGTCCTCGTGTTCGCCACACTCAGCGGGTACGCGTTCGCCAAGCTCGACTTCCCGTTCCGCAACACGCTGTTCGTGCTGCTGCTGACCACTCTGATGATGCCGTCGACGGCGCTGATCATCCCGCTCTACCTCGAGCTCAAATCGCTCGGGCTGCTCGACAGCCAGGCCGGTCTGCTGGTGCTCTACATCTCTGGCTCGGCGCCGTTCGCGATGTTCCTGATGCGGGCGTTCTTCCAGACGCTGCCCGACGAGTTGATCGAGGCGGCCCGGGTGGACGGTGGAAGCGAGCTCACCATCTTCCGGCGGGTGATCCTGCCGCTGACCCGGCCCGGGATCGCGACCGTGGTGATCTTCCAGTTCCTCTCCACCTGGAACGAGTTCCTGATCGCCAACACGGTCCTGCGCAACACCGAGTCACTCCCCCTGCAACCCGTGCTGTTCACCCTGATGGGCCAGTACTCCACCAACTGGCCGGCGCTCACCGCCGGCCTCACGCTGTCTGTCGTGCCGGTCGTCATCGTGTACGTCCGGATGCAGCGGCAGTTCGTCGCCGGGATGATGCTCGGCGCGGTCAAGAACTAGCTGACTGGAAGAGGTCTTATGCCGATCAAGAACGTCGTGGTCAACTGCACGGACGTGCAGCGCTCGGTCGAGTACTACACCAAGTTCCTCGAGCTGCGGGTGGTCGGCGAGCCGACGCCGGAGCGCGCCATACTGGACGCGGTGACCGCGACGGTCGAGTTAAGGGCCGTAGGCAACGGACGCGATCAGAGTACCTGGTCGCCGGACGATCTGCAGAAGGGCTTTCGCCACATCGGTTTCAAGGTCGACCGGCTCGACCAGCGGGCCGACGTACTCAAGGCCGCCGGGGTGGAGTTCAAGCTGGATCCGCTCGACGCCGAGGGCGGGGTCCGGATCTGCTTCTTCTACGATCCCGACGGCACGCTGCTCGAGATGATCCAAGGCGATCTGCAGTACGCCGCTGTGCTCGACGCCGACGGAGTCGCGCGGGAACGTACCCTCGGCGTACCGCGGCGGCCGCGGTTGGACCACGTCGCGGTGACGATCGAGGACCGGGCCGCGACCAGCGACTACTACCACGAGCACTACGGCTTCTCGTTCATCGGCACGATCGAGCAACCGCACGACCAGCGCGGCTTCAGCATCGGTTACCTCAAGGGCGGCGACACGGTCCTGGAGGTGTTCACATACGAGGTCGGCAAGACCTCCCGCGAGCCCCAGCTCGACGTCGCCGGCTTCGCGTACGCCGAACTCGCCGGCAACCCCCCGAGGGACTTGACCACGGCCACCGCACCTGACGGGACGAGTGTCTACGTCGATCCCGACGGCTTCGCGTTCGCCGTAGGCTCCGAGGCATGAGAGACGACTGGCTGAGGCCCCTCGGTTCCACCGGACTGACCGTGTCCGCCGTCTGCGCCGGCGGCAGCGCGATCGCGGGCATGCCCGCGGTCTTCGGGTACGACGTGACCCGGCAGGAGGCGGTCGACCTCGTCCTGCGGGTGTTCGACAGCCCGCTCACCTGGATCGACACCTCCAACGGGTACGGCGACGGCGAGAGCGAATTGCGGATCGGCCGGGCCATCCGCGAGTACGGCGGTCTCCCGGACGGCTTCCTGGTCGCGACGAAGGTCGACGCCCGCGGCCAGGACTACTCCGGCGCCCGGGTCCGCGCGAGTGTTGCCGAGAGCAAGGAGCGGCTCGGGCTCGACGACCTCCCGCTGGTCTATCTGCACGATCCGGAGTTCCACGACTTCGACTCGATGCGCGAGGCCGTCGACACGCTGATGCAGCTCCGGGCCGACGGCGAGATCGGGCATGTCGGGCTGGCCGGCGGGAACACCGTCGAGCTCGGCCGCTATCTCGACCTCGGCGGCTTCGAGGTGCTGCTCGTGCACAACCGATGGAGCCTCGTCGACCACTCGGCCGGCGACCTGATCCGCCGGCCGAGTGGTGACGGCATCGCTGTGGTCAACGCGGCGATCTACGGCGGCGGGATCCTGGCCAACCCGCAGGGCGCGACGAAGTACGCGTACCGCGACGCGCCGGACGCCGTACTGGAAGCTGTCGCCGAGATGGACAAGGCGTGCCGCGAGTTCGGCACCGACCTCGCAACGGCCGCGCTCCGGCACTCGGTGGACAACCCGGACATCGCCGGGACCGTGGTCGGCATCAGCAAGCCTTCGCGGGTCGAGGCGTTGATCACATCGCTCGAGGCCGACCTCCCAGCCGCGCTCCTTAACCGGTTAGGTAGCCTCCTCCCCCAAGAGCGATACTGGGTTGAAGGAACAAAGGAGACGACGTGACGAACGGCTTCCCACCCGGCTTCACCTGGGGCGCGGCGACCGCGTCGTACCAGGTGGAAGGCGCGGTCTCCACGGACGGGCGCGGCCCGAGCATCTGGGACACCTTCGCGCACACGCCCGGCAAGATCTCCGACGGCACGAACGGTGACGTCGCCGTCGACCACTACCACCGGTTCGCCGACGACATCCGGCTGCTGGCGGACCTCGGCCTGACGGCGTACCGGTTCTCGATCGCCTGGCCGCGGATCGTCCCGGCCGGCTCCGGCGCGACGAACTCCGCCGGACTGGATTTCTACCGGCGGCTCGCCGAGACCTGCCTGGAGTACGGCGTGACGCCGTACGCGACGCTCTACCACTGGGACCTGCCGCAGCCGCTCGAGGACGCGGGTGGCTGGCTCCTGCGGTCCACGGCCGAGCGGTTCCGCGACTACGCGGCGGTCACGCACGACGCGCTGTCGGACGTCATCAAGCAGTGGATGACGCTGAACGAGCCGTGGTGCTCGGCCTTCCTCGGGTACGGGAACGGCGAGCACGCGCCGGGGCGGACCGAGGGTGCCGAGGCGCTGAAGGCCGTGCACCATCTGCTGCTCGGGCACGGGTTGGCGCTCGAGGCGCTCCGGTCGTCAGAGGGCACGTATGGCATCGCCCTGAACCCGGCGCCGATCCACGCCGCCTCGGACTCGGCCGCGGACCTCGACGCCGCGCGGCGGGTGGACGGACTGCGGAACCGGATGTTCCTCGATCCGCTGCTCGCCGGCACGTATCCGGCCGACGTGCTCGAGGATACCGGGATGACCGAGTGGTTCGCCGCGCAGGAGGCCGATCTCGCGGTGATCTCGGCGCCGTTGGACTTCATCGGCGTGAACTACTACTGCCCGACCACGGTCGCCGCGCCGGACGGGCCGATCTCCACGCCCGGTCCGTCGACGCAGCCCGGCAGTGAGAATGTCGCTGCCGTCGACACCGGTCTGCCGCGGACCCAGATGGGCTGGCCGATCCAGGCCGCCGGACTGCGCGACATCCTGGTCACGATCAACAAGATGGCGCCGGAGTTGCCGTTGTACGTGACGGAGAACGGATCGGCGTACCCGGACGAACTGACCGCGGACGGGACCGTCGAGGACGAGGAGCGGCTGGACTACCTGCAGCAGCACACCGCGGTGTGCCGGGACCTCGTCTCCGAGGGCTTCCCGCTGAAGGGGTACTTCGCCTGGTCGCTGATGGACAACTTCGAGTGGGCCTGGGGCTACAGCCGGCGCTTCGGGATCGTGTACGTCGACTACACCACCCAGCAGCGCATCGTGAAGAAGAGCGCCCTCTGGCTGAAAGACTTCCTGAGCTAGAGCTACCTGCCATCACGCCCCGCTTGCCTGCCCGACTCTCGGGGGCTGGGCCTCCCGCTTGGTGGGTTGCGACAAGCAATAACGGCTCTTGTGCTGGGTGTGCGGGTGATAGGGGCCCGGGGGTCTGCGGTGCGGTCGGTGCTGGCGGACGCTGGCGGACGCGCCGGGTGTGGGTTCGGGGGCTGCGGGGTCACCCGTTGGGGAGTGCGGACACCGGGTGTGGTGTCCGCGGTCTCGATCAGGTGTCCGAGGTCCGAAGAGTTACTGGATCGAGTCCCGGGGATCCCCGGCGTACCGAGGAACGGGTAGTAGTCGGCCACGCCCCACCCGACCGGCCGCCGTTCGGGCTGACCATCTCACTCAGGTGCCCGCGCCGGCCGACCACTACCCGTCCGTCGGTACACCAGGCCTCTCCCTCTCCCCCTCCTCCGCCCCGAGCCCTCAGGACCCGATCGGTAGGTCGACCTCGGGCGGGGGGCGCGGGGTCGACTTTGGGCACGGGATGGTCGTTGTGCGGGCGGTTTCGTGGTTGAACCGTGCTCAAGGTGGCGAGCCGGGCCCGGGTACACCACGGAAACGACAGGGAGCCACAGTTCCAGACACTCGACCAAGCCACCGGGTGCACCAGTTCAAAGGCCGTCACCTCACTCACACATCAAACAGAAGAGCTGGAATAACTTGTCCCGGCCCAGCGGGTCTTGTCCGAGGTCCCGGCAGTTGGCTAACGGCCCGACTTCTGGCGGGGGGTCAGCTGGCTGTGGAGGACGAGGGACGCGGCGCCGAGGGCAGCGGCGCTGGGTCCTAGTTTGGACAGTTCGACCCGGGTCGGGTGCATCGCGCGGACGAACGACAGGCGGTTGATCTCGGTCGACGCGATCCGGACGTAGAGGCCGCCCGCCTCGCTGAAGCCGGGACCCGCGAGGATGATCTGGTCGAGGTCGAGCAGGTTCGTGATCGACAGCAGCGCCTTCGCCAAGTACGTCGCGGACTCCTCGATCAGCCGCACGCACCGCGGGTCGCCGGCGGCCGCGAGCCGGGCGATCTTCGCGAAGTCGGACCGAACCGCCAGCTGCCGGCCGCGTAGGGCGAGCTCGTTCACCAGCGCCTCGTCCTGCTCGGCACGCTTCACCACGGCCGCCGGTGCGGCGAGACTCTCCAGGCAGCCGCGGCTGCCACACCAGCACTCCGGGCCGTTCATGTCCAAGACCATGTGGCCGATCTCGCCGACGTTGGACGACGAGCCGCGATACACGTCGCCGTCGGTGACCAGGCCGAGCCCGAAACCGGCCGCCATGTAGACGGTGGCGAAGTCGTTCACCGACGGGATCCGGCCGGCCCAGAATTCACCGATCGCTGCGCAGGTCGAGTCGTTCTCCACCACAATCGGGTGGTCGATCGCTGCCCGCAGGGTGTCACGGACGGCGAACGGCTCCCAGGCGTACTTCGACGAGTTCGTCCGCAGCAGCCGTTGCCCTCCCCCGCCCTGGCGACCGGCCAGGGCGACCCCGACGCCGACCAGGGTGGCCGGCTCGATCTCCGCCTTCACGATCAGGTCCTCGAGCTCGGCGGTGATCCGCTTCACCGCGGTGCTGGGCGCGTCCCGGCCGATGCCGCGCGACGACACCTGCTCGATCACCCGTCCACTCATGTCGGTGACGACGTACGTCGTACTCGGCGTGTCGATGGAGATGCCGACGGCGTGCCGCGCACGGGGGTTGAACTGCAGCAGCGTCGCGCGCTTGCCGCCGGTCGGGTCGCCGAGGCCGGTCTCGACGATCAGGCCGTCGGCGAGCAACTGCTTGACCACCCGGGAGATGGACGCACCGGTCAGGCCGGAACGCTCCGCGAGGTCGATCCGGGTGACCGTGCCGCTGGAGCGGATCAGGTCGAGGATCGCGCTGTGCGTCTCCTGCGCGTTCGCACCCTTCAGAATCTTCGCCACGTCACCCTCCCTCGCTCCGCACTTTAATACACAAAGTAAGAAAGTGGGATACCTTGACCTCAATGTTTGTTGAGGTTCTAGCCTCGGTCGGTGTGAAGGCGATCAGATTGCACGAGTTCGGTCCGGCGGAGAACCTGCGGTACGAGGAGGCTCCGGATCCCACCCCCGATCCGGGCATGGTGCTCATTCAAGTGGAGGCGGCCGGGGTCCACCTGGTCGACACGATGATCAGGTCCGGCTCGACCGGCGGTAGCCCGATCCCGGTGCCGGAGCTGCCGACGATCCCCGGTCGCGAGGTCTCCGGGCGCGTCACCGCGGTCGGGCCTGGGGTCGACTCGTCGTGGATCGGCAAACGGGTGGTGGTGCACCTCGGCATGGTCCCCGGCGGGTACGCCGAACTCGCGGTGGCCAAGGTGGAGTCGCTGTACGAACTCCCCGACCACGTCGACGCCGCGCAGGCGGTCGCCGCGATCGGGACCGGCCGGACGACGGCTGGAATCCTGAACCAGGCGAGGCTGACCGCGGACGACGTCGTCCTGGTGACGGCGGCCGCGGGCGGAATCGGCAGCTACCTGGTCCAGGCCGGGCGGAACGCGGGTGCAACCGTGATCGGGCTGGCCGGCGGACCTACCAAGGTCGACCTGGTCCGCTCGCTGGGTGCGCAGTACGCGATCGACTACACGGATCCGGAGTGGGCGAGTGCCTTGAAGGCGGAGCTGGGCGATCGGCAGATCACCGTCCTGCTCGACGGGGTCGGCGGCGCGAGCGGCCAGCGGGCCTTCGAGCTGCTCGGGGCCGGCGGGCGGGTGCTGATGTTCGGCTGGTCCGGCGGTGGGTCGATCGAGTTCACCCATGAGGACTTGATGGCCCGCAGCCTCACCGCCGGCTGGGCGCTCGGCGCGAAGATGACGGCGCAGCTGCGCGCGCTCGAAGCAGCGGCCCTCGAAGAGACCGTTGCGGGCCGCTGGCAGGCGCTCACCACGACGTTCCCGCTCTCCGAAGCCGCGGCGGCTCACCACGCCTTGGAGACTCGCAACACCACCGGCAAGGTCGTGCTCATCCCCTGAGACGGGGGCCAGCTCAGGACGTGCGAGGGTCGTGGGCCGGGCGGGCGGCTTCTGCGGGGCCGGTGGGCGTGCCGTAGTCGAGGTCGGGGAACGGGCTCGTCACCTCGATCACGCGGCCCTCGGCGGCTGAGCGCCTGGCGGCGAGCATCACGTCGAGGGCGTGGAAGGCGTGCTCGGGCCGGGTGACGGTCGGCGTACCGTTCTCGACGGACTCGACGAGATGCCGCAGGCCGTCGGTCCACGGCCAGTTCGGATCGCGTTCGCCGAACACCTCCCAGGATCCACGCTCGTTCGACCACTGCTCGAACCCGTCCGGAGCCCAGTCGTCCCCGAGCAACTGCAGTACGCCGGTGGCGCCGTACAGCTCAATCGCCGGCGACCGGTACTGCTGCATCGTGAACCCGGTCGCGATCGAGGCGAAGCGGGCGTTGCCGAAGTCGAGCACGATGTGCGCGTTGTCGTCGGCGCGGACCGTCACGAGCTGGCCGGTGATCTCGCGCTTGGGTACGGCGGTGCCGACCATGGCGGTGACCCGCTGGACCGGGCCGAAGAACCCGCACAGACTGGTCAGGTTGTACACGCCGAGGTCGAACAACGCCCCGCCGCCGGACTCGTAGAACCAGCGGCCCCACCAGGGCCCGGACCAGCTGTACCGAGCCCGGGCCAGGTGCAGGTCGCCGATCTCGCCGTCGCGGACCCGCCGATGCATCGGCGCGCGCTCCGGAACGCGGCCAGGGTCTGGCCGACCTGTGTCGTGAACCGGCGCCGGAACGTGTCGTAGCTCAGCCCTGCCTCGGCCGCCACGGCCGCCAGGTCGGTGCTCGCGGTGAGATCGTCGGCGAGCCGTCCCATCGCGTCCACGATGTCCATGCTCACGTCGGGACTGTCGTCGGTGTCGTCGGTGTCGATCAGCCAGTCGGCCAAGGCCAGCAGCTGATGCTCCGCGACCCGGCGAGTCCGTGGCGGCGAGCGCAGTACGGTGCGCAGCGCCTCGATCGACGGCGGCGGCACCGGGTACCGCGGGCCCACCCCGGCCAGCTGGGCGAGCGCGTCGAACAGTGGTCCGGTGAAGACGACGAACAACTCCGTCCACCGCTCCCCCGGATCGGTGTGGGACGTGTGCGGGAACCCGGGCGGCAGGATCGTGTGCGCGCCCGGCCGGAGCCGCTCGTCGCGCCCGTCGGCGTCGCGATAGTTGCCCTCGCCATCGATCAGCACCGACAGCACGTACGCGTCCATCACCCGCAACGTCGACGACATGATCGGCTCGGCGTCGATCACCTCGCCGGCGAGCACCAGCTGGCCGAGCCTGGTCACCGGGCCTTCGGCGATCGTGACGATCGTCCGCTCACTCATGCCGGCAACAGTACCCAGCCCGAAACGCCAAAATGTTCATGCCCGGGTCGCCTGCAGACATTCTCTGGCAGACGCTGCCGCCCTAGCGTTCTCGGTGGAAGGGACCAGCCGATCGACCGGAGGACCGCACGATGACATCGACCACCGACCTGGTCACGCGCGAGCACCTGACACAGCTCCGCGACGAGGGCTACTTCGTGCTGGACAGCGTGCTCACCGACGAGCAACTCGAGCTGCTGCGCGGCGGAGCGCAGTACTCGATCGACAAACTCGACGCCGCGATGGATGCCGCCGGCACCGACTCGCTCGGCATCAACCACCGCGGCAAGCGGTACTTCAGCAGCATGATCTACCAGGACCGGCCCGAACTGCGGCAGTTCCTGTTCAGCGACATGATGGCCGAGATCTGCCGGGCGACGCTGGGCGACGAGGCGTACCTGTTCTGGGAGCAGTACGTGATCAAGGCCGGCGACCCGAACACGGCGTTCGCCTGGCACCAGGACTCCGGCTACGTCCACGAGGACCACGAGCCCTACCTGACCTGCTGGATCGCCCTCGATGACGTCACCGAGGAGAACGGCTCGGTCTACCTGCTGCCGTACTCGCGGTCCGGCATCAGGTCGTACATCAAGCACATCCAGGACCCCGAGCTCAACGACATGGTGTGCTACTTCGGCAGCGATCCCGGCATCCCGATGACCGCGCGGGCGGGCTCGATCGTGGTCTTCTCGAGCGTCGTCATCCATCGCAGCGGACCCAACCTCACCGACCGGAACCGGCGCGTCTACATCGCCCAGTACTCGAAGGAGGTCATCCCGGCCAAGGACGGTGCCGGCGCACACGGCTCGTTCGACCCCTTCCTCAAGGCCGGCCAGATCGTCGCCGACCGCTGATCAGGAGCTGCGCGGCGCGTACATGATGATCACGACGCCGAGCAGGCAGATCGCGGCGCCTAGCAGATCAAAGCGGTCGGGGCGGAACTTGTCGACGACCATCCCCCACACGAGCGAGCCGGCCACGAACACACCGCCGTACGCGGCCAGGATGCGGCCGAAGTTCGGATCCGGCTGGAAGGTCGCGACGAAGCCGTAGGCTCCGAGCGCGATCACGCCGCCCGCGATCCACCACAGTCCGCGGTGTTCGCGCCAGCCCTGCCAGATCAGCCAGGCGCCGCCGATCTCTGCCAGCGCGGCCAGGACGAACAGCCCGACCGACCGCAGCACGGTCACCAACGGTCGCTCTGGCCGAGGTCGGTGAACGGGAGCGGGCAGTCCGGGTCGCCCGCGCAGGTCTGCAGATCGTCGCACCCGGCGGCGATCCCGGCGCGCAGGGTCTCGGCGATGACGGTCAGGTCGGCGATCTTCGCTTCCACATCGGCCAGCTTCTCCCGGGCTCGGGCCTGCAGCCCGGCCCCCTCGCCGAGGGCATGCCGATGCCTGGCGGTGTCGAGAAGCTCCGAGACCTCCGCGAGCGTGAACCCGAGCCGCTGGGCCGCCTTGATCACCCGCAACGTCGTGACAGCGTCGTGCGAGTACACCCGGTGCCCGCCGAGGCTGCGCACCGGCTCGTCGAGCAGCCCGCGGCGTTCGTAGTACCGCAACGTCTGCAGGTTCACGCCGGCCGCGGCGGCGACCTCTCCAGGTCTCACCGCGGCAACCGCTCGCTCAACCCGTCGAGTACGGCGACGTACGCGGGCGGCACGTGGATCCGGAGGCGGATGCGGTCGTCCGGTGCCTCGGTGAAGGTGAAGGTGAAGAACGAGCAGCATTCGTTCTCGCGGGCGGTCAGGTCGGTGGCCGTCGCGCGAGAGTCGGCGGCGAGGAGGAGGTCGAGGGTGTGCGGGTCGACGCGGTCGGAGCCGCGGAGATGGTCGGCGAAGAGCTGGTCGAACTCGGCCCGCCGCAGCGGCTGCTCGGCGGTCGGAAGGGTGCAAGCGGAAGGGGTCCAGTCGGCGTCCATGGATCGACGGTAAACCCGTACCCAGGTACCGGATGCAAGCCCTACGGCTGATCTGTCCAGGTGAGCACGTAGGCGACCGCGCCGAACCGGATGACGTCGCCCGGACGGACCCGGACCGGCGTGGTGATGCGGGAGCCGTTGACCTCGGTCCCGTTCATCGATCCGAGGTCGCGCACCATCCAGCCGCCGTCAACGTGCCGCAGCTCGGCGTGGCAGCGCGAGACGGAGACGTCGGCCAAGCGCAGGGTGGCGCCAGGACCGCGGCCGATCCGGACGGTCGGCGAACCGGGCGTCGGCAGCGCAAGTCCGGGCAGCGGCAGGGCCGGCGTACGTCGCGCGACGGCGAACTGCGGAAACGTCGCGAGCATCGTGTCGACTCTGCGACGCAACTGCCGGATCCAGCCGGGGCGGCGGGGTTCGGCCCGGGGCAGGTCGCGGATCGCGTTGGCGAGCTCGCCGCGGCTCTGCGCGCGGAGCACGAAATTCATCCGCCGGATGAAGGTGTCCTGCGACAGGCGGCCCGAGCCGGCGCCCTCGCGCAGGACGGCCAGGGCCGGGCGCGCGGTCAGCGATAGCTCCACAGGTAGGCGACGTGTGCGTCGCCCTGCGAGAGCCTGACGTTCGAGATTCCGATGGTCAACCGGTGACCGGTCTTTGAGTTGCGGTACGTCACGAAGGTCGTACCTGCTGCACCCTCTGTCGAGACCCGGCGCCAGTTCGGACCGCCGACGGCCGAGATGTGCGTCAGTGCCTTCTTCACCGCGGGCGTTGCGTAGTACGACATCCACTTCGAGTCGCCACGACCCCAGGCCCGGACCAGGTTGTCGGACCACTGCACCGGACTCCAGGCGCGTGGCTCACCGATGAAGCGCAGGGTGTACGCCGCATGCCAGCCACCCGGCCCTCGCAGCTCCGGCGCCGCATTCTGCACGCCCACGGTCAGATTCCCGCCACGAGCGTCGTCGTGGTAGGTCACCAAGGCCGTCCCGGCCGCGCCTTCCGCCGAGACCCGGCGCCAGCGGATGCCGCCCGGCGACGCCTGCGCGAACAGCGCTCGCACGGTGCTCGCGGTTCCGTAACAGGCCGCCGTCGCACGGTCGCCGCGACCCCAGGCGCGCACCAGACGGTCGGCGTACGTCACCGGGTCGAGCCGTACGACGGAACCGCGACACGACGTCACCGCCGTCGTCTGAGCGCTCGTCGCGATCGCAGGAGCCGCCGCGCCACCGAGCACGAGTGGAGCGGTGACGGCCAGCGCCGCCGCCATGACTCCACCCTTACCAAGACCCTTGATCCTCATGATCAACCTCCCGAGTTGGTCAATTCGTCCTCAGCTGTGGGACGCGTCCCGTAGGTGAGGAGTTGGTGCGTGGGTGAGAATGACGGGATGCGACTGCCTGTGATGCCACCGGTCAAGCCGATGCTCGCCAAGCCGGTGAAGGAGATCCCGCGCGGGGAGCTGAGCTACGAGCCCAAGTGGGACGGGTTCCGCTCGATCATCTTCCGCGACGGCGACGAGGTCGAGATCGGCAGCCGGAACGAGAAGCCGATGACCCGGTACTTCCCGGAGCTGGTCGAGGCGGTGAAGGCGAACCTGCCGCAGCGGTGCGCGATCGACGGCGAGATCATCGTGATCGGCGAGTCCGGCGACCGGCTCGACTTCGAGGTGCTGCAGCAACGGATCCACCCGGCCGCGAGCCGGGTGAACATGCTGTCCGAGAAGACCCCGGCCCGGTTCGTCGCGTTCGACCTGCTGGCGCTCGGGGACGACGACTACATGGAGCGCCCGTTCGCGGAACGCCGTACCGCTCTGATCGACGCGCTCGCCGGCGTCAAGGCGCCGATCCACGTGACGCCCGCGACGACCGATCACGCCACCGCCGGGCAGTGGTTCGAGCAGTTCGAGGGCGCCGGCCTGGACGGGCTGATCGCGAAACCGCTGGACGGCCTCTACCAGCCGGACAAGCGGGTCATGTTCAAGGTGAAGCCGGAGCGTACGGCGGATTGCGTGGTGGCCGGCTACCGCATCCACAAGAGCGGCCCGGACCGGATCGGCTCTCTGCTGCTCGGGCTCTACAACGAGGACGGCACGCTGGCCAGCGTCGGCGTGATCGGCGCGTTCCCGCTCGAGCGGCGCAAGGAGCTCTTCGAGGAGATGCAGCCGCTCGTCACGACGTTCGACGACCATCCGTGGGCGTGGGCCAAGCAGGAGGAGGGCGTGCGGACGCCGCGCAACGCCGAAGGCAGCCGCTGGCAGGCGGGCAAGGACCTGTCGTTCACACCGCTGCGCCCGGAACTGGTGGTCGAGGTTCGTTACGACCACATGGAGGGCATCCGGTTCCGGCACACGGCGCAGTTCGTCCGCTGGCGCCCGGACCGTACGCCGGAGTCGTGCACGTACGAGCAGCTCGAGGAGCCGGTGAAGTTCGACCTGGCCGACGTCCTGTCCAGCGCCCAACGCTGACGAAGCCGCTGGATTTGTTGCCTGATTCAACGGCTCGTGCACTGCAGGAAGCATCCAGCTGACTCCTGGTGGGTACAAGGGGCATCATGGAGGCATACCGACTGGTAGGAACCGGAGGTTGCGAGATGTACGACGTCGTACTGCTCGTCGAACAGGAACTGTCCGAGCCGGACGCCAAGCGCGTCGTCGACCTGCACGAGGACATGCCCGAGCCGGTCAAGTACCACGTGCTCGTGCCGTGCCACAACGCGGAGGCCGGTGTGGAGGCCTCGATCAGCGCCCTCGGTACCGCGGATCTCTACGGACCGGGGCTCGCCACCCAGCGCCAGGACCTCGCCGAGGCCCAGCAGGCGATCGACACCGAGGCGAAGGGCTGCACCGGGCGGAGCGTCCAGCGGCTACGCGATCTCGGTCAGGACGCCGAGGGCGGCATCACCCACGAACGGCCGATCGACGCGCTGGTCGCGACCGTCGACCACGTGCAGGGGCAGGAGGTCATCATCCTGACCCGCGCGCACGTCGTCGCGGAGTTCTTCCACCTCGACTGGACGAACTCGGCCCGCCGCCACCTCGGCGTACCGGTGCTCCATCTGCTGGAGCACGACCAGCAGCCCAACGAGCCGGCTCCGTAGGAGTCAGACACCTGCCGCTGTGCCGGTTTCCTTGAACTGCGTGTGATACAAGTCAGCGTATTCGCCACCCGCGGCGAGCAGTTGCTCGTGGGTGCCGCGTTCGACGATGTTGCCGTGGTCAACAACCAGGATCAGGTCGGCGTTCCGCACGGTGGACAGCCGGTGCGCGATCACCAGCGACGTCCGTCCCTCCAGCGCGGTGTCGAGCGCCCGCTGGACGGCGACCTCCGACTCGGAGTCCAGATGCGCGGTCGCCTCGTCGAGGACGACGATCTGCGGTGCCTTCAGCAACAACCGGGCGATCGCGAGTCGTTGCCGCTCGCCACCGGACAGCCGGTGCCCGCGATCCCCGACCACGGTGTCCAGACCATCCGGCAACGACGACACCAGGTCCCAGATCTGCGCCGCCCGGAGCGCCTCGATCATCTCGTCGTCCGACGCGCCCGGCCTCGCATAGGCCAGGTTCGCGCGGATCGTGTCGTGGAACATGTGCGCGTCCTGTGTCACGTATCCGATGGCATCGTGCAACGACCGCAGCGTGACATCGCGTACGTCGTGGCCGCCGACCCGGACCGCGCCACCGGTCACGTCGTACAGGCGCGCGACCAGGTTCGTGATCGTGGTCTTACCGGCGCCGGACGGGCCGACCAGGGCAACCATCTGACCGGGGCGGACGGCGAAGCTGACATCCTCGATCACCTGCGCCGACACGCGCTTGTCGAGGACCGCGACCGACTCGAGGCTCGCCAGCGACACCTGCTCGGCCGTCGGGTACGAGAACGCGACGCGCTCGAACTCCACGCTCGCCGCGCCCGCCGGCAAGTCCTGGGCGCCGGGGCTGTCCTTGATCATCGGCTCCAGGTCGAGCACCTCGAAGACGCGCTCGAACGAGACCAGCGCGGTCATCACATCGACGCGCACGTTGGACAGCGCGGTCAACGGTCCGTACAGGCGGCCGAGCAGCGCGACGAGCGCCAGCAGTGTCCCCACGGTCAGCGCCTGGCGGACCGCGAGGTTGCCGCCGACGCCGTACACCAGTGCCGTCGCGAGGGCGGCGACCAGCGTCAGCGCGGTGAAGAAGACCCGGCCGACCATCGCGATCCGGATGCCCAGGTCACGGACCCGGCCGGCGCGTTCGCCGAAGTCGCGGTTCTCGATCGACGGGTGACCGAAGAGCGTGACGAGCAGCGCTCCCCCGACGCTGAACCGCTCGGTCATCCCGGTCGACATCTCCGCGTTGAGGTTCATCTGCTCGCGGGTCATCGTGGCCAGCCGGCGTCCGAGGACCCGGGCCGGGATCAGGAAGATCGGCAGCATCAGGATCGCCACCACGGTCAGCTGCCAGCTCAGCACCAGCATCGCGCCGACCACGAGGATCAGGCTGATGATGTTCGAGACCACGCCGGACAGCGTGGAGGTGAAGGCCTGCTGGGCGCCGATCACGTCGTTGTTCAACCGGGAGACGAGCGCACCCGTCTGGGTCCGAGTGAAGAACGCGACGGGCATCCGCTGGACGTGCGAGAACACCTTGGTGCGCAGGTCGAAGATCAGTCCTTCACCGATCCGCGCCGAGAACCAGCGCTGCATCAGGCCGAGCGCGGCCTCGAGCACCGCGAGGACGGCGACGACCAGAGCGAGCGCGGTCACGAGTGGCGCGTTCCCCTTGCTGATGCCGTCGTCGACGATCTTCTTGAACAGCAACGGTGAGGCGATCACCAGGAAAGCGGAGATGATCACCAGGAGCAGGAACAGCGTGATGTACCAGCGGTAGGGCTTGGCGAACCGGACGATCCGGCGCAGCGTGCCCTTCGCCAGCTTCTTCCCGACGACTGACTCGTCCTGGCGGCGCCAACTGGCCGCACCCATGCCCGGGCGCATCATGCCTGACATCCGGTCACCTCCCCACGTCTTCCTCGTGGACCTTCACAACAGTTCAGGTCGGCTCAATCTTCCCGCATGGCACGGACAGATCTTTCCTGCAACCGATGGTTGCGCATCGCGGATCCGTGCCCTAGAGTCATAGGCAACCAAAGGTTGCGAAAGGAAGGGTGGCTGGGATGTCTCGGAGCATCGAGCGGGAGATTCGGGTGGAGGCTTCGCCGGAGGTCGTCTACGAGGTGGTCAGTTCGCCGGAGCACCTGCGCGAGTGGTGGCCGGACGACGCGGACCTCGAGCCCGTGGCCGGCGCGACCGGGACAGTCTCGTTCGGTGACACGAATGTCGTCGCGCTCACCGTCGTCGAGGCCGACCCGCCCCGGCGGTTCTCGTTCCGCTGGGACTACGACGGCGAGGTCGCGACCGCGGCCAACTCGCTGCTGGTGACGTTCGACCTGGTCCCGTCCGACGGCGGCACGCTGCTGCGGTTCGCCGAGACCGGGTACGACGAGGCCGCCAAGCCGGACGAGGTGTACCACGACCACAGCTCCGGCTGGGACTACTTCCTTCCCCGCCTCGCGCCGTACGTAGATCGGCTGGCGGCGAGGCCGTGATCGACGACGAGCTCTGGTCGGCGATCGGAGACCCGACTCGGCGCCGGATGCTCGACCTGCTGCTGGCCGGCAGCGGCGGGACCGCGACCAGCCTGAGCGATCAGCTGCCGGTCACCCGGCAGGCGGTCGCCAAGCACCTCGCCGTCCTCGACCGGGCCGGGCTGGTGCACTCCACCCCGTCCGGACGCGAACGCCGCTACACCGTCGACGAAGCACAGCTCGCCCGGGCTGTCGCGCAAATGGCATCCGTCAGCGAGGCCTGGGACGGCCGGCTGCAGCGGATCAAGCGCATCGCCGAGACCATCCAGCGCAACCGCACCGACTGATATCAGAAAGAGGAATCGACATGGTAGACATCCTGCACCGCATCGGCATCACCGCGTCCCCCGAGGACGTCACGACCGCCCTCACCACGATCCCCGGACTCGCGGGCTGGTGGACCGACGACACGCAAGGCGACGAATCGGTCGGCGGCGTGCTCCGATTCCAGTTCCCCGTGGCGGGCGGCGGGTTCGACATGAAGGTACTGGACGTCGAGCTGGGCAAGCTCGTCCGCTGGGAGGTCGTCGACGGCCCCGAGGAGTGGATGGGTACGCACGTCAGCTTCGAGCTGAGCACGGCCGACGAGTACACGATCGTCCTGTTCAGGCACGAGGGCTGGAAGGAGCCGGTCGAGTTCATGTACCACTGCAGCACCAAGTGGGGCTCGTACCTGCTGAGCCTGAAGAAGTACGTCGAAACCGGTCAGGGTGACCCCGCTCCGCGCGACGTCCAGATCAGCAACTGGCACTAGAGGGCGGCCAGGAGCTCCTTCAACCGGCGCTCCTGGGCCTCCCGCTCGGCCTTCAGTTGCTCTTGGTACGAGCGATCCGCGGCACCGAGGAGCAACGCCTTGGTCTCGCGGATCGCTCCGGGGAGCGGGCCGAGCAGTGCGTCGGTGAGATCCTTCACCGTCCCGGCAAGCTCCTCGGCCGGTACGACGATGTTCGCGAGACCGAGCTCCTTCGCCTCGGCTGCCTCGACCCAGCGCGTGGTCGCGCAGATCTCGAGAGCCCGGGAGTACCCGACCAGCTGGACCAGCGGCTGTGTGCCGCCGAGGTCGGGGACCAGGCCGAGGGCCGGCTCACGCATGCTGAAGCGGGCATCCGGGGTGACGACGCGAAGATCGCAGGCCAGGGCCAGCTGGAAGCCGGCGCCGACGGCGTGCCCCTGGACGGCGGCGATACTCACGATCTCCGGTCGCCGCAACCACGAGAACCCGGCCTGGAACTCGGCGATGAGCTCGTACACCTCGGCGGTCGGCTTCGCCCCGAGGGTCAGCAGCGGCTCCTCGCCCAACTCGTTCTCGCCCATGATGAGCCGCCGATCGAGACCGGCCGAGAACGACGGCCCCTCCCCCGACACGACGACCACGCGGACTTCGGGTGGCAGCGCCGTACCGAACTCGGCCAGGGCCCGCCACATTGCCGGCGTCTGCGCGTTGCGCACCTCCGGCCGGTCCAGCACAACCCGCGCGACCGGCCCGTCCACCGTGAACCGCAGTCCCAGATCCGTCATGAGCCGAACATTACTGCGGAGTAGGTCAGGCGAGCGACACCAGGTCGGCGTAGTCGTTCGTCCAGAGGTCCTCGACGCCGTCCGGCAGGAGCAGCACCCGCTCCGGTTCGAGCGCCTCGACCGCGCCCTCGTCGTGGGTGACCAGGACGATCGCACCGGCGTACGAGCGAATCGCGTTGAGCACCTCGGCCCGCGACGCCGGGTCCAGGTTGTTGGTCGGCTCGTCGAGCAGCAGGACGTTCGCCGCCGAGACGACCAGGGTCGCCAGCGCGAGCCGCGTCTTCTCGCCACCCGACAGCACCGAGGCCGGCTTGTCCGAGTCGTCACCGGTGAACAGGAACGAGCCGAGCACGCTCCGGGCCTGCGTCTCGTTCAGATCCGGGGCGGCGGACTTCATGTTCTCGAGCACGGTCCGGTTGACGTCCAGCGTCTCGTGCTCCTGCGCGTAGTAGCCGAGCTTGAGCCCGTGCCCGTCGATCACCTCGCCGGTGTCCGACTTCTCGATCCCGGCCAGCACCCGCAGCAGCGTGGTCTTCCCCGCGCCGTTCAACCCGAGCACGACGACCCGCGAGCCCTTGTCGATCGCCAGGTCCACGTCGGTGAAGATCTCCAGCGAGCCGTACGACTTCGACAGCTCGCGCGCCATCAGCGGCGTCTTGCCGCACGGCGCCGGCGTCGGGAACGAGATCTTCGCGACCCGGTCCTGCTTGCGCTCGTCCTCGAGCGACGACATCAACCGCTCGGCCCGCCGCAGCATCTGCTGGGCCGCGGCCGCCTTCGTCGCCTTGGCGCGCATCTTGTTCGCCTGGTCGACCAACTGGGTCGCCTTCTTCTCCGCGTTCGCCCGCTCGCGCTTGCGGCGCCGCTCGTCGGTCTCGCGCTGCGTCAGGTACGCCTTCCAGCCGACGTTGTAGACGTCGATCTCGGCCCGGTTCGCGTCCAGGTGAAAGACCCGGGTGACGGTCTCCTCGAGCAGGTTCACGTCGTGGCTGATCATGATCACGCCACCGGCGTACGACTTGAGGAAGTCGCGTAGCCAGACGATCGAGTCCGCGTCCAGGTGGTTGGTCGGCTCGTCCAGCAGCAGCGTCTCCGCCTGGGCGAACAGGATGCGGGCCAGCTCGACGCGCCGGCGCTGACCACCGGACAGCGTGCCCAGCGGCTGGCCGAGGACGCGATCCGGCAGGCCGAGGTTCGCCGCGATCCGGGCCGCCTCGGCCTCCGCGGCGTACCCGCCGGCGGCGTGCAGGTCCGCCTCGGCCCGCTCGTACCGCCGCATGCCCTTCGCGCGGGTCTTGTCGTCCGCGCTGGCCATCGACTTCTCGGCACTGCGCAGCCGCCGTACGACGTCGTCGAGGCCGCGGGCGGACAGGATCCGGTCCCGCGCGAGTACGTCGAGATCGCCGGTGCGCGGGTCCTGCGGCAGGTAGCCGATCTCACCGGACGACGTGACCGAGCCGCTCGCCGGGAGGCCTTCACCGGCGAGGATCTTGGTCAGCGTCGTCTTGCCGGCGCCGTTGCGGCCGACGAGCCCCACCTTGTCGCCCGGCCCGACCCGGAACGAGGCGGGGGCGAGGAGCTGACGGGCGCCGACGCGGACCTCGAGATTGGAGACATTGATCATCGCGGTGGCAGGCGTCCTTGGGTTGAGAGTCGGTCTGTGGCGGGTCGAAAGCACTGCGTCACGACACGGCAGAATCCCCCGCACCGAGGTCTAGTCTAAGTGCTGTGAAATTCAACCCGGACGCGGATCTCGACACCAGCGGTGTCGAGGACACCCGCGGCAGTGGCGGACGCGGCGGCGGCCTGCCCGGCGGAATGATCCCGGTCGGCGGCGGTATCGGCGGCATCATCCTGCTGGTCGTCATCCTGCTACTCAGCGGCGGCCTGCCCGGCAGCGACGGCGGCGACCAGCCGGCGGTCCACAACACGGCGGCCGGCAACCTGGACTCCTGCAAGAAGGGCTCGGACCTGCAGCAGAACTCGGACTGCCGGTTCGTCTTCTACCAGAACTCGATCCAGAGCTTCTGGGCCGCGGAGCTGCCCCGGCGCGGGAAGAAGTACATCCCGGCGCCGATGCGGGTGTTCGACGGCTCGGTCAGCACCGGCTGCGGGCCGGCGACCAGCGCGGTCGGACCGTTCTACTGCCCGCCGGACAAGCGGGTGTACCTGGACATCGGGTTCTTCAAGACCCTGCAGACGGACCTGGGCGCGCGCGGCGGCGAGTTCGCCGAGGCGTACGTCGTCGCCCACGAGTACGGCCACCACATCCAGAACCTCTACGGGATCCTCGACCGGATCAAGAGCCGCAACGGGCCGACCTCGGACTCGGTCCGGTCCGAGCTGCAGGCCGACTGCCTGGCCGGCATCTGGACGAACCACGCCACCACGGTCCCCAACAAGAGCGGCCAGCCGCTGATCACGGAGCTCACCGAGGACGACATCGCCCGCGGCCTCGACGCCGCCGCGTCCGTCGGCGACGACCGCATCCAGGAGAAGACCCAGGGCCAGGTCACCCCGGAGAGCTTCAGCCACGGCACCGCCGCGCAGCGGATGAAGTGGTTCAAGACCGGCATGGACTCCGGCGACATGACCGCCTGCGACACCTGGTCCGCCAACCCCCTCTGACCGCCCATCCGCCCACCACCCCTTCGACCCCCAGCCCCCTCCGACCCCGGCGGCCCTGCCCTGCGCCCGCCCCAGCCCACCGCCGGCGAGGGTCCGTGCTCGGTGCCGGGGTTGCGTCCGGCCGGGGCCAGTCCGGGGAGGGTTTTATCCCCGTGAGGGGACATTTCCCTCCCCAGTCGACTCCCCTCCCGGACCCCAGTGGATCTGGGGTACGGGCGGATTCGGGTGGGTCAGGCGACTGCAGCGGGGCGGTGGTAGCCCGGGAGGAGTTCGTCGACCAGGGCGTCGGTCTCGGCTTCTGGGCCGCGGGGGGCGCCGTGCTTGGCGAGGGCGGCGTACAGCTGGCCGGCGACGTTGGTGACGTCGGCGGCCGTGCCGAAGTGCGAGGCCAGGCGGAGCGTGGCGCGCCACAGTTCCTCCGAGGCCGGCGAGAAGCTCAGGCCGGTCTGGAGGGCGGTGCGGGCCAGGTTGCCGTCGTTGTGGTTCAGCGCCGACTCCGCCAGCCGCAGGGCCGCGTCGACCACGGACTCCACCATCCGCCGCTCGATCCCCGAGGCGGCAAGCCACGAGTAGCGACCCGCCGGCAGGTTGGACCAGGCCGGGCCGTGCACCAGGCTCAGCGC
This sequence comes from Kribbella sp. CWNU-51, assembly GCF_054073265.1. Taxonomy (NCBI): domain Bacteria; kingdom Bacillati; phylum Actinomycetota; class Actinomycetes; order Propionibacteriales; family Kribbellaceae; genus Kribbella; species Kribbella sp. CWNU-51. The sequence continues at coordinate 933,605 of NZ_JBSXMZ010000004.1, forward strand.
CGTCGACAGCGGCCCGCGCGGGTCGTCCATCATCGTTGCCTGCTTGGCCAGCGTGCGGAACACGTCCCAGTCGACCCGGACGATGCTGCGATTCAGCATCCAGCGGCCGGACTCGTCGGCGTACATCGCGTCCATGCCGACCCAGCGACGGGTGTGGTCCAGCGCGGCGTCGCGCAGTTCGTCGCTGATGCCGCGCGGCCAGATCGCGCCGGCCAGCACGTTCGGGTGGACGCCATAGTCCTGGCTGGCCAGGAAGGCGATGATCTCGGTCGACAGCTGGATCCGGCCGTCGTCGATGGTGCCGCGGGCATCCACCTCGACCGGCCCGAGCAGGTCGACCTCGACCGGTGCGGGCTGACTGAGATCGGTGCCGGAGAACTCGTACGCCGGCATGTCCTGCTCGGCCCGGCGCTTGTCCCGCGAGTCCGACTCGGCCGCGTCGAACAGCGCGACCAGGTTGGCGAACTGCTCAGGATCGATGCTGTGGGCATCGACCTCGAGTCCGAGCAGCCGGCAGACGGCCTGGTTCTTCTCGTCCACCACGAACCGCCACGGCGAGTTGATCACGTCGCCGACCACGACCACCGCGATGCTGCGCTGCTGATCCGCGGCGAGCCGGTTCAGCTGGTCCTGCTCCTCCGGTGACGGCGGCGCGGACACGAAGATGATCTCCGCACCCCACAGCACCGGGTCCGGGTACGCCATCCGCGCGTCGGCGACCGAGCTCAGGTCACGCCGCGCACAGGCCTGCACCTGGGCGTCGGTACGGCGAGCCACTTCGGCGATCGCGTCGTCGACCCGGACCCAGTAGCTCAGCCGGCTCGGCGCCAGCGACGACAGGTCGTCGCCGAACCCGACCATGCTGATGTGTGCACCTTCAGACCACAGATTCGTCGCCAGCTCGACCGCGAGTGAGCCGACCACGTCCCGGGACGCGTTGTTCACCCCGCCGAAGCTGACGATGCCGTTCGCGGTGTCGAGGTCGACCAGCACGGTCGCGCCGTCGGCGTTCTGTCCGATCGTGACCAGCGTCGGGTACGGCGCGGGCGCCGTGACGTCACCAGTCGGCGCGTAGCCGCGACGCAGCGTCCAGCGGGTGCCTTCGGCAATCGCCTGCCACGGGCCGGGCGGTGCGGACGGCGCCTCGTAGGGGTCGAGCACGAGCGTCAGGGCCCGGTCCGTCACCAGTGCGGCAACGACCTTCGGCATCGGACGCTGAGCCTGCGTCATGTCGGCGCCGAGCTTCCGCAGCGCGTTGTCGACGAACTGCGCGGTCGGGATGTCCGACGCCAGCCGCAGACCGACCTCGGTCTGCCGGTGGCCGGCCGCCTTCGGGCCCGGACCCAGCGCCCAGCCGCGGCGCCGCTTCAGCGCCAGCGCCAGGCCGGCCGCGAGCAGCGTCGCACCGAAGCCGTAGATGCCGGCCTCGGTCGGACTGAACCCGCCGTCCGTCGCGACCGGCGTTGCCCCGGGCACCTGAGTGCCACCGGCGGCCGGGTCGCCCGGCTCGGACTCCGACGTACCAGGACCGTGCGGGCCGACCGTGATGCCGGGCTCCCCCGGCTTGACGTTCTTCGCGCCCGGGTCGTTCTTCGCGGTCCCGATGGTGATCGTCGAACCGGACTCGGCGCCTTGCTCGGACCAGCGGCTGCCCGTGCCGGGCGTCGTCTTCGTCTCGGACCCGGTGGTCACCTTGCCGCCGGTGGTGGTCTTCGACCCGGTCGTCGTCTTGGTGCCCGTGGTCACCTTCGAGCCCGTGGGGAGCGTGGTCTTGCTGTGGTCCTCGATGTTCACCCGGACCGTGTGCACACCCGGGCCTTTGGCGTCACCAGGCAGGCGGACCTGCCAGCCCGGCAGGATCAAGTCCGGGTTGGTGAGGCGGCGGCCGTCGGGCTGCAGCTTGTTCTTGTTGAGGTCGTAGATCTCCTTGTACCGCCGGCCTTCGCCCAGGTAGCGCTCGGCGATGTCCCACAGGCAGTCGTAGTTCCGGCCCTGAGGCGGGCGGACCTCGGTGTACTTGATGACCTGACCGTTGTGGTCGTGGTTCGTCCGTACGCCGGTGTGCGTGGTCGTCTTGGCCTGGTTGCCGCTGAGCACAGTGCTGCGGGCCTCGGTCTGGCGGAACTGCGCCGTCGACCCCTGCTCGCCGCCCTGCGTCACAGTGACCGAGGTCGGCGTGACGGCGCTTGTCGTCACCGCGCTGGCGACCGGCAGGCTCACGCCGGCTCCCGCGGCAATCAGTACGACGGTCCCGATCAGCCGGCGGGCCACGGTCTGTGAACCGCCGCCGAAGGGGATCCGTGGCGACAGGCCGTGGCCGCGGATCTCCGCGACCGCCTCGGCGATCAGGCAGATGACGAAGTGCAGCCAGGCCACCCAGATGAAGAACGCGATGATGCCGAGGACGGTCTCGATGCTCAGCTCGCTGAACAGCATGCTGCTGCTCGGCATCTTGTCCGGCCACGGCGTACCGAAGAACCGCAGCAGGACGTACGGGACCCCGCCGACGATCGCCAGGATCGCAAGCAGCGCGACGAATCCCTTCAGCCGGTCCGCCCCCGGACTGCCCGACCCTCGCTGCGGCAACCGCGCCACCCGCACCGGCTCATTCGTCCTGACCATCACGCCTCCACACCCCCACCATCAACCACCAATGGCCTGCACTTCCTGCACAGGCAACCGCTGCACCGCATGCACGTCCGCCTTGCCGATCGGCTGCCAGCCGTTGTGCTGGCCGACCCAGTACGAGACCTCCCAGGTAATGGTCAGCTTCACCGTGTACATGCCGTCCGGCTGGTTCGCACTGGACCGCGTGTACACGTGCTTGCACGGGTTGATCTGGTGATCCGGGTCCTGCGACTGGTCGTACCCGTCCGGGTCGTCCAACGGCGTCACGCCCACCGGGCACGTGAACGTGCCGCTGTTGTCACCTGGGTCGATCACCATCTTGACGACCATCCCGCGCATGGTGAGGTTGTGTCTCTGGTCGAAGTACCCGCTGGTCAATTCCTTCGGATCCACCGTCCGCCCGTCGGTCTTCCCTGCCATCGAGCTCTCGGGTGTCAGCGTGAAGTACGCGGGCACGTTCACCCGCGGCGTGTACGTCGGCATGATCTGCAGCGCCGGATCCGGGTACGTGCTCTTGAAGGGCCACCAGAAGTCCTTCATGTAGTCCGGGAACGGGCACTGAGCGCGCTCGGCCGCGTCGACCGCGACGTAGGCCCGCTCCAAGTGCGCGTGCGGCCCACCGTTGTAGCTGTCCAGCTTGTAGCCGGTGATCGTGATCCGCATGACCCAGCTCTTGCCCTCCGGCGCCTGTGGCAGGCGGATCCCGTCGGGAATGTCGAAGTCGCGGCACGGGATGAACGGCCGGCCGGCGAGTTTCTCGCGCCAGGTCGGCGGCGGATTCCCACCGACGTATGCCAGGCCCGAGCTGCAGTACGCGCCGAAGCCGACCGAGTTGACGTACATGCTGCAGACCTTGTTGCCGGTCTGAATCGTGTCGGCGGTGGCCGTCGCGGCGGGGCCGGCGATCAGCAGCGCGAGTACGGCGCTCACGACGAGCAGTCCGCGCCCGACTCGGTTGTGCATCCTCACTCCCCAGACTCGGCTACCCGCAGATTATCTTCGACCAGGGGCATCATGCCCGGTACTCCCTGTCCCCGTCACCTAACCGGAACCTGAATTCTCGCGTTCTGACCTAGGCCGGATAGTGCACGCCCGAGCAACTGACGCCGGTCGACGGAGCCAGCCGGTACGGCAGCCAGCCACGTCCGGTCCGGACCATGTCGATCACCTGAGGCGATCCCTTCGGCGTGACCTCGATCCAGTTCTTCGCCTTGAGATCCCAGTACTGCGTGGTTTGCGATCGGCACGTCTTCACCCGAACGATGCCCTCCGGCTGGCTCTGCACACCCATCACGACCACGCTGCCCGGTGGGCGCATCACCCAGCCGTTGCGTTGGGCATCGAAGATCGCCTGTGACACGTCGGCGTACCAGAAGGACGGGAAGGACTTCTTCAGCACGGTGTCGTCCTTCGACACCAGCGCCTGGAAGTACAGCGGATAGCTGTTCACGAGGCCTTGGACGGCGGCATTCGACGCGAAGTTCCCGGCCTGGACGATGACTTGCGCCTTCGGCTGCGCGGTGGGCTTGGCTGTCGAGGCCGGCTGCGACGGTTCGGTGGTGGGCTCGCCTGTCCCGGTCGACGGGGTGCTCGAGGTCGTCGATGCGGAGTCGCCGCCGGCCGGCACTGGCAGGCCGCCGTCGTTGGAGTCCTTGCCGCCACAGGCGGAGAGCAGCAGGACGCCGGCCAGCGCCGCGGCGGGGAGAGCGAACCTACGCACGGATGACATTCCTTCGGTCTCTAGCGGCTTGGCGGGGTGGTGGAGGTGGGTGGCGTCCCGGGCGGCGGACTCTCGGGCGGAGTGGACGACGGGTCCGGCGTCGGCGTCACGTTCGGCGAGCAGGTGGCCGGGAACGGGAACGGCGTCAACGTCCAGATCGGGGTCGGTGAGCCGACGGTCCAGGTCGGGCAGGGGAAGTCGATGGTCGGTGGCATCGCGATGCTGGTCGGCGCTCCCGGGTCGTCGGGGGTCCGGTTGATCGAGATCGAGGGGATCGTCGGGCTGTCGTCGGCCTTCTTGATGCCTTGCTCGGCGTGGGCCTGGCCGGTGCCGACGGCTTTGAGGCTCTGTTTGCCGATGAGGCCCAGGAACGTCGTCTTGTTGGCGATGTCGACCTGGATGTCGACCTGCTCGTCGGTCAGGGTGGTCGGGCCGCAGGAGGTGACGGTGGAGTCGTTGGACTTCACCTGGGCGCAGAAGCCGTTGATCGCGACGGCCGCCTTGGTGGTGTCGATCTTGGCTTCGGCGTTGTTCAGCTGGATCGCCGCGGCGCCGACGCGGGCCGCCTCCTGGGCGTAGCCGACGGCGCGGGAGCGGGCGCCGAGCTGGCGGCCACCGTCGATCACCAGGCCGGCCAGGGTGAAGATCATCACCGCGAGGATCGCCACCGCGGGGCTCAGGGCACCCCGGCCGAGGACGACCCGATGGTTGCCGGGGGCATCGATCCGGAAGAACTCCAGGATCCGGTGCCGATCAGGAGCCGTCACCGCGCACCCCCCGGTACGGATCGAGCGACGAGGTGAATCGCTTGGTGATGGTGGTGTCGCCGCCGAGGCCGAGCAGCCCGAGGTCGCGGTAGTTGATCGTGCAGCTCACCTCGACGGACAGCGGCGCACCGGCGGTGAACCCGGTGGTGATGCTGCCGGACGCGGTTTCCTTGCAGGACTTGACGGCCTGGCCCATCGCATCGCTGACGGCCCGGTCGACCCGCGCCTGGGCATCGGTCAGTGAGCGCGCCTGGCTCGCGGACCGGGCGCCGTCGCGGGCGGCACCCTCCAGTAGCGAAGAAGTCTGGAAGTAGCGGCCGCAGGCGAGCAGGAACATGAACAGCACCAGCAGGACCGGCGCCAGAACCGCCAGCTCGAGCGCCAGTGCGCCGCGTTCGCGCCGCCGTCCGACCATGCGGCGGCACCGGATCCCCAGTCTCCGCGTCATCTCCTGGCTCACTTGTCGTCGGCCTCGAACTGCTCGATCGGGCCGGTGGCGGTGCGGCTCACCTTCAGCGTCAGGCCGGGGACCAGCGAGACCGTCTCACCGGTGACGGTGAAGGAGACCATGCCTTCGGGGTTGTTGTACGACGGTGGCGCGACACTCGCGTGCTGCAGTGACGTCCCACCGACCTGTTGCGCGTACGACTCGATGTCGGCCCGGACCTTCTCCCCCACACCCGTGGTGTAGACCGGCGGCTGGACCAGCCGCAGCCGGGAAACCCCTTCCTGTGCGGCGTTCAGCGCCACCGACCGCCCGTACAGCCAGAGCGCGGTCTGGATGCTCATGAAGATCAGCGCGAGGATCGCGGGCGCCAGGATCGCCAGCTCGAGCGAACTGACGCCGCGCTCCGAGCGGGGACGGAAACGCATGCTCGGGTCAGCCTTGGTCGATCTCGCCGGTCCGCTTGGTGATGACGCGCTTGACGACCACGCCGATCGCCAGCGCGGCGGCGACCAGGATCGCCGAGATGATCGCCCATTCCAGGGCGGAGGCACCGAGATCGGTCCGGCCCTGGCGTGCCCGGGCTCGTTGAGCGTGGGCACGCGCCATCGCGTAACCAGCCATCGCCCGCCAGAACTGTAGTTCCGAGATCATCCGTTAGCCTTCCGAATCGTGAGGCCGAAGCAGGCCTCAGTATGCCCTCTACGACGGACAACTTCGTCCGTTGGATCCCACTAGCTCCCGAGGATCGCCGCGCCGGCCGGAAAGGCCAGGAACAGGAAGAACGCCGCGATCATGACGAGCTGCGCGACCAGCATCGACTGGGAGCGTTCACCCGCCTTGCCTTCCACGTCGGCCAACTCCTTGCGTCGCAGCGAGGCGGCCCGCGCCAGCAGCGATGCGCGGATCTTCGCGCCCTCGTCACCGGCCAGCGCGAGCGCGGACGCGAGGTCGCGCAGTTCCTCGACGCCGAGATCCTCGCCGAGGCGGGCCATCGCGTCCCACGGTGTGATGCCGATCAGCCGCGCGTTCGCGAGGGCCTGCCGGATCCGGGCCATCGCCCAGTGGTCGCCGATGGTGGACGCGGTCATGAGTGCCTCGGGCAGGCCACGACCGCCGGCCAGGTTCATCGCGACCAGGTCGAGGAAGCTGCCGACCACGTGCCGGAAGTCGCGGCGCCGCTTCTCGGCCTCTTGCCGCAACGCCAGGTCAGGCAGGAAGAACGCCAGGGCCATCGCGGCCAGCGTCACGATCGCCGGGCTGGCGCCGGGGGCACTGAGGCCGATCGCCCCGAACAGGAACAGCACGAGCGGGATGAAGATCATTGCCCCGAGCGCGAAGAACACCTTGGTCGCAAGCATCGCCGCGAACGGCTGGTTCATCACCGCGAGGTCGCGGCGGAGCTTCCCGAACGCCCAGCCGCGAGCGTTCGCCTCGAGCTCCAGCCGCCGCCCGAACGTCTCGCGGGCCCGGTCCACGCCGCCGAGCACCCGCTCGCCGGCCGCACTGGTCGTCGCGCCACTGGTGTACCCACCACGGCCGGCGTCGATCCGGGCGATGGTGGACAGCACGTTGGTCGCCGGCTTGATGAACACCCGGACCACCAGGTACACGCCGAGGCCGACGAGACCGCCGGCGATGAAGGCCCACGTCATCCGCCCACCACCTCCATCCGCTGGTCGCCGGGCCGGTTGCCCCGTTGGGCGTTGTCGCTCCTGATCAGGAACCGCTCGGGCACCTCGATCTTGGCGAGCCGGCGCAACCAGATCAGCCCGAGCGCATACAGAGCGATCACGACGGCCAGCACGACCTGCCCGATGAAGCTCGTGTACGGCTGCATGTACGTCGGGTTGAACAGCACGAGTCCGGCCGCCATCACCAGCGTGATCGCGACCACCACCTGCACGCTGCGCCGCGTCGATCGGCGTTCCGCCGCGACCTTCCGCCGTACGTCGAGCTCCTCGCGGGCCGAGTCCGCCAGGGCGCTGAGCACTTCGCGCAGACCGGGTCCACGCAGCCGGGCGTTGAGTACGAGAGCCGCGACGATCAGGTCGGCGGACGGGTCGTTCAGGTCGTCGGCGAACCGCATCAATGCCGAGGGCAACGGTTCGCGGATGCGCAGCCGGTCGACCAGCAGGTTCAGGCCGGGCTTGATCGCCGGGGCCGCGTTCACCGCGGTCGCCGGGATCGCCTGCTCCAGGCCGACCGCGCCGGCGATCGTGTCGCGCAGCGCCTCGGTCCAGGTGGCCAGTGCGTCCAGCCGCTCGATCGCGCGGCGTTCCTCGCCGGTGCCGCCGAAGAAGCGGTCTGCCATCGCCGCCAACAGGCCGAGGGCCACGGCCAGGACCAGCCAGCGGGTCACGACCAGGACGATGAGACCGACACCGATCCCGACGCCGAACCGGATCAGGTTCTTCCGGCTCTCGGCGTTGCCCCGGCGGAACACCGAGGGGGTCTCCTCTCGCGGCTCGGTGCCGCGGATCGCGATGATCAGCAGCAGTACGGCGCCGCCGACGACCGCACCGCAGAGCAGGGCGAGCAGCGTCTTGTCGTTCATCGCGTCACGCCCACGTTCCGTGTACGAGGGGCTGGTACCCGTAGTGCTCGAGCTCGTCCATGCAGGCGATCGGCGCGTGCGCCGCGGCCCGGCCGTCGGGTCCGAGTGCGAACACCTCGCCGGACAGCACCCGGCCGTCCCAGCCGGTCACCTCGCGGACACTCTCGACGTACCGGCTCAGGCCGCCGCCGTGCTCGTAGTCGTTGTGCTTGCGGACGAACACGACGAAGTCCAGCGCGCCCGCGATCAGCATCTGGGTGGCGTCCATCGGCAGCCGCTCCGTCGCCTGGATCGCGTAGGTGCTGATCCGGTTGAACACCTCCATCGAGCTGTTCGAGTGGATCGTCGAGAGCGAGCCGTCGTTGCCCTGGCTCATCGCGTTCAGCATCGTCACGATCTCGTCGCCCAGCACTTCACCCACGATCACCCGCGAGGGGTTCATCCGCAGCGAGCGGCGGACCAGGTCGGCCATGCTGACCTCGCCGACGCCTTCGGAGTTCGGCAGCCGTTCCTCGAACGCGACCACGTTCGGGTGCAGGTCCTTGAACTCGCCGAGGCCCAGCTCGAGCGACCGCTCGACCGTGATCAGCCGCTCGGACGGGCCGATCTCGTTGGCCAGCGCCCGTAGCAGCGTCGTCTTCCCGGAGTTCGTCGCGCCCGCGATCATGATGTTCTTCCGCGCGGCGACCGCGGCCCGCAGGAACGAGCCGACGTCGTCGGACATGGTGCCGTTGGCCACCAGGTCGCGAAGGAACACCCGGCCAAGTCGCGCGCGCCGGATGGACACCGCGGGACGCGACGTGACGCCCATGACCGCCGACAGCCGGGAGCCGTCGGGCAGCCGCAGGTCGAGCTGCGGGTTGGCGGAGTCGAACGGCCGGCTGGTCAGGCCGGCGTGGGCGGCCAGCACCTGGATCAGCTCGACCAGCTCGTCATCGCTCTCGGCGACCGCTCCCAGCATCTCCTCGCGGCCGTCGCCGTACTGGACGAAGACCTGGTCGCAGCCGTTGATGTCGATGTTCTCGACCTCGGGATCGTCGATCAGCGGCTGCAGCCGGCCGACGCCGAACAGCGCCGAGTGGATCGCGCCGGCGATCTGCGCGTCGTCGTCCGGAGTCGGCGGAGTCCGGCCCTCGGCCAGTTCGTAGCGGGCGTGGTCCTCGAGCACCTGGACGATCAGCGAACGGGCGTACTCGCGCTCGTCCTCCGCGCTCATCGGCGGTACGCCGTTCACCTGGTCGCGGCGGCGTTGTTCGTTCAGCCGCTCGGCGACCTGGACCCGCAGTTTGCGGACCAGCTCCTGATCAGCGCTCATCGGCGTCCTCGCTGCGCTCCGGGCGCCGATGAGACACGAGGCGCACTGTGCTTGATGGTGACCTCGCTCCGCTCGCTCACTGCCAATCCCCCTGCGGCGGGAAGGCGGCCTGGGCCATGTCGAAGTCCTGCTGCGGTGGCGCCGCGACGAGTGCGGCCATCTCCGCCGTGATGTCGGTCGCGGACCGGATCAGCGGCGTCTTGTCGAGCCGGCCGTGACCCCGCCCGTCGAAGAACGCCGCACCGGCCGGGTCGTACGCCAGATGCCACCGGTGCCGAACGGGCACGGACATCGCGTCCAGCACGCTCCACACCTGCTTGACCCCGTCGCGCCGCTTCGGGTCGGCCACCACGACCACGCCGAGCTGTGCGTCGACATGGTGCACCAGTGAGGACAGTCGCTCTCGCAGGTGCGCGACCGACGATCCAGTCGCCGTACACACGAGTACGACGAGCCGCGCGGACTGGATGACAGGAAGCTGCGGCGACGACGCACCGATCCGGCCACAGTCGGCCAGTACGTCGCCGTTCTGCATCTGGTTGAACGAGACGCCGAGCGGATGCCACAGACCGCCCATGCCACCGACCTGCTCTGGTGAACGGACGCCGAGCAGTACGTCGAGACCACCGTCGAGCTGCTGGCTGTGCGCGAGGATCACCTCGTCGCCCAAGCCCTTCCGGCTCGCGGCGGCCAGGCTGACCAGGCCACGATCGGAGTTGAGCGCCGCACCACCCGGTGCGGTCATCCGGATCGCCACGTCGCTGCCGGCCGGGTCGCACTCGGCCAGCAGCACCTGCCGCGGCCAGAGCGCGCCGAAGACGAGACTGGCAGTCGTCACCCCGGGCGAGCCCTTCGCGCTCGCCAATGCCACCAGTGCCATCAATTGGTCCCGTCGGTCCGCGAGACGTCGGGCTTGGTCCCCGGCGCGAGCTTCACCAGCACCAGGGTCTTGGCCGCGGCGGCAGCGGCCACCGGCATCGCCTGGTCGGTCGGGATCAGCACTGTCACGTTCAAGGTCGTGCTGGCGCTCGTCTTCGGGTCGGTGACTGCACCCGCGGTCGAGGTGACCTCGGCGGCCTTGACCAGCGTGGTCGGGATCCCCGAGTCCCCGGTGGCCGCGGGGACCCGGATCACCGACACCATGTCGCCGACGTCGAGTCCGTCCGACGGCGCCCGGCCCGCCTCGAGGCTGACACCGACCAGCGCACCGTCCGCCGGGATGGGCTTGGCGCCGTCCTTGGTGAAGTTGTCCGGCGTGACGAACTGGTCCTTGTACAGCCAGGTCGTGGTGTAGCGGCCGAGGTACTTCGTCGCCTCCGACCACGGGATCAGGCCGCCGGTCGCACCGGCGAGGTCGCCACGGGACAGGTCCTTGGGCTCGATCCGGTGGCCGGGCGCGAGCTTGTCGGGCGCGATCGCGACGAAGTCGGACCGGTTGCCGCTGTTCAGCGCGATCAGGGCGGACCCGGCGGCGCCGAGCAGGATCAGGATGACCGCGAGCGCGGCCAGGGCCGGACGGCGCTCCCGGCTGCTCGGGAGGCGGGTCGCGCCACCGCCCGCCGATCGGCCCGCTCCGCGGGTGCCTTGGGAGGGTGTACGCGTGGAGGACGAGAGACTCACGCGCCCTACCGTAGTGGCAGCGAGGTGCCATCCGGGCCGTCAGGTCGGTGCCGTTATCGGCTCGCGACCCGGTCCCGTTCCGCGGTCGTCAGCAGGTCGGTGAAGGCGCCCGGTCCGCCGTACAACTGGTCTAGATAGCTGTACAGCCCGTGCAGTGCTCGTCCCAGCTCGCGCTGCCATGCGTCAGCGCTTTCCAGCTCGGCCGCGAGAGCCCGCCCCTCGGTCAGCGTGACGGCCGCGTTCACCGGCTGGACCAGCCGCTCCCCGTCCCGATCCGGTACGGCGCTCCGCCCGTGCACCCGGCGTACCGCGCCGGCCAGCGCGGACCGCTCCGACCCGGTGAACACCCGGTCGAATCCGGCCTCGCCGTGGAGCTCGTCGAGATAGTCACACAGAGCGAGGAAGAGCTCGACACCGTCGTACTCCGGGCCTTCGGCCGCGACGTGCCGCAACTGGGCCACCACGTTCCGCGCCTCGGGCACGCTCCACTCCGATGAACCCAGCCGGTCGTCCATGCGCGTGATCCTAGGGGCCGACGGGGCGTAAATCGTTAACAGTTCGGGTGTTCCGAGTAGCTGGCGAGTAACCGAAAGTTTGCTAAATTCCCGAACCAAGGTCTTGGTGACAACTGGTGAGCACCGAGGCACGAACGCAAGGGGGTGGTTCGGCTGACGACACCCACGACAGCCGCCCCTGAGTCGGTCACCCGCGCGCGAACAGCGATCGGGACCGCCCTGGGTTACGTCTGGCCGAAGGCAGTGCCATTGCGGGACGGCCGGGTCTGGTTGACCAGTCGGCGCGACGTCCTGCCGGGCCCCATCGTCCGCGCACTGGAAGAGCAGCTCAGCCGCCGGGCGACCGATCGGGCCAGTGACGACCGGATGCTCGCCGAGGCGGTCGCCGTCCTGGGCGCGGAGGTGGCCCGGGTCCGGGGCGAGTCACCCGAGACCGGTGCCGCGGATGCCCTCGACCGGCTGCTGCAGGTTCCCGGACTGGACCAATCGCGCCGGACCGAAGGCGAGGCGATGCTCCGCCTCGCGCTGCGGCTGGCGGCCAGGGACTCCGCCGACGCCGCTGCGCGTCTGGCTGCCCTGCCGGGTGCGGCGAAGGTGGCGGTGGCTACTGAGATCGTCTCGGCCTCCCAGCGGATCAGCCACGACGCCGCAGCGCTCGCCGCGACAAGTCACCCCGCCCCGTCAGCGCCGCGTGGCAGGCGTCGCGGCGCACAGGCCGGCGTGAAACATCGCCGCGCGCCGATGCGTCAGACGCTGACCCGGGAGATCCCCGGCACCGGTCTCGCCGCCGGCGACTCGGCGGCAGACCCGCACGAGCGCGAATCGGCCGCACTGGCGGCGCTGACGCGACTCGGTGCGGCCGACCTCGGGTCGTCCGTCACCAGCCCGCCAACCACCGATGCCCAGTCCCGGATGGCGGTCGTCACGACGACCACGAGCCACGAGCCGCAGTACTTCCGGGTCGAGATCCGGACGGCTGTCCGTGGTCTGGTCGCGCAGGGGCGGATCCGCTCGGGTACGGCGACCGACCCGCATGTCCTGAAGATCGACCCCGGGCTGTCCCCCGAGCAGTACGGCGATGTCTGGGTCCACCAGCTCAGCCAGATGACCCAGCAACAGGAGGCAGCGCGGGCCGACCGGCCGTCCGGCATCCTCGGCAGACTCCGTGCGGCCTTCAGGCACGAACGGCGCGACCACCGGATCAACGCCGACCTGGCGGTTTACCGGAAGCTGTCCAGGGACTGGCAATCCGCCCGCGAAGGCCGTCCGAACGGGCCGCTGAGCGTCCAGGACCTCGAGCGCGACCTCGAGGGCCTGGCCACGGCCATCGAGCGCAGGAGCGGTGCGCGGCCCCAGCGCCCCTGGGCCAACGACTCGACCTACTCCCCCGCTGCGACTGCCGGCGGCCTCATCGCCGAGCGCGAAGCCGCCGCGGCCACTCCTGGGCCGAACACCGCGGGACATCTTCGCCAGCAGGTCACCGAACAGATCGCGGCGCTGGAAGCAGCCGCTGCCGACCTCGAGACCAAAGCCGAGGGCAAGACGGCAAGTGCCGCGGACGCGGCCGACGACGCGACCTCGAAGCTGGACCAGGCTGTGGCCGAGGACCTGCTGCAGGACATCGGCGCACCCGAGCGGGCCCGCCGCCTGCGGGTTGACGCGGAGATCGCCTTCAGCAAGGGGCGGCGCCACGTGACGATGGCGCATGCCTACCACCTGGCGGCCACCGACGCAGGCCGGGCGCTGGCCGGCTACCAGACCCTGCTCGCTGAGCTCGACAACCCGGACCAGCAGCCGGGACGGATCGCCGAGCTGGCCCGGGAGGCGGCCGGGCGGAGTGACGTCTACGAGGCGAGCCTGCGCCAAGCGTTGCCGGTCGACCACCTGGAGACAGGTGTGCCGACCGACGAGCGGTTGCGCCTACCGGTCGGCAAGATCAACGAGATGCTGTCCCGGAGCGGCAGCGGCCGGCGGATCGCCGACCACGGCCCGATCCCGGCGCCGATGGCCGACTACCGGCTGCTGTTCTCCGAAGGCCTGGTCTTCACCGTCGACGGCGACCCCGACGACGACGTCACCAAGATCGCCCAGGTCCGCGTCCGGATGAAGGCCCGTGATCTGAGCGAGGTGACGGGTCTCGACTACACCCTCGCCGAGCAGATGTCCGGCACCCTCGGCGAAGGCGGCCAGAGCAACGCCATCACCGCCACCCACTCCTCGAGTGTCACCTACGGCGTCAACCTGCAGCCGCTCCTGGCGCTGGCTCCGCCGGGCAGTGTGGTAGGCGAGGTGTCGCAGGTGATCGTTCCCAAGGTCGAGGCGACCACCGGCACGACCGAGGCCGTGACCGCCGGCGCGACCGCGCATGCCCAGCTCGGCTGGGTCGACGTCTTCAAGGGCGAGTCGATCCCCTACAGGTGGCTCGGCGAGTACGAGATCGAGGTCCGCGGCGCGGCCACCGAGCCGTGGTCGCCGGTCGAGACCGTCGACGCCGGTGAGCAGCTGACCTGGGTGCCCAGCCCGTACACGGTGCCGGCGCCGACCGAGACCGTCACGCTGGAGCAGCTCGGCCTGGCCGACGAGTGCACCGAGGAGACCCCGCGGCTCACTGTCAACCGCATCCGCGGCCTGGGAGACCTCAACTCCCGCCTCGTCGCCGAGGCCCGCGAGCAGCTCGGGCCGATCGATCGAGTCGGGCACGACCAGATCAGCCAGTTCGTCAGCAAAGACCCGCTCCGTCTGCTGGCCGAGCAGGGCACCGAGGGCGGCCTCGGCCGGACGATCCCGGTCGGCGGTGGATCGGAGTACGAGCTCACCCTGGAGGCCAAGCCGGTCTGGCGCACGGCCAGGCTCGTCGGTGAGCCCAGTGCGGAGATGGGCCAGGAGAAGGTCCAGGTCGACTTCGCCGGCGTCAACGCGAGCCGGATCTCCAGCGCCTCGCTGACGGGTTCGGCCAGCCTGGCCTATCCGGGCAAGCCGCTCGATCCCGCGCAGCCGGTGCCCGGCTACCTGCCGAGCCCGACCGGCCTGAGCGACCTCGGGTCCTCGACCGCGGACCTTTCGCCGAGCGTGTCGGTCGGGCGGAACGTCTCGCGGCAGGGCGGGCAGAGCGTGAGTACGACGGCGATCACACCGGTGGTCGATCGCGACATGTCCGCGACCCAGGGTGCCCTCGTCGACGTCGAAGTGACGGCGACGCTGCGCAAGATCAGCGATCCCCGGGCGAAGCCCGTCGTCGTCACGGCGACCTGTGAGGCGAAGGTGCGGCTCACGCCGAACCGGCTGCTGCGGGCGGGCGCTCCGGCCGGCAAGGACGCAGTACTGCGTGAGGACGACGGCACCATCCGGACGGGCCCGGACGGCCGCGCACTGCTGGTCGGCGATCCCGAGCCGCCCACCGCACGGCTGACCATGCCACCCTGGCACGGACGCGGTGAGAATCAGCTGCGCGGTACCGGCAAGTCCCTTCCCGACGAGGTCACGGGCGTCGACGAGGCCCGGGACCAAGCTCTGGCGAGGTTGCGCGAGCTGGGCCTGGTGCCGCCGCTGCATGGCGAGCCGACGGCCGCCCAGTTGGCGAACTACGACCGCGTGATCCAGGACATCACCGACTACCGGCTCGTGGCGGGTATGAACACGGCCTGCCAGTCCGGACTGGTGATCCCGCTGGTCGAGCACCGCACCGGCCACGCGCCGCGGACCCGCCTGTTCCGGCTGTCCGTCACGCAGGACTTCGACGACATCACCCCGGTCGGCACCACTGCGTCCAGGTTCATCGCCCGGCTCGGCATCAGCTCCCGCGCCAGCCAGCAGATCTCCGGCCGATCGAAGTCGGTACCGGTCTCCGCTGGTGTCGGCCTCAGCAACGGACCGGCCGAAGGACAGTCGGGGCTGGCCGGGCGGCTCGGCCTGAAGCTGAGCCGGAGCGCGCTGGGGCGGAGCTTCAGCTGGACCCTCGGCCGCCGGGTGAACCGGGTCACGCTGAACGAGAGCACCGCCGAAGTCGACCTGGTCCGTCAGGGCATCCGGATCACCGTCACCGAGATGACCGACCACGGCGACTCCGAACCGCTGGCCGATGTCCAGGGCAGCATGGTGCTGCCGTACGACAGCTCGCTGGCGAGGGCCGAGGCGCCGGTATTCGCCACGGACCCGAAGCCGCCGCACGCCGAAGCCGTCAGCCGGTCGATTCCGGTGGCGGTCGACGCCGGCGAACCGGCCGACCGGTTGTTCGCCGAGGTGGATGCCATCCGCGCGGACACCACCGGCTATCTGCAACTGCACGCCGCCCTGTCCTCGGAGAGTTTGGTCTCCAACACGGAGTGGATCACCAAGGGCAGGTACGAGCTGCCGTTGGTCATCACGCCGCCGCCGGCGAACCCGGCGCAGGCCGTGGCCGACCGGACGCTGCTGCCGCGGGAATACAAGGTGGTGATCCGCAGCACGCCGGTCAGCCAGACGTTCGCCGCGATGAACGACCAGAACACCGCGAACATCAACTTCACGATGAACGACGTGGGCCACACCTCCGGCACCTCGACGTCGGGTGGGGTGTCGGTCGATGGCAGCGGCGGGGCGGTCACTCCGGGCGAACCCGCGGTCAGCGGCGCGCTGGGCGCCGGCCGGGTCGGCGGTACGTCGCAGTCGACCGGGACCAGCCAGACCACCGGCGAGGAGCGGCTGCGGGTCAACAACGGCGTCCACTACGAGCTGATCGAGCGGCACCGGATGGTGGCCGAGATCATGCACGACGGCAAGGTCGTCCAGACTGTGCCGCTACAGGACGCCCTGGTGCAGAAGACGATTCCCGAGTACGAGGCGCTCGAGCTCTACGCCGGCCAGAAGTTCGATCTGCCACCGGCGATCGCAGCCGACGTGGCCGAGCGGTACCTGACCGGGAAGGTCGAGATCCCGAAGCGGGTCGCGGCCGGCTTCGTCCGCCGCTACAAGCAGGAGCAGGCCGGCGCGACCACAGGCCTGGCATCCGAGCACACCGCAGAACGCCTGAACGCGAAGGTCCTGGACCGGACCGGCGTCGCGGAGTCCACCGCCCCGACAGCCGAAGAACGCCTCCGGGAGTCACTGGTCAAGGTCCAGGCGCTGGCCGAGAGCCGGCGTGTTGTCGGCCTCTCGGAGCAGTATGAGGCGAGCCTGGCGTCGAGTCAGCTGTACATGATCAAAGTGGACGGAGACGCCGACCAGGACGTCGATCTGCTCCCCCAGATCAAAGCGCAGCTCGAGGAGGTCGCGCCTGGGCTGCTCGCGTCCGACAAACTGCTCGCACCGATGCTGGACGTAGACCTGTCCGAGGACAGTTACCAGGGCCAGCTGGAGAACATGCTTGGCCCACGCGGGTACACCACACCGATCGAGGTTCCGGTCGAGGGCCAGGACCGGCCCGACCTCCTGCTCATCACGGTCAAGGCCGAGTTCGAGGGCGAACCGACCGTCGACGGCACCCCCGAGCTGGCCAAGGCCGCGGCGCTGGGCTTCATCCAGAAGTACAAATACTTCGGGAAGAGCCGGTCGATCAGCCATACCACGACGTACTCCGGCAGCGTGGGGGTCAACGGCGAGGACGGTGCGGACGGCTCGCTGTCCGGAGGTGTCAGCACCGACAGGGTCCGGCAGGTCACCGCCGGCAGTTCCGAGCAGAACACGACACTCGCCCGGACGGGGGACTTCGAGCAGACACCGCTCTACCGCACGATGGTGTTCACCACCGAGGTCCGGCGCATCCAGAACGCCGGCGCAGCCGCGCCGTCGAGCGTGCGGTGGCGGCTCAACCGCACGGCTCCGGCGGCGCAGACCTTGACCGCGCGGCCCCGCCAGTTGCGGGCCGAGTTGACGGCTCTCGTGCCCACTGGCGTCGTCGGCGATCCGCCGGCGGTCGTCGCTCAGCACAGTGGTGAAGAGTTCCACCCCGAGCATCGCTCCGTCGAAATGCCTGAGGGCGCCGCGGCCGAGACGATGCTGCCGTTCCGCAAAGGCGCGGCCGTCACCGACGAGCTGTACCACCGGCTCACCGGTCACCTCGGCAGGCGCGACGTTCTCGGGGCCGGAGGCTTGGCGCAGTACGAAACGTCGATCGGGATTCAGCTGCAACCCACCGCTATGGAGGCCAACCTCGAGGAGCTGACCAGCCCGGGGGGTCTCCGGCTGGAGCCGATGGCGACCGGTGGCAACGGCCGGACCACGGTCGGCGTTCGCATCTACGCGAAGCCGGTCGGCTGGCAGCTCGTCACCGGACCGGCGCCCGGTCAGAGTGGGACGGTCCGGCGCCGACAGGACCAGGGCACGTCTTCGACCACCGGGACCAACGCGCTGCCGCTCACCGCGACCGGTGGCGCCGGCGGCGGCATCGTCTCCGTGACCGGGTCGGTCGGCGACCAGGTCAAGCAGCAGTCCTCGAACTCCTGGGGCACCCGGCGCGAGGCCACCGCCTTCCGGAACGGAGACATCGTCACGGTCCGCGTGCCGGTCGAGTACAGGGCCACCATTGACCGGTTGACCGACAAGGGCCGGGGCACGCCGGCGGCCAAACGGACCACGCAGTTGAAGGACGCCGGCCGGGCCGAGTTCTACGTACGGATGCAGTACCACGAATACCTCGAGGGACTGCGCCAGTTGGAGTCCGGCGGAGAGGTCTCGCTGGGCGGATCCCGGCTGCGGGCCGTGCCGAAGAAGCTCGGCAAACCGGACCTGCGCGCGTCGGAGTGGGGACAGGGCGCCTCGGGCAAGCCTGTGCACCAGCCGTACCGGCCGCTGCGGGCTGCGATCGAGAAGGCGATCGCCGAGGAGTCCACGGTGGTGCTCTCGGTCACGGATCGCAACGGCAACGAGCGGCTCTACCAGGCGTTCCCGGACGGGACGATGGACGGCGGGAGCGACGGTGGATTCGCCACCGCCTTCGCCACCCTCGACCGGAACCTGGTGATGATGGCCGAGGGTCGCGTCGACCTGCGGGAGCTGTTCAACACTTCGGAGCCGGGGAGCAACTTCAGCACCCAGGTCGCGGCCGCCCTCGAGGAGCACGGTGTGCCGAAAGCCATGCTGAAGGGACTCACCTACTCCTCGGCCAAGCTCGAGAACCCGCCGACGCCGGGCCACGGCGCGAGGCCGACGACTGACGGCGCAGCGGCCGGCCGGGCCATGACACAGACCGCCGGCGGCGGCCCGATTCTGGCCGGGCCGTGACCGGGCGAGACGAGGAGAAGCAGCATATGGAGTTCGCCGTAGCGCGCACGAGGGACGAGGCGCAGCTCTACCTCGAGCTGCACCCCTGCCCTGACTGCGGTTCGACCGAAACGCCCTGGGAGCACGGGCTGGCCGACGTGGACGGTGAGCTCGTGACCAGCTACGCGGGGATCTGCCCCGGCTGCGACGCCGAACGCGAGTACCTGTTCGGTCTGCCGGACCGGGAGACCGGCGCCGCCGGGTGGCCGACGTTCGGCGGGCCTGAACCGTCGGAGCTGCTGGACGCGGGTCAGTGGATGGAGGTCGCCGATCGCGCGGCCATGGCGGTCCCCACGAAGCCGGTGGAGGCGGGTAGGGTGCTGGCCGTCGCGCGGGCCGCCGTGGACGAGGTGATCAAGTTCGTGCCGGCCGGGCAGGACGCCGTACCGGAGGACGAGTTCTGGACGCCCGAAGGCCGGGCGGTTCGCGACGCGGAGCCGGGCCGGTTCCGGCTGGACCGGCTGCTGGTGGTCCGCGACACGTACCGCGATCTGGTCCGAGAGACAGGAGCGAGATAACCGATGCTGACCGCAAGGACCCTGGCCGAGGCGCAGATCTACGTCAGCCTGACGACGGCGGCGGATCTGGAGGTGCCGGCGAGCGAGCCCGCCCCGCTGCAGCCCGGGGAGAACCTGCTCGAAGGAGCGGACGGCTGGACGCTCCGGTCGACGGCCGGTGAACTGCTCATCCCGTTCGACTCCGAGAACGCGTCCCGGACAGTCGGCGCCCGGTTCGGCCTCGGCGTCTCCCAACTGATCGACGCGGCGCAGTGGGCCGTGGTGGCCGCGACCTTCGCGCGGCGGGCGCTGGAGGCCGATATGGCCTACACCGGCGCGCCCGACCAGGATCGCACCGTCGTCGAACTCAACTGGGAGTTTGCGGCGGACGCGGTCCGCGAGGCGCTCAAGTTCGTGCCCGAGGGGGCCAATGAGGCGCCGGACGCGGCAGTGTGGTCGGAGTTCGGGCGCCAGGCCCGGGCGGAGAACCGGCACCTGGTGACGCGCGCCAAGCTGGAAGACGATCTGGAGTACTGCCGGGGAACGCTGGAGGACTTCCGCGCGCTCTACGACGGATCCTCCTGAGTCACCTCGATCCGGATCGCCCGGGCGTCCACACCGGCCTGCTCGAGCACCTTCTGCTTCGGATCCGGTACGCCGAGGAACGGCGGCCGCACCAGTCCGGGCAGGTCCTTCAACCGTGGATCCTCGAGCACGGTGTCGATGGCGCGCCGGTCTCCCCCACACACCAGCGCGTCCAGCTTCGCCGGGGCCAGGATGCGTACGGCGACCTCGGTCGCGGCCGCGAAGGCTTCCCGCGCCTGGTTGTCGCGGCGCCGCGCGTACCGCTGCTGCGACCAGCCGCCGGCCTTGGTCGTCCCCTGCACGTGCCGCGAGCCGACCTTGGAGTCGAGAAGCTTGCCGCCGGCAAACACTCCGGCGCCGTAACCACCCCGTCGCACCAGCAGCACACCGAGCCGATGGTCGCCGAGCACGTGCGCGATCAACCCCGCGCGAGTGAGCTCACTCAGCGGCGCGAACGGCACGGTCACGACCGCAAGCGAGCCGTCTTTCGCGGAGACCGTGACGCTCGTCGGCGTCACGTCGTACGAGACCTCGCCGTGGCGGTCTCCGAAGCCGGCCAGCCACCTGTCCAGCCGCTCCGGCGCCACCGCAACGATGCGGCTCACACGTTGAAGCCGAGCGCCCTGAGCTGGTCGCGGCCGTCGTCAGTGATCTTCTCCGGGCCCCACGGCGGCATCCAGACCCAGTTGATCCGGAAGTCGTTCACCAGACCGTCGAGCGCCATCCGGGTCTGGTCCTCGATCACGTCGGTCAGCGGGCAGGCCGCGGACGTCAGCGTCATGTCGATGATCGCCGTACTGGTGTCGTCGACGGTGATGCCGTAGATCAGGCCGAGGTCTACCACATTGATGCCGAGCTCGGGGTCGACGACGTCCTTCAACGCCTCGGTCACGTCCTCGACCTCGGCTGGGCTCGTGCCGGGCTGAGCCGCCGCGGCCAGGTCGACCTCGGGCAGCTCGATCTTCTCGTCGGTCTGGTCAGGCATTGCTCACTCCTTCTTTCCGGGCCAGGGCCTGGGCGGTGGCGTCCCGCCAGGCCGACCAGCCCAGCAGCGCACACTTGATCCGGGCCGGGAACTGCGCGACGCCCGCGAACGCGACGCCGTCCTCCAGAACCTCTTCGTCCGGTTCGGCATTCCCCCGGCTCTGCATCAGTTCGAGGAACTTCTCGTACGTCGCCATGCCCTCGGCGACCGGTTTGCCGATGACGAGATCCGACATCACCGATGTCGCCGCCTGGCTGATCGAACAGCCGACACTCTGGTGCGTCACACCCTTCACGGTGTCGCCGTCGAGCTCGACCCGGAGCGTGACCTCGTCCCCGCAGGACGGGTTCACGTGGTGCACCTCCACGTCGTACGGGTCCGCCAGTCCCGCGTGGTGCGGGCTGCGGTAGTGGTCCAGGATGATCTCCTGGTACAGCGCGTCCAGCTGCATGGAAAGTCAGGCCACCTTGCTGTATCTGATGTCAAGCACGCTTGAAGAAGGAGCGGACGAAGCCGAGGCCGTCGACCAGCGCCTCGATCTCCTCCGGAGTCGTGTAGAGGTAGAACGACGCCCGCGTCGAGGACTGGACGCCGAACCGCTCGTGCACCGGCCGCGCACAGTGGTGCCCGGCCCGTACCGCGATCCCGCGGGTGTCCAGCACGGTCGCCACGTCGTGCGGATGAACGCCCTCGACCTCGAAGCTGATCGCGCCGCCGTGGTCGGCCGCGTCGGTCGGCCCGAGGATCGTCACGCCCGGGACCGTCTGCAGCCCCTCGAGCGCGTACTCGACGATCGCGTGCTCGTGCGCCGCGATCTTGTCCATCCCGATCCCGGACAGGTAGTCGACCGCCGCGCCGAGTCCGACCGCCTGCGCGATCGGCGGCGTACCGGCCTCGAACCGGGCCGGCGGAGCGGCGTACGTCGAACCCGTCATCCGCACGACCTCGATCATCTCACCGCCACCAAGGAACGGCGGCAGTGCGGCGAGCAGGTCGTACCGTCCCCAGAGCACGCCGATGCCGGTCGGGCCGACGACCTTGTGGCCGGTGAAGGCCAGCAGGTCGGCGCCGAGCGTCGAGACGTCGACCGGGAACTGCGGCACCGCCTGCGACGCGTCCACCACCACGGTCGCGCCAACCGCGTGCGCCTTGGCGGCGATGTCGGTGATCGGGTTGATCGTGCCGAGCGCGTTCGACACCCAGGTCAGTGCAACGACCTTGGTCTGCGGAGTGAGCAGCTCGTCGATGTTGCTGAGGTCGAGCCGGCCCTCCTCGGTGACACCGAACCACTTCAGCGTCGCGCCGGTCCGCTCGCACGCGAGCTGCCACGGGACGATGTTGCTGTGGTGCTCCATCTCGGAGACGACGACGACATCGCCCGGCTTCAGCCCGGCACCGAGAGTGTGGGCGGCCAGGTTGAGTGCCTCGGACGCGTTCTTGGTGAACACGATCTCGTCCCGCGACGGCGCGCCGATGAAGGCCGCGACCTTGTCCCGGCCACCTTCGTACGCCGCGGTCGCCTCAGCACCGAGCTGGTGCATCGCCCGGGCGACGTTCGCGTTGTGCTTGAGGTAGTGGTCCTCCATCACCTGCACCACCTGCCGCGGCTTCTGCGACGAGTTGGCCGAGTCCAGGTAGACCAGCGGGAAACCGCCCGCGAGCTCGCGGGACAGGATCGGGAAGTCCGCCCGGACCGACTGCAGGTCCAGGGGACTGCTGAACGTCCGGGCGGTGGTCACTTCGCGCCTGCCTTCAGGAACCGCTCGTAGCCGTTCGCCTCGAGCTCCTCGGCCAGCTCCGGTCCGCCCTCTTCGGCGACCCGGCCGTCGACGAACACGTGCACGAAGTCCGGCTTGATGTAGCGCAGGATCCGCGTGTAGTGGGTGATCAGCAGGACACCCTTGTCACCCTTCTCCGCGAACCGGTTGACGCCGGTGGAGACGATCTTCAGCGCGTCGATGTCGAGGCCGGAGTCGGTCTCGTCGAGGATCGCGATCTTCGGGTCGAGCAGCTCGAGCTGGACGATCTCGTGCCGCTTCTTCTCACCACCGGAGAAGCCCTCGTTGACGTTGCGGGTACCGAAGTCGGCGTCCATGTCCAGGTCGGCGAGCGCCTTGTTGACGTCCTTGACCCAGGTGCGCAGCTTCGGCGCCTCGCCGTCGATCGCGGTCTTCGCCGTCCGCAGGAAGTTCGCCACCGACACCCCCGGCACCTCGACCGGGTACTGCATCGCCAGGAACAGGCCGGCCCGGGCGCGCTCGTCGACCTTCATGGCGAGGACGTCCTCGCCATCGAGGGTGACGGTGCCGCTGGTGATGTTGTACTTCGGGTGGCCGGCGATCGAGTACGCCAGCGTGGACTTGCCGGAACCGTTCGGGCCCATGATCGCGTGCGTCTGACCACCGCTGATGGTCAGGTTGACGCCGCGCAGGATCTGCTTCGGGCCGCTCTCGGTGTCGACCGACACGTGCAGGTCGCGGATCTCGAGTGTCGCCATGAGGTTTCTATCTCCGTCGCTTTACAGGGATGCCTGGTTCAGGGGGTTCTTCACGTCGACGAGTACGTCGTCGCCGTCCAGCCGGACCGGATACACCGGCACTGGGTCGTACGCCGGCAGGCTGGTCGGCTCGCCGGTGCGCAGGTCGAAGCGGGAGCCGTGCAGCCAGCATTCGATCTCGCACTCGCCGACATCGCCCTCGGACAGCTGGATCTGCGCGTGCGAGCACTCGTCCCGCACCGCGAAGAACTGTCCCTCGCTCTTCACCACCGCGACCTCGACGCCGCCGACCTCGACCGGGATGACTCCTTCATCCGGTACGTCGGCGGCGGCGCAGGCGCGCTCGAAGCTGTCGCTCACTGCCCGACGACCGCCTCGGCCGATGCGCTCAACTCCGCGGCCCGCGCCAGCTTCTCCTCGATCACGTCGTGCAGGTGCTCGGTGACCTCGGGAACGCCGATCTTGCCGATGATGTCGTTGAAGAAGCCGGACACCACCAGCCGCCGGGCCGCGTCCTCGGGGATGCCGCGGGCCTGCAGGTAGAACAGCTGCTCGTCGTCGAACCGGCCGGTCGCCGACGCGTGGCCGGCGCCCTCGATCTCACCGGTCTCGATCTCCAGGTTCGGCACCGAGTCGGCGCGGGCGCCGTCGGTCAGGACCAGGTTCCGGTTCAGCTCGAAGGTGTTGGTGCCCTCGGCCGCGGCGCGGATCAGGACGTCGCCGATCCACACCGAGCGGGCGTGGTCACCGGCCAGCGCGCCCTTGTAGATCACGTTGCTCTTGCAGTTGGCGGCCTCGTGGTCGACGAAGAGCCGGTTCTCGTGGTGCTGGCCCGACTCGGCGAAGTACACGCCGAGGAGTTCCGCGTCGCCGCCAGGCCCGGCGTACCGGACGTTGGTGGCGATCCGGACGATCTTGCCGCCGAGGGTGACGACGACGTGGTGGAGCTTCGCGTCCCGGCCGACCAGCGCGTCGTGCTGGGCCAGGTGGATCGACTCGTGGTCGCCCTGCTGGATGCTGACCACGCGCAGCTGGGCGCCGTCGCCGGTGACGATCTCGACGTTGCTGCCGAGCTCACCCGCGCCGGTGTGATCGATGATCACGATCGCGCGGCTGTGCCGGCCGGCTTCGACGATCAGGTGGGTGAAGCCGCGCGCACCGAGGCTCGCGACGTTCACGTGCACCGGCTCGGTCAGCTCGGCCTCGACCGGGATCCGCACCGCGAACGCCTGGCCGGCCTGGTTCCAGGCGATGGCGGCCGACCGGTCCTGCGGCTTGCCGACCTGCAGCGAGTCGGCGGCCACCGTCTCGAACACGACGCCCTCGGGTCCGCTCGCGTCGATCTTCGGGGTCTCGCTGCCGGCCGCGTCGTCGAACAGTGCCTTGAGCTGCTTGACCGGGGTGAAGCGCCACTCCTCCTCGCGACCGTTCGGCACCGCGAAGTCGGCCACGTCGTACGACGTCGGCCGCTCACTGCGGGCCTGCAACGGGACCGGGGAGCCCGGCCCGTGGGAGTGCGCCCGGTTGCCGGTGGCGACCAGGGTTTCAGCGGCGGACATCAGCCGACGGCCCCTTCCATCTGCAGCTCGATGAGCCGGTTGAGTTCCAGCGCGTACTCCATCGGGAGCTCGCGGGCGATCGGCTCGATGAAGCCGCGGACGATCATCGCCATCGCCTCGTCCTCGGCCATGCCCCGGCTCATCAGGTAGAAGAGCTGGTCGTCGCTGACCTTGGACACGGTCGCCTCGTGCCCCATCGCCACGTCGTCCTCGCGGACGTCGACGTACGGGTAGGTGTCCGAACGGCTGATCGTGTCGATCAGCAGCGCGTCACAGCGCACCGTGGACTTGCTGTGGTGGCTGCCCGGCGCGACCTCGACGAGGCCGCGGTACGACGTCCGGCCGCCGCCGCGGGCCACCGACTTCGAGATGATCGAGCTGGACGTGTACGGCGCGTTGTGCACCATCTTGGAGCCGGCGTCCTGGTGCTGGCCCTCGCCCGCGAACGCGACCGACAGGGTCTCGCCCTTGGCGTGCTCACCCATCAGGTAGACGGCCGGGTACTTCATCGTCACCTTGGAGCCGATGTTGCCGTCGATCCACTCCATCGTCGCGCCCTCTTCGCAGGTGGCGCGCTTGGTGACCAGGTTGTAGACGTTGTTCGACCAGTTCTGGATCGTCGTGTAGCGGCAGCGGGCGCCCTTCTTCACGATGATCTCGACCACCGCCGAGTGCAACGAGTCCGACTTGTAGATCGGCGCCGTACAGCCCTCGACGTAGTGCACGTAGGCGTCCTCGTCGACGATGATCAGGGTCCGCTCGAACTGGCCCATGTTCTCGGTGTTGATCCGGAAGTAGGCCTGCAGCGGGATGTCCACCTTGACGCCCTTGGGCACGTAGATGAACGAGCCGCCGGACCAGACCGCCGTGTTCAGCGAGGCGAACTTGTTGTCGCCGACCGGGATGACCGAGCCGAAGTACTCCTTGAAGATCTCCGGGTGCTCGCGCAGGCCGGTGTCGGTGTCCAGGAAGATGACGCCCTGGGCTTCCAGGTCCTCGCGGATCTGGTGGTAGACGACCTCGGACTCGTACTGCGCCGCGACACCGGCGACCAGGCGCTGCTTCTCCGCCTCGGGGATGCCGAGCCTGTCGTAGGTGTTCTTGATGTCCTCGGGCAGCTCTTCCCAGCTGGTGGCCTGCTTCTCCGTGGAGCGGACGAAGTACTTGATGTTGTCGAAGTCGATCCCGGACAGGTCGGCACCCCACGACGGCATCGGCTTGCGGTCGAAGAGCTTCAGGCCCTTCAGCCGCAGGTCCAGCATCCACTCCGGCTCGTTCTTCAGCGTCGAGATGCCCCGCACCACGTCCGTACTGAGGCCCCGCTTCGCGACGGAACCGGCGGCGTCACTGTCGGACCAGCCGAACTTGTACGTGCCGAGCCCTTCGAGCTCAGGGTGAGCGGTTTGCGTCATCGTGCAGTCCTCGCAGATTCGCCGTCGGATACAGGGGCAGTAGCCGGCTGGGGGCCGGGGATATGTGTGGTGCAGACACCGTCGCCGTGGGCGATGGTGGCCAATCTCTGGACGTGCTTGCCGAGCAACCGGGAGAACACCTCGGTCTCGGCCTCGCACAACTGGGGGAACTGCTCGGCCACGTGCGCGACCGGGCAGTGGTGCTGGCAGAGCTGGGCGCCGTGCCCGGCCTCCGCCGTGGAGGCGGCGTACCCGTCCGCTGTCAGCGCCCGGGCCAGCGCCTCGGTCTTGTCACTCTCCGGAGCGGCGTCGACCAGCTCGCGGTATTTCTGCTCCACCTCGGCGACCCGGCGCCGGGCGAACTCCGCGACCGCCTGCTCACCGCCGGCTTCGGCGATGAACCGCATCGCGGTGGCCGCCAGGTCGTCGTACGCCTGGTGGAACGCGTGCCGGCCGGTGTCGGTCAGCACGAAGACCTTCGCGGGGCGACCGCGGCCACGCGGGCCGTAGACACGCTCCTCGCGGGATTCGACCAGGCCCTCGTCGAGCAGGTGGTCGAGGTGCCGGCGGACTGCCGCCGGGGTCAGCTCCAGGCGCTCGGCGAGCACCGCGGCGCTGGACGGACCGTGGGTCAGGATCGAGCGGGCGACCCGGTCCCGGGTGGACTCGTCCCGCATGACACCGGCAACAGCACCGGCGCCGGAGGGCGCTGGGCCACCCGTCGCAGGATTGGTCGCGGGAGTTTTCACAACATCAGTGTCGCGTAATTCCCCGGACCCTTCAAATAAGGCTCACCTAACCGGTTCGCTCCCCGCCGCAGGCGACGGAGCCCTCCCGTGACCAGCGTCACGCCGCTCGCCACTACCCCAACCCGGGCCGAAGGCGCGATAGCCCAGTCCTAGACTGCTTCCGTGCCTGTTGCGGTGGAGATCGACAACCTCGTCGTGCGGTACGGCGAGAAGGCCGCGGTCGACGGTCTCAGTCTCACCGTAACCGGCGGCACGGTGACGTCAGTGCTCGGCCCCAACGGCGCCGGCAAGACCACGACCGTCGAGAGCTGTGAGGGTTTCCGGCGGCCGAGTTCCGGCCGCGTCCGGGTGCTCGGGCTGGATCCGATCGCCGACCACGACGAGCTGACGCCGCGGATCGGCGTGATGCTCCAGGAGGGCGGCGCCTGGTCCGGCGTCCGCGCGCTCGAGATGCTCCGGTACGTCGCCACCCTGCACACCCATCCACTGGACATCCCCGCGCTGGCCGAGCGACTCGACCTGGGCAGCTGCGGGCGGACGCCGTACCGGCGGTTGTCGGGTGGGCAGAAGCAGCGGCTGTCGCTCGCGCTCGCGATCGTCGGGCGGCCGGAGATCGCGTTCCTGGACGAGCCGACCACCGGGCTGGACCCGCACGGACGGCGCGAGATCTGGCAGTTGATCCGCGATCTGCGGGACGACGGCGTGACCGTCGTACTCACGACGCATGCGATGGACGAGGCCGAGCAGTTGTCGGACCAGGTCCACGTCGTGTCCGCGGGCAAGGTGATCGCGTCCGGCACGCCGGACTCACTCACCGAACATCACACGAAGTCGCTCGAGGATGTCTTCCTCGAGCTGACGGCACCGAAGCGGGAGGGCTCATGAGCACCGCCGCGACCTACGCCCCGCGGCCGGGCGGTGCTCCGTGGCCCCGCAAGGTGCTCGCGCACGCGCGGATGGAGTTCAAGCTGCTCATCCGCAACGGCGAGCAGTTGTTGCTGGCCCTGGTGATCCCGCTGGGCCTGCTCCTGCTGCTGGGCGGCACCGAACTCGGTGACCGACTCCCGCTCGGCGACGGTCCGGCCATCGACCAGGCGGTGCCGCGGGTGCTCGCGCTGGCGGTGCTCTCGACGTCCTTCACCTCACTGGCGATCGGCACCGGCTTCGAGCGGCGGTACGGCGTGATCAAGCGGCTGGGCGCCTCCCCGCTGTCCCGCACCGGTCTGCTGGCCGGGAAGATCGGCGCGGTCCTGGTGGTCGAGGCGATCCAGCTCGCCGTACTGATCGGGACCGGCTTCGCCCTCGGCTGGAACCCGACGGGCGGGTTCGACGCCGTGTTCGGTGTGATCCTGACGGTTCTGTGCGGTACGGCGGCCTTCGCGTCACTCGGGCTGCTGATGGCCGGCGTACTGCGCGCCGAAGCCACGCTGGCCGCGGCGAACCTGCTGTACCTGCTGTTGCTGGTGGGTGGCGCGATCTTCACGCCGGTCGACGAGTATCCGGCCGGCATGCAGGGCGTCGTACGTCTGTTGCCGAGTGCCGCCCTGGCCAACGGGCTGGCGAACTCGACCGTCGAAGGTGTGATCCCATGGGCTGCGGCGCTGTCGCTCGCGCTCTGGGCCGGGGTGCTGGGTTACCTGGTCTCCCGAACCTTCCGATGGGACTGACCTTTAGAGTGTGCCGGTGATGAGCACGGAGACGCCGCCCCAAGAGGCCGAGCCAGTCAGCGGATTCTGGCGACTGGTTCCCGAACCGAGCCTGGACGTCGTCCGGCGCTGGGGCTGGGCGTCGGTGGCGGCGAACATCGGCATCGTGGTGACCGGTGGTCTGGTCCGGTTGACCGGCTCCGGCCTCGGCTGCCCCACCTGGCCGCAGTGCACCGACCAGTCGTACGTGCCGCACAGCGCGCTCGGCATCCACGGCGCGATCGAGTTCGGCAACCGGATGCTCGGGTTCGTGGTCGCGGTGATCGCGATCTGCACGTGGCTCGTGGTGATGCGGTACCGCCCGATCCGCCGGGACCTGCGCCGGCTCGCCACGGCGGCCGCGCTCGGCGTCCCGTTGCAGGCCGTGATCGGCGGCATCAGCGTGCTGACCGGGCTGAATCCTTGGATCGTGTCCGCGCACTTCCTGGTCTCGCTGGTGATCATCACCCTGACGGTGTCGATGGTGCGCCGGTCCCGAACCAGTCCCTACCCGCACACTCCCCCGGTGGTCCGCGCCCTCGCGACCGCCTGTGTCGTGGCGGTCTGGCTGACCGTTGCCCTCGGCACCTTGGTCACCGGCGCGGGTCCGCACTCGGGTGACCCCGACACCGGGCGGAACGGGTTCAACGAGGAGCTGATCAGCCAGCTGCACGCCGACGTCGTGTTCGGCCTGCTCGGAATCACGATCGCACTGGTGATCGCCACCCGCGTGACGGCGACCTCGAGAACGCTGCGCAAGCTGGCCGCCTGGCTGCTCGCGATGGAACTACTCCAGGGCGCCGTCGGCTTCACGCAGTACTTCACCGGCCTCCCGTGGGGCCTGGTGCTCGTCCACATGTTCTTCGCCGGACTGCTCATCGCCCTCGTCACGGCCGTGTACGCCGAACGCGGCACGCCCGCGACGTAGCTCACGCCGCGGGCGCACCACTCACATCAGTACTTCACCTTGTAGACGGCTCCAGGCCCGAAGACCGGTGCGGAGACGTAAAGGCCGCCCCATCGGTTGAAGGCCGCGCCGCCTGGCAGGTTCAGCTGGCCGCGGACCAGTTCCCGCTTGAACCCGGCCTTGTGGTGCTTGCCCGGGTACTGCAGGAACAGAGCGCCGATCGTCGAGCCGCCGGACTCGAAAGCGAGCCAGCTGTCTCGCGCCAGCTCCACTACCGCGAGCGTGCCGTGCGGGCCGCCGGCCAAGTCGACGATCGACGTGTAGCCGTCGGCGTACCGCTGGCAGTTGCCCCTGTTCGGCTTGACCGGGTCACAGACCGCGCCGATCGAACCCGGCTTGATCCGCCAGATCTCCGAGGTCCCGGGTGTGGCGGGGAAGCCGCGGAGCTCACCGACGTACCAGTAGCCGTCGGATCCGACCGTCACCGACGTCGCCACGGCCTCGGCCACGAACGGCGTTCCGGCCGGCGGTGCGTCCGGCCCGAGACCAGCAGGCACCTTCACCGTGCGTGGCTTCAACCGTGCGACCGTCTTCGTCTTGCCGTTCGGCCAGACCCGGAGCAGATCGTTGTTCGCCGCATCGGACACCAGGACGGTGCCGTCGTTGAGCGCCGCGACACCGAACGGGTTGGACTCGGTCGGCGAGTCGGCCTGGTTGTACGGGTCCGGATCGGTGGCCTGATACTTCCCGATGTCGGCCACGACGACCGGCGACTTGCCGGGCCCGCGGAGCCGGAACAGGGTCGCGCCGCCCGGTGGGGTGTCACCCTCCGGGCCACCACCGCCGGTCAGGGCGTACGTCACGCCCCGCTTGCTCGTGTCGATCGCCGGTGCGAAGCCGCCCGGCACCTGGCCGAGCTTGACGGTCTTCTTGCCGTAGGTCGCGTACACCGAACCGTCGGTGACGCTGTAGATGACGCTGTGCCCAAACGTCGACACTCCCCGCGGACCGTCGAGACCCGTTACCACCGGCTTCAAACTGCTGTGTGAGCCACCGGCGTCGGCCTGCCCGGCCACCAGCACGGACCCGGCGAGTGCCAGTGCCGCGACTGCTGCAATGCGTGTTCGAACCCCCATGTCTTCCCCTTCATCTGTGTCCCCCCAGGCGTGGAACCCCCTCCACAGACGGCCCTATCGGAACATCAGATAACGGTGAGGTCAACGGGAGGACTCCACGCAGCCGACCACACACGCGCCGCAAACCCCCTACGAACAACGCAGTGTCGCCGCGACTCCACCCTCAGTGCACCGCAATTCGATGCCTGAAGCAACCACCCCTGCCCTTTCGAGCAGCCGGCGCCAGGCGTACCGGAGTCGTCCTGCTCAGTGCAGCAGGGGATCGACGGCTGCGGCGATGAAGAGCAAGGCCAGGTAGATGTTGGAGAAGTGGAACAACCGCATCGGCCGCAGTGCGGCTCCTTCGGCGCCGGTGTGGGCCCGGAGCAACAACGCGCGGGCCTCGCGCAGGAACACCACACCGAGCGCGATCGCGGCCAGCGGGTAGACGAATCCGGTGTCCGCGACGGGCCAGAGCGCGATCGACGTGATCACCATGATCACCGAGTACGCCGTGATCTGCCGGGCGGTCGCGACAGGGGTCGCGACTACAGGCAGCATCGGTACGTCGACCGATGCGTAGTCCTCGCGGTAGCGCATCGCCAGCGACCAGGTGTGCGGCGGCGTCCAGAAGAACACCACGAGGAACAGCACGACCGGGGTCCAGGCGAGCTCGTTGGTAACCGCGGTCCAGCCGATCAGGGTCGGGAAGCAGCCCGCGATGCCGCCCCAGACGATGTTCTGCACGGTCCGGCGCTTGAGCACCATCGTGTAGCCGAACACGTAGAAGAGATTCGCCGCGAGTGCCAGGCCGGACGACAGCCAGTTGACGAAGAACCCGAGCTCGAGCGTGGCCAGGACGCCGAGCACGATGCCGAAGACCGTCGCCGAGCGCGGGCTGACCGCGTGCCGCGGCAGCGGCCGGCGCCGGGTCCGGCGCATCTGCTCGTCGATGTCCCGGTCGAGCACGCAGTTGATCGTGTTGGCGCTGCCGGAGGCGAGGATGCCGCCGACCAGGGTGGCCGCGACGACTTCCAGACCGGGCACTCCCCCGGCGGCCAGGAACATCACCGGCACGGTCGTGATCAGGAGCAGTTCGATGATGCGAGGCTTGGTCAGACCGACGTACGTCTTCACCACGTCGCGCACCGACGGACTCACCACAGCAGGAGCGTCCACCAGCGGCGTCGGGTACGACGTCGTCGCGGCTGGACGCGGGTCGACGGCCGTCACGAACACCTCGAACTCAGTGGGTTGACGCCGGAGGTCCGGCGCTGACGATTCGACAGTCTACGACTGCCCGTAGGAGGGACTCGCCACCCCCCTGGGCGAGTCATCGGTGTGACCTGGCAGACGTTGGGAACAAGCACCACACCGGCCGGGTTCGGAGTCTATGGAAGGCGCCGGACGCCTAGGCGAGTAGGCTCGCTCACGGTGACGCGCGGGGGCGCGATCGTGACCGGCCGGTAGGTCGAGGAGCGATCCCCTCGACGCTGACCGGACGTGTTTCGCAGCCATCGAGAGGAGCGCCGCCGGCGTGACGGAGAAGACCAGCCCCAAGCTTGAATGGACCGAGCTCGACCAGCGCGCGGTCGACACCGTGCGGGTGCTCGCGATGGACGCGGTCGAGAAGGTCGGCAACGGCCACCCCGGTACGGCGATGAGCCTGGCACCGGCGGCGTATCTGCTGTTCCAGAAGGTGATGCGGCACAACCCCGCCGACCCGCACTGGGCTGGTCGCGACCGGTTCGTGCTCTCGGCCGGTCACTCCAGCCTCACCCTGTACATCCAGCTGTACCTGGCCGGCTTCGGCCTCGAGCTGGATGACCTGAAGTCGCTCCGGACCTGGGGCAGCAAGACCCCGGGCCACCCGGAGTACTCCCACACCCCCGGCGTCGAGACCACGACCGGCCCGCTCGGCCAGGGCGTCGGCAACGCGGTCGGCATGGCGATGGCGGCCCGCCGCGAGCGCGGCCTGCTGGAGCCGGAGGCGGCCCGCGGCGCGGGCGTGTTCGACCACCACATCTACGTGATCGCCTCGGACGGTGACCTTGAGGAAGGCGTCTCCGGTGAGGCGTCCTCGCTGGCCGGTCACCAGCAGCTCGGCAACCTGACGGTGATCTACGACGCCAACAAGATCTCGATCGAGGACGACACCAACATCGCGTTCTCCGAGGACGTGGCGGCCCGCTACGCGGCGTACGGCTGGCACGTGCAGGACGTGGACTGGACCAATGGCGGCACCGGCTACGAGGAGAACGTGCAGGCCCTGTACGACGCGCTCGAGGCGGCCAACGCGGTCACCGACAAGCCGAGCTTCATCCGGTTGCACACGATCATCGGCTGGCCGGCCCCGACCAAGCAGAACACCGGGAAGATCCACGGCTCGGCCCTCGGCGCGGACGAGGTCGCGGCCACCAAGAAGGTGCTCGGGTGGGACCCGGAGCAGACCTTCCAGGTCGCCGACGACGTGATCGCCTACACCCGCAAGGCGCTCGACCGCGGCAAGGCGCTGCAGGACGACTGGGACGTGAAGTACGACGCCTGGCGCACGGCCACCCCGGAGCGCGCGGCACTGCTCGACCGGCTGCGGAAGCGTGAGCTGCCGGCCGGCTGGAAGGACGCGCTGCCGAGCTGGGACGCCGACGCCAAGGGCGTTGCCACCCGCGCCGCGTCCGGTGACGTGCTCACCAAGCTGTCGCCGGAGCTGCCCGAGCTGTGGGGCGGTTCGGCCGACCTGGCCGGCTCGAACAACACCACCCCGAAGGGCGAGCCGTCGTTCATCCCGCCCGAGCACGCCACCAAGGAGTTCCAGGGCAACGAGTACGGCCGGGTGCTGCACTTCGGCATCCGCGAGCACGCCATGGGCTCGGTGCTGAACGGCATCACCCTGCACGGACTGACCCGCCCGTACGGCGGCACGTTCCTGGTCTTCAGCGACTACATGCGACCGGCCGTCCGGCTGGCCGCGCTGATGAAGCTGCCGGTCACCTACGTGTGGACGCACGACTCGATCGGCCTCGGTGAGGACGGCCCGACCCACCAGCCGGTCGAGCACCTGGCCGCGCTGCGGGCGATCCCCGGCCTGGACGTCGTACGGCCCGGTGACGCGAACGAGACGGCGGCCGCGTGGGCCGTGATCCTCGAGCACACCGACCGCCCGGCCGGCCTGGCGCTGACCCGGCAGAACGTGCCGACGTTCCCCCGTGGCACCGACGGCTTCGCCACCACGGAGAACGTGAAGAAGGGCGGCTACACGCTGCTCGACACCGACGGCACGCCGGACGTGGTCCTGATCGGGACTGGCTCCGAGCTGCAGCTGGCCGTCGAGGCCCGCGACACGCTGGCGGCCGAGGGCATCAAGGCGCGGGTGGTCTCGATGGTCTCCCGCGAGTGGTTCGACGAGCAGGACGATGGGTACCGCGAGTCTGTGATCCCGGCGGCGGTCCGGGCCCGGGTGTCGGTGGAGGCCGGCATCGCCCAGTGCTGGCACGACATCGTCGGCGACGCCGGCCGCACGGTCAGCCTGGAGCACTACGGCGCGTCCGCCGCCTACCAGACGCTGTACGACGAGTTCGGCATCACCGCCGGCGCCGTCGTACAGGCAGCCAAGGACAGCATCGCCGCGGCCGCCGAGATCAGCGGTCCGGGCGTGCCGCCCAAGCGAGCCGCCGCCGGGCCGGTCGGACCCGCCGACGCCGGCAACTGACGACACCCACAACAGAAGATTCGGAAGGCTCCGGACATGAACGATCGCTTGAAAGCACTCACCGACGCGGGTGTCTCCATCTGGCTCGACGACCTCTCCCGCGAACGACTGACCAGCGGCAGCCTGGCCGCCCTGATCCAGGACAAGCACGTGGTCGGCGTGACCACGAACCCGACCATCTTCGCCAAGGCCATCTCGGACGCCGACGCGTACGCCGAGAAGGTCTCCCGGCTGGCAGCGCAGGGCATCTCCACCGACGAGGCGATCCGGGTGATCACGACCGAGGACGTCCGCGACGCCGCCGATGTGTTCAAGCCGGCGTACGACGACAGCGAGGGCCAGGACGGCCGGGTCTCGATCGAGGTCGAGCCGACGCTGGCGCACGACACCGAGAAGACGATCCGGCAGGCCAAGGAACTGTGGGAGGCCGTCGGCCGGGAGAACATCTTCGTCAAGATCCCGGCCACCAAGGAGGGACTGCCCGCGATCACCGCGACGCTGGCCGCCGGGATCAGCGTGAACGTGACGCTGATCTTCTCCCTCGACCGCTACAAGGCGGTCGTGGACGCGTTCCTGACCGGCCTGGAGCAGGCGATCGAGAACGGCCACGACGTGACCAAGCTGGCCAGCGTGGCGTCGTTCTTCGTCAGCCGGGTCGACACCGAGGTGGACAAGCGGCTGGACGCCATCGGCACCGACGAGGCGTTGGCCCTGAAGGGCAAGGCCGCGATCGCCAACGCCCGGCTCGCGTTCGAGGCGTACGAGGAGATCTTCGAAAGCGACCGCTGGCGCGAGATCGAGACCGCCGGCGCGAAGCCGCAGCGTCCGCTGTGGGCGTCCACCGGCACCAAGGACCCGTCGTACTCCCCGACCCTGTACGTCGACAACCTGGTCACCAGCGGTGTCGTCAACACGATGCCTGAGGCAACCATCAAGGCGGTCGAGGAGCACAGCGAGTTCTCCGGCGACACGGTCCGCGGCGACTACGCGGCCGACCGCAAGGTGATCGACGACCTGGAGAAGCTGGGCATCTCGTACGACGAGGTCGTCCAGGTGCTCGAGGACGAAGGCGTGGCCAAGTTCGACGCGTCCTGGTCGGACCTGCAGGACACCGTCACCGCGGCGCTGAAGGCGGCCGCCAAGTGAGCGCTCCGTCGGTCAGGACGCAGAACGGCGACTGGGCCGAGGTCGTCGGCAAACTGGTCGCCGAGAAGATCGCATCCCGGATCGCCGCGAAGGACGCGACGATCTGGGGCCCGGAGGCCGAGTCCGAGGCCTCGATCCGGCTCGGCTGGGTCGACCTGCACGAGACCTCCCGCCCGCTACTGGCCGAGATCGAGGCGCTGCAGGCGGACCTGCGGTCCGAGGGTCTGGACCGGATCGTGCTGTCCGGCATGGGCGGTTCGTCGCTGGCCCCCGAGGTGATCACCCGGACAGCCGGTGTCGAGCTGGTCGTCCTGGACTCGACCGACCCGAGTGTGGTCGGGCGTGCGCTGGCCGGCGACCTGTCGAAGACCGTCATCGTGGTGTCCAGCAAGTCCGGCGGGACGGTCGAGACGGACAGCCACCGGCGGACGTTCGTCAAGGCGTTCACGGACGCGGGCATCGACGCTGCGTCCCGGGTCGTCGTGGTGACGGACCCGGGTTCGCCGTTCGAGAAGTTGTCGGCCGACGAGGGTTACCGCAAGACCTTCCTGGCCGACCCGAACATCGGCGGCCGGTACAGCGCGCTGACCGCGTTCGGGCTGGTGCCGTCCGGCCTGG
Source organism: Kribbella sp. CWNU-51 (assembly GCF_054073265.1). Lineage (NCBI taxonomy): Bacteria > Bacillati > Actinomycetota > Actinomycetes > Propionibacteriales > Kribbellaceae > Kribbella > Kribbella sp. CWNU-51. Next base: position 969,872 of record NZ_JBSXMZ010000004.1, read on the forward strand.
CCGGTGCGGACATCGCCGAGCTGCTCGATCAGGCCGCCGAGGCGGCTCCCGAGCTCCAGGCCGATTCCACGGACAACCCGGCCCTGTGGCTGGGCGCCGTGCTCGCGGCCAGCGCCGGGCGGGACAAGGCGATCATCACGGCCGACGGCTCGGACATCGTCGGCTTCCCGGACTGGGCGGAGCAGCTGATCGCCGAGAGCACCGGCAAGAACGGCACCGGCGTCCTGCCGGTCGCGGTCGAGGTCGGCGCTCCGGAGCTGCGCAGCGAGGCCGCGGACCTGACCAACGCGCTGCTCGCGGAGAAGGCGACGAGCGGGGTGCCGACGGCGCTGACCGCGGGCACGCTCGGTGGGCAGTTCCTGCTCTGGGAGATGGCGACGGCGGTGGCCGGCTACCTGCTGGGCATCAACCCGTTCGACCAGCCCGATGTCGAGAGCGCGAAGAAGGCGGCGCGCGGCCTGCTCGACGCACAGCCCGAGCCGGAGGCGGCGGCGTTCACCGAGGGCGCCGTCGAGGTTCGTGGTTCCGAGGGCCTGCTGGACGGTGTGGACTCGCTGGAAGGCGCGGTCGACGCGCTGCTGGGCAAGCTCGATGCCAAGGGCTACCTTGCCGTCATGGCGTACCTGGACTCCGATCGCGACGGCTATCTGGCCGCGATTCGCCCGGCATTGGCGACCCGCACGGGCCGTCCGGTGACCTTCGGCTGGGGTCCGCGGTTCCTGCACTCGACCGGCCAGTACCACAAGGGTGGCCACCCGGAGGGCGTGTTCCTGCAGATCACCTCGGCGCACCCGGCGGACGTGGAGATCCCCGACCGTCCGTTCACGTTCGGCACGCTGATCTCGGCCCAGGCGGCCGGTGACGCGAACGTTCTGGCCGACCGCGGCCGTCCGGTACTTCGTCTGCACCTGACGGACCCGGCGACCGGCGTACAACAGCTCCTGTCCCTGTTCGGCAACTAGACACCTCGGAGGGAAGCGGCTGATGACCGCTGAGCTCGATGACGGGCCGGCCGGCCCGGTGAACCCGCTGCGGGATCCGCAGGACCGGCGGCTACCGCGGATCGCCGGGCCGTGCAGCCTGGTGATCTTCGGAGTCACCGGCGACCTGGCCCGCAAGAAGCTGATGCCGGCGGTCTACGACCTGGCGAACCGGGGGCTACTGCCGCCCGGCTTCGCCCTGGTCGGGTTCGCCCGCCGCGACTACACCAACCAGGACTTCGCCCAGATCGTGCACGACTCGGTGAAGGAGCACGCGCGGACTCCGTTCCGCGAGGAGGTCTGGCAGCAGCTTGCCGAGGGCTTCCGGTTCGTCCCGGGTGACCTGACCGACGACGAGGCGTTCAAGCGGCTGCGGGAGACCGTGGACGAGCTGGACATCACCCGCGGGACCGGTGGCAACCACGCGTTCTACCTGTCCATCCCGCCGGGGCTGTTCCCGGAGGTCGTGCGGCAACTGTCCGAGCACGGGCTGACCGACGAGGTGCCCGGTTCGTGGCGGCGGGTGGTGATCGAGAAGCCGTTCGGCCACGACCTGAAGAGTGCGCGCGAGCTGAACCGCGTGGTCGAGTCGGTGTTCCCGCCGGAGTCGGTGTTCCGGATCGACCACTACCTCGGCAAGGAAACGGTCCAGAACATGCTGGCACTGCGATTCGCCAACGCGATGTTCGAACCGGTCTGGAACAGTCACTACGTCGACCACGTCCAGATCACCATGGCCGAGGACATCGGCATCGGCGGCCGGGCCGGATACTACGACGGCATCGGCGCGGCCCGGGACGTGATCCAGAACCACCTGCTCCAACTGCTCGCGCTGGTCGCGATGGAGGAGCCGGTCAGCTTCGACGCCTGGTCGCTGCGCCAGGAGAAGAAGAAGGTGCTCGCCGCGGTGCAACTGCCGGAGCGCCTCGACCTGCACTCGGCTCGCGGTCAGTACGCGGCCGGCTGGGCCGGCGGCGTGAAGGTGAAGGGCTACCTGCAGGAGGACGGCATCCCCGCGTCCTCCGCGACGGAGACCTTCGCGGCGCTGCGGGTCGACGTGGACACCCGCCGGTGGGCAGGGGTTCCGTTCTACCTGCGGACCGGGAAGCGGCTGGGCCGCCGGGTCACCGAGGTCGCGGTGATGTTCAAGCGGGCGCCGCACCTGCCGTTCGCCAAGACCGAGACCGAAGAACTCGGTCAGAACGCCCTGGTCCTGCGGATCCAGCCGGACGAGGGCATCACCATGCGCTTCGGCGCGAAGGTGCCCGGGACCGCGATGGAGATCCGCGACGTGAACATGGACTTCCAGTACGGCGGTTCGTTCACGGAGTCCTCGCCCGAGGCGTACGAGCGGCTCATCCTCGACGTCCTGCTCGGCGACCCGCCGCTGTTCCCGCAGCACACCGAGGTCGAGCTGGGCTGGAAGATTCTCGACCCGGTGATCAACTACTGGGCCGAGCACGGCAAACCGGAGCAATACGGGTCGGGCGGCTGGGGCCCGGACTCCGCGCACGAGATGCTCGCCCGCGACGGACGCGCTTGGAGGCGGCCATGATCATCGACCTCACCGACACGACCTCGAGCGAGATCGCCTCGGCGCTGCTGAAGGCCCGCCGGAACGCGGGCTCCCCGGCCATGGGCATGGTCGGCACGATCGTGGTGGTCGTCGACGAGGCGTCGCACCACGACGCGATGAAGGCCGCGAACGAGGCCGGTCGCGAACACCCCTCCCGGGTCCTGGTCGCGATCCTGCGGCCGGGCCGCGGTGCCTCCGGCCTGGACGCCGAGGTGCGGGTGGGCGAAGGCATTCCGGGTGAGGCCGTGCTGCTCCGGCTGCACGGTGAGCTGGCCAAGGTGCCGGAGTCCGTGGTCACGCCGCTCCTGCTGCCCGACTCCCCTGTCATCGTCTGGTGGCCGGGCGGCGGCCCGAAGGCTCCGGCAGACGACCCGCTCGGCCGCCTGGGCCGGCGGCGGGTGACCGATGCGGCCACGACCCGGCGGGCGTCGCTCGACTTCACCGCGCGGGCCGAGGGCTACGAGCCTGGGGACACGGACTTCGCGTGGACCCGGCTGACGCCGTGGCGGGCGCTGATGGCGGCTGCCCTGGATCAGTACCCGACCAAGGTGACGGGTGCGGAGGTAGTGTCGGCGAAGGGCAACCCGAGTGCGGACCTGATGGCCGCGTGGCTGCAGTGCCGGCTCGGCGTCCCGGTCGAGCAGCGGAACTCGCGCGGCCCGGGGGTGACCGCCGTTCGCATGTTCACGCCGTCGGGGCCGATCGCGCTGACGCGGCCGGATGGCGCGGTGGCGACGTTCAGCATCCCCGGGCAGCCGGATCGGCCGGTGGCGTTGAAGCGCCGTACGACGTCCGAGCTGTTGAGCGAGGAGCTGCGGCGACTCGACCCGGACGACGTGTACGCGAAGACGCTGGCGTGCATGGTCAAGCGGGAGACGATGCCCGAAGCCGAGAAGAAGGTCGATGCGGCCGACCGGCGCTCGGTGCAGGCGGCGGTCTCCAAGGCCGCTGCCCACACCGCGGGTGCGACGACGGCCCCGGCCAAGAAGACGGCCGCTCCGCGGAAGTCGGCTGCCGCGAAGAAGGCCGCGGCGGCGAAGAACGCCGCTGGGCGGAAGACTGCTGCCAAGAAGACCGCGACCAAGAAGACCGCTGCGAAGAAGGCGGCGGCGGGCAAGGCAGTGGCGGGGCCCTCATGACTGATGCATCCGCTTCCAGCCGGGTGGTCGACCCGGAGCTGTTGATCCACCGCGACGCCACGGCGTTGGCGCACGCGGTTGCGGCGCGGTTCGTGACCGCGCTGGTCGATGCCCAGAGCAACGGCAGGGTCGCGCAGGTGGTGCTGACCGGCGGTCGCGTCGCGGCCGCGGTGCACCGCGCCGTCGCCGAGTGGCCGGCCGGCGCGAGCATCGACTGGCAGCGGGTCGAGTTCTGGTGGGGTGACGAGCGGTTCCTGCCGCCCGGCGACCCCGAGCGCAACGAGACCCAGGCTCGCGACGCCCTCCTCGCCCACGTGGACGTCGACCCGGCTCGTGTGCACCCCATGCCCGCCGATACCGGGCAATCGCCCGAGGCAGCCGCCGAGGCGTACGCCACCGAACTCGCCGCCACCATCTCGGCGTTGAGCGACGTCAAAGGTCGCGCCGTACCGGCGTTCGACGTACTGATGCTCGGTGTCGGGCCGGACGGGCACGTGGCGTCGTTGTTCCCGGGCTACCCGCAGCTCGCCGTCACCGACGTGTCGGCGGTCGCGGTGCACGACTCCCCCAAGCCCCCGCCGACCCGGGTCACGCTCACGCTCCCGGCCCTGAACCGCTCCCGCGAGGTCTGGTTCGTCGTCTCCGGCGAAGACAAGGCCGATGCGGTGGCCGATGCCCTGAAAGAAACCAGCACCCTTCCTGCCTCGGCGCCCAAGGGCCGCAACCGCACGCTGTGGCTCCTCGACGAAGCCGCCGCGTCACACATCGAGTAGTCCAGACCCGCGGGCCGGACTTCGGCCGGTGCCGAAGCGTCGGTCTGGCAGGATCGCGGTCATGACCTTCCGTGAGCTGCACACCGAGTTCTTCGTGATGCCGAATGCCTGGGATGCCGGGTCCGCGGTGATCCTTGCCGAGGCCGGCTTCCCGGCGATCGCGACCACGAGCGCCGGGATCGCATTCTCGCTCGCCAAGGGCGATCACACGCTGCCTGACGGGGCGCCGTCGGTGTCCCGCGAGGTCATGTTCGAGCGGATCCGCGAGATCGCGGCGGCGAGCGCCGTACCGGTGAACGGGGATCTCGAGGACGGGTACGGCGCCGAGCCTTCGCGGGTCGCCGAGACGATCGCGCTCGCCCGCGAGGCGGGGCTGGCCGGCGGGAACATCGAGGACTACGACGGACGCGAGTTGTACGACGCGGAGCTCGCCGTGGACCTCATCGTCGCGGCCCGCGAGGCGGCCGGCGCGGACTTCGTGCTCACGGCCCGGACCGACGGACAGTTGCTGCGCACGCCGAGCTCCTTGACCGACTCGATCGAGCGCGCCAACCGCTTCCGCGCGGCTGGTGCCGACTGCCTCTACGTGCCCGGCGTGAACGATCTGGACACGATCCGCACCTTGGTGACGGAGATCGACGGCCCGCTCAACGTCGTCGTCGGCCTCGGTACGTCGACCCTGACCGTCGCCGACCTGCAGTCCGCCGGCGTCACCCGGATCAGCCTCGGCGGCAGTATCGCCCGCGCCGCACTCGGCTTCATCCGCCGCAGCGCCGAGGAGCTGGCCACGAAGGGCACGATCACCTTCGCCGCCGACCAGATCCCGCAAGCCGAGCTCAACCGGCTCTTCGGGAGCCGACCACTGCGCTGACACCGGGCAGTTGCCGGCCGACGTCTCCCGGGAGCACTCTCGGTTCACGGGTTGGGGGCAACGATGGTGACGGACAGACTGCGCCGGCCGGCGATCGTTCACGGGATCGTCGGCCTCGCGACCTGCCTGTGTCTCATCGTGTTCTACCTCGGCGCCGACGCGTTCGGCTCCATCAACGACGTCGGCAACGCGGCGCTGGGGCTGCTCAGCGCCGGGCTCGCTTGGCGGTTCCAGGAGTCCGCCGCGAAGGTCCGGCCCGTGGTCGTCGGCATCGCGGCTCTCGGCGCCGTGATCACCGTCGTCGGCTCGATCCTGATCCTGACCGACGCCACCGGATTCTTCCTCGCGGGGCTGGTGTCGGCGACCGGGTTCGCGCTGATCGGGGTCTGGCTCGTCGCCGCCAGTCGGAGACTCGCCGACGGCTCGTGGCCGCAGCGCCTGCAACGAGCCGGCCTGGTCGCCGGAGCCGTGATGCTGCTCGGTTTCGTCAGCGTGCCCGGCATCATCATGGGTCTCGACGACCTGAACACCGCACCCGGCTGGACCTACGTCGGCGGCCTCAGCTGGGCGGGCACCTACCTGCTCTTCCCGGCCTGGAGCCTCCGCCTGGGCCGCGTGACCTCATTGCCCGGGGAGGACTGACCCGAACGCGGCCTCCAGCGGCGGGAACAGGCCTCGCACATCACCACCGGAGACCCACACACCGATCGCCAACGCGGCTGTTGCCTCCAGCAACCGCGCGCGTGCCAGCCCACCGGCGACCACCGGCTCACTCGCTGACCACCCCCGGCGAGGATCTCCTCGTCCCGATCCGGGCGCTCGGCGACTGGGCGGCCGCTTACGCCGACCGCATCCCGACCGGAAACAAACCGTAAACGGGTCGCGGCACAGTGCTGGAGTCAGCCCGATTCCAGGAGGTCAAGCTCATGTTCACCCTCACCCGGACCATCGACGCAGCACCCACCCAGGTCGCCCGCGCCTTCACCGAGCCCGAGCCGTTCGCGGCCTGGTTCCTCGCCGAAGGCTTCACCACGCCCGCCGACCGCGTCGCCATCGATGCTCGCCCCGGCGGACTCATCTCGGCCGTGTTCGTCGGCGACGGGGACGTCGAGGTCCCCTTCAGCTTGCGCTTCGGCGAGGTCGATCTGCCGCGGAGCGTCGTACTTCACTTCGACGAGCCGGCCGAGGAGATCACGGTCCGGCTGACGGATCTCGGCGACGACCGGACCCGGCTCGACTACCGGAGCGTGGGCCTGCCCGTCGAGCAGGAGACCACGATCAAGCCCGGCGTCGCGACGATGCTCGGGCACATGGCGTCGTACTTCAGCCGATGAGCCCCTTGTAGACGCCGGGCATCGGTCCAGGTGCCGGTCCGGGCGAGTAGTCCGGCGCGTCGCCGTCGGCCGCGCCGAGCAGTCGCCGGGTCAGCGCATCGCGGGACGACAGCAGCTCGGCCACGGCGGTCCGCAGCTCACCGGCTCCCGCGGTCTCCCCCGACTCCGCGGCCAGCAGGACGGTCCGTCGTACCAGCTCCTTCATGAAGGACGCCGTCGTACCCTCCGTCTGCCCGACGACCTCCTCGATCACGTCGGCATCCAGCTGCAGCCGAGGTCCGTAGAGACTCAGCAGCCGCGCACGACCCTCGGCATCGGGCAGCGGCACCTCGACCGCGAGGTCGACCCGGCCCGGACGCTGCATCAGGGCCGGCTCGAGCAGGTCGGCACGGTTGGTCGTCAGCAGGAACGCGACGTCCGCGTCCTCGGCCAGGCCGTCCATCTCGTTGAGGACCTGGAACAGCAGCGGGTTCCCCATCCCGTGGGAGTAGTCGCGCGCCTCGGCCACCAGGTCACAATCCTCGAGTACGACGAGCGCCGGCTGCAGCATCCGCGCCAGCGAACACGCCTGCGAGATGAACCCGATACTCGTCCCCGCCAGCAGTACGACGGTGAACCCGGGCAACCTGGACAGCAAGTACCGGACGGTGTGGGTCTTGCCCGTCCCCGGCGGCCCGTAGAGCAGCACGCCTCGGCGCAGGTGCTGGCCGGCCGACAGCAGCGTCTCCCGGTGCTCCGCGATGCCGACGACCTCACGCTCGACCCGCTCCAGGACCCATCCGGCAGTACGACGTCCGCCCGCGTGATCCCGGGCCGCGGATGCAACCGGAACGGCCCGACCCCCTGACCGAACTCGTGTCCCTCGAACGACACCACCTTGCCGCGGAACACGTTGTGCTCGCGGATCAGGTCCGGCAGCGCACCGAGGAACCGATCCCCCGCCGCCTTCGCCACCGCGAGGACCTCGAGCTCGACGCTCATCCGCCCGTACTGCGGGTTCGCCGCCCGCAACAGTGCGACGTACCGGTCCTCGCCCTGGACGCCGAGATAGAACCCGAACGCGACGCAGTCCATCTCCTCGTCGACGTCGATCTGCAACCGCTGATAGTCGACCGCGCCGATCCCGAACCGGTCGTACTCCGACAGCTCGAGCAGCTCGCCGAGCGAGTGGTGGCCGCGGTTCGACCCGGCCAGCCCGAGCACCTCGAACTCGTCGAACCACGCCTCGATCCCGCGCTGCACGTTCGGCAGGTCGTACGACGGGAAGCTCGACGACACCACCGGCACCTGCTCGGGGTCGACGCCGAGATGCGCGCGCAACCGGTCCCGCAGGCTCTCCCGGCCCGTCCGCCCGCCGGCCTGCTGCATCCGCTCCAGGAACCGCGTGAACAGCCGCGCGAACTCGTCGATCTCGGTCTCGTCCGGCATCGCGCCGTACCCCCTTGTCATGGACCTATCCGGAGGCTCCTCCGCAACGCCGGATAAGATCACCACCATGACAGATTCCAAGTCCACCGACCGTCCGTACGCCGCCTTCCCGGTACGGATCGGCCTGCAGCTCCAGCCCCAGCACGCCCAGTACGCCGACATCCGGCGGACCGTTGCCGCGGCCGAGGAGATCGGCGTCGACGTGGTGTTCAACTGGGACCACTTCTATCCGCTGTCCGGTGAGCCCGAGGGTCTGCACTTCGAGTGCTGGACCATGCTGGCCGCCTGGGCCGAGGCGACCGAGCGGGTCGAGATCGGCGCCCTGGTCACCTGCAACTCCTACCGCAACCCCGACCTGCTGGCCGACATGGCCCGCACGGTCGACCACATCAGCGAGGGCCGGCTGATCTTCGGCATCGGCTCCGGCTGGTTCGAGAAGGACTACGACGAGTACGGCTACGAGTTCGGTACGGCGGGCGGCCGGCTGGACGCGCTCGGCGAGGCGCTGCCGCGGATCGAGCAGCGCTGGACCAAGCTCAACCCGAAGCCGACCCGGGACATCCCGGTGCTGATCGGCGGCGGTGGCGAGAAGAAGACGCTGAAGCTGGTCGCCCAGCACGCGCACATCTGGCACGGCTTCGGCGACGCCGAGACGATCGCGCACAAGCACGCCGTCCTCGACGAGCACTGCAAGACGATCGGCCGCGACCCCGGCGAGATCGAGCGCTCGACGGCCGTCGGCACCAAGACCCCCGAAGAGATCGGCAAGTCCCTCCTCGACGTCGGCACCCGCCTGTTCACCGTGCACGCCTCCGGCCCGGACTACGACCTGGGCCTGCTGCGCGACTGGGTCGCGTGGCGCGACGACCTGAAGAAGTAGCACCGGCCTCGGGTGGCGGCCGGTCGGCCGCCACCCGAGAGGGCGCTAGGATTTTCGCCATGTCTACGTTGCCTGAGAACGGTTCGGTGCTGCCCATCACCCGGTGGGGTGAGGACGTCATGCACCGGGTCAACCGGCCGGTGACCGAGTTCGGTGACGAGCTGCAGAAGCTGGTCGCCGACATGGTCGCGACGATGAACGCGGCCGAGGGCGTCGGCCTGGCCGCGAACCAGGTCGGCGTGGACCTGCAGCTGTTCGTGTTCGACTGCCCGGACAAGGACGGCAACCGGGTCCAGGGGGTCGTCTGCAACCCGGTGATCGAGCTCCCGGAGGGCAAGGACCGCCGCCTGGACGAGGGCGACGAGGGCTGCCTGTCCCTGCCGGGCGCGTTCACCAAGTGCGCCCGCCCCGACTTCGCCCGAGTCGCCGGCCTCGACCAGCACGGCGAACCTGTCAGCTTCGAGGGCGACGGCCTGCTCGCCCGCTGCCTCCAGCACGAGACCGACCACACCCAGGGCACCGTCTTCGGCGACCGTCTGTCGCGCAAGTACCGCAAGCGCCTCTTCGCCGAAGCCGAAGAACTCGCCCCCGACTACCCCTCCGACTGGCCGATCACCCCGATGATCGAACACGAGGATGCCCACGAGGACAGCAGCGCCACCTGACGGTCTACCAGCGGGCCTTCTCGAGGTCGGCGAGGATCGCGTCGGCGGTCTGCTCCGGGGTCTGGCCGGTCGTGTCCAGCCACAGACCGCGGCGCGGGATGTCCTCCAGGCCTGCCTGCAGGGCGCGGACGCCGTCCTCCAGCGAGGGGCCCCAGTCGCGGTAGCTGTTGTTGCCGCCTCGACCGATCTCGCGCTCGACGATCGACCGCACCGACGGGATCAGGACGACGAGATACGTGTCCACGCCCCGCAGCCGGGCGAACCACTTCTCGACATGCTCGCCCAGGATGATGTCGCTGCAGACGAAGTCGAATCCGGCGTCCGCGTAGTGCTGCGCTACCAGCGCGGTCGCGTCGTACCGCAGCTCCAACTGCCGGACCGCCTCCGCCGACGGCTCCGGTGTCATCTGTTCGGCGCCGGCGACGACCCCACGGTAGAACACATCCCCATCCAGCGTCGCCGCCGGCGGCCCGAGCCGCGCGGCCACCATCGGCGCCACCGTCGACTTCCCCGCCGCCTGCATCCCCGTGACAAGCACTACCTTCGGGCTGTGGTCCATGCCTCCGCCGTGAGTGAGTAGATGGAACGGGCGCAGCACCAGGCGTCCCGTCGTACGCATGACTCGACCTATGGTCGCGTGGCGTAGAACGCGACTGCTGCTGAGGATGCCACATTGAGGGAGTCGACGCCGCCGGCCATCGGGATGCGTACGGTCAGGTCTGCCTTGTCGAGCACGTGCGGCTTGAGGCCGTGCCCTTCGGTGCCGAAGATCAGCGCGAGCCGTTCGTCGTGCCGCGCGGCGAGATCGTCGAGCGTGATCGAGTCGTCGGTGAGCGCGAACGCCGCGGCGACGTACCCATTGTCCTGGAGCAGCTCGAGATCGCCGGGCCAGGTGTCGAGCCGGGTCCACAGGACCTGGAAGACCGTGCCCATCGAGACCTTGATCGAGCGCCGATACAGCGGATCCGCGCAGGTCGGGGTGACCAGGACGAGCTCGACGCCCATCGCCGCGGCGGCCCGGAAGCCGGCGCCGACGTTGGTGTGATCCACGATGTCGTCGAAGATCGCGATCCGCCGGGGTGCGTCCTGGAGGAGTTCGGTCAGCGGCCGCGCGGCGCGACGCCGGTACGACGCGAGCGCGCCGCGGTGCACGTGGAAGCCGGTGACCTGCTCGGCCAGCTCCTCGGAGACGACATACACCGGCTTGTCCGGCCATTTCGCCAGCACATCGTGCAGGGAGTCCAGCCATCGCGGCGCGAGCAGGAACGAACGCGGCTCGTACCCGGCGTCCGCGGCGCGCCGGATCACTTTGTCGCCCTCGGCAATGAACAGGCCGTGCTCCTCCTCGAGCAGGCGCCGCAGGTTCACCTCCCGCAGCTGCACATAGTCCGCCAGCCGCTGATCCGCCGGATCATCCAGCGGCACCAGCGAACTCACGCCGGCCCCGGCCCGTCGTCGCCGTGTCCATCGCGCGCTTGCGCGGCCACCTCCACGACGTTGCCGATGACAACGATCGCGGGTGCGCCGACGCCGGCCGCGGCCATCGCGGCGGCGATCCCGGCCAGGTCGGACGTCACCATCCGCTGTCCCGGAAGGGTGCCGTCGGCAATCGCCGCGGCGGGCGTCGTCTTCGGCCGGCCGGCGGCGATCAGCCGCTCGGTGATCGCCGGCAGATTCTCGACCGCCATCAGCAGGACGAGCGTCCCGCTCAACTGGGCGAGCGCGTCCCAGTTGATCAGCGAATCCGGATGCGACGGCGGAATATGCCCCGAGACCACGGTGAACTCATGCGTCACGCCGCGATGCGTGACCGGGATCCCGGACACCGCCGGCACCGAGATCGAGCTCGTGATCCCCGGCACCACCGACCACGGCACCCCGGCCTCCGCGCAGGCGAGCGCCTCCTCGAAGCCGCGGCCGAACACGTACGGATCGCCGCCCTTCAGCCGGACGACGACCTTCCCCAGGCGACCGCGATCGACCAGGATCCGGTTGATCTCCTCCTGCTGAGCCGCCCGCCCACGCGGAAGCTTCGCCGCGTCGAAGAGCTCGACATCGGGGTGCAGCTCATCCAGCAACTGCTGCGGCGCGAGCCGATCCGCCACGACCACGTCGGCCTCGGCCAGCAACCGCCGGCCGCGGACAGTGATCAGATCCGGATCGCCCGGTCCGCCGCCGACGAGGTACACCCCCGGTTTCTTGTCCTGGGTGCGCGCTCCGAGCTGCCCCGTCCGCAGGCCTTCCAGGATCGCGTCGCGGACCTCGGCCGAGCGCCGGTGATCGCCGCCACCGAGTACGCCGATGGTCACCTGGTCGTGCTGCCCGGACGCGGGGGTCCAGGCGGTCGCGCGGGACCGGTCGTCGGAGCGGACACAGAAGATTCGCCGTTCCTCGGCCTCCGCCGACACTCGGTCGTTCACCGCGGCGTCGTCCGTCGCCACCACGACGTACCAGGCACCGTCGAGGTCGCCGTCCCCGTAGCCCCGCTCGATCCACGTCAGCGACGGGTTGCTCAGCAGGCCCTCGATCGTCGGCGTGATCGACGGCGAGATGAGGTCGATCTTCGCGCCCGACTCGAGTAGGCGTGGGAGCCGCCGCTGGGCGACTCCACCACCTCCGACGACGACAACGCGCCGCCCCTCGAGGACCAGACCAGACAGGTATTGGCTCGTCACGAGTCGATTCCCGCGGACTCGAACGTCGCCATCTCGTCCAGCGCTCGTACCGCACAGGTCAGGATCGGGTACGCAAGGACCGCGCCGGTTCCCTCACCCAGCCGAAGATCGAGGTCGACCAACGGCTGCAGGCCGAGCGTCTTCAGCGCGACCGCGTGTCCCGGCTCGGCGGACCGGTGCCCGGCGACGCAGTAGTCGATCGCCGCCGGGTGGAACGCCTGTGCGACGAGCGCGGCGGCTCCCGCGATCACGCCGTCCAGGATCACCGGCACCTTGTTGGCCGCGCCGCCGAGGATGTACCCGGCCAGGGCCGCATGCTCGAGGCCGCCGTACGCCTGGAGTGCCTTGAGCGGGTCGGTCGCCGGTACGTCGTGCAGCTGCAAAGCCGACCGCACGATCGCGGTCTTGTGGGCCAGCGTGGCGTCGTCGATGCCGGTGCCGCGACCGGTGACCACGTCGGCGGTCGCGCCGGTGAAGGTGGCGATCAGGGCGGCGCTCGCGGTGGTGTTCGCGATCCCCATGTCGCCGGTGAGCAGACACCGGTAGCCGTCCTTGACCAGTGTGTCCGCCAGGTCGAAGCCGACCGCGATCGCGGCCCTGGTCTCGTCCTCGGTCAGGGCGTCGGTCGTGGACAGGTCGCGGGTGCCGGGGCGCACCTTCGCGTGGATGATGTCCAGCTCGTCGACGGGCGTCGCCACGCCGACGTCGACCACACGGACGTCGACCCGGTTGTTCGCCGCGAACGCGTTCACCGCGGCGCCGCCGGCGGCGAAGTTCGCCAGCATCGCGGCGGTCACCTCCTGCGGCCACGGCGAGACGTTCTGAGCGTGTACGCCGTGATCGGCCGCGAACACCGTCACCACGGCGGGCGCGGGGATCGCGGGCGGGCACGTCCCGGTCATCCCGGCGACTTGGACGGACAGGTCCTCGAGGATGCCCAGGGATCCGGCCGGTTTCGTCAGGATCGCCTGCCGCTCGGCGGCAGCCCGCATCGCCTCGGGATCGGCCGGAACGATCCGCTCCAGATACTCCTCCACCACGTCCTCCGCTCACGTCTGCCGTCGTACCGCTCCGATCTTCGCATCCCCGTGAGCGTGCCCCGGGACGGACCGGTGAGATGTGGACAGTAATGTCGGAATCACCACACTCGCGAGATCCCGGAGGATCACCGATGTCGCTCGATCGTCCAGTCGCCCCGGACCCGTACGAACTCCTGCCGAAATGCGGATCGTTCACCGTCACCAGCACCGATGTCACCGACGGTCAGCAGCTGCCCGACGCCCAGGCGTTCGCCGGCGCAAACACCTCGCCGCAGCTCAGCTGGTCCGGATTCCCCGCCGAGACCAAGGCCTTCGTGGTCACCTGCTATGACCCCGACGCCCCGACACCGTCCGGCTTCTGGCACTGGATCCTGGTCAATCTCCCGGCCACGGTGACGGAGCTCCCGACCGGCGCCGGTGCGACGGAGCGCCTCGACAACGGCGCCTTCCACGTCCGCAACGACTTCGGCACCAAGAACTTCGGCGGCGCCGCTCCGCCGCCCAACGACCAGGTCCACCGCTACTACTTCGTCGTCCACGCCATCGACGTAGAAGCCCTCGACGTGGACTCCGACGCCACCCCCGCCGTCGTCTCCTTCAACCTGGCCTTCCACACCCTCGCCCGAGCCATCCTCACCCCCACCTACCAGATCCAGGCCTGATTGCCCGGCCGGCCCGGATACTACGGGCGGCGTGCGGTGACGATCCAAGCGCGGGAGTCGAACCACACGCCGTCCGCGGTCTGTCGGCTGGCGAGGATGGCGCGCAATCGCTCGAGTGCTTGTTCGGCACGGGTCGGGCCCAGCTCGGCGAGCAGGTCCCTTGTCAGCCAAAGGCTGCGTACGGCGTCGCACGCGGCGTCGGCGTCAGGGCCGTAGTACACGGGTTCACGGACGTCGGTGACCTGTACGTCGGTGAACCCAGTGCCGGTCAGGAGACGCTCCGCGGCCGCGGGGTCAGCGAGCGAGAACGGTTCGCCTCCGGTGTCCGGCGCCGTCCGTCCGGTGGTGAGCATACGACGGACCACGGCGTCCCACTCCTGGTGCCTTCTGTCCTGCCAGACCAGCTGCACCAGCCGCGCCGCCGGACGCAACGCGCGGGCGATGTTGGTGAACGCGGCCTCCGGGTCGCTGAAGAACATCGTGCCGAACCGACTGATGCCGAGGGAGAAGCCCTCCGCCGGAAAGGGATGCGTCTGAGCATCAGCCCGCTCGAAGCGGACATTCTGCAGGCCCTCCTGCTCGCTGAGTCGCCGGGCAGCATCCAAGCTCTCGGCGGAGATGTCGACGCCGAGCGCACTCCCGGAGTCCGCGCTCTTGGCGGCCGCCCGGGTGGTGAGCCCGCTACCGCATCCGATGTCGAGCACGTGGTCATCGGACCTGACATCCATCGCCGTCAGCAGCCGCGGGTGATACCGGCTCAGCTCGGCGTCGTAGTCGAACTGCCCGCGTTGCGCTTCGGCCGTCATGGTCGCTTCCCCTTCGTCGTTTCCCCAGCTCACGGCAACGACGCTAGGCCGCGCTCAGCATCGTGAAAAACGATAGTCCTCGATCGACCCCATCGCGAACCACGATCATCCGGCGTACGCTCGCGTCCATGTCCGACGTTGAACTCCGGCATGTCGCTACCCTCGCCGCCGTCGCCGACGAGGGCTCGTTCGGTCGGGCGGCCACCCGGCTCGGCTACACCCAGTCGACAGTGAGCCAGCACATCGCCGCGCTGGAGAAGGCCGTCGGCGGTGCGGTGTTCGACCGCCCCGGCGGCCCGAAGCCGGTGCGGATCACCCCACTCGGCACGGTCGTGCTGTCTCATGGTCGCGACCTGCTGGCCAGGAGCCAGGCCATGACCGCCGCGCTCGACCGGTTCAAAGCCGGCGAGGGACGCATCGACATCGGCACCTTCCAAAGCGTCTCCAACGTGCTCCTCCCGCACGTCGTCCGCCAACTGCGCGAGGAACACCCCGGCTGCGACATCCGCCTGTTCGAGGACGAATCCGATCCGCCACCGGTCGACAAGGTGGACCTGATGTTCTTCGACGGCCGCGTCGCCGGCGACATCGAGCACCTCAGACTGCTCGACGACCCGTACGTCCTGGTCGCCCCACGTGGCGCCTTCCCAGAAGGCCCGGTCCAGCTCACCAGCCTCCACCGCGCACCCATGGTGGCCTGGCCACCCACCTGCGACCAGCCCCGCGTAGAACAGTTGTTCGCCACCAACGACGTACAGGCCCCACATCGTGTTCCGGGCCGCAGGCAACGAAGCAGTCCTGGCGATGGTCCGATCCGGCCTCGGCTCCGCCGTACTCCCCCGCCTGGTCCTGACCACCCCCGACCCGGCCCTGTCCATCCATGACCTACTCCCCGCCCCACCCCGCCGCGAGATCTACCTCCTCTGGCCCTCCGGCCGCACCCAATCCCCCCTCACCAAACGGACCATCGCAATCGCCACGGAAGTCGCATCCCACTTCCAAGCCCACCTGCAATCACCGGGGTCCCAGAACCCGGGCCGACTCCCACCCGGCGTACCGCAAGAGGCCGGCACAACCGCCGTGGTCACGTGATTCTGTGGGCCTCAGCTCGGTCGAACGCACCTGCCGGGTAGACGAACACCCGCTTGACCGTCTTGATCGGCACCTTGACACCCATGATCGCGGTCCCCTTCGCGCCTGGAAGCAGGAAGAAGTTGCTGGCGTTCGAGAGCGCGATTCCCATGTTGTACTTCGTCGTGTCGCCGCCGTGCCCGCTGGCGTCACCTGCGAAGGTATCTCTCCAGATATCGACGTAGTCGCTGATCGAGGTCGCCTCGATCTGCTGGCCGCTGCCGGTGACAACGACGACTTCGTGCATGGTGATTGTGGCGTTCGACTGATTGTCGACCTGGGCGATGAGGTAGGTAATTGGCGGCGCCTTCGCAAGTCTGCGATAGTCGCCGAACCTCTACAGTCGCGCGTCCATGATGGATGCAGGGACCTGGATCGTCCCCACAGCTCCCTCGTACTCGAACGAGTACACGCCCGGTCCACCCGGAAGTGTCCGGGGCGTGGTCTTGCTCGTCTGAGGACTTGGAGGTACAGATACGCGCACTGTGGCCGAGCCCTGCGGCTGCGCTGATGCGGAACCGTTTGGCGTTGAACTAGTGTCGCGTGTAGTTAGTTGATTTACGGTTGGTGTGCGTCAGGATGGGGGTATGGCGAATCGACCTGCTGCTGCGCTGGTTCTTCGTGAGGGTGATCGGGAGCGGTTGTTGCGGATGGCTCGGTCGTCGTCGGGTCGGGCGGGTCTGGCGCAGCGGGCGCGGATTGTGCTGTTGGCGGCTGACGGTGAGGCGAATACGGCGATCGCGGAGCGGGTGGGGGTTTCGCGGCCGACGGTGATCGGTTGGCGGGAGCGGTACGCCGAGCGGGGACTGGCGGGGTTGGATGATGAGCCGCGGTCGGGTCGGCCGCGGGTGGTCGACCATCGCAAGATCGTGGCGGAGACGCTGAAGCCGCCACCGAAGCGGCTGGGGGTGACGCACTGGTCGAGCCGGCTGATGGCCGCTCGGCTGGGAGTGAGTAATGGCACGGTGGCCAGGGCCTGGCGCGATTATGGGGTGCAGC
The DNA here is from genome assembly GCF_054073265.1 of Kribbella sp. CWNU-51. Lineage (NCBI taxonomy): Bacteria > Bacillati > Actinomycetota > Actinomycetes > Propionibacteriales > Kribbellaceae > Kribbella > Kribbella sp. CWNU-51. The sequence goes on from NZ_JBSXMZ010000004.1 coordinate 986,831, forward strand.
CGTGGCGGGTGGAGACGTTCAAGTTCTCTACCGATCCCGAACTGGTCGCCAAGGTCACCGATGTGGTCGGGTTGTATCTCGCGCCGCCGGAGAACGCGATCGTGTTGTGTGTGGACGAGAAGTCGCAGGTCCAGGCGTTGGACCGGACCCAGCCGACGCTGCCGATGCAACCCGGGCTGGCCGAGCGGCGCACCCATGACTACGTCCGGCACGGCACCACCACACTGTTCGCGGCCCTGGAGATCGCCACCGGCACCGTGACTGCAGCGGTCAAGCCCCGGCACCGTCACCAGGAGTTCCTGGCCTTCCTCAAGCAGGTCGCCAAGGCCTACCCCGACCACGGGGACGGCACCGAACTCCACCTGGTGATGGACAACTACGCCGCCCACAAGCGCCCCGAGATCCGTACCTGGCTGGCCGCCAACCCGCGGATCCAGGCGCACTTCACCCCGACGTCCGGATCGTGGCTCAACCTGGTCGAGGTCTGGTTCGGCATCATCGAACGCCAGGCCATCCGCCGCGGCACCTTCAACTCCGTACGCGACCTCAACACCAAGATCCGCGCCTTCATCGACGGCTGGAACGACCGCTGCCACCCCTTCGTCTGGACCAAGACCGCCGACCAGATCCTCAGCAAAGCCAACCGTCAGACCACTTCAAACACGGACCACTAGGAGCGTTGATGACGCATCCAGAGCAAATAGGCAGTACACAGATCGCGATCGCTGTCCTGCGGAACCGCGCACGACGATTCTTCATGACATTCCCCCCGTGACGCGATCTGGCGCCGCGCCACCCCCGAAGGCAGTATGAACCGCCAAATGCTTTACGTCACGGTCGGGACCTATGTCCGGTTGATTGTTGCCAGCCAGGCCGGGGCGCCGTTGTCGTGGTAGCGCGTTTCGAGCTTGGTGTTTTCGAGCGTGGCAATGCGCCAGCCGGTGTTGGGGTTGAAGGCTGTCGTCAGGTCTTCGCGGGTGACGGGGTGGGGGCCGGTGTCGGGGCCTTCGTTGCTGAAGCAGAGGAGGTAGAGGGTTCCGTCGGGTTGGGTGACCGAGGCCAGGCTCGCGACGTACGGCGGGCGCTCGTCGGCGTCGAAGGAATGGAACAGGCCGCAGTCCAGAACTGTGTCGAATGTGCGCCCCAAGCGATCCAGGTGGAGGGCGTCGGCTGTGGTGAAGTCGGCTTTGATACCGCGGTCGACGGCCTTCTGGCGGGCCAAGGCCAAGGCGGTTTCGGCAACGTCGACCCCTAGGACCGGCAGTCCGAGAGACGCAATCTGCAGGGCGTTCTCGCCGCTGCCACAGCCCGCGTCGAGCACCGATCCGGTGAAGCCGCCGCTGGATGCCAGGCGGACGATTGCCGGCTGAGGGCCGCCGAAGTCCCAGGGAGCCGGTCCGTCGTGGTACGACGCATCCCAAGGCTCGCCTGTCATCCGTTCATGGCTGGTCGGTTGCCGGCCGCCGTACGGACCGCGGGTTACCACTGGTTCGGACAACGCCGTCTCCTTCCTGCCTGGACTTCTCATCGTGACCCCTCAGGGCACACCTGACTATGCCTGCTGTGCTCCCGGGCCGCGCCCGCTCGTAGTCGATAGTCGATCCCGCCACTCGTCGTTGCAGGTCGGAGCCGGAACCTACAACCGCGCGCCGGTCGCATCTCATGCCTGTCGTGTCCCTACTAATTGCTATCAGCAACCGATTGGCCGGATCGCCGTCCCTGCGACGACATTCCGCGCCCGCACCGATGAGAGAGTGTGATGTCTCGGGACTTCGGTGACGGTTCTGTATCAGGACTTCGGTGACGTTGGATGGTCAGAAGGCGCGCGCGGCCGGGGGCAGGCCGGGGAAGTCGGCTGCTTCGCTGACGGCGGCCCACTTGCGGACGTCGTCGAGGTCGCGTTGGTAGACGCGGGTGAGGTTGCGGACGGCTTCGGCCCCGAGCGGCAACCGCAGTGGCGCATCGGGGGTGCCGAGCATGTCGCGGATCGCGAGTGCAGCCCGGCCCGGGTCACCTTCCTGGAGGCCGTCGGCTTCGGCGATGTTGGCGCGCACTGAGCCGATGACCTCGTCGTACGTTGCGTCCTGCTCTGCGGTGTTGAGTACGTCGGAGGCGTTGAATCCGGTGCGGAAGCGGCTGGGTTCGACGATCAGCACGCGGATGCCGAACGGTTTGACCTCGCCCGAGAGGGCTTCGGACCAGCCTTCGAGGGCGAACTTGCCGGCTGAGTAGCTGCCGACGGCGGGGAACGACATCCGTCCTCCCTGGCTGCTCATCTGCACGATCGCCCCCGAACGGTTCTGCCGCATGTGCGGGAGGACCGCTCGGACGTAGGCGGCGGGGCCGAACAGGTGCTGGTCGAGCATGTCTCGCAGCTCGGCGTCCGTGACTTCCTCTGCGGCGCCGACCTGCCCGGCACCGGCGTTGTTGACCAGTACGTCGACCCGCCCGAACGCGTCCAGCGCGCGCTGTACGACCTCGGCGGCCGTGGACGTGTTCCGTACGTCGTGTTCGATCGCCAGAAGCTGATCCCCGTACCGAGCCTTGAGCGCGTCGAACCTTTCGACATGGCGCGCGGTACCGACGACCCGCTCTCCGGCGTTCAGGGCGGCCTCGGCCAGCGCCAATCCGAGGCCCGAGCTAGCGCCCGTGATGATCCAGGTCGTGCTGTCTTGTGTTGTGTTCATAGCCGCGACGCTAGAGGTTGGAGCGCACTCCAACGCAAACCGAACAGCAGACTCCAGTCATCGAGGCTTGCGTTTGAGCGCGCTCCAGTCTCTAGCGTCATCGTCATGACGAACTCACCCGAGCAACCGGCCTTCACGGGTGTAGAACTTCAGCAGCAGCGCGAACCCGAGCAGACCCGCGCCACCGTTGCCCGACAGCAAGACCCGCTCGTCATCCAACAGCGTCCAATGCTCAACCAGTTCGTCGAGCTCAACCGACCGACCCACAGGCGGTAATCCTGCTGCCAGCAAAGGGTCACCCTGAATGTGGCGGCTGGTGACACTTCGGTGAGTCGGCGGGGTCGGTGATGCCCGGGGCAGGTGGACTGCGCCGGTGCCGAAGAACGAGTCTGTTGATCCCCGTGTCCGTCTCGCGATCACGCAGTGGCCGTCTGATGCGCCGCGTGGGGCGGTGACGACCTTCTGTGCCGAGCACGGCATCTCGCGCAGGACGTTCTACGAGATCCGGCGGCGTAGCCTGACCGACGGTGCCCGCGGCGGCGTTGGAGCCGAGGTCGCGGCGGCCGAAGTCGAGCCCTCGAAGCTGGCCGATGAGGTCAGGCGGCAGGCGATCGGGGTCCGGGCTGCACTCGATTGGCTTGGCGGACGGCGTTGGCCGACGAGGAGTATGGCCGCCATAGCGGATGGGTAGCCACGCTCACACCATCGCATGGTCGACTCATGCCATCACCTGACCCTGCGGAGCCTTGGAGCGGATGAACGGGAATCGAACTCGCATTCTCAGCTTGGGAATCCCACGTAGCCTCTTAGGTGAGTCTGAAATGACCGGGTCCGGTTATGGACGCCCGCGCCCGCTCCGCGGCCTCGGCTGACCACCGCCAAGGATGCACGGGGGATGCACCAATGCTCTAGCTGAACCGGGCCACGGGCAGGGCTAGAGCATGGGGGTCGCCACCGTCGCCACCCTCGCCACTTCCGCCAGCCAGTTGCCTCTACGTCGCGGCAGTTGTGGGCCAGGCGGGCCTCTCGACAAGTCCCAGCCAACCAAACGCGGAAAGGGCGTGCAGCCACACTTTCTCTGCCACAATCCAATCTGCGACGACGTAGATGCGTGAACCCTGGGAGAGGAACTGATGCCGGACGAACCCGATGCCGAGATCCGACGCCGGGTCGAACAGGCACTGGGCCGGCCGACCACGACGTGGGCCGTCCCCGATACCGGTTGGTCGGGGGCGATCCGGCACTCAGTCGGATTGGCCGACGGCACGCGCGTCTTCGTCAAAGCCGCCACCGACGACGATACCGAGCGCTGGCTCCGCACCGAACACCTTTCCCTGCAGCACGTTCCCGAGCGGTTCGCGCCAACGATCATCGCGTGGCTCGACGAGCCCGGCCGCCCGATTCTCGTCACTGAAGATCTCAGCCGGGCTCACTGGCCGGCCAGCCATCAGGGCGTGAATTGGCGCCCCGGCGATATCGATCTCCTACTCACCGCTGTCGCCAATCTTTCACATATCGAGGCACCGAACGTTTTCTCACCCACACCGCGAACGCGCGCTCGCTGGCCCGGCCTACTGTGCGGCCCGGACCGAACGGCCTTCCTCGAATTGCAGCTGTGCTCGGAGAAGTGGCTCGACAACGCCGCACCGCAGCTCATCGCCGCCGAATCCCGCTGCGACGAGGACGGAATGAGCCTGGTGCACGGGGATATTCGCAGCGACAATATCTGCATCGACGGCGACCGGGTGGTTTTCGTCGACTGGAGCCATACCTCACGCGGCAGCGCCGACCACGATCTGGCCGGATTGCTCCCGACCCTGCACCTGGAAGGCGGCGCCCTTCCCTACGACGTCATGCCCGACGGCGCACCCTGGGCCGCCGCCGGTGCCGCCACGCTCGCCTATCGCGTTCACCACGATTCCCTGCCGGACTGGCTGGTCCCGGTGATGATCCGGCTGATCGCGATCGACCTGTCGTGGGCAGCGTCATCGCTGGGGCTTCCGTCGCCCGACGGCACCGCCCCGCGCTAGCCGAACAATTCTGGATCATCCGAGTCCGCGTTCTGGCCACCGATCGCGAAGAATCGGCGGGCCGGACGCACCCGGGCCGGTGCAGAATCTGACCGCCTGGCAGGCCACCGCGAAGACCGAGGCACCTCGCCCCACCCGTGACCTGATGCGCCGTCCCGCCAGCCGGCCCCGACCCACCCCGGCGCCCCTACCCACAGACCTGCCCGACGACACCGTCGTCAAGAAGCTGACCAGCAACGCCGTCTTCATCCTGAACAAGGTCCAGTACATGGTCGACGGGCGACGAGGCTTCCAGCAGGTCCTCGTCATCACCGCCGGCGACAAGATCACCGTCGCCGACCTCGAAGGCGAGATCCTCATCGAGCACACCAGACCCGCGCCCGGAGTGACCTACGTCGGCAACGGCCGCCCCCGCGGCCCACGCCAAGACCCCTGAATCGTCACCGATGTCCTGAGACACCCAGTGTCACCGATGTCCTGATACAGAACCGTCACCGATGTCCTGAGACAGAACCGTCACCGATGTCCTGAGACATCACACAGTGACGGCGAGAGAGTCACTTTGATCTGATCGAACATTTGTTCTAATATAGATCCATGAGAGCCATCGACTTCCCGGCCAGCGATCCGGCCGATGCGCAGTCCGATGCGCTGTCTTCGGGTGGCGCCGCCTTCGAGATCCCCGATGACCTGGGTGGTCCGCGTTTCGTCAGTGAGCAAGACGAGTGGGACGCCGAGCTCGACGTACTCCTGGGCCGGAACAGATTCTCCCGGGTGGACACGCTGGAGTGGGAGTTGTGGGACGGCGTCGACCAAGACGAGGCGGAGCGCGAGATGCTGCGCCGCGAGGCTCCTGCCTGGGTGTTGTTGCCGCCCGGCGGTGGGCTGGCGACCGCGCTGGAGTCGACGCGGCCGCAGGCGATGTCGCCGATGGCGCTGATCGAGTTGATGAAGGCCGCGAAGCGCCTGTCCAGCTGGGCGGCGTCCATCGAGGCGGCCGCGATGGCATCGTTCTACCGGCAGCGCCAAGCCGAGCACCGCGAGTCGCCTCGTCCGACCCAGCTCGATGCGACGGGCCGCCCGATCGATCCGGAACGTTCCTGGTACGGCGAGATCGCGTTGGCGCTCGGGCTGTCGCCCAATACCGTCGGTCGCCGGGTCGACACCGCCCTGCGGCTCACCTCGACCCTGTCGGCAACGCACGCGGCGCTGAAATGCGGGGCGCTCACCTGGGGCAAGGCCCTGGCGATCTCCGAGGCCACCAGCAAACTGCCCGACCGCGAGGCGCAGGCGGTCGAGGCGCACGTCCTGAAACGCGCCGCCGCACAGACCCACAAGAACCTGCAGGAGTCGCTGCGCCGCCAAGTAGCCAAACACACCACTCGTGAAGCCGCCGACAGCCACCGCGCCGCCGTCGCCGAGCGCACCTGCAAGATCGTCCCGCTGGCCGACGGCATGGCCGGCCTATGGATCGTTCACACCTCCGACAAGATCCAGCAGATCTGGGTCGCCATCCAAGCGATGGCCGCCCTCGCCAAGCGCGATACCCCCACCACCGCCGAACCTGCCCCCGGGTCCAGCACCACCATCTCGGCCAACACCGACACCACCCCAGACCACGGCACCACCCCAGACCCCGGCTGCTCGCCGAACGACAGCAACCGACCCTGCGTCGGCGCCGCGACGGCCCCGGCGAACCCGCACGCCACCACGGACCGCTCGGACACCGCAGCAACCACCGCGGGCACCGCGCCACCGGACACCGTGCCACCCGACTCCGTGCCACCCGACTTCGTGCCACCGGGCACCGTGGCACCGGACGCGATGGCGTCCACGGATGCCAGGCCGAACCGTGCGACCGACGACAGCAGCGCCACGGTCAGCACCACCGCCGGCTCGGCTGATGGTGTGCTGAAGGATGCCCGGACCGCCGCGCAGCGCCGCGCCGACGTGGCCGCGGACCTGTTCGAGCACATCCTCCACAACGGCCTGGACTGGCTCGGCCGGCGCCTACCCGACCAGCACCGCCGCCGCCCCCACATCGAGGTCGTCGTCGCGGCCTCCACCCTGCTCGGCCTCGACGACGACCCCGCCGAACTCACCGGCTACGGCCCGATCACCGCCGATATGGCCCGCCGCATCGCCGCCGACGGCACCTGGCGGCGACTCCTGACCGACCCCGTCAACGGCGCCGTCGTCGAAGCCTCCACCACCCGCCACGATCCCGGCGCCCTCGTCACCGAAACCCTGCTCGCCCGCCACCCCGTCTGCGCCTGGCCCGGCTGCAACCGCACCTCCCGCGACTGCGACCGCGACCACCTCACCCCGTTCGCCCGCAACCGCACCACCAGCCTCACCGGCCTAGCGCCCTACTGCGAGTACCACCACGTCATCAAAGACACCCCCGCCTGGGGCTGGACCACCACCAGCCACCCCGACGGCTCGATCACATTGACCACCCCCACCGGCCACCGCTACACCACCGTGCCACCCGTCCGCGGCCCCATGCTCCAGCCAGCCGAAGCCCACGACTCTCCCACCACCTACACAGACGCTCACGCCGTAAGCAGCACCCACGAATCCACCACCACACGGCAGCGCGCACCGGCCGACGATCGCCCGCCGTTCTGATGAGACCCGGGTAGGCCTTGCATTCAGCCACCTGGGACTGAACCAACCACCGCGCCGGGATTGGGAGCGGCGGCATCGGCCGATCTACTCGGAATCGGCCTGGAGTTCGTTCCCGAGGAGCGAACCGATCCCACCGTCCGCACTCCCGCACACCACCGTCCACACGTCCGGGCTGCCAACGTCCGCACCCGACGAGCCGGCACCGGCGGGCAAGTGCGGTGACTGGCCGGGCGTTCGTCTTGCCGGTGGTGGGACCGTTACCGGTCCGCGGGGATGGGACACCGCCTGGGCGCCTCGGACAGGCCGTGCCGTGTCCGAGGCCCCCACTACCTGTCCGGGGGTCGGGCCTGGACGACCGGGGGCCGGGCGCCGCTGGCCGACAGCCTCGACCAGACGGGGGCGGCGACCTGGCAGTTCTGACCCCCGCACACCAGGGGCTGTCTCAAGTCACCGGCCCCGGGTCCGCCCGCCGACGAGGACATGCAGGCCGGCCACTCACACATCGAGCAGAAGAGCCGAAATAGCGTGTACCGACCAACGAGTTCCTGTCCCAAGCCGAGCACCTTGCACTGCCCGGCCCCACCACCAGTGCTCCCGAGGTCAACCCGGGCCGCGAGTTCTAGTCGAAGCCGAGGATGGTTTCTTCGATCTCGGCACCTCGCGCGTTCGCGTAGGAGACCTCGGTGCCGGTGACGTGGAATCCTGCTTTCTGCAGGACCCTCAAGGATCCGGCGTTGTCGCTGGCCGCTCGAGCATGCAGAGGCCGGATCTGCTGCTCCTGAAGGAAGAGCGTCAGTGCGGTGCTCGCCACTCCCTACCCCCACACCGAACGATCGATCCAGTAGGTGATCTCGGTGTCGCCCTCGATGACGAAGCTGGCAATGCTCCCGACGAGAAGCCCGTCCCGGGTGATCGCGCGATTCCTGGTGCCAGGAGTCGCCCTCACCCGCGCCGTTTGAGCATCGAACGCCTCGCGGTCGTTGGGATCCCCGGAGACGAAGGCAGCCATCCTGACCGACTCCGCGTCCCGCATCTGCTCGAACAGCCCATCGAGGTCACCATCCTCGAGTTCCCGCAACACCACGTCGGCCGCAGCCGCGCCCTCCCGCCTTATCCGGTACGTCGGCAACGTAGCAGCCGCCCCCCGACACTGTCTGCCACCCTGAGATACCTAATGCCGCACTCGTCGCCTGCCGCCCACCGAACGGATCACCGGTTCCTGATGGCTCGGGCAACGTCGTCCCCTTTCCCCAGACAGGCTGTTCCGTACGACCAACACTGCGGGGGGCAGCGCGATCTCGGCGGCTGAGACTGGGCGCGCGGAGGTGCCGAGCTGGTCGGGCCGACGGTCGGGTTCGTTGCGATGGGCCTAATCGTCCAGCGCGAACAGGCGGTTTGCGAGCCAGCCTGCCATCGCGCGTACTCCCAGTGCGATTGCACGTTCGTCGGCGGCGAAAGTCGGGGTGTGCACGATGCCGCTCAGTCCCTCCGCCGGGTTCGCCACGCCGACGAAGAACATCGCCCCGCGAACCCTGTTGAGGAAGTAGGCGAAATCCTCACCATTGAAAGGAAACGGTGCATGCAGCATCGTCGCCGCGTCGGCTCCGAACGTCCCACGAAAGTACTGCGCTGCCGACTCACTGAGATCCACTGGACAGATCATGGCGGGGAACGGCGCCTCCCGGAAAGTCAGGTGGTCCAGCCCCGCGGGGCCGCACACGTCGTGCACGAGTTCTGTCACCTGTTCCCGGATTCCGGGGTACGAGTCGTCAGGCCATGCTTTGATCCAGCCATGCGTGTTCACCTGTGTGCGGGTCTCGTCGCTGCTGATCCACGCGCCGGCGAAGACGAAGCGAGCCAGCGGGCCGTCTTCCACTTGCAGGTCAGCGAGTAACTGTTCATGTTGCTGTGGCGTAGCCGGCGGCCTGACCGTGGACCAGGAGGCGATCCGAGCGGCGATCTCTTCCGCCTTGTCTGCCGCGCCCGGCCCAGCGAGTTCCAGGTCGAAGCTGTCGTGCCCCGGCAGTCCGCCGCCCGGCATCACCGCGAAGGTGCCGACGGGGATGTGCGCGCAATGCAGTGCATAGATCTCTTCCGGCTCGGCCAGTTCGAGGACGCGGGCATCGAGCATCGCCTTCGCGCCGGTGAGGGCTTCTTCGGCCGGCTGGAAGTAGAACACGACCCGCCCGCTCAATTGGTCCCGCACCCGGGCCAGGGTTCGCGCGACGCCGATTCCGATGGCCGTGTGGATGTCGTGCCCGCACAGGTGCCCTGCTCCGTCGACCTGTGACCTGAACTCAGAATCGAAGGCTTCGTCCATGGCCACCGCGTCCATGTCCGCGCGGTACCCGATCGTCGCTCCCGGCTCAGCGCAGTCAAGGATGCCGACCACACCATGCCCGCCGACTCCGGTCGAGACCTCCAGCCCAGCCGCTCGCAAGTGGTCAGCTACGAGCGCCGCCGTTCTCACCTCGCCGCCGGCCAGTTCTGGGTGCCGGTGGATCGCCCGGCGCACCTCAATCAGGTCGCGGTCAAGCGACGGGACAACTTGGTCGATCAGACTGATGATGCTCTCAGACTGCACCACCGTAGATTAGGCCATCGCTCCTCCAGCACCAGCCCCGGTTGGCGGGCCGGCGGGGAGCCTGGTGGACTCCCCGCCGGAGCGTTCCAGACGTTCAGTCTTTGATGCCGGATTGGGTTACGCCTTGGATCAGGTAGCGCTGGAGGAAGGCGAAGATCAGGATCAGCGGCAGGATCGAGACCGCTACCGCCATGAACAGTTCGTGGATGTTGATGGTTTGGGCGGTGACGAAGGTCGACATCGCCACCTGGACCGTCCACGAGGACGAGTCCTGGCCGATCACCAGCGGCCACAGGAACGAGTTCCAGTTGGCGATGAAGGTGATCGCGGCGAGGGCGGCGAAGAACGGCAGGGAGTTCGGTACGACGATCCGCCAGAAGACACCGAAATAGCCGGCACCGTCAACCCGGGCCGCCTCCTCCAGTTCCTTCGGGAAGCCCAGGAAATACTGACGGAACAAGAACGCCGCGAATCCGCTGAACAACGTCGGAATGATCAGACCACGCAACGACGAGACCCATCCGAGCGACGACACCACGATGAAGCTCGGGATGAACGTCACCGCGGCCGGGATCATCAGTGTCGCGACGATCGCGTAGAAGATCTTGTCCGCGTGCCGGTACGGGATGCGCGCCAGCCCATACCCCGCCATCGATGCCAACAGCAACTGTCCGCCGGTCCCGAGCACACCGACGACGGCCGAGTTGTACAGCGCTCGCGCCATCGGCACCTGGGTGTCGTTGAACAGCTCGCTGATGTTGCTCCACTGCAGATGCGCGGGGAACAACGTCCACGAAGGCGCGGTGATGTCGGCCTCGGTGGACAGCGCGTTGCGCAGGATCAGGTAGAACGGCAGCAGGAACAGCACCACCGCGATGAACAACGCGATCCACCGCAGCACCGTCCCGACCCGGCCGAGAGCGCTCCGGCTGAAGCCGATCGGCTGGGGTGTGCCCGTCGTACGCTCGGCGACAGCCATCAGTCACCTGCCTTTCCGAAGCCGAAGATCCGGCTCTGCAGCAGTGTCACGATCATGATGATGACCGCCAGGATGAGCGCGCCGGCGGAGCCGTGGCCGAGATCCTGGATCGTGCCCAACGAGATCCCGTACAGGTAGACCAGCGGCGGCCGCGCGTAGTTCACGTTGCCGATCAGGTTGTAGAACTCGTCGAACGCTTGGTACGCCGCGATCAGATTGAGGATCAGTACGGCGACCGACGTCGCCCGCAGCTGCGGCAACGTGATGTACCGGAACACCTGCCACCCGGGCTTCGCCCCATCGACGTACGCCGCCTCGTACAGCGTCGGCGAGATCCGTTGCAGTCCGGCGATGAACAGGATCATGTAGAACCCGAGCTGCAGCCACAGCCGCACGGTGACGATCGGAAGCCAGTACCACGGCGGATCGACCGTCGACAGCCACGCGATCCCGTCGACGCCGAACCAGCCCAGGATCGTGTTCGCCAGCCCGAACCGGACCCCGTTGAAGATCGACAACCGCCAGATCAGCGACGCGACCACGTACGAGCACGCGGTCGGCAGGAAGAACACCGACCGGAAGAACGCCCGCGCGATCTTCACCTGGTTGACCAGCAACGCCAGCGCCAGCGCCAGCACGAACGTCAGCGGCACGATGAACACCGCGAAGATCGTGAACGTGCCGAGGCTCGACAAGAAGTTGTGGTCGGTGAGCATGTCGATGTAGTTCTGCAGCCCGACGAACTTCGACGGCGTGACCGTGTTGTAGGCCTCGAAGAAGCTGAGGATCAGGCTCCAGATGATCGGCAGGTAGGAGAAGATCAGCAGCCCGAGCACGAACGGGCCTACGAACACCCAGAACCACAAGGTGTTCCCGGCGATCCCCTTCTGCCGCCGCCGTGAGCCCCGCGGCTCACCAGCGATGGCGGGGTCCACGGCCTGGGCAGTCTTGACGGGAGCGCTCATCCGAACAACCGGGACAGCTCGGCGTTGACGGTCTTCTCGGCTTTGCTGATCTCGGCGGCGGGGTCGGCTCCCTTCTTGATGATGTTGGTGAGCATGTCACCGAACGCCGTACCCATCTTCGGAGTCCAGGCCGGGTTGTCGGTGTGCCCGTAGTCCTCGTTCAGCTTGACCGTGTCGGCCGCGACGCCGCTCTGCAGCTTCGACGCCTTGGCGGCGAGGCTCTTCCGCGGCGGGATGTGGAAGCCGTAGTTCAGCGACCAGTCCTCCTGGAAGTCCGCCTTGTCGAGCCACAGCCACTTCACGTACTTCTTCGCCGCGTCGATGTTCGCGCTCTTCGCGGACACGAACTGGGTCCAGCCGCCGGAGTACACGGCCGGCTTGCTCTGCGCGTCGAGCTTCGGGAACGGGATCACGCCGATGTCGTCACCCAATGCCTTCTGCATCCCGGGCACCGCCCACATGCCGATCCACTGCATCGCGACCAGGCCCTGGTTGATCGCGCTCGGATCCCACCAGTCCGTCGGAGCGCCGAGCAGGATGCTCTTGCTCGCATACAACTCGTGCAGCTTCCCGAAGGCCTGGGCCGCGCGCGGGTCGGTGAAGCCGGGCTTGTTGTCGTCGGTCAGGTAAGAACCGCCCGAGGACCACAGTGCCGGCCCGCCCATGGCGTTGCCGCCGTCGTTGCCGACGAACATGCCCTTCACCTTGTTCGTGGTCAGTTCCTTCGAGGCGGCGATCAGGTCATCGATCGTCTCCGGCGGCTTGATGCCGGCCTTGTCCAGCAGTGACTTGCGGTAGTAGATGACCTGCGGGTCGATGATCATCCGGATGCCGTAGATCTTGCCGTCGACCGTGTTGGTGGCCAGGTCGCCGGGCAGGAAGTCGTCCTTCACGTCGGCCATGATGTCGTCCAGCGGCACGACCTGGTTGCTCTTCACCATGCCGATGTTGAGCTGGCTCTCGAACACGTCCGGGCCCTTGCTGGACAGCAGACCGGAGGAGAGCTTGGCGCCGTAGTCACCCGGCGTCCACTGCACGGCGACGTTCGCGTCGGTGTAAGCCTTGGCGTACTTCGCCGCCGCCTGCTGGGTGCCGGCTTCGCCGTATTGGTGGTACCACTGGGCCAGATTGACCTTCGCTCCGCCTCCACTGGCGCCTGACGAGGCGGGCCGGCCGGTATTGCCTCCGCAGGCCGCGGTGAACGCGGCGAGGGCGGCCAGACCACCGGTCCGCTTGAGCAGGTCCCGCCGGGTCAGACCGGCGTTCGGAACATGAGCAGGCATGAATTCCACCTTCCCGGGGAGCAACGCCGCAGGGGTACGGCGCCAGGTGTTCAGACTTCGGCCCGAAGATACCGGCGCCGTCAAGTCAATCGTTGTAGAAGTGGCAGCACCATGACGCAAAAGCGCGCCCGGCGCAAGACCGGGCGCGCTGTTCTTTGTTCGATTCTGTGGAGTTTGCTTGAGTTGATACCGCTCCGTGATCAGCCGAAGATCTCGCCGGCCGCCGCCTTGCGCAGCAGCAACGCCGGCGGCTCGAAACGACGGCCGTACGACGCTGCCAGTGCATGGGACCGCTCCACGAAAGCCTTCAATCCGTAGGCGTTGACGTACTGCAACGCGCCCCCGTGCAGCGGCGGAAAACCGATTCCGAAAATCGAGCCGATATTCGCGTCGGCGACGGAGCGTAGTACTCCTTCGTCGAGGCATTTGACCGTCTCGAGCGACATCGCGAAGATCATCCGCTCCTGCAGATCGATCAGTGGCACCTCGGCGTCATGCGCGAAGTGCTCCCACAGTCCTGGCCACAGGCGTTTCGGCCCGTCGGCCGGATAGTCGTAGAACCCCGCACCGGCAGCCTTCCCGCGGCGGTCGAACTCGTTCACGAGCCGATCCGTCACCGCCATCCCCGGGTGGTCGTCGAACGCGCCTGCGCTGTCGCCCGCCGCCTTGGCCGCGTCGCGGATCTTCTGCGGGAGCGTCAGCGTGACCTCGTCCAGCATCGCCAGCGGCGGCGCCGGGAAGCCCGCCTGGGTCGCGGCACGCTCGATCGTCACCGGATCGATGCCTTCGGCGACCATCGCCGCGCCTTCCATCACCAACGTGCCGAACACGCGCGAGGTGAAGAAGCCCCGGCTGTCGTTGACCACGATCGGCGTCTTCTTGAGCTGCCGGACCACGTCGTACGCCTTGGCGATCGTGCGGTCCGAGGTCTTCTCCCCCACGATCAGTTCGACCAGCGGCATCCGGTCGACCGGCGAGAAGAAGTGCATGCCGACGAAGTCGTCCGGCCGGTCGATGCCGTCGGCGAGCGAGGTGATCGGCAGGGTCGAGGTGTTCGAGCAGAGCAGCGCATCCGGCTCGACCACACCGGCGATCTCGGCGAACACCTTCTGCTTGAGCTCCTCGCTCTCGAACACCGCCTCGATCACCAGGTCGCAGCCGGCCAGGTCGTTCGGATCCGCCGTCGGCGTGATCCGGCTGAGGAAGGCCTCCACGTCGGCAGCGGAAAGGCGGCCCTTCTGCACCTGCTTCGCGAGCAGCTTCTCGGAGTACGACTTGCCCTTCGAAGCCGCGTCGAGCGAGACGTCCTTGAGTACGACCTCGATGCCCACCTTCGCGCACACGTAGGCGATCCCCGCGCCCATCATCCCGGCTCCGAGGACGCCGACCTTCCGGGCGGAGTAGCGAGGTACGCCGCCCGGCCGCGAAGCGCCGGCGTTGATCGCCTGCAGGTCGAAGAAGAACGCCTGGATCATGTTCTTCGCGATCTGCCCGGTCGCCAGCGAGACGAAGTACCGCGACTCGATCCGCGACGCGGTGGCGAAGTCGACCTGGCTGCCCTCGACCGCCGCGCTCATGATCGCCCGCGGCGCCGGGTACGGCGCGCCCTTCAACTGCTTGCGCAGGTTCGCCGGGAACGCCGGCAGGAACGCGGCCAGCTTCGGCGAGGCCGGCGTACCGCCGGGGATCTTGTAGCCGTCCCGATCCCACGGCTGCCTCGCGTCCCCGTCGTACGACGAGATCCACCGGCGCGCCGCGTCGAGCAACTCGTCGGCCGGCACCACCTCGTCGACGATGCCGACGCTCACAGCGTGCGCGGGCTTCATCCGCTGACCCTGCAGCAGGACCTTCATCAGCGCGTCCTGCGGGCCGAGCATCCGGACCGTGCGGGTCACCCCGCCCCCGCCGGGCAGGAGACCGAGCGTCACCTCCGGTACGCCGATCTCGATCCGGTTGTCGTCGGCAACGATCCGGTGGTGGCACGCGAGCGCGATCTCGAGACCGCCGCCCAGAGCGGATCCATTGATCGCGGCAACGACCGGGACGCCCAGCGTCTCCAGTACCCGGAGCTGCCGCTTCACTTCCTCGACCGTCTCGAACACCTCAGCAGCCTGCGAGGGCTGGATCTGCGACAGCATCTGGAGGTTGCCACCGGCGAAGAAGGTGGACTTCGCACTGGTGATCACGACACCGCGCAGGGAGTCCTTCTCGGCCTGCAGGCGCTCGACCACCGAGCCCATCGCCGCGAGGTACGTCTCGTTCATCGTGTTCGCCGACGCGCCGGGGTCGTCCATCGTCAGCGTGACGACACCCTCGTCGAGGTCCCAGGAGATCATGCCGCAAGCCTCTCGATGATCGTCGCGACGCCCATCCCGCCGCCGACGCACAGGGTGGCCAGTCCGTACCGGAGCTCGCGCCGCTCCAGTTCGTCCAGCAGGGTTCCGATCAGCATCGCGCCGGTCGCGCCGAGCGGGTGCCCGAGCGCGATCGCGCCGCCGTTCACGTTCACCTTCTCGTGCGGTACGCCGAGATCGGCCATGAAATGCAGGACGGCGGCCGCGAACGCCTCGTTCATCTCGAACAGGTCGATGTCGCCGGCCTCGAGCCCGGCCTTGGCCAGCGCCTTCCGGGCGGCCGGTGCCGGTCCGGTCAGCATGATGGTCGGGTCCGCGCCGCTCACCGCGGCCGCGACCACCCGGCCGCGGGGTGCCCGGCCGAGCGCCTCGCCGGCCTTCTCGTTGCCGATAGCAACCAGGGCGGCACCGTCGACGATCCCGGACGAGTTGCCCGCGTGATGGACGTGCTCGATCCGCTCGACGGTCAGGTACTTCTCCAGCGCGACCGCGTCGAACCCGCCGTGCTCCCCGATCGCCGCGAACGACGCGGGCAGCCCGGCCAGCGTCTCGACAGTCGTACCCGGCCGGACGAGCTGGTCATGGTCGAGGATCTGCAGACCGTTGCGGTCGTTCACCGGTACCACGGAGCGGGCGAAGTACCCGTTGGCCCAGGCCTTCGCGGCGCGTGCGTGCGACTCGGCGGCGTAGGTGTCGACGTCGGTGCGGGAGAAGCCGTCGAGGGTCGCGATCAGGTCGGCGCTGATGCCCTGCGGGATGAAGTTGGTCTGCAGCGCCGTCTCCGGGTCCATCGCCCAGGCGCCGCCGTCGGAGGCCATCGGGACCCGCGACATGGACTCGACGCCGCCCGCGAGGATGAAGTCCTCCCAGCCCGAACGAACCCGCTGGGCCGCCTGGTTCACGGCTTCCAGGCCGGAGGCGCAGAACCGGTTCAACTGCACGCCGCCGGTCGTCTCCGGATAGCCCGCGGCGAGGACCGCGGTCCGGGCGATGTCCATGCCCTGGTCGCCGATCGGCGTCACGACACCCAGGACGACGTCGTCGATGACGTCTGGATCCAGGTCGGGATGGCGGTTCCGCAGTTCGTGCAGGAGTCCGGTGATCAGCTGGATCGGCTTGACCTCGTACAGCGCGCCGGTCGGTTTGCCCTTGCCGCGGGGCGTGCGGATCGCGTCGTACAGGAAGGCTTCGTTACTCATGATGATCCCGTCGGTCGAGAAGTCCCTCCGATTGTGACAGTTATGCTGTCACGATGGTCAAGGAGGGTCGTTATGATCTGCGCCATGTCGGAAGTCGCGGGGGATGCGACCCTCACCGTCGATGAGCTGTCGGCGCGGGTCGGAATGACGGTACGGACGTTGCGGTTCTACGCCGGGCGCGGGCTGATCCCACCGCCGATCCGGCGTGGGCGCGTCGGGTATTACGGGCCGGAACACATCGCCCGGCTCGACCTGGTGCGTGAGCTGCAGGCTCACGGGTTCACCCTGTCCGCGATCGAGGGCTACCTGGAGCGCATCCCCACCGACGCGACTCCGCAGGACATCGCGCTGCACCGCACGCTGCTGACGCCGTGGATGCGGGACCTGCCCGAGACCCTCGATCGCGCCGCACTGGTACGGCGTACCGGACGCGAACTGTCCGACGACGACATCGAGATGCTGGTCGCGCTCGGCGTGGTCGAACCGACGCCCGACGAGGACGTCTTCCAGGTCGCGACCGCCCACCTGAGCCTCGGGGTCGAGTTGCTCGACCTGGACCTACCGGTCGAGGCGGTGCAGGACGCGGGGCGGATCTTCACCGAGCACGGCCGGGCGATCGCCGAGGAACTCACCGAGGTGTTCCGGAGCAAGGTCTGGCCGCACTACCGGGACTCGGGTGGACCGCCCGAGCACATCCAGCACCTGGTGGAGCGGTTCAAGCCGGTCACGATCCAGGGCCTCGTGCTCGCCTACGAACGCGCCGTCGGCGAGACCCAGCGCGACACCATCCGCCGCACTCAAAACAAACAGCGCCGCTGATAGACCGCGCCATCGTTCCGCCGTCAGGGCTCGCCGGCATCTTCGTCGCGGTCGGCTCGCTGGGCCAGCTCGTAGCGCAACCGGCGCCGGTAGATCGCCAGCCGGAGATTGAGAACCCTCGGCTCGCCGGCCGGCTGCCTGCTGAGGGCGACAAGATTCTCGACGGTGGCCAGCGCCTCCGTCAGTTCCCCGGGTTTCCACGCGTCCAACGGGTCCGAACGCGCCAGGCGCTCCAGATACTGCGACGTCATCGCGGCCCCCAACCCTCGCCAAGAAATGGCACATTCAGCGCCTGGGTCCAGGGCACACGTACGTTCGCACCATACTGCCGGTATCCCCCGCGACACCAGGCCGCGTCCGCTCATGCACGTCCGTGCATCGTGCGGCTGCGGCGGGCCAGTGAGTCGACGCCGACCGCCAGGAGCAGCACGACTCCGGTGACGAAGAAGCGGTACGACGAGTCGAGGCTGAGCAACGTCAGTCCGCTCGAGATCGACTGGATGACGAGTACGCCCAGCACGGCGGCGAACGCCGTACCCCGGCCGCCGAACAAGCTGGTGCCACCGATGACGGCGGCTGCGATCGCATTAAGGTTGACGTCACCGCCGCCACTCGCCTGGTTGGCCGCGGCCAGCCTCGCCGCGCCCAGCACTCCACCGAAGGCGGCGAGCGTCGTACAGATCGCGAGGACGGACGCGCAGACGAGCCGCACATTGACGCCGGCCCGGCGCGCCGCCTCGACGTTGCCACCGACCGCATAGACCGCCTTGCCCCACTTGGTCGATGTCAGCGCGTAGTGCAGCACCAGCGCGAGGACGACGAACAGCACGAACATCCAACCGATCCCCCGCGTTGAGCTCGACGTCAGTCAGAGCCGCCACGGCGCCGAAGCTCTTGCTGATGCCGGTGAGCTGCAGCGTCGCCATCAGCTCAGGCCCAGCTCCGTGCAGGCCGCCTTGTACTCCGCCGTACAGACGTCGGCGATCTTCACCGCGAACCCGGGCTCCTTCAGGATCTCGGCGATGTTCTCCCGGGTCACCACTGTCGGCGTGAACAGCTCGGACGGGGTGTCGAACAGGGTCGTCTTGCCGGCCGGTTTGTTGCCCTGGGCAAACGATGGCGGCCGCGTCGGCGACGATCTCGATCGGCTTGGAGATGGTGTTGTACTGATCGCCGGAGATCACCCGTTGCAGCGCGGCGAGCTCGGCGTCGTTGCCGGTCACCGGCGGGACGGTCTTGGTGCCGGCCGCCTTGAACGCGGCGATGGAGGCGCCACCGGTCCCGTCGTTCGCGGCGACCACGCCGGCGATCTGGTTCGGGAACCGGGTGATCTGGCCGCCCACCCATTCCTGCGCCTTCGGCGGCGCCCAGCCCGGGGTGTCGAACTCGGCCAGCAGTTTGTAGCCACTGGGATCGACCGCGCTGTGGATGCCCTTCTTGATCAAGCCGGCCGCGGCGTCGGTCGGCGAGCCGTTGACCTGCAGGATGCCGCCGGTCGCCTTGGTCGTCTTCAGGTCGTCGACCAGTGACTGGGCGATCATCCGGCCGATCTTCTCGTTGTCGAACGAGATGTAGTAGTCGGCCTTCTTCGCCGGGATCGGCCGGTCGTAGGCGATCACCGGCACGCCCTGGCCCTGCGCGGCCTGGACGATGGACGCGGCCGCGGCGGAGTCGACCGGGTCGATCACGATCGCCTTCACGCCCTGGGCGAGCATCGAGTTCGCCTGCTGCTGTTGCTTGGCCGGGTCGGCGGCGGCGTTCTGGTACAGCACCGTGCATCCGCCGCAGAGCTCCTTCATCTTCGCGGTGAACAACGGCGCGTCGAACAGTTCGTACCGGGTCGAGGCGATGTCGGGCATCAGGAAGGCGATCTTCGCGTCCGAACTGTGCGCGCTGTCAAGATCCCGACACGCAAAGAAACCCCCGGCCACCTGGCTGGGGGTTTCGTCGGGTTGGAGCCGGTTACGAACTCGGGACGCGGAGGTAGGTCAGACCGCGGAGGTCGAGATAGGTGTCGTTGGGCGTGGAGACCACGCGAAGCAGTACGGCGTCGCAGCTTGGGCAGCGGGCGACCAGCCCGGGGGCGTCGACGTACAGGCGGGACTCGGCGAACACCGCGGTCTGCCCACAGCCGTCGCACCGGGTGATCGCCGCTGTCACGTCCATGGCGAACACCTCACTCAACGCACCGGCCGCGGCGTTGCCGTCGAGATAAGTGGGCTCAGTCATCGCTGGTCTCCTGTCGGTCCGAACCGCTCTGTTCTCACCCGGGCCGGGTCGTGCCCGGCCTCGACCAGCAGGTCCGCCACCGCCTCCACGAACGGTGTCGGCCCGCACACGTACGTCGTCGCCGCGTCCTCCGGCCGGAATGCCAGCCCCTCGATCAACTCGGCGTCGATCCGCCCGACCCGTGGCTCCCCCGCCGGCGCCTCGCGCGTGTAGACGAGTCGTACGTCGACATCGTCCGACGCGGCCAACTCCTTCAGGTCGGCCACGTAGATCACCGAGGCAGGCCGGCGTACCGAATAGAGCAGCCGGAACTGCGTCGTACTGTCCGCGGCGGCGTGGGCGCGCATCATCGCGCGCAGCGGGACGATGCCCGATCCGCCGCCGATCAGCTGGACCGGACCGTCCTGCTCGGGCTTCCAGACGAACCAGCCGCCGACCGGACCGCGGATCTCCAGCGGGTCGCCGACCTTCACCACGTCGACCAGGTACGGCGACACCTCGCCGTCGGGCACCTGCTCGACGGTCAGCTCGATCTTGTCACCGGTCCAGGCCGAGGCGATCGAGTACGAGCGGGAGGCGCGGTAGCCGTCCGGTGCGGTCAGCCGGACGTCCAGGTGCTGCCCGGCGAGGTGCCCGGGCCACTCCGGTACGTCGAGCACCAGCGTCCGTGCGGTCGCGGTCTCACGTCGTACCTCGGCGACCGTGGCCACCTGCCAGGTCAGTCGCCGGCGTATCGCTGTTCTTTCCATGGGTCTCCGTACTCGTGGTAGCCGGCCGTCTCCCAGAAGCCGAGGTCCTCGGTGTCGGACAGCACCAGGCCGCGCACCCACTTCGCGCTCTTCCAGAAGTACAGGTGCGGCACGAGCAGGCGGGCCGGTCCACCGTGCTCGGGGTCCAGCGGCTCACCGTCGTACTCGTAGGCGATCCAGGCCTGACCGTCGAGCAGGTCGTCCATCGGCACGTTCGTCGTGTACCCGCCGTAACTGGTCGCGAGGGCGAAGTCCGCGCCGGTCTCGACATCCGCGAGCAGGGTGTCGAGCGAAACGCCCTTCCAGTCCGTCTGCAGCTTCGACCACCGGGTCACGCAGTGGATGTCCTTGGTGATCTCCTCGGCCGGCAACGCGAGCAGCGCGGCCCAGTCCCACCGGTACTTCTCCCCGGTCTCGGTGGTGACCGTGAACTCCCAGTGCTCGGTCTGGATGTGCGGCGTCGGTCCAGCCGACAGCACCGGGAAGTCCCGCGTCAGGTACTGCCCCGGCGGCAGCTCCGACCCACCCCGCCGACGACCAGTGAAGCCAGGCGACACGATGCCCATGGCGTCCTCCCTCAACGTCCTTGAAGGCAGTCAATCACGGCACTCCTGGAACTCCCACCACTCCGGCGACGTATTTCCTCGCGCGGCGGCAGAGACCCGCCCGAGCACAGCGCGCCGGGCCGCACATCGGACTAGAATCTCAACCCTGTGACGCTGCCCCGGACTTCGGTAGCCTCGCGCGTCGCCACAAGTCCGGGAGGTGCCCTGATGAGCGAGTGGTACGGCCTACGCCCGGCTGGCGTGAGCGAGCGGACCGCGCCGAGACGACCGGACGAGCGGACTGCGCCGGAGCCTGAGGTCGAGGTGCCGCCGACCGAGGAGCCGGTGGCGGAGGAGTGAGGATCGCGGGACCGGATATTGGGCGATCCTGACAGACAGTTGGTGGCGCGCGTCGCGATGAACAGCGCTTCGGCGATCCTCTCGCTAGAGTGGACCATCCGGCCGGGGGCGGTTCGAGTGTGGACGGAATGGGTGGATCACGACCGCAGTGCCAGAGTGTGGGGGACGATCAGAGCCGTTGCCGACGGTAATGGCGCATCCCCGACGTTGTTGCATGCGGTGACCGCCTGCGCTGAGGTCTTGTCGGCCATCGGTGCCGGGTTGGCCATCACCAGTGACGGCGGGGTCCTGGAACCGCTGCTCGCCAGCGATCCCGAGTCCGGCGAACTCGAGGAACTGCAGTTCGCCCTCGGCGAAGGTCCCGGCCGCGACGCGATCCGCGCCGACGCGCCGGTGCTGGAGTCGGACCTGGCCGGCATCGCCGCCGGCCGGCGGTGGCCGGCGTTCGCGGCGGCGGGTGCCCAGCGGGGCGTGCGGGGAACCTTCGCTTTTCCCGTCGGCGCCGGAGCCGCGAAGGTCGGCGTGCTGAGTGTCTACCGGCGACAGGCCGGGCCGCTGCGATCCGATCAACTGGCCGACGCACTGGTGTTCGCCGACGCCGTGTTCGTCCTCACCCTGGACCATCGTCGTGGCCTCAGCGCCGACCTGGACGAGATGATCGAGGTCGCCTTCACCGCTCGTCGTGCCGAGGTGCACCAAGCCGCCGGACGGATCGCGGCCCAGCAGAGCATCAGCGTCACCGACGCGTTCGCGCGCCTGCGCGCACATGCCTACAGCAGCGGCCGGTCGCTGCAGCAGGTCGCCACCGAAGTCATGGCCGGCCGTCTCCGCCTGGAGAACGACCAGAACGGCGCCGAGCCAGGCCCTGGACATGCCGAGACGGAAGAGGAGGAGGACTCATGAGCGCCTCTGACCGTAGAGTGCGGGAAGTGTTCATCGAACTGTCGGACACCCTCGTGGACGATTTCGACATCATCGAATTCCTGGACCGCCTCGCGGCCCGGTGCAGCGAGTTGCTGGGGGTCTCGGCCTGCGGCATCCTGCTCGCCGACCATCACGGCGTACTGAATCTCGTCGCGGCATCCAGCGAACAGGCACGCCTGGTCGAGCTGACCCAGTTGCAGAATCTCGAAGGCCCGTGCCTGGACGCGTTCACCACCGGCCGTCCGGTCCAGCACGCCGATCTGCGGGACGCCAGCAGCACGTGGCCCCGCTTTACCAAGGCGGCCGTCGGCGCCGGGTATCTGTCGGTGCAGGCGATGCCTATGCGGCTGCGCGACACCGTCCTGGGCGCAGTGAATCTGTTCAGCACGTCCACCGGGACACTGGACGCGGACACGATCACCCTCGGGCAGGCGTTGGCCGACGCTGCCACCATCGGCATCGTGCACCAGCGCGCCCTGGCCCGCCAGGAGATCGTCACCGAGCAACTGCAGACGGCCCTCAACAGCCGGATCCTGATCGAGCAGGCCAAGGGGTTCCTGACCCACAGCCTGTCCGTCGACGTCGACGAGGCGTTCGCCATGATGCGGGCCTACGCCCGCGCCAACAACCGCCGGTTGACGGATGTCGCCGAGGACGTCGTGCAGGGCCGCCTCACGATGCCTCGGCTCCAGTCCGCCGAACCCGAGTAGATACTTCCGACTCCCCACCAAACCGATGCATCTGGCGCTGTGCCGGTTTGGTGGCTACGCTGAGGCAGCCTGTTCAGGTACGCCCCAGACCCTGGCGCCGGTTGTGTCGCGCCCCTGGGAGGGGTTGGCGCGGCGCTGTGTCTATCAGCATCGGACGCGTTTCACCGCACGGTTGATGGATCAGGCGCGGCCCCCGTCGCAGGGGGCGCGCCCACGGCGGACTACCTGCCGGCTCCTCATCGGCAGGTGGCCGTCGTCTACACGCCCATCGTGCGGCCGATGATTTCCTTCATGATTTCGGTGGTGCCGCCGTAGATGGTCTGGATGCGAGTGTCGAGGTAGGCCTTGGCGATGGGGTACTCGGTCATGTAGCCGTAGCCACCATGGAGTTGGAGGCAACGATCGACGACCCGCTGCTGGAGCTCGGTGGTCCACCATTTCGCCATCGCAGCCTCGGCCACGGTCAGCGTGCCGGCGTTCAGCTCCTGGATGCAGCGGTCGACGAAGACCCGGCCGATCTGGGTCTCGGTGGCCAGCTCGGCCAGGACGAAGCGGCTGTTCTGGAACGAGCCGATCGGGCGGCCGAAGGCCTTGCGGTCCTTCACATAGCGCAGCGTGTCCGCGAGGACGTTCTCGCAGGCCGCGGCCGCGACGACGGCGATGGTCAGACGCTCCTGCGGCAGCTTCTCCATCAGGTAGCTGAAACCGTTGCCCTCCGCACCGAGCAAGTTCCCGACCGGGACCCGGACGTTGTCGAAGAACAGCTCGGCCGTGTCCTGCGCCTTGAGCCCGATCTTGTCCAGATTGCGACCGCGCTCGAAGCCGGGCATCCCCCGCTCGACCACCAGCAGCGAGATGCCCTGCGCACCGGCCGCC
This sequence comes from Kribbella sp. CWNU-51, assembly GCF_054073265.1. Taxonomy (NCBI): domain Bacteria; kingdom Bacillati; phylum Actinomycetota; class Actinomycetes; order Propionibacteriales; family Kribbellaceae; genus Kribbella; species Kribbella sp. CWNU-51. The sequence continues at coordinate 1,010,755 of NZ_JBSXMZ010000004.1, forward strand.
GGATCGGTCTTCGCGACGACGATGACGAAGTCCGCGAGAATGCCGTTGGAGATGAACGTCTTCTGGCCGTTCAGCACGTAGTGATCACCATCGCGCCGGGCCGTGGTCTGGATGCCCTGCAGGTCGCTGCCGGCGCCGGGCTCGGTCATCGCGATCGCGGTGATCGTCTCCCCGGCGCAGAACGCGGGCAACCAGCGCGCCTTCTGCTCGTCGGTCGCATAGTCGAGCAGGTACGCCGAGTTGATGTCGGTGTGGATCGTGAAGCCGACCCCACTCGCGCGCGCCCGGGTCAGTTCCTCGATCAGCACGGTGTTGAACCGGAAGTCGCGGACCCCACCACCGCCGTACTCCTCGGGCATCATGAAGCCGAGCAGGCCGGCCCGACCGGCCGCCGCCCACAGCTCGCGCGGCACGATGCCGGCCGCCTCCCAGCTGTCGTGGTGCGGCACGATCTCCTTGTCGCAGAAGGCCCGCACGGTCTCCCGGAAGGCGTTGTGATCGGCATCGAACAGCTGTCGTTCCACGGGCGGTTCCTCTCAGTTCTGGATTGCGGCGCCGGTTTCGAGCAGGTCGTCGACATCGGCGATGCCCCAGTCGGTGAGGGCTTCACGGGTGTGTTGCCCGGGTCGCGCGGGCGGTCGGCCGAGGCTGGTCGGCGTACGGTCGAAGCGAGGTGCCGGCGCGGCCTGGCGGACGCCGTCGTGGTCCACAAAGGTGCCTCGGGCAACGAGATGCGGATGGTCGGCGGCGAGCGGGAGGACGGGCGTGACACAGGCGTCCGAGCCGTCGAACACCGCGGTCCACTCGGCCTGGGTGCGTTGTCGGAAGGTCTCCGTCAGCACCTTCCGGAGGTCGGGCCAGTGCGCCGGGTCGTTGCGATCCGGGGCGGTGATGCCGAGCTTCTCGATCAGCTCGGCATAGAACTGCGGCTCCAGCGCGCCGACCGCGACGTGCTTGCCGTCCGCGGTCTCGTACACGTCGTAGAACGGCGCGCCCGTGTCGAGCAGGTTCGTCCCGCGCTCCTGCCGCCACGTCCCGGCCGCGAGTGCGCCCAGCAGCATCGTGGTCAGGTGGGCCGAACCATCGACGATCGCGGCGTCGACCACCTGACCGCGCCCACTGCGCTGGGCGTCGTGCAGGGCCGCGAGTAGGCCGATCACCAGGTAGAGCGAGCCGCCGGCGAAGTCGCCGAGCAGGTTGGCCGGGACCTGCGGCGGACCGCCGGCCCGGCCGATCAGGTGCAGCGCGCCGGACAACGCGAGGTAGTCGATGTCGTGCCCGGCCGTCTGCGCGAGTGGACCGTCCTGACCCCAGCCCGTCATCCGGCCGTAGACGAGCCGCGGGTTGATCGCATGACAGTCGTCCGGTCCGACCCCGAGCCGCTCGGCAACCCCTGGCCGGAACCCTTCGACGAGTACGTCGGCTTGGGCGGCAAGGCGCCGTACGACGTCGATCGCCGCGGGGTTCTTGAGGTCCAGGGCGGCGCTGCGGCGGCCGCGGTTGACCAGATCGAGCTCCGGCGGGCCGAAGGAGATGCCGCCACCTGGGCGGTCGATCCGGAGCACGTCGGCGCCGAGCTCGGCGAGCATCATGCACGCGAACGGCGCCGGACCGAGGCCGGCCAGCTCGACCACCTTCACGCCCTCGAGTGGACCCATGCCCGCCATTGTGACAGTACCACTGTCACAGTCGTCAAGTCAGCTTCCGGACGATCAGGACCGTTTGGATGTCGGTCCTCATGACTTGGCTCCGAGATAGTCCTCGAAGGTGATGTGGCCGTACGGCGTGCCGTCGACGAGAGCGCTACCGGACGCATACGCACGGAAGATCTTGCCCGGGAGGCGGAGTGGGAGTACTCGGCGACGGTGTGACCACGCGCGGGCGAGTTCTGGGACGGGACGGCGCTCGGGGCCGCCGATGTCGGGGGCGTAGCCGTCGATCGGTGGCTTGATGACCAGCTCGCCGAGGCGTACGGCGACGTCCTCGACGGCAATGGGCTGGAGCGTGACGGCCGGGGCGAGCAACGCCGGGAGGAAGCGCTCGGCCGTGAAGATCCGGTCAATCAGGTTGTGGAACTGGGTTGCCCGCTGGATGGAGTACGGCACGCCGGATTCCGCGACCAGGTGCTCGACCGTGAGCTTCTGCCGGTAGTACGACACCGGGATCTGGTCGATGCCGACGATCGACATCACCACTAGGTGCGTCGTACCAGGTATGGCGGCGAGTAGGTTGCGGGCGTGCTGGATGTCGCGCCGGCCGAGGCTCGTCGCCAGGTGGACGATCACGTCAGCCCCGTCCACCGCGGCCGTGAGTCCCGCGCCGGTGGCGAGGTCACCGGTCATCCAGTCCGGCCCGGTGGGCTGGTCGCCTGAGGCGCGATCGGGGCCGGCACGACGGCTGAAGACTCGCACGTTGTGGCCGGTCGCCAAGAGGTGGGCGACAGTCGGGCGGCCGAGGGTGCCGGTGCCGCCGGTGACGAGGATGGAGGTCATCTGGTCAGGAAGCTCTCCGCGGCCCGCTGGATCTTGGTGTAGTACTCCGACCAGCCCGCCTCGTCGAGTAGGTCCGCATCCGGGCCGCCCTGGCCGTCGATCAGCTCGCGCACGATGTCCGCGTGGCCGGCGTGATGCGCGGTCTCGTCGACAACCCGGACCAGCAAGGCGCCGAACGTCGTACGTCGCTGTCCCTCGGGCCAGTGTGGAACCTCGGCCGGCGTGTCCAGGTCGAGCTCGGCGATCGACCGGTCGCTGTGGGCGCAAGCCTCGCGGTAAAGGTCGGTGATGTAGTCCGTGGATTCGGTCGGCAACGCCCACATGTCCGCGCCTCCCCAGACCGAACCGTCCTCGTCCCACGGCAGCACCTTCGCCGGGCGGCCCACGCTCGTCCCGAGGTAGACGTACTCGATCCCGATCAGGTGCTTGACCAGTCCCAGCAGGTTGGTCCCCGACGGCACCAGCGGCCGGCGACGGTCATACTCACCCAACCCCTCGAGCTTCGTGAGCATCAGCGCACGGGTCCCCTGAAGGTACATCTGCAGTTCGGCTTTCATGCGGAGGACGCTAGTCCAGGCCTCAGACAGTTCGCGGCGCACCGGGTGGAACGAAGGGAACCGAGTTCGGGCCTTGCTCGATGAGCTTCATCAGGGCGGCGGTGTCGGCATACTCGTCGATGGTGTCGGCGAGCCGGTCCAGGCGGGCCTCGCGGAGCGCAGCGAACGAGACGTCGCCGTCAGGCGCTGGTTTGCCGGTCAGGTCCGCGATCTCGGTGAGGAACCCATGCCGGGTGGCGTCGTCGTCGAGGAGGCCGTGCCAGATGGTGCCCCACGTGTTGCCGGAGCGGCAGCCGCCCGGGAAGGGGATGGCGTCACCGCTGACCGTGACCACGCCGTGGTGGATCTCGTACGCCGTGGGCGCCGGGCGGGCCAGCGTCTTCCCGGGTTCGAATGTCGTTGCGACGGGCAACAAACCGAGCCCGGCGTGCTCGCCACCACCCTCGACACCATAAGGATCGGAGATCGTCTCGCCGAGAGCCTGGTAGCCGCCACAGATGCCGAGCACCGGCCGCCCGGCAGCAACTCGGGCGTCCACGGCATCGGCCAGGCCGTGTGACCGCAGCCACTCCAGATCGGAGACGGTCGCCCGCGAGCCAGGCAGGACGACGAGATCCGCGTCGCGGACCTCGGCAGGGCTGGTGGTGAAGAAGACGCTGTTGGTCGGTTCGACCGCCAGCGCGTCCAGATCAGTGAAGTTGCTGATCCGCGGGAACCTGACCACGGCCACGGTGAGCAGGTCGGCGGGTGAGCTTCGCCGGACGGGGATGTCCAGCGCGTCCTCCGAGTCCAGCCAGAGCTCGGGCAGCCACGGGAGGACGCCGTACGTCGGGCGGCCGGTGACCGCGGTGAGCATGTCGATCCCGGGCTGCAGGAGCGAGACATCGCCACGGAACTTGTTCACCAGGAAGCCGCTGATCAGCCCCTGGTCGGCGGCGTCCAGCAACGCGACCGTGCCGAACATCGACGCGAACACTCCCCCGCGATCGATGTCCCCGACCACGACCACCGGCGCCTTGCTGTGCTGCGCGAGCCCCATGTTCACGTAGTCGGACCGGCGCAGGTTGATCTCCGTCGGACTGCCGGCGCCCTCACTGATCACCACGTCGTACCTCGACGCCAGGTCGTCGTACGCCGCGAAGGCAGCCTTGGCGAGCTCGGCCCGCTCGGTCAGGAACCCGCGGGCCGACAGCTCGCCCCACGGCTCCCCCATCAGGACGACGTGACTGCGGTGATCGCTGCCCGGTTTGAGCAGGACCGGATTCATCGCGGCCTCCGGCTCGGCGCCGGCCGCAACGGCCTGGATCCACTGCGCCCGGCCGATCTCGGCGCCGTCGGCACAGACCATCGAGTTGTTCGACATGTTCTGCGCCTTGTACGGCGCCACCCGGACGCCCTGCCGGGCCAGCCACCGGCACAACCCCGTCACCACGGTCGTCTTGCCCGCGTCGGACGTCGTACCGGCGATCAGCAGTGAACCCACGCAGTCATCTTAGGGTTCGTCGATGCTTGGCAGTCTTGGCCTCGCGCCCTGGAAGCGGGTACCCGAGCCGCCGGTCGCCGACAGGGGTTTGGCGACGTTCTCCAGGGACTGGCCTTCCGCGTCCACGCCGAAGATCCAGGCGATGATGCCGCCGGCCAGCATGACGACGGCGCCGATGATGTAACCGACGGTCAGCGGGCCCCTGGCCGGGTTGTCGCCCGAACCGATCAGCGAGGCGAACAGGAACGGCGCGATCACACCACCGGCCAGCTGCGAGATCGCGAAGAAGAACGAGATCGCCTGCCCGCGCAGCTCGATCGGGAAGATCTCACTCACCGTCAGGTACGCCGACGACGCGCCGGCCGAGGCGAAGAAGAACACCACGCACCACAACCCGGTCAGCGTCGCGGCGCTCAGCACGCCGGAGTTGAACAGCAGCGCGGTGATGAACAGCACCACGGCCGCGACCGAGTACGTGCCGAGGATCATCTTCCGCCGGCCGATGGTGTCGAAGAAGTGGCCGAGCAGCAGCGGTCCGGCCAGGTTGCCGATCGCGAACGGGAAGAAGTACAGCGCGATGCTGGAGTCGTTCAGCCCGAAGTACGACTTCAGCACGAGCGCGTAGGTGAAGAAGATCGCGTTGCAGAGGAACGCCTGGGTGACCATCATCGAGAAGCCGAGGAAGGATCGGCGACGTAGTCGCGCAGCATCACGCGGGCGATCTCGCGGTACGTCACCGGCGGGTAGTCGACCAGGTTGATCGCCTCGTCGTCGGTCACCTCACGCAGCTCGCCGCCCTGGCGCCGGACCGTTGCCTCGATGTCGTCGACGGTGCGCTCGGCCTCCTCGATCCGGCCGTGGGTCATCAGCCAGCGCGGGCACAAGACTCGGTATCGCCCGGCCTTCTTCCAACGCGTGCTCGCTCATCCCTGCTCCTTCCGCGGCTCGGTCCTTCGACCCCGCACCCCGGGAGTCACGAATCTCAAACCCAGAGTGAGAATGGCTAGAGTTGCGGCATGGAGAACGAGATGAAGGTGGTCGACGCCAAGGAGCGCAGCCGGTACGAGGCGCTGGACACCGACGGCAGCCTGATGGGCTTCGTCGATTACCGGCTGCACCCGGGTGTGATCAGCTTCCTGCACGCCGAGACCCTGCCCGACTTCCGCGGCCGCGGCGTGGCCGGCCGGATCGCGACGAAGTCGCTCGACGACGCCCGCGCCCTCGGCCTGCGGGTCAAGCCGGCCTGCCCGTTCTACCAGGACTATCTCGAGCAGCACCCCGAGTACGCCGACCTGGTCAAGCACCCCGGCGAGGAGGCGGCGCAGTGACCGCACCTGTGCTGGGCAAGGTCGAGTGGCAGCCGACCGCCGACGTACCGGGGTTGCTCGCCGCGCCGGTGCGTGCGGCGCTCGGCGAGATTCCGGCGTACGCCGCCGCGATCGACCCCGGTCTGGCCGACACCGCCGCCTTCTGCGCGGAGTACGACGTACCGATGGCCGCGTCGGCGAACTGCGTGATCGTGCTCGGCAAGCGGGCCGGTGAGGCGACGTACGCCGCCGTCCTGGTGCTGGCCACCGACCGGGCCGACGTGAACGGCGTGATCCGCAAGCACCTCGGGGTGCGGAAGATCTCCTTCGCCGCGCAGGACGACGCGGTCGCCTCGACCAACATGGAGTACGGCGGAATCACGCCGATCGGACTGCCCGCGGACTGGCCGGTCCTGGTGGACAAGGCGGTCGCGCAGGCCGGTCCGGTGGTGATCGGCAGCGGCATCCGCGGTTCCAAGCTGCTGCTCGACGGCGCCGAGCTGGCGAAGTTGCCAACGGCAACAGTGCTGGACCTGGCCCAGCACTGAGACCGGACGTCAGCCGGGCGATCGTGGCGACTGACCGCGACGCCAGGAGTCGAGCACCATCAGGGTCTTGGTGCCTACCACGTTGCGGTCGCGCCGCAGCTGGTCGATCAGCCGGTGCAGGTGCTGGACGTTGCTGACCCGGAAGTGGACGAGGGCATCCGGGTCACCGGCCACCGTGAACACCTCGATCACCTCGGGGATCCGCCGCGCCGACGCGGTGATCGACTCGACGTCGGTGTTGCCGTTGAACCGGAGCTCGGCGAACGCCTCGATCGACTCGCCGAGCCGGTCCTGGTCGACCACGGTGCTGTAGCCGAGGATCACGCCGGCTCGCTCCAGACGCTCGATCCGCCGCTTGACCGGGGACGGCGACAGGCCGACCCGGTCGGCGATGTCGCGGACCGTCCGGCGCCCGTCGGCCACGAGCAGTGCCAGGATCTGACGGTCCGTCGCGTCCAGTTCCTGATCGAGGCTCATGCGTCAAAAGTACATCGGGAGGACGAGAACGTGCGTCGCATAGCGTTCTCGCGAGACTTCCCCGCTTGCGGTGGTGGATAGACGCGTCATTGTTGCGCAGCGCAGCGGCCGCCACGGACACTCCTGGCCATGACCGCCGTACCTGTCACCGCGACACCTCTGACCGTGCCGGACACCGGCGTACTGCGTGAGATCGCCGATCGAGTGTTGTGGCTGTCCACCGCGATCGTGGACGCCGCCAACCGCCGGCCGGCTGCGCCACAGGGCGTGAAGGTCGGCGGGCATCAGGCCTCCAGCGCGTCCCTGGTGGACATCATGGTGTCGCTGTGGTTCGCCGAGCTCACCGCCGCGGACCGAGTCTCGGTGAAGCCCCACGCCTCGCCCGTGCTGCATGCGATCAACTACCTGCTCGGCGATCTCGATCCGGCGTACCTCGGGACGCTCCGGGCCAGAGACGGTCTGCAGTCGTACCCGAGCCGGCGCAAGGATCCCGACACCGTCGACTTCTCGACCGGGTCGGTCGGCATCGGCGCGACGGCGCCGCTCTGGGCGGCGATGTCCCACCGGTACCTGCGATCACATCTCCCAGAGACGCCCACGGCCGGCCGGTTCGTCAGCCTGGTCGGGGACGCCGAGCTCGACGAGGGCGCGGTCTGGGAGGCCATCGCCGACCCGATGGTTGCCCGGTTGGGCGAGGTGCTGTGGATCGTCGACCTGAACCGGCAGTCCCTCGACCGGGTGGTGCCGGACATCCAGATCGGCAGGCTGCAGGGCATGTTCGCAGCGGCCGGCTGGCAGGTCATCACCCTGACCTGGGGACGCACCATCGGTGCGCTGTTCGAGCGGGCCGGCGGCGACGAGCTTCGTCGCCGGCTGGAAGGGATGCCGAACGAGGAATACCAGCGGCTGCTCCGCGCCGACGCGTCCGAGCTGGCCCATCGTTTGCTCGGCCCGGCCGGCACTCCCCGGCTCGCGGCGCTGCTGGACTCGCTGACATCGGCCGAGCTCGCCGACGCGATCCGTGATCTCGGCGGCCATGACATCGGCCTGCTCCTGGACACCTACCGGACCATCGACGCGGACCGACCGGCGGTGATCTTCGCGTACACCGTGAAGGGTCGCGGCCTGCCGATCGAGGCGCATCCCGGCAACCATTCGGCGCTGCTGTCCGACACACAGCTCCGGCAACTCGCGGACGCCGTCGGGGCGGACCTCGACGACCCGTGGGCGGCCTTCGATCCGGACAGCCAGGCCGGACTGTGCTGCGCCGGCCGCGCGGCGGCCCTGCGCCGTACCGACGGTCCGGGTCAGTCGGCGCTCGCCATCCCCGAGTCGCTCAACCGCCCGCATCGCGCAGCGATCTCGACCCAGGCGGCGCTCGGCCGGTTCCTCAACGAGCTCCATCGCGTCGCTCCGGAGGTCGCCGGCCGGGTGGTCACCTGCAGTCCCGACGTGGCGTCCTCGACGAATCTCGGCGGCTGGATCAACAAGACCGGCGTGTGGTCGGTCGAGGACCGGCCGGACTGGTTCCGTGACGACGCGGACCGGACGTTGCGCTGGTCCGAGGTGACCAGTGGGCAGCACATCGAGCTCGGGATCGCGGAAGTCAATCTTGTCGGCCTGCTCGGCGAACTCGGCGCAACGTGGTCCCGCTGGGGTCAGCGTCTGATCCCGATCGCAACGCTGTACGACCCGTTCGTGGCAAGGGCGCTCGAGCCCTGGTCGTACGGCATCTACGCGGGCGGCCAGGGCATCCTCGTCGGTACGCCGTCCGGTGTGACGCGGCCCCCGAGGGTGGTGCGCACCAGTCCGTCACCACGCCGTCGATCGGCCTGGAGCAGCCAGGGTGCGTCGCCTGGGAGCCCGCCTTCACCCAGGACCTGGAGTGGTGCCTGCTCGCCGCGATGCACTCGGTCGGTGTGCCCGGCGGCACCTCGGCGTACTTCCGGCTGTCCACCCGGCCACTGTCGCAGGAACTCGCGCGGGTCCCCGAGGACCCGGTTCTGCGCGAGCGGCGCCGGCGGCAGGCCGTTGCCGGCGGCTACCGTCTCACCGATCACGATCCGGGCTCCGAGCAGGTCACCCTCGTCGCCGCCGGCGCGATCATGCCGGAGGTCGTCGCGGCCGAGCGAGTGCTGCACGAGCTGGGCATCGTGGCCGGCGTCGTCTGCCTGACCAGTCCGGACCTCGTCTATCGGTCGGTGCAGGCCCGCGGTCGCACGTACGCCGAGCCGGCCGGCGACATCGCCTCCGTCCTGTTTCCGTCCACGCATCCGGTGCCGCTCGTGACCGTGCTGGACGGCCACCCGCACACCTTGTCCTTCCTGGCCGGCGTCCGGGGCGACCGGACGATGAACCTCGGGGTCACCGAGTTCGGGCAGTCGAGCGACCTGGCCGACGCGTACCGGATCCACGGCATCGACGCCGGGTCCGTCGTCGACGCCGCACTGAGCCTGCTCGGTCGGTGACGCCGTACGCCCTACTGTGGTGCCCACAGACAGGACCGGTACGTCGAAGGGATCGCAGTGGACCACCCGACGGATGACGTCCGGGACCAGATCCTGGCCGCGATGGTGCCGGTCGTGCACGGCATCCAGGCCACCTTCGGACCCGACTGCGAGGCCGTCCTGCACGACTACCGCACGCCCGAGTCGTCCGTCGTAGCGGTGGCCGGTGGGGTCACCGGCCGCGAGCCGGCGTCGGCGATGAGCGAGATCGGGCTGCGGATGCTCCGCCGGGGGGACGCGGCGGAGGATGACCTGAACTACTTCGCCCGGCTCCCGGACGGCCGCCAGATCAAGTCGTCCACGATCTTGCTGCGCGATCCCGGCGGTCATGTCTTCGGCGCGTTGTGCATCAACGTCGACGTGACCGCGCTGCGGTCGGCCGGACAGGCGATCTCCCGGATGCTCGGGCAGCAGACGGCCGAGGACGCGCTGCCGACGTTCAGCAGCGACCCCGATGCGATCATCGACTCCGCGCTGAACGAGGCCGAGCAGACGCTCGGCCGGCCGTTGCGCGGCTTGTCCGCCGCGGACCGGCTGGAGCTGTTCCGGCTGCTGGACGCGCGCGGGGTGTTTCAGTTGCGGAAGGCAACGACTGCGGTGGCGCAACGCCTCGGGGTGTCCCGGGCGTCGGCGTACAAGTACTTGTCCCAGGCCCGCGAGGACGAGCAGGCCTAGTTCGGGTCGTCCGCGCGAGGTGCGACGACAGGCTCGACGGTGATGCGCCCGTCGGCCGCGATCCGGTGCAGGCGGTCGAACTGGACGAGCGCGGTGTCGATGTGGCGTGGCACCAGCACGACCAGACTGCCGGGCTCGAGAAGGATGCCGTTTCCGTCCAGAAACAGGTGCTCCTGCGACGGACGTCCGACGTGCAGCTCCGGATCGCTGACCACGACGGCATGCGGTACGCCGGCGTCGACCTGGATCGCGGTGAGGCCGGCGTCGACCGTCAGCCCGCCGGACCGCTTGCTGATCACTCGCGCGACGACAGCGGCGGCCGCGATGAGATCCGCGCCCTCCCCCTGGGCGGAGAACCGCTCGAGGCTGCGTTGATCGTTGTAGACGACCGTGCCCGCGCCGAACGTCATCACCTCACTCCAGGCGACGCTGGTTCGCTGCTGCGCATGCTCCACGAAGGTGTGCGTGCCGCCCACGACGACCTCACCGACCTCGTGACCTGCCGCCCGCAACGCGTCCACGACCGCCGAGACCTGTGCCAACTCACGGGACACCGCCTCCCGTTTGGCCACCGGATCGTGATCGGCCAGATGACCGTCGTACACGTGCAGACCGGCCAGCCGATGCCCGGCCGCCACGAACGCATCGGCGACGCCGACCGCCGCGGCCACGTCGTCCAGCGATACACCGGTCCGCCCCAGACCTGGATCGAGATCGACGGAGACGTCGACGGGCTGCTCCCAGCCGGACGCCGCCTTCGCGTCCTCGGCCAGCACACTCACCGCCGTGCCGGGGAATCTCGCCGCCATCGCGGCCACGATCGGCCGGCTCGCCTCGGTCACCGGCTGCGCCAGCAAGACATCGGGTACTCCGAAGGCCAGCAGGGCGGACAACTCACCGAACGTCGACACCTTGAACCGACCGACTCCAACGGCCCGGAGACGGTCGACCGTCCAGCGCGTCCGCGCCGTCTTGACATGCGGTCGCCAGCGTTCGGCCCCGCCGATCAGCTGGATCACGGTAGCGATGTTGTGCTCGACGGCAGCCTCGTCCAGCACCACAGCCGGCGTGCGGATCGTGTGCGGTACGACGTCGGCCGCTGCGGAGACCCGGTCGAATCTGGAATCGCTCACCGATCACACCTCTCGTCGACTGGACATTTCTTCTAAACCGTGGACATTTAGTCTAACATCGGAGCCGGACACCCACCGAAAGGAAGGTCGTGATGACCGAGTCCTCGCTGCCCGCGCCCGTGCAGCCGTTCGCGCAGTACCGGCCCCTGCGGTCACACGACGGACTGCTCTACATCTCCGGACAGGTCGCGGTGGTGGACGGTGCCTTTCCGCACCGCGGCCGCGTCGGCGCCGAACTCACGCTCGAAGAGGGCGTGTGGTGTGCACGGCAGTGCGCCCTCAACGTCCTCGCGGCCGCGGTTGCCGAGACGGGATCCCTCGACCGGATCACCGCGGTGCTCAAGCTGACCGTGTTTGTGTCGGGTGGCGACGGATTCACCGACCATCACCTGGTCGCGAACGGCGCCTCGGACACGTTCCTCGAGTTCCTCGGCGAGGAGACCGGCAGCCACGCGCGCTCGGCCGTCGGCGTACCGCGTCTGCCGATGGACTCGCCGGTCGAGGTCGAAGCCGTGCTCGCGATCGACTGAGGACGCGAACCCATGACCTATCGCAACGTCGACCTCGACGGTGTGAGCCTCGGTTATCGCGACCCGGGGACGTCCGGCCTGCCGGTCCTGCTGCTGATCCACGGTCTCGGCGCGTCGTCGGCCACCTGGGAGCGCGTCGTCGCGCGCTACCAGGACCGGTTCCGGGTGGTCGCGCTCGATCTGCGCGGTCACGGACGGAGCACGTGGACCTCGTCGTACGAGCTGCCCGACATCGTCATCGACGTGTCCCGGTTCCTGCAGGCGCTCGGCATTCCGCGGGCCACCGTGCTTGGTCACTCGATGGGTGGTCTCGTCGCGCTCCTGTTCGCGGCCCGCTGCCCCGAGCAGGTCGAGCGGCTGATCCTCGAGGAGGCGCCGCCACCGCTGCCCGCGTCGCCGCCGCGCGACGAGGGCGCCCGCCCCGACGGCGAGCTCGACTACGACTGGAACATCCAGGCGCCCTTCAGCCGGCAGCGCAACCGTCCCGACCCGCTCTGGTGGGACCAGGTAGCCGGGATCGCTTGCCCGGTGACCGTGATCCGTGGCACCGAGAGCCACATCGGCGCCGGCAGTGTCCGGCGGATGGTCGAGGTATTTGCCGATGGCAACCTCATCGAGCTGTCCGGTGGCCATGACCTGCACACCGAGTGCCCGGAGGCCTTCGAGGCCGTTCTCGACGAGATCCTGGGCGACCCGCACTGACGGCGCTCACTGCCCCCGGAGCCGGAGCGCCGGAACGGAGTTGCCCCGACCCGTCATCGGGCGCGCCGCCAGCAGCGAGCCGATCAGGGCGCCCTCGGTCGCGTCCAGGGTCGCCTCGAAGAGCGCAGACAACTCGGCATCAGGTACGTCGCCGTCGGTCGAGACGGTAAACGCGATCGCATAGTCGCCGCTCTCGTGGCCGTAGGCACTACCCACTCTCGCCATCCCGAACACGGCCCGGCGGGCGACCCGGGTCAGTTGCCGCGCGTCGAGGGGCGCGTCGGTGGCCACCACCAGCACACACGAGCCGTTGTCGCGGCGATCATCCAAGCCCTCGGCGGTGGGCTCGCAATCGTTCAGCCGCAACCTGCCGCCGAAGTTCGCCAGCGCGAGAACGCCGACCGTGCACGGGCGGCCACCCAGCTCGCCGGTGCGTGCCGACGTACCGATCCCCGCTTTGTAGCCAAGGGCAACCATTCCGGTGCCGGCGCCGATACTGCCCTGATCGACCGGCCCCGGCCTGGCGTCCGCGATCGCGCGCAGGACGTGGGCCTCGGTCACGGGCCGGGCGCGGATGTCCGACAGCCGGCCGTCGTTACACTCCCCCACCACCGGATTGAACGACAGTACGTCGTGATGCCGCGGATCCGCGAGCATCCAGGACACCAGCGCGTCGGCGGCCCGGAAGGCGGACAGCGTGCCGGTCAGGACGATCGGTGACTCGATCTCGCCGAGCTCCTGCACCTGGGTGGATCCGATGAACTTGCCACGACCGTTACCACTGAAGAACCCCGCCGGCAGCGGCGAGCCGGGGCCGATACCCGCCGGGACGATCGCGGTCACGCCGGTGTGGATGTCCGCCCCGTCGTCCAGCGTCACGTGTCCGACGTGGACGCCGGGAACATCGGTGATCGCGTCGTCGGGGCCTGGCTCCCACTGCGCCGCCCGGGTCATCGGTCCGAACTCGCGATCCGCTCGGCCGCTTCGAGACCGCCGGCGCGCAGCCGGGGAATGTCGGTTCGCACCAGCCACCGGGCGCGCTCGAGCCGATCCGTCTGCTCACGCTCTTCAGGTCCGACCAGGGATTCCACGACGCCCGACGCTAACAACGCCGCCGACCGTCGGGGTTGTCGTTTCCACCGGGATCACGGCGGCCGGTTGGAGTTTTCGCCGGTTCCACTGGACAGCGGATTTAGTAAAACTATATTCTCATCAGCACGAGTGAAGATTTGGATTCATCATGCGCGTCTACATCTCTGCGGATCTCGAAGGAATCGCCGGCGTCGCCAACCTCGACCAGGTGGTGCGCGGCGCCCTCGGGTATTCGCGGGCCCAGCAGCTGATGACCGCCGAGGTCAACGCGGCGATCGAGGGCGCGTTCGAAGGCGGTGCCACCAGCGTCGTCGTGAACGACAGCCACGGCACGATGGACAACCTGCTCCCCGACCAGCTCGACCCGCGGGCGCGGCTGGTGTTCGGGGCGCCGAAGGCGCAGTGCATGGCGCAGGGCCTGACGCCGGACTTCGACGTCGCGTTCTTCGTCGGCTACCACGCGGCCGCCGGCTCCCCCGGCGTTCTCGCGCACAGCTTCTCCTCGCACTTCCTGCGGCTCCGGCTGAACGGCGCCGCGGTCTCCGAGGCCGACGTCAACGCGCTCTACGCCGCGTCCCAGGGAGTGCCGATCGGCCTGGTTACCGGCGACAAGGATCTGTGCAAGGCGACCGCGACCAGCCTGCCCGAAGCGGTCACAGTCTGCGTCAAGGAGGCCGAGGGATGGAGCGCCATCGACAGCGTGCATCCGGTCGCGGCCGCCACCGCGATCCGCAGCGCCGCGGCACGCGCCGTGCAGTCGGTCCAGTCGTTGCCGCTGGCATCGGTCCCGGCACGGCTCGAGGCCGAGGTGGAGATGTCGATGCCGACCGCCGCCGAGCTGGCGGCGCAACTGCCGGGCTCGGTGCGGGTGTCCGAGCTGGCGGTCCGGCAGACCGTGGACACACCGGCCCAGTTGCTCGGGCTGATCGTCATCTGGTCCCTGCTCGCCGGCGTGGCCGCCCGCGAGCGGATCGGCCTGATACAGCGCCGTTGAGCGCACTGGGAGGATGACCATGTTCGCCACCGATCGCACCGTGGAGTCGTTGCTGGACCGTCTGGGCAGCACCGTGGTGGACGTCGTACACCTCGCCAATGGCGGGATGACCGGCGTCCGGCAGGTACTCATCGGCGCCCGGGCGCTGGACGGCACCGAAGTGCGGGACGGTGTGCTGCTGGGCTGCGATGTGGACAGCACCGAGCACGTGGCCGAGCTCCTCGAGGTGCTCGGCCCGGACGGCCTCGCGGCGCTGGTTCTGGCCGAGAAACCGGAGGTCGACCGGCGCTGCGTCGAGAAGGCCGAGCGGTACGGCGTGACCCTGCTGCGCTCGACCGGGGCCATCAACTGGTCGCAGCTGGCCGGTGCGGCCTGGCAGTTCCTCGAAGCCGCAGAGCCGGCCGGATGGACCGACAGCTTCGGAACCACTACCGCCGATCTGTTCCGGTTCGCGACCACCGTCAGTTCGATCCTCGGTGCGCCGGTGACGATCGAGGACCTCTCGTCGACCGTGGTGGCCTTCTCCCCGGGCCAGGAGGACGTCGACCCGGCCCGGACGGCATCGATCCTGTCGCTGCGGGTTCCGGAGCGATGGCAGCAGGAGTACCGCGCGAACGGCGTCTACGGCCGGATCTACCGCGCCCGGGAACCGGTACTGATCTCGTCCTCGGACGGAATACTGGCCCGGCTCGCGGTTGGTATCACGGCCGGCACCGAGGCGCTCGGCTCGATGTGGGCCGCGGTCGCGACCGAACCGACGGCCGAGCAACTGCTCGCCTTCCAGAACGCGGCGAACTCCGCCGCCCTGCTGCTGCTCCGGCGCCGCCACGAGATCGATCCCGAGCTGCGCCGCCGCGAGCAGTTGCTGCTCGCGGTCCTGGACGGCGGTGCCGCCGCGGCAGAGGCCGCTCGCGGTCTGGACCTGGACCGGCGCGTCGTGTGCATCATCGGTGCGCGCGCCGTCGGCCAACCGGAGGCAGGTGGCCAGGAGCGAGCCGACACGCGCGCCGAGCGGACGGCCACGCTGCACAAACTGCGGCAGTCGCTCGCCCTGCAGTTGTCCTCGACCAATCCGAAGGTCTCGGTGGTCCTGTCCGACAACACCGTGTACGCCGCCTTTCCGCTGCCGTCGTCGGCTCGCGACACCAGCCGGGCCGAGGCCGCGGCCCGCGCCCACGTGACCCGTGCCTGCCCCAACGGCGACATCGTCCTCGCGGTCGGCCGGCTGGCCCGCACCCTCGACGAGATCCCGCTGTCGCGCGCCGATGCCGACGGCGTCCTCGATGTCTTGTGCAACGAACCGAACGACCAGCGGGTGGCGACGATCGCGGACTTCCAGGGCCGGATGCTGCTGCGCCGGATGCGGCGCCACCTTGCCGCCGAGTCCCTCCCGCCGGCCGCGATGATCGAGGCCCTCCGCGAGCACGACGCCGTCCACAGCACCGGCCTTCTCGATGCCCTCGACGCCTACCTGGACTGCTTCGGCAACGTCGGCCGGGCCGCGCGGCGGCTGTCCATCCACCCGAACACGCTGCGGTACCGGATGCAGAGCGTGGCCCGCGTCGGCGGGATCGACCTCGAGGACTCCGGAACCCGCTTCGAGCTGATGCTGCAGCTGCGGCTCCGGACCGGATGATCAATCCACCAGGTGCCTGCGGAAGAACGCCAGCGCTCGCCGCATGACGTCGATCTGATGGGTGCGCTCCCGGATCACGTGCGGCTCCCGCGGGTACACGACCAGCGTCACCTCGGCACCGGCTGCCCGCAACGCGCGGTTGTAGCCCGTCGCCTGGCTCAGCGGGATGCGTACGTCGCGTTCGCCTTGCAGGATCAGCACCGGCGTGGTCACCCGCTCGGCGAACGTGACCGGTGACCGGTCGACGGCGCCGGCTGCGTCACCGGTCGCCGGTTCCCACGGGATGCTGCCGGCCAGTGTTCCCTCGAACAGCGGCTTGTCGGTCGTCAGAACCAGCGACCGCCAATCGGTCACTCCCGCACCGACGATCGACGCTTGGTAGCGATCCGTCTGGGTGACGCCCCACGCGGCGAGGAACCCGCCTTGGCTCCACCCACCGATTCCCAACCGGTCCGGGTCGGCGAGGCCGAGTTCGATCGCCCGGTCGACGGCCGCCTCGACGTCCTTCCACTCCGCGCCGCCCATGTCCGCACGGGCCGCGACCGCGAACCGGTACCCCTTTCCGTTGCCGCCGCGGTAGTTCGGCATCAGGACATGGATTCCTGCCGTCGCCATCAACTGCCCCCAGTCCAGCGGCGCGCAGTGCAGGCCGAGATTGGACCGGCCGTACGGGCCGCCGTGCGGCAGGACGACGGTCGGATGCGGACCCGGACCGAACCGGGCCGGCGGCGCGATGCTGATGACGTCGATCTCCAGCCCGTCGGCGCTGCGGGCCACGAACGACCCGACCTCGGCGAGCTCCACACCGGCCAGCGCCTCGCCGTACGACGAACATCGGACCAGCTCGTCCGGGCGGCCGGACCACAGCTCGATCAGGCCGCCCGGCGCCTGCATCGCCGCACCCAGCTGATGGGTGTCCGCGACGTCGAACGCCTTGATGTCGCCGTCCAGCCGCGCCAGGTCGTGCGACTCGGCACCGACCGGGTACGCGCGGACGATCGTCTCCAGACCATCGGCGAGCGTCACCACAGCGGTGTCCGGCTGCGCCGTACGGACGGCGATGACGCAGATGGTGTCGTCAGGCCCCGGACCGGCGGCGACCGGTTTCGCGTCCTCGGTCGCGGACACCGTCCAAAAGGTTGCCGCTGACAACGGTTGCGGGTCGAGCGGCGCCTTGAAGACGAGACTGTCGTCGCGCTCCAGCCAGCCGAGGTGATCGGCCCACGGCGCCGAGCAGACGACCGTCCGGGTGCCGGTGACGACGTCGACCACCTCGACCTCGGCCAGGAGACCGGACTCGGGCTCGACATCGGGCTGAGCGACGACCGCGATCCGTGCACCGTCCGGTGACCAGGCGAGCTCGGTCACGTGCCGGTCCACTGCCGTGACGGCCCGTCCGACACCGGTCGCCACCTCGACGACGTGGACGACGCCCGGCCGCCAGTCCTCGCCGAACACCTGCTCGTCGTCGACCGCACCACCGGTGAAGTGCACCGGCGTCGGCACCAGTACGGCGAGCCGATCTCCCAGCGGTGACCACGCCAGGCTGACCACCGAGGTGCGCAGCGCATACAGGGCGCGGGCCTCGCCGCGACCGGTCTCCAGGACGTATACCGACCGGACACCCCGGTCGGCCCGATCGGACAGGAAGGCCAGCGCCGTACCGTCGGGTGACCAGCGCGGGCAGCAGTCGTCGGGGCCGTGCGTCCATTGCTCCGCGCGACCCGATCCGGTCACAGAGGTCCAGATGCCGCCCCGCGGGTTGGGGTCGTCGACACCGTTCGGCGCCGCACGCCAGGCGACCCGGTGGCCGTCACGCGAGATGGCGACGTCCTCGGGCACCAACAGGTCGCAGATGAGCTCGGGAGTCAGTGATGTCGTCACAACCACTACGCTAGGCCGCCGAGCCGGGCTGCGGATGGTGGATTCAGCCGACGATCCACGCCGCGGTTGGGTCTTCGCACAGACGGCGGCGTCAGTCGACCGCCCGCGGCGAACGGGTCACGATCGAGATCGCCAGTGCGTCACGGGCGCCGGAGTTGATGACCCGGTGCGGCCGTTCGCCGCGGAACGTCACAGCGTCGCGCCGCGCCAGGTCGTAGGTCTCCGCCCCGATCTCGACGGTGACGTCACCCTCCACCACGACCAGGCACTCCTCCCCCGGATGCGACACCGGCCGATCCGCCGTGGACTGACCCGGGGCGAGCCGGACCTCGATCACCTCTAGCTCACCGTCGGTGTCCGGGGTCAGGACGTCGTACGCGATCTGGCCCCGGCCGCGCTGGCCGGTCCCCGACCGGCGGACCACCTGCCCGTTCGGTTTCTCGTCCTCGAGCAGCAGCTGGAACACCGGCACCCGCAGGCCACGGGCGATCCGGCGCAGGGCGGGCAGGGACGGCTGCGTGGTGCCGGACTCGATCTGACTGATCGCGCCCGGGCTCAGCTCGGCGGCTTGCGCGAGCTCGGCCGCCGACATCTCCCGCGCCCGCCGGAGCCGCCGGATGGTCGCTCCCACCGCCGCCGACTCGTCGGCGGCGTCACCCGGCGGCTCGGCGTCGCCGAGCTTCCGCGCTCGAAGGGTCACCGCACGTCACCGTCCTGTCCGGCCTCGTTGCTCCGTCGCCAAATCTATCGTTCGCCGCGCCAGGATCAGGCCCGGATCGACGATCGGCAGGCCGTGTTCCACCCGGCTCAGCGCCTGTGGGATCTCGGTGCACGCCGCGAGGATGGCGTCGCAGGCGCCCAGGGCTAGCGCGCACTCGGTGAGGACGGTGCCGGCGTGGGCCAGGTCGTCGCCGGCTTTCACCGCCTTGATCGCCTCCAGGATGCGGCCGTACTGCAGCTCGTCGGGGGTCACGCAGTCGATCCCGGCGGCCTCCAACCGGCGCTGGTACAGGCCCGATGTCATCAGTCCCGGCGTACCGAGCAGACCGACTCGCCGTACCCGCGGACGGTGCCGGGCGAGATGGTCGGAGGTCTCCTGGATCATGTCGACAACCCGCACGGCGATCCCGTCGGCTGCGGCCGGCAGGAAGTGGTGGGCGGTGTTGCACGGTACGGCGATGAGCGTCGCGCCGAGCCGCTGGAGCGCCCGCAGCCCCTGCCGTAGCCAGGGGGTCGGGTCCACACCGTCACCGAGGATGGCCGCGCTGCGATCCGGCGTCGACGGGTCCGACCACAGCACGACCGGGAAATGGCTCTGATCGCCGGCCGCCGGCGTGAGCTCGATCAACCGGCCGTAGAACTCGGCGGACGCCAGCGGACCCATGCCCCCGAGGATCCCGATCGTCGATACCGCGTCCGTCACGTGACCAGTCCTCGCCCGTCCACCGGCCACGGGTCGGCCCGCTTGCCACCGGACACGATCTGCACCTGGTCGGCCAGGTTGACCACCGGGCAGACATGGTTCGGTACGACGACCACCGTCTCGCCCAGTCGCGGCCGCGGACCGTCACCGGGCAGCACGACGCCGTGATGGTCGTGGAGGCGGCTGATCACCGCCGCCGGGTACTTGGGCAGCACGCCGTACCCCTCCAGGCCGGCCGGAAGATCGCTGGACAGGACCTTCGCTCCGGCGTCGACGATCACGTGGTCGCGGCCGACGCTGACCACCGTCGCCTGAACGGTCAGTGCGACCGCGGACCATTCGCACGCTCCGAGCCGGACCTGCAACCGGTCGTTGAAGACGTACGTCCCCGGCCGCTCCTCGGTCACTCCGGTGCGCTCGTCCTGGTGCGAGGTGGGCGTCGATCCGGCGCTGAGCTCGCGGACGTCGTACCCGTGGGCGCGGAGCGCCTCGTCGTACCGGCGCAGGGTGAGCACCTCGTCCTGGGCCGCCGCACCGACGCCGTCCCGGCTGCGGTACGAGTGGCCGCCATGAGTGAACACCCCGACGACGTCCAAGCCGGCCTCCGTCGCCGACCGCGCGACCGCGAGAGCGGCCTCGACCGACCGGACGCCACTGCGTCCACCCCCGCAGTCCGCCTCGACCAGCACCTCGACCGGCGCTCCGGCGGATCGCACTGCCGCACCAACCCGGGCCGCGCCCTCGGAGCTGTCGACGCCGAGCCTGAGCCGCCGCGTCGATGCCCTCAGCATCGTGAGCATTCGCAATCGGTCGCCGGTCGGCCAGACCGGATAGGCGACGAACAAGTCGTCGATGCCGGCGGCTGCGAACATCGCTGCCTCGGACAGCGTCGCGACGGTCAGCCCGGTCGCGCCGTACTCGAGCTGCATCCGGCCCAGATTCACCGACTTGTGCGTCTTGGCGTGCGGCCGGAGGGCGGCTCCCCGGCTCGTGACCGAGGCGGTCATCGAGCCGAGGTTCGTCTCGACCCGGTCGAGGTCGACCACCAGCGTGGGCGAGGTCAGCCCGTCGACGCTGACTTCGGCCAGCTCGTCGAGTCCGGCCTCGCCGTCGTTCGACAGCACAGGTCCTCCACTCGCGTGCATCGTCACCGGCGACCCACCCTCAGCAACTCCGGGTTCTCCGCGGCGAAGTGGCAGGCCGCGGCATGGACCCGCCGGTCCGCGCCGTCCCGCGGGTCGATCCGCAGGCAGATCTCGTGGTCGGCGACGACCCCAGGGCCCTGCGGACACCGGGCGGCGAACCGGCAGGCGGATTCTGCCGGCCCGATCTGCGCAGACGGCGCTGGTTCGGCGCCGGCCGTCGGACCGCTGCCGGGTACGGCGGCGAGCAACTCGCGGGTGTACGGATGCTGTGGCTCGTCGATCAGGGCGTCGGTCGGACCGGACTCGACCACGCGGCCGGCGAACATGACCGCGATCCGCTCGCTCACGTACCGCACCACCGGCAGGTTGTGCGAGATGAACATCAGGCCGAGGCCGAGCTCGCGCTGTACGTCGCGCAGAACGTTCAGCACCGACCCCTGCACGGACACGTCCAGCGCCGAGGTGATCTCGTCGGCGATCAGGAAGCGCGGAGAGGTCGCCAGCGCTCGCGCGATCGCGGCCCGCTGACACTGGCCGCCGGACAACGAGACCGGCAGCCGGTCGGCCACCGAGGCGTCCAGGCTGACCAGATCCAGCAGCTCCGCCGTCCGCGCTCGTGCTGCCGCCGGTGTGGTCCTGCCGGTGGCCAGCACCGCCTCTGTGATGGCGTCGCCGATCCGCATCCGCGGATTCATCGAGGACGATGGATCCTGGAACACCAACTGGACCGCGGACCGCAGCCTCGCCAGCTCGGCGCGACCGGAACCGACCGGACGGCCGTCCAGCACGATCCGGCCGGAGCAGGAGGGCAACAGCCCGACCATCGCCCTGGCCAGAGTGGACTTGCCGGATCCCGACTCCCCCACCACGCCCAGCGATCCGCCCGCCGGTACCTCGAGAGTGACAGTGTCCACTGCCGGCGCACCGTGGCGCCGGGAACCGTATCGAACCGAGAGACCCTCGACCGCCAAGGCCGTCATCGAGGCATCGCCCCGCTCACGCTGGTCGTCGCCACCGGATGCCAGCACGCCAGGCGGGCGCCAGGACCGACCTGCTCCAACGGCGGCATCGATTCGGTGCAAGATTCGGTGGATCGATCGCAGCGCGGAGCGAACGGGCAGCCGGCCGCCTCGTCGTTCCTGGTCGGCGGCCGCCCCGGTATGGTTGCCAGCGGCAACTGACGGTCGGTGGTCATGGTCGGGACCGAGCGCAGCAGCGCCCGCGTGTAGGGATGCCGGGCCGCGGTGGTGACGTCGCGGGCCGCGAGTTCCTCGACGATCCGGCCGGCGTACATCACCACGACCCGGTCGCAGACGTCGAGGATCAGGCTGATGTCGTGCGAGATCAGGACAACCGTGACGCCGGCGGAGTTCGCGTCGGCCAGCAGCTTCATGATCTCGCCCTGGATCGTCACGTCGAGCGCGGTCGTCGGTTCGTCGGCGATGATGAGGTCCGGCTCGCACATCAGGCTCATCGCGATCATCGCGCGCTGGCGCATACCGCCGGAGAACTGGTGCGGCCGCTCGCCGAGTCGCTGCTCGGCGTGCGGAATCCGCACCTCCGTCAGCCGCCGGGCGGCCAGCTGCCGGGCCGCGGACCGACTCAGCCGGCGATGGATCCGCACGCCCTCCGAGAGCTGGGCACCGACTGTCATCAACGGGTTCAGCGAGGACATCGGATCCTGGAAGATCATGCCCAGCGATCTGGCGTACAGCCGACGGGCCGCAGCCGGCCGCAGCCGACGGGGATCGGTGCCGCCGACCGAGAACGTCCCGGCCCGGATCTCGGCGGTCGGCGGCTGCAGACCGGCGACGGCCATCGCGGACATGCTCTTGCCGCTGCCGGACTCGCCGACGACTCCTACCATCTCCCCCCTGGACAGGCGGAGGCCGAAGTTCCGCACCACCTCGACCATCCCGTCCTCGACCGGCACCGCGACGCGGAGTCCCTCGACATCCAGCACCTGGTCGCCGACCGCTGCCAGGGCCGGTGGTACCTCCTCGGACGCCGCTGACGAGCGACTGACCTTGCGGGTGCTGACCTGACGCCGGCCGGCCAGCGCGGCGAGCGCTTCGCCGCAGAAGTTCAGGACCACGCCGGCGATCACGATCGCCACCCCCGGAGCCAAGGCCGCGAGCGGGCTGAGATAGATGCTGTCGAGGCCCTGCGCCAGCATCTGTCCCCAGTCGTACGCCGGAGGCTGGACACCCAGTCCCAGGAACGACAGGCCGGACAGGAACAGCAGTGCACCACCGATCGCGAACGTGGTGTTGAGGATGAGCGGCTCGGCCACGTTCGGCAGCACGTGCCGGATCAGGATCCGGGTGCGCGACAGGCCCATCAGCCGGACGGCGGAGATGTAGTCGCGGGTGACCACCGACGACGACAGCGTCTGGGCGAGCCGGGCGAAGCTCGGTGCGAATGCGATCGCCACCGCCACCACGGCTCCGCCACCGCCGACACCGACGATGACGGACAGGAACATCACCAGCAGCAGATCGGGGAACGACAGCCAGATCGCCAGCACGCTGGAGAACATCCGCTGCGCCCGCTGGCCCAGCAGCGTCGACAGCGCGCCGAACAGCACACCGCAGACCGCACCGGACACCGCGGACAGCAACGCCAGCGACAGGCTGGTCCTGGTCGCGACCATCACCCGGTAGAAGACGTCACGCCCAAGGCCGTCAGTACCGAGCAGATGGTGTGCGCTCATGCCCTCGAGCAGGTGATCGGTGTCCGGCACCGTCGCCCGCCCGGACCACAGCAGTGGAGCGATCACCGCCACCAGCAGCAGGACGACCGCACCGGCCAGTCCGATCGTCGCCGTACTCGTGCGCGTTCCGCGCCGTCGCATCCTGATCTGCATCAGGTACTCCTGATCGAGGACTGGGGGTCGATCAACGCGAGCGCGACGTCGACCACGAGGTTGGTGACCAGCACGATGATTCCGAGCAGCAGCACGATGCCCTGCACGACCTGGTAGTCCTGCGCCAGGATCGCCTGCACCAGGGTGGTCCCGAGGCCGGGCCAGGCGAAGACGCTCTCGACCAGGACGGTGCCGCCGATCAGGCCGGGCAGCATCATGCCGCTGATGGTGAGAACCGAGGTCAGGATGTTCGGCAAAGCGTGCCGTCCGTAGGTGCGTACCACCGACAGCCGCTTGCTCCGCGCGGTCCGCAGGTAGTCCTTCTCCAGCACGACCAGGGTCTCGACCCGGACGATCCGGGCGAGGTGTCCGGCCAGCCCCGCGGACAACGCCACGATCGGCAGGATGTAACTCGGTACGCCGGTCCGTCCGGCCACCGGCAGCCACTTGAGGGTGACCGAGAAGACGAAGACCAGACCGACCGCGCTGAGGAACTGTGGAATCGCCCCGACGAACCCGGTCCCGAAGGTGAACAGTGCGTCGAGCGATCGCCGCCGACCACTGCGGGTGAGCACCGCCACCGCGATACCGGTCGGCAGCGCGATGACCAGGATCGTCAGAAACGCCAGAGTCGCAATCTGCACGGTCGGTGGGAGCCGGTTCGCGACGATGCTGCCGACCGGCTCGCCGGTAGCGACCGAGGTCCCGAACTGGCCGTGCAGTACGTCGCCGACATAGTCCACGAACTGCGCCGGAAGCGACTTGTCCAGCCCCAGTTCGTGGCGCTTGGCACGGATCAGCTCGGCCGACGCACCTGGCGGCAGCGACGACCGGACCGGATCACCAGGGACCAGGTGCAGCATCAGGAAGGTGAGCGTGAGCAACGTGCCGGTCGCGACGACGAGCCGCCCCGACCGCCGCGCCGCGAATGTCAGCCAGGGGCTCGTGACCCAGCCGGGGCGCTGTGTCCCGGACTGGGTGAGCCGGCCGGCTGTCTCCGTGCTGGCCATGACGTTGTGTCCTTACCCGAGCCGGAGGCTGGTCGGGATCACCGCTCCGGCGCCGACCTCGAAGCTCACTCCGTTGCCGAAGATGATCGAGTTCTGGGCCGCGACCGGCAGCACGTTGGCGGCACTCAGCAGGGCCTTCGCCGCCTCGTTCCACAGCGCGCAGCTCTGCTGTCCCGGCTGGCCGTAGGCGCGGCCGGCCAGATCCCGGTACTTCGCGTTGGCGACCGCCGAGAAGTTGGTGCCGTTGGGCGGTGTTGCCCCCGAGAACTGACCGACCAGGTTGGACGGCAGCTGGTCCGACGCCCGGGCCAGGGCCACGTCGCCCCAGTTGCCGGCCTGGCTCCATTTCCCGTCGATCGCGGCCGGAGTCAGCGGCTGTGTGCGGACCGCGATGTGCAGGTTCTTCTCCCACAACGAGGCGAGCAACTGTCCGGCCGAGACCGAGCTCTGGGCGTTGCTCGGGTAGATCAGCGTCAGCTCGAGCGGCCGGCCGTCCTTGGCTCGTTTGCCGTCGGCACCGGTCGTCCAGCCCAGCCGGTCGAGGGCGGCGTTCGCCGCGGTCACGTCGTACGCCGGAACCACACCGGTGGTGACGTCGTCCGCACACGGCTCGCCGCCGCCGTCGGTGAGCCGCGTCGCCACCGAGCCCAGATTGCCGGTGTTCACCTTCGCGACCTGGTCGAGCGCGGCACCCTGGACCAGCGCCTTGCGCAGAGCCTCGTCGGCGAGCAGCCGGCCCTGGGCCTGGTTGAAGAACAGCTCCGACGTGATGTGGAAGTAGCCGCGCTCGAACAGTTTCCGGTCCTTCAGGCGGGGTGTGTCCGGGCCGCGGATGTCGGCGATGTTCAGCTCGCCGCTGAGCAACTGGTTCGCCGCCGTCGTTTCGTTCGTCGACACCACAACGGTGACCTTGTGCGGGAACTTCGCGTCACCGGTGCCGGCCCCGTCCGGACCCCAGGTGTAGCCGTCGCGGACGGCGAAGTCGTACGACTTGCCCGGCACCGCGGCGGTCACCGTGAACGGCCCGGTCCCGTCGCTGCCGGTGGCCAGCTTCGACCGGTTGCCGATGCTCGACGGGCAGACGATCAGCACCTTGGACAACTGCTCGAGGATGAAGCCGCTCGGTTCGGCGTACTTGATCGCGAAGGTCCCGGCCGCGTCGTCGGCGGTGGTCGTGTAGCCCGAGCCGGGCAGCACGGACCCGAGCAGCGGCGAATGGTTCGCCGGAGTCTTGATCCACTCGAAGTTCTTGGCGATGTCGGACGCGGTCAGCTCGTGGCCGTCGTCGCACTTCACCCCCTTGTTCAGGGTGAACGTCGCGGACGAGGCGTCGAACGTCCAGCTCTTCGCCAGGTTGGACACGATCTTGCCGTCGCCGGTCAGGGCGACCAGGGCGTCGTACGCCAGACCCGCCACCTGCTGGCCCGCCGAGTTCGTCGACTGGGACGGATCCAGCTCGCCGGGGTCGCTGCGGATCGCGTACCGCACGGTGGTGCCCGTGCTGCTCGACGAGTCCGCACCAGTCGAACAGGCGGTGCCCGCGGCAACGACCGCCGCCGCGACGAACAGCCCCTGCCAGTGCTTGATGGTGCGCATCCGAACCTCCTCCAGTCGCCTTCTCCGTAGAGTAGGAGCGTGATCGCGGCCGCGAATTGGTCGATCGACCAATTCCCGCGAGGTGATTTGGCGCATCGCATCCAGGCCGCGCGCAGTACGCTGGCCGGGGTGATGGGGGCGATGCAGCAGGACGACTGGCCGGCCGAGTACGCGGCGCTGACCGCGGCCGGCCGACGTGCGCCACTGCAGCCCGCAGAGCTGGATCGGCTGGCGGTGGCGGCGTTCGTACTGGGGCGCGATGACGAAGTCGTCCGCTACCGGGAGCAGGCGTATGACGGACACCTGGCCGAGGGAGAGGTCGAGCAGGCGATCCGGAGCGCGTTCTGGTTGGGGTTTCACCTGCAGCAGCGCGGTGACCTCGCGCGGGCGGCCGGCTGGCAGGCGCGGATCATGCGCCTGGTGCCGGCAGGAAACGTCGAGCTGACCGGTCGACTTGCGATGGCCGAGGCCGCGCTGACGATGAACTCAGGTGACGCCGCTACCGCGTTGCCCTTGTTCGAGCAGAGCCGGCAGTGGGCGACCGAGCCTGACATGATCGTGCTGGCCGCGCTCGGTCGCGGGAACTGCCTCGCGATGCTCGGCCGCGGGGCCGAGGCTCTCCTCGCCCTGGATGAAGCGATGGTGCACGTGACCGGTGGGCGCGTCGGTCCCGAGGTCACCGGGATGGCGTACTGCTCGGTGATCGCGCTCTGCCTGAACATGTACGACATCCGCCGCGCACAGGAGTGGACGCGCGCGCTCACCGGCTGGTGTGACTCGCAGTCCGGCCTGGTGCCCTACCGCGGTGCCTGCCTGGTGCACCGCGCCCAGATCCTCCAGTTTCGCGGCGCCTGGAGCGAGGCCGCCGAGGCGGCCGAGGACGCCTGCCGCCGGCTGTCGGCGGGCACGGTCGGATCGGCGTGGTACCGGCTCGCGGAGGTGGAGCGCCAGCGCGGCAACTTCGAGGCGGCCGAACGCGCGTATCAGCTGGCAGCCGGAGACGGTCTGGACGTCCAGCCCGGTCTGGCCCGGCTGCGGGCCGAGCAAGGCAGGTTCGACGTTGCGATCGCCGGTCTCGAGCGGGCGCTGGCCGAGGACCCGTTGTCCCCGAACCGCCCGCTGCTGCTCGCGGCGCGGGTCGAGCTCGCCATCGAGTGCGGTGACCGCGAGACGGCTCGCAAGACGGCGGCCGAGTTGAACGAGTTCGCGCGGGCGGAGTCGCCGTACCTGCAAGCGCTGGCGGCGTACTCCGAGGGTGCGGTGCGGATCGCGTGCGGCGACCCGCAGGGCGCGATCCCACCGTTGCGGCGGGCGTGGACGTGGTGGCAGCGGCTGGAGATGCCGTACGAGGGTGCCCGCACCCGGCTCCTGGTCGCAGATGCCTGCCGGCAGCTCGGAGACGTCGACGCGGAGCAGATGGAACTGGACGGCGCCCGAGCCGTCTTCCAACGCCTCGGCGCCGACGGCGACCTGACAATGGCCGACCCGTCGGACAACAGCAGCAGTCTCAGCCCGCGGGAACTGGAGGTACTGCAGCTACTCGCGACAGGGGCGACCAATCGGGCGGTTGCAGAGCAGCTGTTCCTCAGCGAACGGACGATCGCCCGGCATGTCAGCAACATCTTCGGGAAGCTCGGGGTGAACAGCCGGGCAGCTGCCACGGCGTACGCGTATGAGCACGGGTTGACTGGGTAGAAATGACCAGTCGCCTCCGGGCTGAGTTGGCGTGATCGGTGGATGTACGGCTGACCGGACGGCCCTACGGTGAGTTCATGAACAGGGTCGGGACTGTGGTGATCGGAGCCGGACAGGCCGGCCTGGTGATGGGCTACTACCTGCGCCAGGCGGGCGAGGATTTCGTCGTACTCGATGCCGATCAGCGAGTCGGTGACTGCTGGCGGAAGCGGTACGACTCGCTGCGGCTGTTCAGCCGGCCGCGCTATGCCAGCCTGCCGGGGTTGCGGATCGGCACGCGGGACTGTCCGACGCGCGACGAGATGGCCGACTATCTGGAGCGGTACGCCGTTCACCACGAGCTGCCGGTCCGGACCGGTGTCCGGGTCACGCGGCTGTCCCGCGACGATCAGGGCTTCGTGATCGAGACCAGTGACGGCACCTGGCACGCCGATCAGGTCGTCGTCGCGGCCGGCATGCACACGAAGGAACTGCGGCCGTCGTTCGCGGGCGAGCTCGATCCCGCGATCCGGCAGCTGCACTCGATGGAGTACCGGAACCCGGAGCAGCTCGCGGACGGGACGGTCCTCGTGGTCGGCGCTGCCAACTCCGGGACCGACATCGCTCTCGAGGCGGTGAAGACGCATCGCACCCTGCTCGCCGGTCGCCACCCGGGTCAGGTGCCGGTCGACATCGACTCGACCACCGGGCGCCTGTTCACGCCGCTGGTGATGTTCCTCTTCAAGTACGTGTTCACCCGCGCGCGGTCGGTCGGACGGAAGGCGATCGCGAACGCGGAGCAGAACGGTCTCCCGCTGACCCGGAACAAGCTGGCACACCTCGACGCGGCCGGCATCACCCGGCTCGGCCGGATCGCAGGCGTCCGTGGCGGGTTGCCGGTGACGGCGGACGGCGACGTACTCGAGGACGTCACAACCGTCGTGTGGTGCACCGGTTCCGTTCCGGACCACAGCTGGATCGACCTGCCGGTGTGCTCCGACGACGGGCGGCCGCGGCACGTGCGCGGGGTCTCGCCGGAC
This sequence comes from Kribbella sp. CWNU-51, assembly GCF_054073265.1. Lineage (NCBI taxonomy): Bacteria > Bacillati > Actinomycetota > Actinomycetes > Propionibacteriales > Kribbellaceae > Kribbella > Kribbella sp. CWNU-51. The sequence goes on from NZ_JBSXMZ010000004.1 coordinate 1,039,526, forward strand.
GAGCCGGGGCTGCTGTTCCTCGGCCTGGACTTCCAGTACGCGATCGCGTCATCGACCATCCAGGGCGTCGATCGGGACGCCCGCTACCTGGTCCGGCGGATCCGCGATCTCGCTCGGCGGAGCGCCGACCGGCCCGTTGCCGTGGACAGGCGGTAGCATCGCGGGCTGAAATGGGTGAGTGGACGGGTGCGGGCGTTTCTACCGGCCCCGAGCGAAGCGAGGGTGCGGGTGAACTCTTGACGGTGAGTGGTGGCGACGGCGGTCCGACCGCGCTCAGGATCATGCTCGGCGGACAGCTGCGGCGGATGCGCGAGCAGGCCGGGATCAGTCGCGCCGACGCGGGCTGGCAGATCCGCGCCTCCGAGTCCAAGGTGAGCCGGATGGAGCTCGGCCGGGTCGGGTTCAAGGAACGCGATGTCAGCGACCTGCTCGAGCTCTACGGAATGGCCGACGACGAGGAACGCTTCCGGCTGATGGAGCTGGCCCGGGCCGCGAACAACCCGGGCTGGTGGTCCCGGTACGGCGACGTGATGCCGAGCTGGTTCACCAACTACGTCGGCCTCGAGGTCGCGGCGACGCTGATCCGGACCTACGAGGTGATGTTCGTCCCCGGCCTGCTGCAGACCGAGGAGTACGCGCGTGCCGTCGTCCAGCTCGGTAAGTCGTACCTGCCGAGTGCGGAGGTCGATCAGCGGGTCGCGCTGCGGGTGACCCGGCAGCAGATCCTGACCCGGCCGAACCCGGCCCGCCTGTGGGTGGTCATCGACGAGTCGGTGCTGCACCGCCCGGTCGGTGGCGAGGACGTCCTGCGGGCCCAGATCGAGCACCTGCTCAAGTGGGCCGCGCAGCCGAACATCACGTTGCAGGTGATGCCGTTCAGCAGCATCGGGTATCCGGGCGCTGGTGGCGCGTTCAGCATCCTGCGGTTCCCCGAGGGCGACCTGCCGGACGTCGTCTACATCGAGCACGCGGCCAGTGCGCTGTACCTGGACAAGCTCGACGAGGTCGACGAGTACGTCGCGATCATGGAGGGGCTCACGATCGCGGCCGCACCCGTCTCGGCGACCGAGGGCCTGCTCAAAGAGGCCCTGGCGCGGATCGACTGATCACTCGACCTTGAGGTCGACCTTGATGTTGCCGCGGGTGGCGTTGGAGTACGGGCAGACCTCGTGGGCCTTCGCGACGAGCTCCTCGGCGACCGCACGCTCGACGCCGGGCAGGCTGACCACCAGCGCGACCTCCAGGCCGTAGCCGGCGCCGCCGTTGATCGGCCCGATGCCCACCTCGGCGGTGACGGTCGAGCCGTCGGCGTCCTGGCGGGCCCTCCGGGCGACCACCTTCAGCGCGCTGTGGAAGCAGGCCGCGTAGCCGGCCGCGAACAGCTGCTCCGGGTTGGTGCCCTGGCCGTTGCCACCCATCTCGACCGGCGGCGCGACGGTGACGTCGAGCTTCCCGTCGTTGGTCGCGACCTTGCCGTCGCGACCGCCGTGGGCGGTGGCGTGAGCGGTGTACAGAACCTTTTCTACTGCGATCGTCATGTGTTGGGTCTCCAGCTTTCAGTGGGAGGGGTCGAGCACGAGCTTGCCGACCGTGCGGCGGGCTCGCAGGTCCTGGTGGGCGGTGGCGATGTCGGACAGCGCGTACTCGCCGCCGACGATCGGGCGGAGCTTGCCGGCCGCGGTCAGATCGAACAGTTCGGCCAGCGGGTCACCGAGCGACGCGGGGTTGGCGAAGCAGTCGGCCAGCCAGAAGCCGGCGATCGTCTTCGAGCCCTTCATCAACCGGCTCGGGTCGATCGGCGCGGCGGACTCGCGGGACGCGGCGCCGAAGGTGACCAGCCGGCCGAACCGGGCCAGCGCGGCGAACGACTCGTCGAACGTCCAGCCACCGACCATCTCCAGCACGATGTCGACGTGCTTGCCGCCGTTCGCCTCGATGATGCGGTCCTTCAGCCCGTCCGGCGTACCGTCGATCGCGGCGTCGGCGCCGAGCTCGAGCACCTGCTTGCGCTTCTCGTCCGATGAAGCGGTCGCGATCACGCGGCCGGCGCCCCACAACTTGGCGAGCTGTACGGCGAGCGAGCCGACCCCGCCGGCACCCGCGTGCACCAGGACGGACTCACCGGGCTGAAGATGCGTGGAGGTCTTGAGCAGGTGCCAGGCCGTGGTGCCCTGCAGCACGAGGGCGAGCGCCTGACCGTCGGTGACACCTTCGGGGACGTCCCAGACGTACGGCGCGTGCGCGACAGCCTTCTCGGCGTACCCACCGGATCCGACCAGGGCGACCACGCGGCGGCCGTCCTCGGTGTGACCGACGACCTCACCACCCGGGATCAGCGGGAGCTCCGTCTTCGAGAGGTAGCTGTTCTCGACCTGATGCGTGTCGGCGTAGTTGATGCCGGCGCGATCGACAGTGATCAGGACCTGGCCGTCACCGGCGACCGGCTCCGCGACGTCGCTGACCTTCAGGACCTCGGGTCCACCGAACTCGGTGATCTGAATAGCTCGCATACACCGTACTATACACTGTACGTTAAGAGCATCGAAGGGAGATGGGTCACATGGCGCGGACGCCGCGCAACACGCTCAGCGCCGACCTGATCGTGCGCACCGCGCTCGAGCTGATGGAGGGCAAAGGCACGGACGCGCTCAGCCTTCGCGGCGTCGCCGCCGAGCTCGGGGTCGGCCCGATGGCGCTCTACACCTACTTCCGCAACAAGGACGACCTGTACGACGCCGTGCGTGATCACCTGATGGGGCTGCTGCCCGCCGTACCGCAGGATGCGCCGTGGCCCGACCAGGTCCGCGCGGTCTGCCGGTCGCTGCGGCTGCTGATGCTGCAACATCCTTGCCTTGCGCAACTACTTGCGGGGCGGCCGTTGAGCGGGCACGAGACCGCCCGGGTGGCCGAGGGGCTGCTCGGCGTACTGCTCGCTGCCGGGTTCGACCCGCAGACGGCGGCGCGGACGCACACCACGCTGTTCACCTATGTGCTCGGGGCAACGTCCTGGGAGATCCAGATGGCCGCCGAGCGCCGGGACCCGCAGAGTTGGCGGCGGCTCCGGACGACGATGGAGTCGCTGTCGGCGCGCGAGTTCCCGTCGGTGGTCGAGCTCGCGCCGGAGCTGGCGCGGACGACCGGCGGCGACGAGCAGTTCGACTACGGGCTGGATCTGCTGCTGGCGGGGTTACAGGTCAGAAGACCAGCGTGACGATGGCGGGGTTACAGGTCAGAAGACCAGCGTGACGATGGCGAGGATGCCGATGCAGACGATCAGTGCGCGCAACGCGATCGGCGGCAGCCGGCGGCCGTAGCGGGCACCGACGAAGCCGCCGATGGTCGAGCCGACCGCGATCAGCCCGGCGGCGAGCCAGTCGACGTCGCCGACGATGATGAACAGGATCGCGGCCACCGAGTTCACGACCGTGGCGAGGACGTTCTTCAGGCCGTTCATCCGCTGCAGGTTCGGGTCCAGGCCGAGGCCGAGGATCGCCATCAGCAGGACGCCTTGCGCGGCACCGAAGTACCCGCCGTAGACGCCGGTCGCGAACACCGCGGGAATCACCCACCAAGCACCCCGGTGCACGTGCGTCGGCACGCTGATCCACCGTGAGAGCAAGGGCTGGAACGCGACCAGCAGGCAGCCGAGCAGGATCAGGACCGGTACGACGGCGTGGAACGCGGAGGCGGGCAGGGTCAGCAACAGCACTGCGCCGAGGATGCCGCCGAGCAGGGAGGCCGGGATCAGCCTGATCATGCGGCCGCGTTGCCCCTGGAGCTCGCGTCGGTAGCCGATCGCGCCGGCGGCCGTGCCCGGGGCGAGGCCGATGGTGTTGCTGACGTTCGCCAGCACGGGCGGGATGCCGACGGCAAGCAACGCGGGGAAGGTCAGCAGCGTACCCGATCCCACCACGGCGTTGATCGTGCCTGCGCCCATCCCCGCCACCAGGACGAACAGCGCCTCGAACCATGTCATCGCTGCCCGACTTTACGCACCTGACCGCACCGCCCGCTCACCAGTCCGTCCGTTGAACAAACAAGCACCTGGTTGGACAACAGAAAGCCTTCCCAGGGTGGGCCTGGGAAGGCGTTCTGTTGTCGAGCTGTCTGATGGTCAGCGTTGCGGGGGCTCGGCGGCCGGGGGCTCCTGGGAGGGTGCGGCCGGCGGGGGTGTGATCGACGGGGTCACCGGGATCTGGCCGCGGTTGCCGACGGCGGCGTTCTCGGCGGCGGCGATCGCCTCGCGGACCGCGTTGTCGGCCTCGGCCACTGCCGCGGCCGGCGCACCAGTTGTCGCCCCGGTGCTGTCCAGCTCCGGCACCTCGCCGTTGGAGAGCTCCGGCGCCTGCCACGTGCCCTCGGCCTTCGCCGGGATGCCGGCCACCTGGCCGACCGCACTGCCCAGACCCTTGAGCGCGTCGCCGATCTCGCTCGGCACGATCCACAGCTTGTTCGCGTCGCCCTGAGCGATCGACGGCAGCATCTGCAGGTACTGGTACGCGAGCAGACCCTGGTCGGGCTTGCCGGCGTGGATCGCGTTGAAGACCGTGGTGATGGCCTGCGCCTCACCTTGCGCCTTCAGGATCCGCGCCTGCCGCTCGGCCTCGGCCCGCAGGATCCGGGACTGCTTGTCACCTTCGGCGGTGAGGATCGCGGACTGCTTCTGACCCTCGGCGGACAGGACCGCGGACTGCCGCATACCTTCCGCGGTGAGGATCGCGGCGCGCTTGTCCCGGTCTGCGCGCATCTGCTTCTCCATCGAGTCCTGGATCGACGGCGGCGGGTCGATCGAGCGCAGCTCGACCCGGTTGACCCGGATGCCCCACTTGCCGGTCGCCTCGTCCAGCACGTAGCGGAGCTTCTCGTTGATCTCCTCACGGCTGGTCAGCGTCTGCTCCAGATCCATGCCACCGATGATGTTTCGCAGCGTGGTCATGGTCAGCTGCTCGATCGCCTGGATGTAGTTGGAGATCTCGTACGTCGCCCGGACCGGGTCGTTCACCTGGAAGTAGATGACCGAGTCGATCGACACCATCAGGTTGTCCTCAGTGATGACGCCCTGGGGCGGGAACGCGACGACCTGCTCGCGCATGTCGATGGTGTAGCGGACCTTGTCGACGTACGGCGTCAACAGGTTCAGCCCCGGCTGCAGACCGGTCCTGAACTTGCCGAACCGTTCGACGATCCCGACGGTCTGCTGCTGCACCACCCGGACGGACTTAACCAGTGTGACGATCACCAGCAAGGCGACCAATGCCAACACTATGAGGAACGCGGTCACTTGACCCTCCACTCGACAGAACCCTCAGGACGGACAGTCTTTCCTATCGACGGTCCACCTGGCGTACCGGTTCCCGGCGCGTCGGCTGCCTGATCGCACAGGTACTCTGCCGTCCCTCAATTCGACAGTACTGCGCAGGTGGGGCCACTCAACCGGGGGGCCTGAGCTCAGCTCTGCGGTGGGTCCGAGGGATTGGGGTTCGGGGCCGGATTGTCGGTCGGCTCGGGGCTGTTGAGCTCGTGGTGCAACGGCTCGCCGACCGGGTACACGATCGCGGTCGGGCCGTCGATCGACATCACCTCGACCCGCGTCCCCGGCTCGATCGTCGACACCTCGTCGTACGGGCGGGCCGTCCAGAGCTCGCCGTTCAGCCGGACCGAGCCGCCGCCGTCGGGATGGATCTCCTTGACCACGGTCCCGGTCCGCCCGATCACATGGGCCGAACCGGTCTTCAGCTCGGTGCCGTTATGGAGCTTGCGGACGATCATCGGCCGGATGGCACCGAGCATCGCCGCGGCGGTGATCAACCCGACGACGATCTGCAGCCACAACAGTCCCGGGAAGAACGCCGCCACCCCGGCGGCCGTGAGCGCACCGGCGGCCAGCATCAGCAGCGTGAAGTCGAGCGAGGCCAACTCGGCCAGACCGAGGACAGCGGCGATCGCCAGCCATGCCGCCCACATGTTGTCCCGCAGCCAATCCATCATTTCCCAAGCCTATCCACGTTGGGGCCTCCAAGCAGATGTTTGGACGCGTCAGCCGGGGTGCGGGATCCCGGGTCAGAGGGCGCGGGCGGTGTAGCGGCCGTCCTCCTGCTTCAGGGAGAGGGCCAGGTCGAAGGTGTCGCTCAGGGTCTCGGCCGTCAGGGCCTGGTCCATCGGGCCGGCCGCGACGATGCGGCCCTCCTTCAGCAACAGCGCGTGGGTGAAGCCGGGTGGGATCTCCTCGACGTGGTGGGTGACCAGCACCATCGCCGGCGCGCCGACCGCGGTCGCGATCGAGCTCAGCGAACGGACCAGCTGCTCCCGTCCGGTCAGGTCGAGGCCGGCCGCGGGCTCGTCCATCAGCATCAGTTCGGGGTCGGTCATCAGGGCGCGGGCGATCTGGACCCGCTTCCGCTCCCCCTCGGACAGCGTGCCGAACGTGCGGTCGGCGAGGTGCGCGATGCCGAGTTCGGCCAGCAACTCCTTGGCCCGCTGGTGGTCCAGTTCGTCGTACTCCTCGCGCCAGCGGCCGAGTACGGCGTACGACGCGGAGACCACGACATCCGAGACACGCTCGCTCCTGGGCAACCGGTCGGCCAATGCGGCACTGGTCAGTCCGATGCGGGGCCGCAGCTCGAAGACATCGACGGCACCGAGCACTTCACCGAGCAGTCCGGCGACACCGGCGGTCGGATGGATCTGGGCGGCCAGGATCTGCAGCAGGGTCGTCTTGCCGGCGCCGTTCGGCCCGATCACCACCCACCGATCGGCCTCGTCGACGGTCCAGTCGATCCCATCGAGCAGACGCGCGCCACCGCGAACGATCGACACCCCGGCCAGCTCCACCACTGCAGTCATGCTCAAAACCTACGGGGTGCCCGCGTGCGATCGTCGCGCACCCTGCCGGAGTCGTCCGGACGGACTGGTGGTGGGAGACTGTCGGGCGTGCTGACCACCTCCGCCTCGGTCCGGTTCACCGTGTGGACGAACGCGATGCTGACCGGCGCCTGCGACCCCGACACCGCCGCACAGAAGATTCTCGGCGACGACGTCGGTCATCACGTCGCGGGTCTGACCGGGCATCCGGAGCCGGCCACCTTGCCGGTCGCGCTGAACCTGTTGCGTGCCGCAGGAGCAACCCAAGCCCACCTCGCGCTGCCCGTCCCGGGTGATCCGATCGGGCTGGCCGGTCCACCGCCCTTCAACGAGGCCGCGCTCGAAACCGGCGAGGCCGTCGTACTCACGGGCGCCGACCTCGGACTGGTTCCGGCGTACGTCGGGCCGGCCGTGCAGTGGTCCGTGATGCCGGCGACGAGCCCGCTGCCGGCCGATCTCGGCGAGGCGGATCGCGGTCTGCGGATGGCGTTGATCGACGCGGCCGAGTCACTGGCCGCGCTCGACGTCGCGCGCTGGAAGCCGGAAGTCGCGGACGCGCTGATCGACATCCGCCGGATCGGCAGCGGCCGGAACGATGATCTTGCACCCGGCTACCAGCCGCGTGCGGTGAAGGCGGCCGCCACCGCAAGGCGCTGCCTGGCGATCGCCGACGCCGCACTCGAGGACGACGGCGCCGCGGTCACCGGAGCCGAGGCCGACGCGCGCCGACGCGCCCTCCTCGACCTCGCCGCCGCGGCGCGTCGCGCTCTGGTCGCGGCCTGCGATCCGCCTGTTCATGCCTGAGATCTGGACCGGGCAACGCAACGTCATCCGATATGGGTAGCGTTCGTGCTGCCATGACTGGACAGGGTGAGGACGAGAAGCTGGCCGCCGAGCGGCCGACCGTGCTGGTGACGTTGACCGGCACCGACCGGCCGGGGCTGACCTCCGCCGTACTGTCGACGATCGCCACCCGTGGGCTCGAGGTGATCGACGCCGAGCAGGTGGTCCTGCGGGGCCGGCTGGTGCTCGGGGTGCTGCTGTCCGCACCGCGCGACTACAAGGACCTGAAGGAAGAGCTCAAGGCGCTGGCGAGCCTCCTCGACGTCGAGATCTCGGTGAAGAAAGGTGTCGGCGACAACGAGCCGCGCCGCAAGGGCCGCAGCCAGGTGACGGTGATCGGGCGTCCGCTGTCCGCCGCCGGACTCGCCGCGATCGCCGGCCGGATCGCCGACACCGGAGCGAACATCGACCGGATCAGCCGGATGGCGCGCTACCCCGTGACCGCGATGGAGTTCGCCGTCTCCGGTGCCGATCCGGACGCGCTCCGGACCGTGCTCGCGCTGGAGGGTGTCCGGCAGGGCCTCGACGTCGCCGTGCAGGACGGCGGGCTGTACCGCCGGGCCAAGCGGCTGATCGTGATGGACGTCGACTCGACGCTGATCCAGGGCGAGGTGATCGAGATGCTCGCCGGCCACGCGGGCCGGCAGGACGAGGTGGCCGCGGTCACCGAACAGGCGATGCGCGGCGAGCTCGACTTCGCCGAGTCGCTCCGGCACCGGGTCGCCCGGCTCGAAGGTCTGCCGGTGTCGGCGCTGGACGAGGTGTACGACGCGATCGAGCTGGCACCCGGGGCCCGGACGCTGGTGCGGACGCTGAAGCGGCTCGGGTACAAGTTCGCGATCGTCAGCGGCGGGTTCAGCCAGATCACCGACAAGCTGGCCGCCGAGCTCGGCATCGACTACGCCAAGGCGAACGAGCTGGAGATCGCCGACGGCAAGCTCACCGGCCGCGTCATCGGCGAGATCGTCGACCGGGCCGGCAAGGCGACGGCCCTGCGCCAGTTCGCCGAACGCTCCGGTACGCCGCTGACCCAGACGGTCGCGATCGGCGACGGGGCCAACGACCTCGACATGCTCGCCGTCGCCGGCCTCGGCGTCGCGTTCAACGCCAAACCCGTCGTCCGCGCGGCCGCCGACACCCACCTGAGCGTCCCCTACCTGGACACGATCCTCTACCTGCTCGGCATCAGCCGCGAGGAAGTCGACGCCGCGGACGCCGACAACCCGGCCTGATTGCAAGAACGTGCAAAAACGCCGCGCATCCCGGCCGTGGTGCGGGAAGATCGAGGCATGGTGCCACCCGGATTCTCGAGTCGTCCCGCGACTGTCGACGACGCGGACGCGATCTACCAGCTCATCGCGGCAGCCGAGATCGAGTGGCACGGGCGAGCCGAGGCAGTGCAGGATCAGGTCGCGGCGGACCTTCGGCGGCCGGAGCTGCGACTCGAGCAGGACACCCTGCTCGTCCACGGACCTGATGGTGAGCTGGCCGGCTGGGCCTGGGTGCATCTGGGCAAACGCGCGCAGATCGAGGTGCATCCGTCGTACCACGGGCTCGGGATCGGGACGGCGCTGCTCGACTGGGCCGAGCAGCGGTCGCGGGAGGCCGGCAGCGAGTGGCTGGCGCAGGCGGTCGACGACCAGGACAAGGCCGGCACCGTCCTGCTGCGATCGCGGGGGTACGACGTACTCGCCACCAACTGGTTGCTCGAGCGTCCGCTGGACCTAACGGTGCTGCGAGACCTGCCCGAAGGGCTGACGCTCACGCCGTACAACGAGACGCAGGCCCGCGCTGTCCACGAGCTCATCCAGGACGCGTTCTCCGCGTTCCAGCAGCGGCGGAAGTCGTACGACGAATGGGCCCGGCTGACCGTTGAGCGGTCGAGCTTCCGGCCGAATGCCTCGACCCTCGCGTACGCCGGTGACGAGCTCGTCGGTGTCGTGATCGCCCTCGACCTGACGGACACGAACGAGGGGTACGTCGAGCAGCTCGCGGTCCGCGCGGATCACCGGAACAAGGGCATCGCCCGGGCGATGCTCGACGACACCTGTGCCGAGTTCCACCGGCTCGGCCGCCGGACCTGCATCCTCTGGACCCACTCGGGCACCGGCGCTCTGGGCATGTACGAACACCTCGGCATGCGCGTCCGCCGCAGTACGACGGTCTACCGCAGCACCTTCTGATCCGGCTTCTGATCCGTTCCGTGACGAGCGGTTGACACTTCGGGGTGAGAGCGCTCTCATTACGTCATCAATCCCTGCCGTACCGTCGAACCATGCTGGCCCTCGTCAAGGCGGGATCCTCGGTAGCACTGCGGAGGGTCCCTGATCCGGTGCCCCAGTCCCACGAGGCGCTCGTCCGGGTGAACACCTTCGCCCTGACTCACCGCGACCTGGTCGACCTCGTCCAGGAGCGGCGGATCAAGGGGCGGGTCGTGTTCCGTCCGCGGTGACGGATTGGGGGGTTGGCGGGGGTCAGCACCTATTCTTCGGCTATGTCTGATGTGCAGGGTGGGCCGGGGGCTCTGTTTGCTATTGGTGGCGCCGAGGACAAGCTGAAGAAGCGGACGGTGCTGCAGGAGTTCGTCGAGGCGGCGGGTGGGGCGAAGGCGCGGATCGTGGTGGTGCCGACGGCGTCCGCGCTCGGGCCCGACGTGATCGACGTGTACCGCGCCCTGTTCGCCGCGCTCGGGGCCGCGAGTGTGGTCGGCGTACGTCCGGAGAATCGGGAGGACGCCGACGACCCGGCGTTCCTCGAGCCGCTGGACGACGCCACCGGGATCTTCATGACCGGCGGCAACCAGCTCAAGCTCGCCGGCGTCGTCACCGGTACGGGGTTCGGCCGCGCGGTCACCGCCGCCCACCAGCGCGGTGCCGCGGTCGGCGGTACGTCGGCCGGCGCGAGCATCCTGGCCGAGCACATGATCGCGTTCGGCCGGTCCGGGGCGACCCCGCGGCAGCGGATGAGCCAGCTGGCCGGCGGTCTCGGCCTGGTCCAGGGCGCAATCGTCGACCAGCACTTCGCCCAGCGGAACCGGTACGGCCGGCTGCTGTCACTGGTCGCCCAGTCCCCCGGCCTGCTCGGCATCGGCGTGGACGAGGACACCGCGGCCGTCGTCCGCGGCTCTCACCTCGAGGTCGTCGGCCGTGGCGCGGTGACGATCTTCGACGGCAGCCGGATCACGTCCAACGCCCACTACGCCAAGCGATCCGAGCCGATCCTGGCGTCCGGCGTCGTACTGCACGTCCTGCCCGCGACCGCGACGTTCGACCTGCGGGACCGGGTCCTGTTGTCGTACGGCCCGCAGCCGCCGGCCGCGGAGATCGCCGAGCTCGAGGCCGCCGAGGCGGACCTGCGCAAGCTGGCCAAGGACATCGCCGCCGAGGGGGTGTCACCCAGGTACTACGAGGAGCACAAGCGGCGGGCAGGGCGCCGTACGGCGAAGACCACCAGGCCGGCCGCCGCCGGGGAGTCCAGACCGGAGGCGACCGAGCCGATCACGGCCGGCGCCGAACTCAGCCACCCCGACACCCCGCAACCAGACAGTGAGCTGCATTGATGGCCGCACCAGCTGAGACCACCGGCACCCCCGCCCCCGACCTGAAGATCATCGAGACCCGGGTCTACCGCGGTCCGAACGTGTGGAGCTACGACCCGGCCATTCACCTGGTCGTCGACCTGGGATCGCTGGAGAACTTCCCGTCGAACGCCATCCCGGACTTCTCCGAGAAGCTCCTCGAGTACCTGCCCCGGCTCGACCAGCACCACTGCTCACGCGGTCGTCGCGGCGGTTTCATCGAGCGGCTGCACGAAGGCACCTGGCTCGGTCATATCGCCGAACACGTCGCGCTGCAGCTCCAGCAGGAGGCCGGCCACGACATGCGCCGCGGCAAGACCCGCCAGGTCAAGGGCGTCCCGGGCCGCTACAACATCACCTACGCGTACGCCGACGAGGCGGTCGGACTCGCCGCCGGTGAGCTGGCCGTCCGGTTCGTCAACCACCTGGTGCAACCGGACCCGGAGTTCGACTTCACCACCGAGCTGGAGAAGTTCATCAAGCGGGCCGAGCGGACCGCATTCGGCCCGTCGACACAGGCGATCGTGGACGAGGCGGTCTCCCGCGACATCCCGTGGATCCGGCTGAACAAGGCCAGCCTGGTCCAGCTCGGCCAGGGCGTGCACGCGAAGCGGATCCGGGCCACGATGACGTCCGAGACCGGGTCGATCGCGGTCGACATCGCCAGCGACAAGGACCTCACCACCCGCCTGCTCGCATCCGCCGGCCTGCCGGTGCCGCGATCGGAGTCGGTCCGCACGGTCGAGGAAGCGGTCACGGTCGCGCACAAGATCGGGTACCCGATCGTCTGCAAACCCCTCGACGGCAACCACGGCCGCGGCGTCTGCCTGAACCTGCAGAACGCGGACGACCTGCGCGAAGCGTTCCCGATCGCGGTCGAACAGTCCCGGCGCGGCTTCGTGATCGTGGAGAACTTCGTCACCGGCAAGGACTACCGCTGCCTGATCATCAACGGCCGGATGGAGGCGATCGCCGAACGCGTGCCCGCGCACGTCGTCGGCGACGGCGTCCACACCGTGGCCGAGCTGGTCGACATCACCAACGCCGACCCGCGGCGCGGTGTCGGCCACGAGAAGATCCTGACCCGGATCACGGTCAACGCGGCCGCGCGGGAGCTCGTCCGCAGCCAGGGCTTCGAGCTGGACGACGTACCGCCCGAAGACGTGATGGTGAAGCTGACGCTGACCGGCAACATGTCCACCGGCGGCATCTCGATCGACCGGACCTGGGAGGCGCATCCGGAGAACGTCGAGATCGCCGAGGAGGCGGCCCGGATGATCGGGCTCGACATCGCCGGCATCGACTTCATCTGCCCGGACATCACCCAGCCGGTGCGCGAGACCGGCGGCGCGATCTGCGAGGTGAACGCGGCACCGGGCTTCCGGATGCACACAAACCCGACGATCGGCGAACCGCAGTACATCGCCAAGCCGGTCGTCGACATGCTGTTCCCGCCGGGCGCGACCAGCCGGATCCCGATCGTCGCGGTGACCGGGACGAACGGGAAGACCACCACCGCGCGGATGATCAGCCATGTCTTCAAGGGCATCGGCCGCAAGGTCGGGATGACGTCGACCGACGGCATCGTGATCGACGAGCGGCTGGTGATCCGCCAGGACGCTTCCGGGCCGAAGTCAGCGCGCATGGTGCTGCAGAACCCGCGGGTCGACTTCGCCGTCTTCGAGGTCGCGCGGGGCGGGATCCTGCGCGAAGGGCTCGGGTACGAGCGCAACGACGTGGCGGTTGTCCTCAACATCCAGCCGGATCACCTCGGCATGCGCGGGATCGACACCCTCGAGCAACTCGCCGATGTGAAGGCGGTGCTCGTCGAGGCGGTGCCGCGGACCGGGTACGCCGTACTGAACGCGGACGACCCGTTGGTGGGGAAGATGCGGCGGCGGTGTTCCGGCCAGGTGGTGTGGTTCAGCATGGCCGAGCCGGGCAGCGAGGTGCGCGAGTACATCGAGGGGCACTGCCGGCGGGGTGGCCGGGCGGTCGTGCTGGAGCGTTCGGATCTCGGCGACATGATCGTGGTCAAGCACGGCCGGCGGTCGATGCAGCTGGCTTGGACACACTTGCTCCCGGCAACATTCGGTGGCCGGGCGATGATGAACGTGCAGAACGCGATGGCGGCCGCGGCCGCGGCGTTCGCGGCCGGCGCGCCGTTGCACGACATCCGGCAAGGCCTGCGGACCTTCAGTACGTCGTACTATCTGTCGCCCGGGCGGTTGAACGAGATCGACGTCGACGGGCGGACGGTGATCGTCGACTACTGCCACAACGCGCCGGCGATGCGGATGCTCGGCGACTTCGTCGACCGGCTGGGCGAGAGTCTGAGCGCCTCGTCCGAGCTCGGCCGGCCGTCGCGGATCGGGGTGATCGCGACCGCGGGTGACCGCCGCGACGACGACATCCGCGAACTGGGTGAGGTCGCCGCCGGGCACTTCGACGTCGTCATCATCCGTGAGGACGCTCGATTGCGCGGCCGCAAGCGCGGCGAGGCCGCTGCGCTGATCGAGGCCGGCGTCCGGTCCGCGATGGGCACCGGCGCCCGCTGCCGCCAGGTCGACACCGTGCTGGACGAGTTGACCGCGGTCCGCCACGCCCTCAGCCGGTCCAACCCGGGCGACCTGGTCATCCTGTGCGTCGACCAGCACCAGACCGTGCTGGCCGAGCTCGAATCCGTCTCCCACCTGGCCCAGGCCGGCGCCCGGTCGGGCGACGAAGGCGGCGACCCCGACTACCTACAGCCCGGGGACGAGCCCGACGTACCAGTGGAGTGACCGGATGAGCCGGCTAGCTGACCGGGTCTCGTCTCGGGAGGAGCCGGCGTCGGGGCTCCTCCTGGTCGATCCAGTCGAGGTCGTCCGAGAGTACGGCGTCGTTGGACTTGTGGGCGTACGCATCCGGCGGGGGTGGTGGCGGTGGGAGCGCGCGGAGTTTGAGGGCGACCATCGGGATCGCGAGCAGGGCGGCGACGACCAGCCAGGGCCAGTACTCGCGGAGCAGTGGCTCGAAGGACTGGAAGAACGCCTCGGTGGCGGCGTCGCCGACCGCGTCCATCGGCTTGCCGCTCGAGTCGCTGATCACCTGGACCGCGTCCACGACTCCGAATGACGCCAGGTAGAGAGCCGTCAGCGGCAACCAGAAGGATGCCGACCGCCATCCGCGCCGCCAGCAGGCCGCGTACAGCAGCAGCGCGAGACCGGCCGCGATGAGCAGGCCGTTCAGCTGCCACTGCCAGCGCCACTCGCTCAACTGCTCGGCGGGGCGCATCGCGTACCAGGCGACCGGAAGCGCGAGCGCGAAGGCCGCGACCACCGAGCTTCTGGAGCCCAGGGCGCCGAAGAACGCGCCGACGGCGCTTGCCACCAGCACCGTGATCACCAGCGACCGGTCCGACCAGCTGTTCCCGGTCAGCCACCACATGCCCCCGGCAACGATCAGGACCACCGGCACGGCGGCGCGCACCCGCGCGATCAGGAGCCCGGCCAGGACGCCGCCGGCGAATCCGCCCAGCACCAGCAGATCGATCCGCGGCGGCACGAACAGCGTCGTACCGCCCGGCAATCCCTTCAGGTACGTCGCGGAGAACCCGGCCACGAACCAGGCGATCACCGCGGACGGAATCGACCACAGGTAACGCATGACACCCCGTTCCCCGCCCCAACCACGGCGGACGGGGCTAGTGCTGGGCTCTCTCGACCTTGCTCTTCAAGATCTCCGGTGTGTCGACGGTAGCTCCCTGAGACCGCAACCACGCGTCAAGACTCGCCCGATCCTGCAGAGACATCACCGCGACCACATCCCCGGGCTTCGCCTCCCCGACCAGTGCCTGCGCGGCTTCGAGCTCGGTCGGGTACGCCGGTACGTCGTCCACCCCGACCGACGCGGCGCCCTCGCGGAACACCGTCTCGAGCTCGGTCGGCGGCCGGCCCCGCAGGTACTCGGTCTTGTGGCCGATCATCACCCGGTCCGCCCCGCGTGCGCCGATGGCACCCAGTGCAGCGACCATGTCGTCGGCCCGGTCCCCCGGCGAACCGAGGGCCAGCAGCAACCGTCCGCCTTCCGGCCGGACGCCGTTCATGATTTCGAGCAGTGCCTCCAGCCCGGCCTCGTTGTGGGCGAGGTCGATCACGACGGTGAAGTCGCGCAGCGAGTACATGTTCATCCGGCCGGGGTTGTTCTCGTTCGGCGCGAACGTGCTCAGCCCCTCGATCACCGCCGCCCGCGGCAGGCCGAGCCCGAGCGCCGCCGAGGCCGCGGCCAGCGCGTTCTCGACGTTGTAGTGCGACAGCCCGGACAGCGTCATCGGTACGTCGACGACCTTCAGCAACGGCTCCGGGTCGCTGGCCTGGTCGAGCACCGTGATGAACCCGTCCAGGACGGTCGTCGCCCGGCCGCCCTCGTCCAGCACGGTCCGGATCGAGGGCGAGTCGGCGTCGCGCGAGAACACCCAGCACTTGGCCGGCGAACCGAGCCGCATCGCGAACGTCCGCGGGTCGTCGCCGTTCACCACGCACCAGCCGCGCGGCCGGGTGATGTGGGTGATGACCGCCTTCACCTCGGCCAACTGGTCGACCGTGTCGATGCCGCCGAGGCCCAGGTGGTCTGCGGTGACGTTCGTGACGACCGAGACGTCGTTCGAGATCACGCCGACGCCGCGGCGCAGGATGCCGCCACGGGCGGTCTCGGTGACCGCGAGCTGGATCCCCGGCTGGGCCAGCACCTGACCGGCGCCACTCGGTCCGGAGAAGTCGCCGTACTTGACCAGTTCGCCGTCGAAGTAGACGCCGTCGGTGCTGGACCAGCCGACGTGCAGGCCGGCCGCGCGGCCGATGTGCGCGATCATCCGCGACGTCGTGGTCTTGCCGTTCGTCCCGGTCACCGCGACCACGGGCACCTTCGGGCGCAGGGTCGGCGGCGGATTGCCGGGCGGTTCGTTCCGGACCCGGTCGCCGACGGTCGTGATCAGGTCGGTCAGGTCGTCGGCTCCGAACGCGTCCAGCACCTCGACGATCGCGGCCCCGAGCGCCCGCGCACGGTTCTCGTGGGCCCACGGGAACGCCACGACCAGGCGCCGTACGTCGGACTCCGGGCGGACCCGGACACCGATCCGGCCGATCCCGGCCTCGCGGGCGATCCGCCGTACGACGTGACCGGCGACACGGATCGCGAACCGCTGGCGGAACCCGGACCCGATCCGGCCGGGCCGGGTGGTGCCGAGACCGATCGCCTGGCCGTAGGCCTTCGCGGCCGGGGCCGGGGCGTCGACGAGGGCCGACACGTCGAGCGTGAGCTTGACGGCCGCACGGCTGAAGTAGAGGTTGGCGCCGTCCAGGACCCGGAGCTCGACCAGCGATGTGGCCACCTACGCTCCCATCGCGTGGTAGCCGCCGTCGACGTGCACGATCTCGCCGGTGGTCGCGGGGAAGAAGTCGCTCAGCAACGCGACGATGGTCCGGCCGGTGGGCTCCAGGTCGGTCGGGTCCCAGCCCAGCGGAGCGCGGTCCAGCCACGGCCCCTCGAACTTCTCGAAGCCCGGGATCGCCTTCGCGGCCAGGGTCTTCAGCGGACCGGCCGAGACCAGGTTGCAGCGGATGCCCTGGGCGCCGAGGTCGCGGGCCAGGTACCGGCTCGTCGACTCGAGTGCGGCCTTGGCCACGCCCATCCAGTCGTACCCGGGCCAGGCGACAGTGGCGTCGAAGGTCAGCCCGACGACGCTGCCGCCGCGGCTCATCAGCGGCGCACAGGTGATCGCCAGCGACTTGAGCGAGTACGCCGACACGTGCACGGCCTGGGACACGTCGTCCCACGGGCCGTCGAGGAACTTGCCGCCGAGGATGGTCTCCGGGTTGCCGTAGGCGATCGAGTGCACGACCCCGTCGAGGCCGTCGACGTGCTCGCGGACGGCATCCGGCAGCGCGGCCAGATGGTCCGGATTCGTCACGTCGAGCTCGAGCACCGGAGGCTCGGCCGGGAGGCGTTTGGCGATCCGTTTGGTGATGCTCAGCGCGCGGCCGAAGTTGGAGATGAGCACGGTGGCGCCTTGCTCCTGCGCCACTTTGGCGGTCGCGAAGCCGATCGAGGAGTCGAGCGTGACGCCCGCGACCAGGATGCGCTTGCCGTCGAGGATGCCCACCGGCGTCCCTTTCTAGAAATGGTGTGTTGTCAGTTGCCCATGCCGATGCCGCCGTCGACCGGGATCACCGCACCGGTGATGTATCCGGCCTCCTCGGACGACAGCCAGCGGACCGCCTGCGCGATCTCCTCGGTCCGGCCGAACCGGCCGAGCGGGATCTGGCTCAGGTACTGCTTCTGGGTCTCCTCCGGCAGGACCGCGGTCATGTCGGTCTCGACGAAGCCGGGAGCGACCACGTTCGCGGTGATGCCGCGGCTGCCGAGCTCGCGGGCGATCGAGCGGGCCATCCCGATCAGACCGGACTTGCTGGCGGCGTAGTTCACCTGGCCGGGCGAACCGAGCATGCCGACCACCGAGGAGATGAAGACGATCCGGCCCTTGCGCAGCCGCAGCATCCCCTTCGCCGCCCGGCGGGCGACCCGGAACGAGCCGGTGAGGTTGGTCTGTACGACGGCGTCCCAGTCGTCGTCCGACATCCGCAGCAGCAGCGTGTCGCGGGTGATGCCGGCGTTGGCCACCAGCACCTCGACCGGGCCCTGCTCCTCCTGGATCGCGTCGAACGCCGCGTCCACCTGCTCCTGGTCCGTGATGTCGCACTTGACCCCGAAGAAACCCTCCGGCGGCGGGCTGCTGTTGTACGTCACGGCGACCTGGTCACCGGCCTCGCGGAACGCGGTCGCGATCGCCAGCCCGATCCCCCGGTTGCCACCGGTCACCAACACAGACCTGCTCACAAGCCCTCCTCACTCGGCACCAGTGGAGGAACGCTATCGCCCGCCGCCCGCGCGTCCGGACGGCGGGTGCCCCTGCTCCCGCGCCGAGCGAGGCGAGGTGTGCTTTTCAGGAGTCTTCGAGGCGGAAGCCGACCTTCATGGTCACCTGGTAGTGATCGATCTGGTTGTCGGCGACATGGCCGCGGATCTCGGTGACCTCGAACCAGTCGAGGTGCCGCAGGGTATCGCCGGCCCGGCTGATTCCGTTGGTGATCGCCTGGTTCAGGCCTTCCTTGGACGTGCCCACGATCTCGGTCACGCGGTAGGTGCGGTCGGTCATGAGACGTACCTCTCCATCCTGGCCGCGCCGGGGCGAACGACGCGGCGTACCGTTGTTCTTGTTGAGGAGGATAGATGTCGAGACGTCGTGAACGGAGCGGCGAGACCGTCATCTCGGTGACGAGTGCGCAGCCGGGCCGGTCCGCGGATCTGGACAGCCGGATCGCTCGGTATGCCTGGATGATGTCGATCCGGATCGTCTGCTTCGTGCTCGCCGTGATCACCCCCTCGCCCTGGCGCTGGATGTTCATCGTCGCGGCCGTGTTCCTGCCCTACATCGCGGTCGTGCTGGCGAACACCCAACGGACCACGACGGTGTCCGACGCGCAGCCGTTCGTGGCCCCCGCGCGTCCCGCGATCGGCTCTCATCCGGCGGCCGTCACACCACCGGATCAGGCTCCCGATCCGGAGCCCGCGATCGACACCGAAAAGTGATCTGTGCCGGGACTGGAAACTTTGGCGGGATCCGTGTCAGAATCTCCCGCGTGCTCTGAAGTTCACGGATGAAATTCAGGGACTTGATGCGGCGTCGGACGGCTCCCCCCGTGGCTGTCCGACGTCGCTTCATTTCGTCCAGGCCATTGATAATTGAGTGGTCAGGAACAATTGCCCGCATGCACAGGAATGGGTGTCCCCGATGACTGACGAGGCACTCGCATCGGTCTGCTCCGCCAGGGGATGCGGGCAGCCGGCCACTTGGGCGCTGCTGTGGAACAACCCGAAGATCCACACGCCCGACCGGCGCAAGACCTGGCTGGCCTGCGACGAACACAAGGACAGCTTGTCCGACTTCCTGGCCCGCCGGTCATTCCTGCGCGAGGTCGAGCCTTTCTCCGGCTAAAGGCCCGCACCCGAAAAAGCATATTTCCGGATTGGGCCGGTATGGCGGTCAGCCGCCGATCGCGGACATCGGCCGGGTGGGTTGCAGGAAGCTCGGGTCGTTGATGCCGTGGCCGGGGAGTTTGTCGCGCAGCGCGCGCCGCCAGCGATCGGCCAGTTCGTCGTCGTCCGCACCCGCCCGCAGCGCCGTCCGCAGGTCCGACTCGGTCCGGGCGAACAGGCAGTCGCGCACCTGACCGTCGGCGGTCAGGCGAACCCGGTCGCAGTCACCGCAGAACGGCCGCGTCACCGACGCGATGATGCCGACCGTCTGTGGCCCGCCGCGCACCAGGAACGATTCCGCCGGCGCACTCCCCCGGGCCGCCGGGTCGGTCGGCGTCAGACCGAACCGGTCGTCGAGCAGTTCGTGGATCTCGTCCGCGGTGACCATGGTCGCGCGGTCCCAGCCGTGCTGAGCGTCCAGTGGCATCTGCTCGATGAAGCGCAGTTCGTAGCGGCGTTCCAAGCAGTACTCGAGCAGTTCCGGCGCCTGACGGTCGTTCACGCCGCGCATCAGGACGGCGTTCACCTTCACGGGTGTCAGCCCGGCTGCATGTGCCGCCTCGAGTCCGGCCAGCACGTCCTTGAGGCGATCCCGGCGGGCGAGCTCGACGAAGGTGTCCGCTCGAATCGTGTCGAGGCTCACATTCACCCGGTCCAGACCGGCGTCCTTGAGGGCTTGGGCCTGCCGGGCGAGGCCGATCCCGTTCGTCGTCAGCGACACCTCGGGCCGTGGCGTCAGCTCCGTCGTACGCGCGACGATGCCGACCAGGCCGCGGCGGAGCAGGGGCTCACCACCGGTGAAGCGGATCTCGCGTACGCCCAGGCGGGTCACCGCGATCGCGACCAGACGGACGATCTCGTCGTCGGTGAGCAGGTCGGGCTTGGCTAGCCACTCCAGGCCTTCCTCGGGCATGCAGTAGGTACAGCGCAGATTGCAACGGTCCGTGAGCGACACGCGCAGGTCGGTGGCGAGCCGGCCGAACCGGTCCGCCAGACCCGCCTGGGTCACCTCTTCCGTGGCCGTCATGTCTTCAGCCTACGTGCCGGGCGCGAGTCGTTTCAGGCGATGGCTTAAGTTCGAGATGTGGGTCGCTTGATGAATGTCCGCTGGATCGCCGCCGCGCTGGCGATCCTGGTGCTCGCCGCGGTGTGCGTCCAGCTCGGCCGCTGGCAGTTGCACCGCCTGGACGAGCGCAAGGCCCGCAACGACGTCACCCGGGCCAATCTGAAGGCCCCGCCGGCGCCGCTCGACCAGGTCGTCGGTCAGCAGGGCGTGATCGGCGACCAGCATGCGTGGCGGACGGTCGTCGTCACCGGCACGTTCGACGCGTCGAAGCAGATCGTCATGCGGTACCGCAATGTCAGTGACCGGCCCGGCTTCGAGATCGTCACCCCGCTGATGCTCCCCGACGGCAAGGGGGTCCTGGTCGATCGAGGCTTCCTGGCCCGCCAGGGCGCCGAGCTCGCTCCGCTGCGGATTCCCGACGTACCGACCGGCGAGGTGACGATCACCGGCCGGCTGCAGCGCAGCGAACGCGGCGGCAACACCAACGGCGGGACGCCCGACGACGGTACGGCGCGACTGATCAACGGACCGGACTTCGCCAAGGCCCTCGGCCTGAACCTGTACGACGGCTACATCACCGTGGACAAGCAGGAACCGGCCAACGACCCGGCGTTCGGCGCGTTCCCGGGACCGGAGATCGACGACGGGCCACACTTCTTCTACGCGCTGCAGTGGTTCTTCTTCGCGCTGCTGGCGCTCGGTGGACTGGTCTACTTCTCCAGACAGGAAGTACGCGGTGAACGATCAGCGGGTGACAGCGCAGCGGCCGCATCGCCGGAACCGTCCCGACCCGAAGCACGTACCGGAGCGGCGGATTGAGGACTACGCGCTGATCGGTGACCTGCAGACCGCCGCGCTGGTGTCCAGGCAGGGCTCGATCGACTGGCTGTGCCTCCCGAGGTTCGACTCCGAGGCTTGTTTCGCGGCGCTGCTCGGCACCGACGAGAACGGCCACTGGCGGGTCGCCCCCCGCGACGACGACGCGGTCAGCAGCCGGCACTACCGCGACGACACGCTGATCCTGGAGACCGAATGGTCCACCGCGACGGGATCAGTCCGGGTGATCGACTTCATGCCACCACGCGACGCCGCGCCCGACGTCGTGCGGATCGTCGAAGGCATCAGCGGGACAGTGGAGATGCGGTCCGAGCTGCGGCTGCGGTTCGACTACGGTCAAGTGGTTCCGTGGGTGCGGAACCTCGACGGCCAGGTAGTCGCAATCGCCGGTCCGGACGCGGTGTCGTTGCGGTCCGACATCCATCAGTACGGGCGCGACTTCGCGACGTACGCGGATTTCCGGGTCTCGGCCGGGGACCGCGCCTGGTTCGTGCTCACCTGGCATCCGTCGCACCACCCGGTGCCCCAGCCGACCGACGCCCTCGCGTCTCTCGAGCCGACCGCGACGTACTGGACCGAGTGGATCGCTCGCAGCAAGGGCGCGAACGAGTTCGGCGAGGAGGTCACCCGCTCGATCCTCACGCTCAAGGCGCTCACCTACGACCCGTCCGGCGGCATCGTCGCGGCGCCGACCACCTCGCTGCCCGAGGCGCTGGGTGGGCAGCGCAACTGGGACTACCGGTTCTGCTGGTTGCGCGACGCAACGATGACGCTGGCGGCGATGCTGCGGTCCGGCTACAGCGAGGAAGCCCACGCCTGGCGGGACTGGCTGCTCCGGGCGATCGCCGGATCGCCCTCCGACCTGCAGATCATGTACGGCGTGACCGGGGAACGGCGGCTGCGGGAGTTCGAGGCGGACTGGCTGCCCGGGTTCGCGGCGTCGGCGCCCGTACGGATCGGGAACGCCGCCGCGGACCAGCTGCAGATCGACGTGTACGGCGAGGTGATGGACGTCCTCGCACTGGCCCGGGAGACGCAGATCGGGGCGAGCGACGAAGCGTGGGCCGTGCAACGCGGGCTGATGCGCCACCTCTCCGAGATCTGGAACCAGCCGGACGAGGGCATCTGGGAGGTCCGCGGCGGCCGGCAGCACTTCACCCACTCGAAGGTGATGGCCTGGGTCGCGTTCGACCGGGCCGCGCGGGCGGTCGAGCGGTTCGGGCTGGGCGGACCGGCCAAGCAGTGGCGGGCGATGGCGGACGAGATTCACCGGGACGTGTGCGAGAAGGCGTTCGACCCGGAGCGGAACACCTTTACCCAGGCCTATGGCAGCAAGGCGCTGGATGCCGCCGTACTGCTGATCCCGCAGGTCGGTTTCCTGCCGCCCAGCGATCCGCGGGTGGCCGGGACGGTCGACGCGGTGCAGCGGGAGCTGGCCGCCGACGGGTTCGTCCGGCGGTATCTGACCGAGCACACCGATGACGGCCTGCCCGACGACGAGGGCGTGTTCCTGATCTGCTCGTTCTGGCTGGCCGACGCGCTGGCGATGATCGGCCGGGTCGGCGAGGCCCGCGACCTGTACGACCGCCTCGTTGCCCTGCGCAACGATGTGGGGTTGCTGGCGGAGGAGTACGACCCGGCGACCGGCCGGATGCTCGGGAACTTCCCGCAGGCCTTCTCGCATCTGGGGCTGGTCAACACCGCCTGGCATCTGACCACCGCCGAGTCGCCGCTGCGCCGGTCGGCGTACTAGGCACTGGTTCTTGCCGGAGGCCACGAACCGTCGAGGTGCGCTACGGGGTGTGGTGAGGCAGGATGGTGACGTGGACCTCGGACTGCGCGACCGCACCTACATCGTCACCGGAGCCAGCGCCGGACTCGGCTTCGCCACCGCGAAAGCCCTCGCCGGCGAAGGCGCCCGGCTGGTGATCTCCAGCCGCAACGAGGAGTCGATCGCCCGCGCCGCGGCCCAGCTCGGCGAGAACGTCGTCGGCATCCCCGTCGACAACGCCGATCCGGAGAGCGCCGAGCGGCTGGCCGCGACCGCGATCGCCAAGTGGGGCGCATTGCACGGCGCCCTGATCAGTGTCGGCGGCCCCCGGCCGGGCACGGCCCTGGACACCGACGAGGAGGACTGGCGGGCGGCGTTCGACAGCGTCTTCCTCGGCGGCCTGCGGATCGCCCGCTCGGTCGCCCGCGCGGGTTCGGAGGGTACGTCGATCGCCTTCGTGCTGTCGTCGTCGGTGAAGTCCCCGATCAGCGGCCTGGCCATCTCGAACGGCCTGCGCCCCGGGCTGGCGATGGTGGCCAAGACCCTCGCCGACGAGCTAGGCCCGAACGGCACCCGCGTGAACGGGCTGCTGCCCGGCCGGATCGCCACCGACCGGCTGAAGGAGCTCGACGCCAAGGGTGGCGACCCGGAGGCGGCCCGGCGCGCCTCCGAGAAGACCATCCCCTTGCGTCGCTACGGCGACCCCGACGAGTTCGGCCGCGTCGCCGCCTTCATCCTCTCCCCCGCCGCCTCCTACATCACCGGAACCATCCTCCCCATCGACGGCGGAGCCCTCCGAGCCCTGTAGGGCTCAGCCCCACTGGCCGGGGACGTAGTCGCCGGCCGGCTGCTGGGTGATGATGTTGAGACGGTTCCAGGTGTTCATGATCGCGATCATGCACACCAGTGCGGCGAGCTGGTCCTGGTCGTAGTGGTTCGAGGCGTTCGCCCAGACCTCGTCGCTGACACCGCCGGCGGCGTCGGCGACGCGGGTGCCTTCCTCGGCCAGCTGCAGGGCAGCGCGCTCGGCCTCGGTGAACACCGTGGCCTCACGCCAGGCGGCGACCAGGTTGAGCCGCACGGCGGTCTCCCCGTGGTGCGCGGCGTCCTTCGTGTGCATGTCGATACAAACCGCGCAGCCGTTGATCTGGCTGACCCGAAGCTGCACCAGCTCCACCGTCGCCAGCGGGATCGACCCCGCCACCGCGGTGCTCGCCGAGACGACGTGCTTGATGAACTTGGCCGCGACCGGGCTGGCCGCGTAGTCGATACGGGCGTCCATAGGTATTTCTCCTTGCCGTGTTGGCTGTTGACACCCCCTCCGACGAGACAGCCCGGCAAAGTGTGAGTTCGGCTGGGGTCAGTCCGGCGCGATCCGGTTGCCCTGCTCGTCCCAGTGCTCGGCAACCTTCTTGCTCGGCTGGACACGGGGCGGCTCGCCCGGCATCTTCGGGTAGTCGGGCGGGAAGTTCAGCTCTCCGCCAGGGAGTTCCTCCCACAGGCGCAGCAGCGGATCGAGCGGGTACGCCGTCTCGTCCATGTCCGCCCAGGGATCGCCGTCGGCGAGGTAGTCCGGAACCGTGTGCAGGTTGAAGGCACGCGGGTCGTCCACCTCGGCAAGCCGGTCCCAGGTCATCGGCGTACTGACCGGCGCACCCGGCCGCGGTCGCAGCGACCAAGCGCCCGCGACCGTACGGTCGCGGAGGTTCTGGTTGAAGTCCAGGAAGATCGAGGCTTCGCCGCGTTCCTCCTTCCACCAGGCCGTCGTCACACCGTCGTCGCGCCGCTCGAGCTCGCGGCCGAGGCCGATCGCGGCGTGCCGGACCTCGTCGAAGGTCCACTCCGGCCGGATCCGCACGTAGATGTGGATCCCCCGGTTGCCACTGGTCTTCGGATATCCCCGAAGGCCCAGCTCCTCGAGAAGCTCGCGTGCGACGCCGGCCACCCGCCGGGCATCGGCGAAGGTCGCGCCGGGCTGTGGATCGAGATCGAGGCGCAGCTCGTCGGGGTGGTCGAGATCGCCGCTGCGCACCGCCCACGGGTGGAAGGTCAGCGTGCCCATCTGGGCGGCCCACACCGCAGCGGCAGGCTCGGTCAGGCACAGCTCGTCGATCGGGCGGTCGTTCGGCGTCAGTACGCGGCAGGTCTGGAGCCAATCGGGAGCACCCTTGGGGAGGCGCTTCGAGTAGAAGCCGTCCCCGGTCTGACGACCGATCGAGTCCACCGACAGCGTCATCCCCTCGCGCCACCCACCGGGCCAGCGTTCCAGGGCGACCGGACGGTCACCGGAGGCTCGCATGAATGCGGGAGCCACCCCGATGAAGTACTCGCAGACCTGCAGTTTGGTGACCTCCGGAGCCCAGTCGGTCGCCTCGTAGACCACCCGATCGGGGCTGGAGACCCGGACCTCGCGGTCTCCCACAGTGACCATCACCCCTGTGCTCTTCGCCATGGCGTGACGCTATCGCCCTCGGTCTGTCCAGTGCCACCACCGCCGTGCACCGACCGCGACACTCAACGCGGCCACCGATCTGTACGTCGCAAGCAGCACAGAAAAAGCCGCTGTCGCCGCCATCTGATCCGCCGTCAGCGTGAATTGACGAACAAACGCTTTGTCCATTGCCCTCCGCGAGCGGCGCACCTACCGTCACATGCATGGGTGGGGTGCCCGGGGGAGATTCCAGAGTGCAGGTGGCCAGGCTTCGAGAGGCCAGGCCACTGCTGCTCGTCGCCGACGCTGACCCGGAGCGTCTGGAGCGCTGTGAAACCGAACTGGAGCGGGGCTTCGGCGTTGACTTCAGGGTCCGCGGTGAGCTGACAGCCGCTGCTGCGATCAATTCCTTACAGCAAGCGCACGAGTGGGGACAGCGGGTCGCCGTCGTCCTGGTCGATCACGCGTTCGCCGACGCCGCGCGAACCGAGATCCTCGCGGCGGCCCGCACGCTGCACCCGGACGCGCGCCGGGCGTTGCTGATCGAGTGGGGCGCCTGGGCGGACCGGGCGACGGCGGCGGCGATCCTGTCCGCGATGTCGGTCGGCGATATCAACTACTACGTCCTCAAGCCGTGGATCGCGCGGGACGAGTTGTTCCACCGGACCGTCGCGGAATTCGTCCAGGAGTGGTCGCGCACCGAGGTAGCGAACCTGCGCGAGGTGGTCGTGATCGCCTCCGACCACTCGGTCCGCGCCCAGGCGGTGCGCAGCCTGCTCGCACGCAACGGCATCCCGAGCGCCTTCCGGGCGAGTGGTTCGGCGTCGGCGAACGACGCACTGGAGTTCATCGGGGAGCCGGATCCCGGTGACGGTGTGCTGGTCTGGATGCCGGCGGTCGGCGGCACCCTGTTGCACGATCCGACCGACGTGGAGATCGCCGAGGCGTGGGGGGTGCCGACGAGGCTGGCTCCCGGCGAGGAGCCGTCGTTCGATGTGCTGGTGATCGGGGCCGGTCCAGGCGGGTTGGCGGCGGCCGTCTACGCGTCGTCCGAGGGTTTGCGGACGTTGGTGGTGGAGCGGGAGTCGATCGGCGGGCAGGCCGGGTCCACGTCGCTGATCCGCAACTATCTGGGGTTCTCCCGGGGTATTCGTGGCTCGGAGCTGGCCCAGCGCGGATACCAGCAGGCCTGGGTGTTCGGCGTGCACTTCATGCTGATGCGGACGGTCGAGCGGGTCGAGAAGCGTGGCAACCGTTTCGTCGCCGTGATCGGGGACGTCGGTGAGGTGACCGCACGGGCCGTCGTACTCGCGGCGGGCGTGTCGTATCGGAGGCTCGGCGTACCGTCGCTGGAGAAGCTGATGGGGACCGGTGTGTACTACGGCGCCAATGTCTCGGAGGTCCATGGGTTGAAGGGTCTCGACGCCTGCGTGGTCGGTGGCGGGAACTCGGCCGGGCAGGCGGTCGTGGATCTGGCTCGGTACTGCCGGCATGTCACGTTGGTGATCCGCGGCAAGGATGTGGCCGCGGGGATGTCGCAGTACCTGATCGACGTGATCCAGGCCGCGGCGAACGTGACCGTGCGGGTGTCCAGCGAGGTTGTCGACGGCGGCGGCGACAGGTGGCTGCAGAAGGTCACGCTTCGGGACCGCGAGACCGGCGCCGAGGAGACGCTTGCTGTCGACGGACTGTTCGTGATGATCGGTGCTGTGCCTGGTACGGATTGGCTACCGGAGGAGGTGGGCCGGGATCGGCGTGGCTTCGTCCTGACCGGCACGGATGCGGGCGTCGATCCGCACTGGCACGAGGCCCGGCCGCCGCAGCCTTACGAGACCACGGTCCCGGGGCTGTTCGCGATCGGCGACGTACGGAGCGAGTCGGTGAAACGGGTGGCGTCCGCGGTCGGCGAGGGTTCTGTGGTCGTGTCGCAGATCCACACTCATCTGAGGGTCTCGTCGGATGCCTAAGCAGCGGTTCGTCTACACCCCGGCGATGGTCGCGCTGACCGCTCTGGTGCTGCTGATACCGCTGGCTGGATTGGTCCTTCTGCTGAACGCGCCCCGGCTCAACGTGCATTGGGAGCACCACCCGACGCACTTCTGGCTGGTGCTCCTTACTGCTGGGCTGAGCGCCGTACTCGCGTACGTGACGGGTGCGGCGGCGCTTCGTCGGGGGGATCCCCGGGTGCTGTTCATCTCGCTGACGTTTCTGTCGGCGGCAGGGTTTCTCGGGTTGCACGCGCTGGCCACGCCGAAGGTGCTACTCGCCACGCCGAACGTCGGCTTCACGCTCGCGACCCCCGTGGGCGTCGCGCTCGGCTCGGTGTTCGCGGTCGTGTCCACCCTGAACTTCTCCGGGGACCGGGTGGCGTCCGCGATGCGGTGGGGACGGTGGCTCCGGGCCGGCCTGCTGGCGCTGATGGCCTTGTGGGCCGCGGCCTCGGTCCTGCGGTTGCCGCCGTTGCACGCCGCCGCCGTGCCGGAGGTTGCCGACGGCATCCTCAAGGTGATCGCCGTACCGGCTGTGCTGCTGTACGCCATCGCGGCGGCGCGTTTCCTGCGGAGCTGGTGGGAGCGCCCGTCGCTGATGGTGTTGGCGATGGTCGCCGCCAACGTGCTGCTCGGTGAGGCGATGGTCGCGCTGGTGTTCGCGCAGAACTGGGCGCTGTCGTGGTGGGAGTGGCATGTGCTGCTGCTCACCGCGTTCGCACTGGTTCTGGTCGGCGTACGGCTCCAGTGGTACGAGGAGAGGTTCGCGGACCTGTA
Organism: Kribbella sp. CWNU-51; assembly: GCF_054073265.1. Lineage (NCBI taxonomy): Bacteria > Bacillati > Actinomycetota > Actinomycetes > Propionibacteriales > Kribbellaceae > Kribbella > Kribbella sp. CWNU-51. The sequence continues at coordinate 1,067,753 of NZ_JBSXMZ010000004.1, forward strand.
TCTGGAGGACACCGTGTCGGGGCAGCGCGAGCTGAGCGTGCTGTTCGCGGATCTGGAGGGGTTCACCACGTTCTCGGAGAACCACGACTCGGCCGAGGTCACGGCGATGCTCAACACGTACTTCCAGGTCGTCGTACCTCCCGTCGTACGGCGCCATGGCGGCACTGTGGACCGGATCATCGGCGACGCGCTGATGGTGACCTTCAACAAGCGTGGTGACCAGCCGGACCACGCCGCCCGCGCGGCCGCGGCGGGACTGGCGCTGCAGGACGCGGCGATCGCGGTCCAGGCGGCGCACCCGAACTGGCCGCGGTTCCGGGTCGGCATCAACACCGGGATCGCGTCGGTCAGCCTGCTGGGCACCGAGGGCGGGCGGACGCACACGGTCATCGGCGACACGGTCAACGTCGCGTCCCGGATCGAGGGCAAGGCTCCCGGCGGTGGTGTGGCCATCGGGCCGGCCACCAAGGCACTTCTGCCGGATGCGGTCACGGAGTCGCTCGGGCTGCTCAGACTCAAGGGCAAGGCCGAGCCGCTGGAGGTCCACCACCTGCTGGCGATGCACCCCGGCGAATGATCACCCGTGCCTTCCGGGCGCGCACCGGCTGTTCACGTGTTGGACCTTGGCGGCGACTGGTCCGGGTGTGAGAATCCGGCTCATGTCTGCCCAGAACCGATCACGGCGCCACCTAGGCGCCCTCGTGATCACCTCGAGTCTCATCGCCTCCGGGCTGGCGGTGGCGTTCATCGCCGCGCCGGCGGACGCGGCTTCCACCGACGTGGTCATCACCGAGGTGTACGGCGGCGGTGGCAACAGCGGCGCCCCGTACACGAACGACTTCGTCGAGCTGACGAACAACTCCAGCGCGCCGGTCGACGTGAGTGGCTGGTCGATCCAGTACGCGTCGGCGGCCGGAACCACCTGGCAGGTCACCCACCTCACCGGGAGCATCGCCCCGGGTACCGCCTACCTCGTCCAGGAGGGGGCCGGTGCCGGGAACGGTCAGCCGATGCCGACGCCGAACGCCTCGGGCACCATCGCGATGTCGGCCACCGCCGGCAAGATCGCGCTCGTCACCAACCAGACCGCGCTGGCCTGCGGATCAGCCTGTCATGCGGACGCCGGCGTCAAGGACTTCGTGGGCTACGGCTCGACGGCGAACGACTCCGAGACCGCTCCCGCACCGGGGCTGTCGAACACCACCTCGGCCGCGCGCGTCGACGCGACGAAGGACACGGACAACAACAGTGCCGACTTCGCCGCCGGCAACCCGTCACCGGGCACGGTGACCTCGACGCCGACCGAGCCGCCGGTCGACGCCAAGATCCACGACATCCAGGGCGCCGCGCACCGGTCGCCGCTCGAGGGAAAGGTGGCCGCCAACGTCACCGGTGTGGTGACCGCGAAGACCGGCAACGGGTTCTGGTTCCAGGACCCGCAGCCGGACACCGACCCGGCGACCAGCGAGGGCCTGTTCGTCTTCACCAGCTCCGCGCCGACGGTCTCCGTCGGTGACGCCGTGACGGTGCAGGGCATGGTTGCCGAGTTCCGTCCCGGCGGCTCGGGCGGAGTCACCAACCTGACCACCACCGAGCTCACCAACCCGACGATCACGGTCACCGGCGCGGCCGCTGTCCCGGCTCCGACGATCGTCGGCCCGGGTGGCCGCGTCCCGCCGTCGACCGTGATCGACGACGACTCGGCCGGTGACGTCGAGACCACCAGCACGGCGTTCGACCCCGCCAACGACGGCCTCGACTTCTGGGAGTCGCTGGAAGGTATGTGGCTGGGCATCAACGAGCCCCAGGTCACCGGTCCGACCAGTTCGTTCCGTGAGCTGTCCGTCGTACCGGCCGGATCCGGGGTGCGGACCGTGCGCGGCGGCATCCTGCTGCAGAAGACCGACAGCAACCCCGAGCGCGTCCTGCTCGACGACGTGCTGACGCCGATCCCGGACGCGAAGACCGGCGACAAGCTGGCCGGTGTGGTGACGGGTGTCCTGGACTACTCGTTCGGGAACTTCAAGTTCCTGCCGACGGTGACGCCGACCGTGATCGACGGTGGCGTGAAGCGCGAGACGACCAAGGCGTCCTCGCCGCTGCAGGTATCGGTGGCGACGTTCAACGTGGAGAACCTGGACCCGTCCGACGGTCCGGCCAAGTTCGACGGGCTGGCACAGGCAGTGGTGAAGAACCTCGCCTCGCCCGACATCGTCGGTCTGGAGGAAGTGCAGGACAACGACGGCGCCACGAACTCCGGCAACACCCAGGCGAACCTCACCCTGGACACGCTCGTCGCCGCGATCCAGGCCGCGGGCGGACCGAAGTACGCCTATCGCCAGATCGACCCGGTGAACAACGCCGAGGGTGGCGAGCCGGGCGGCAACATCCGGGTCGCGTTCATGTACCGGACGGACAAGCCGGTGAAGTTCGTCGACCGCCCGGGTGGCGGCTCGACGGTCCCGACGACGATCACCACCGACCGGTTCGGCCGGCCGCACCTGAGCTCGTCGCCGGGCCGGGTCGACCCGGCCAACCCGGCCTGGGCCGCGACGCGGGTTCCGCTGGCCGGTGAGTTCACCTGGCACGGGCAGAGCCTGTTCGTGGTGGTCAACCACTTCAGCTCCAAGGGTGGCGACAACCCGCTGTGGGGCCGGTTCCAGCCGCCGGTCCAGGTGACCGCGGAGAAGCGGCACCAGCAGGCTCAGGCGGTCCGTGGGTTCGTGGACCAGATCCTCGCGAAGGACAAGGGCGCGAACGTGGTCGTGCTCGGTGACCTGAACGACTTCGACTGGTCCGAGACCGCGGACATCCTGGTCGGCGCCGGCAAGACCGCGCTGATCGACCTGCCGCGGACCCTGCCGCTCAAGGAGCGCTACAGCTACGTGTTCGAGGGCAACAGCCAGATCCTCGACCAGATCCTGATCTCGAAGAACCTGCAGCCGGCCTCGTCGTACGACGTGGTGCACATGAACGCGGAGTTCCCGGACCAGATCAGCGACCACGACCCCCAGGTGGTGCGGCTCATCCCACTGCCGTCCTGGGTGCACTGACCTCACGGGAGTCTTACGTCGGTCGCCCGGGCGGGGTTTTCCTTGCCCGGGCGCCGATACTGGAGTCGTGACAGATGACACCAAGCAGTACGCCGTGACCAAGTCCGACGCGGAGTGGAAGGCGCAGCTCTCCCCCGCCGAATTCCAGGTACTGCGCAAGGCCGGGACCGAGCGGCCGTACACCGGTGAGTACACCGACACGAAGACCGTCGGTGTCTACAAGTGCCGGGCCTGCGACGCGGAGCTGTTCCGCAGCGAGAACAAGTTCGACTCGCACTGCGGCTGGCCGTCCTTCTTCGCACCGCTGGCCGAGGACCGGGTCCAGTACATCGAGGACAGTACCCTCGGCATGAAGCGCGTCGAGGTCCGCTGCGCCAACTGCGGCTCTCACCTCGGCCACGTCTTCGAAGGCGAGGGCTACGAGACCCCGACCGACCTCCGCTACTGCATCAACAGCATCAGCCTCACCCTGCAACCCGCCTGAAGCCGGCGGGCCGTCGGCCGCTGACACACTAAAGTTGGCCAGCGTGGCTGACGACTTGGGACCTCGCGTTCTCGATGCTCTTGGAGCCGACCAGCCTTGGGAGGTGCCGGAGGAGTGGCTGGCCGGTGTGCGTGACCGGCTGCGGGCGTGGGGTGACGATCCGGGCACGTTGCGGCCGGTCGCCTTCCCGGAGTTCGTCGAAGGAACGCCGGCCGCGGTGTGGTTCACCCACCAGGTCGCCCCACTCCTGACCGGCTGGATCCCGGTGCTCCACGGAGAGTACGCCGACATCTCCGCCGTACTGACCCGGGACTTCCACCGGTTGCCGCTCCGGTACGGCGGGGCCGGTCACCTGATCCGGGTCGCGGACGCCGACTGGCCGCTGCAGCTGGTGTCCGGCGCTCGCGGTTTCCGCGAAGACGCTCGCCGGCAGGCGCTGCAGCTGTCCCGCGACGTCGTGAGCCTCTTCGTCGACGCGCCGCCGATGGCGACCCGGGCTCGGGCCCTGACCAGCGCGTTCGACCGGGTGCTCTGGGACCGCGATCTCACCCACATGCACACCGCCGCCGACTACGAGACGATCGCTCAGTTCTGGCGGACCGCCGTACTCAGCGATGACGAGCGCTTGGTGCTCCCGGAGCTGGCGGGCACCGCGTCTGCCCTGTACTACTCGCTCAGCACGCTGCGGGACACGCACGCCAAGCTCGTGATGGAAGTCCCCGACGACGAAGCCGGCGACTTCGCGCAGCTGCTGGCCCGGATGATCCTGGCTATCGGGCTCGACGGCCTGCCTCCGGCCGTCGGCCAGATCCTGGGCGGCGCCGGCTGGGATGTCGTGAACGCCCTCGCCGACCTCAAGGCAGGCTTCGACGCGCACACCTGGCTGGCCGCCAACACCGAGTGGCTGGCCCGCGCGGTGCGCCGCGACCAGCAGGGGCTCGCGCGGTCCTGGGCTGCGGCGGCTACCCGGGTCTCGGTCCATCTGGCCGACGTACTCGCGGGGGCACCGTGGCCGGAGCTGGAGGTCCCGGACCTGAGCGCCTTCTTCCGTGAACCCCGGCAGAACGCCGTCTTCGATACGCCGAACCCGCCGGCCCCGGTGCGCGAGGCCGAACCGGAGCAGCAGATTGCGGTCGAGCCCGTGCCCGAGCCAGTCGTCGAGGTCGAGCCTGAGCCCGCCCAGGTTGCCGAGGTCCGGGCGGTGCCGGAGATGCTGGCTTTGCCGGAGCCGCTCGACTACACCGACAACCCGATGGCCGAGCTGGACGCGCTGATCGGGCTGGACTCGATCAAGGACGCGGTCCGCCGGATGGTGGCCGAGGTCAAGACCAACCTGCGCCGCAAGGAGCTCGGTCTGCCGAGTCACGAGCGGGCCCGGCACATGGTGTTCGTCGGCAAGCCCGGCACCGCCAAGACCACGATCGCCCGGTTGCTCAGCCGGGTCTACAAGCAGCTCGGCGTACTCGAGAAGGGCCACGTGGTCGAGGTCGACCGGTCCGACCTGGTCGGTTCCAGCGTCGGCACCACCGCGCCGCTGACCGCGGCGAAGTTCCGCGAGGCGATCGGCGGGGTGCTGTTCGTCGACGAGGCCTACACCCTGGTGCCGGAGAACATCCCGGGCGACTTCGGCCTCGAGGCCGTGGCCACCATCCTGAAGCTGATGGAGGACCACCGCGACGAGTGCATCGTGATCGTCGCCGGATACCACCGCGAGATGCAGCGGTTCATGGAGTCCAACACCGGGCTGGCGTCGCGGTTCCCCAAGCTGTTGTCCTTCAGCGAGTACGACACCAACCAGCTCGTCGCCATCTTCGAGCTGCAGGCCCGGCTGAACGGCATGATCTACACCGGCGACGTGCTGGATGCCCTCCGCGCGGTCATCCCGCCGGCTCCCCGGGCCCACAACTTCGGCAACGGCCGGTTCATCCGGAACGTGCTCGAGGAGGCCATCTCCAACCAGGCGACCCGGCTGTCGGCGTACGACCCGGACACCCTGACCGAGCGGGATCTGCGCGAGCTCCTTCCGGAGGACATCAAGCCCCCGACGTCGATGCGCGCCGAGGACTACCTCTTCCAGAAGCCTGGGACCTGAGTCGCCTAGATCGGTGTGGCCAGGGCGACCGGATTGCCCTCGGGGTCGGCGATGTAGGCCTGGCGCTCGCCCCAGGGCATGGTCGCCGGCTCCTGCAGGACCGTGTGCCCGGCGGCCCGGAACGACTCCACCTCGGCGTCGACGTCGTCGACGTACACGAAGAGCTCGAAGCGGGGCGCCGCACCGACCGTGATGCCCAGCTGGGCCTCGGGCCAGCTCGCGTCCGAGAGGCCCAGTGAGGAATCGCCGCGTTCGAGGCCGACGTAGTGCGGATCACCCTCGAGCGGGAACTGGTACGTCGGCTCGTAGCCGAGCAGCGCGTAGAAGTCGACGGACCGGCGCACGTTGCTCACGTAGAGCACCGGGAACGCTTTGCGGTGCACCGGCTTACGCCAGGTTGGCGACCAGCTCGCCGAGCTCGGTCCGCTTGCCCGTGTAGAACGGGACCTCCTCGCGTACGTGCCGCCGTGCCGTGGAGGCGCGCAGGTCACGCATCAGGTCGACCATCCGGTGCAGCTCGTCCGCCTCGAACGCCAGCATCCACTCGTAGTCGCCGAGTGCGAACGACGCCACCGTGTTCGCCCGCACGTCCGGGTAGGTGCGCGCCATCTTGCCGTGCTCGGCCAGCATGAACCGCCGCTCCTCGTCCGGCAGCAGGTACCACTCGTACGACCGCACGAACGGGTACACGCAGACGTACGCCCGCGCCTCCTCGTCGGCCAGGAACGCCGGGATGTGGCTCTTGTTGAACTCGGCCGGCCGGTGCAGCGCGAACTGCGACCAGATCGGCGCCAGGTGCCGCCCGAGCCGCGAGCGCCGCAGGGCGTGGTACGCCTTCTGCAGCGCGTCCGACGTCGGCGCGTGCCACCAGATCATGAAGTCGGCGTCCGCCCGGAATCCTTCGACGTCGTACATTCCGCGGATCACCACGTCGTCGTCGGCCCGCAGTTTCGCCAGCAGATCGGACAGCTCAGCGGTCAGCTCGTCCCGGTCCGCATCACCCAGCGGCGTCTCCACCTTGAAGACCGACCACAGGGTGTACCGGATCACATTGTTGAGTTCACGAGCTTTCGGCTTCTCTGTCACGGAGCCATTGTCCCCACTGTGGCTAAATGAGCCTGCACCCGGGTAGCTGCCTTAGCGCCTGACGCCACACAGGCTGCGATCCCCACACCCCGGTACGCCGCTCCGCAAACAGCCAGCCCAGGCTCCGCCGCCACCGCCGCCTCCACCCGGTCAACGCGGTCCAGATGCCCCACGGCGTACTGCGGAAGCCCACCACCCCACCTGGTCACCAGCGACCCGACCACAGGCGCCTGCAACCCGATGGCCCGCCCCAGATCCGCAGTGGCCAGCGCGACCAGCTCCTCATCGGACCGCTGCAGCACGTACTCCTCGCCGAGCCGTCCGACCGAGGCACGCAGTACGGCCAGCTCTCCTCCGGCCTCCCCCGACCACTCCCACTTGGCGTGCGAGTACGTCGACGCCTTGATCGTCCGCCCTTCCACCGACGGCACGAGGAACCCGGACCCGGTAGCTCCGGCCGGCCAGTCCTGCTTCCGGACCGCCAGCGTCACGATCGCCATGCTGGCGTACTCGATCGTCGCGAGCTCGGCCGATGCCGCGGGCACCAGGTCCGCCAGCATCCGGGCCGCGGGGGCCGCCGGTACGGCGATGATCACGGCGTCCGCCTCGATCAGAGTCGGTGCCGGGACCGGCCCGGCCTCCAGCGCGTAACCGGCCGGCGTCCGCGTGATCCGCCGTACGGCGAGCGTGCGCCGGATCTCGACGCCACGAGCCGTCAGATCCTTCTCCAGCGCCTCGATGATCCGGTTGATCCCGCCCACGACACCCGCGAACACCGGCTGGCCGGCCCGGAGCTGCCCCGCCTCCCGGAGCTCGGCGGTCGCCGCAAGCAGGCTCGGCGCGGTCCGCAGCTTGGCGTACAGCTCCGGCACCGCAGCCGCCAGCGAGATCTCCTCGGCCTTGCCGGCGTACACCCCACCGAGCAGCGGATCGATCAGCTTGTCCGTCACCGCCGGCCCCATCCGGTCGGCGACAAATCGCCCGATCGCAACGTCCTCGGTCAGCGCCGGCGCCGGCAACTCCGCCTCGTGTGCCACCGCGTCAGCCGCCGCTGAGCCGAGTACGTCGACAGTCGCCGCCGGGTCGACCGGGACACCCATGATGGTCGGCGGGATGGCCCGGATCCGGTCACCGACCCACAGCCCGGCGGAGGTCGTGGCCGGATGCACCAGATCGTCGCCGAGCCCGACCGCGCGGATCAGGTCGACGGCCTCCGGCCGCCGGGCCAGCACCGACTCGGCGCCCAGATCGACCGGCACACCCTCGACCTGACCACCCGCGAGCTTGCCCCCGAGTCGCGGCGACCCCTCGAGCACGGTGATCCGCGGCGGATTCGGCCCGGTCGCCAGCGCGTACGCAGCCGCCAGCCCGCTGATTCCGCCACCAACCACAACCACCCGGCTCACACTTCCTCCAGCATCAACTCGTACCTCGTCCCCGGTCCCAGGTCCGTGTTCGACTTGCCGATCGGCCGGAAGCCTGCCCGCGTCAAGATCGCCTGCGACGCGGGGTTGCGGTCCGACGCCCCCGCCCACAGCCTCGTCAGCCTGTACTCCGACGCAGCGAGCTGGATGACCGCGCGCACCGCGGCCGTGGCGAGTCCCTTACCGCCGGCCTTCTCCGCGATCCGGTAGCCGAGCTCGGCCGACCCGTTCTCGAGATCGACCAGGTTCACCCTGCCGACCACCGCACCGGACTTGTCCACCAGGACGTGGAACTGGCAGACCCCGGCCTCCTGCTCGGCCAGGCGGGCCGCGTGAATGGCCTCGAAGGACGTGAAGTAGTCGTCGCCGCGGTCCCACACCCACGCGGCGAAGTACTCGCGGTTCTCCAGCTCGAACGCGAGGACGGCGTCGGCGTGCGCGGCGGTGAGACGCTCCAGCGTCACCTCGTGGTCAGGCAGGTACACGGGCGGACTTCGCTTGGACGTACTTGGCGATGCGCCTCAGGACCTCGGGGTCGGCGTCCGGCGGGACGCCGTGGCCGAGGTTGAAGATGTGCCCCGGAGCCGCCTGGCCCTCGGCGAGGATCCGGTCGATCTCGGGCTCGAGGGCGTCCCATCCCGCGAAGAGCAGGGCCGGATCCAGGTTGCCCTGCACCGGCTTCGGACCGGCGCCGGCCGCGGTGATCCGCCGTACCGCCTCGTCCAGCGGAACGCGCCAATCGACTCCGACGACGTCGGCGCCGGCCGCGCTCATCAGGCCGAGCAGCTCGCCCGTGTTCACGCCGAAGTGGATCCGGGGTACGCCGTACGACGCCAGCGCGTCGAAGACCTTCGCGGAGTGCGGCAGGACGAACCGCTCGTAGTCACGCGGCGACAGCGCGCCGGCCCAGGAGTCGAACAGCTGGATCGCGGACGCGCCCGCCTCGACCTGCACCGAGAGGTACGCGATCGCGACGTCGGCCAGGCGGTCCGCCAACGCGTGCCACAAAGAGGGTTTGCCGTGCATGAGCGCCTTGGTCTTGACGTGGTCCTTGCTCGGCCCGCCTTCGACCAGGTACGACGCGACCGTGAACGGCGCGCCCGCGAAGCCGATCAGCGGGGTGCCGCCGAGCTCGGAGACCAGCTGCTTCACCGAGTCGGTGATGTAGGGCACGTCCGCCGGGGTGACCGGGCGGACGGTCTCGACGCCGGCCAGGTCCCGGACCGGGTCGGCGACCACCGGGCCGACGCCCGGCTTGATCTCGATGTCGAAGCCGACCGACTTCAGCGGGAGCACGATGTCGGAGTAGAAGACCGCCGCGTCGACGCCGTAACGGCGTACCGGCTGCAGCGTTATCTCGACGACGAGGTCGGGATGCATGCACGACTCGAGCATCGTGGTGCCCTCGCGGACCGCGCGGTACTCGGGCAGCGCGCGGCCGGCCTGGCGCATGAACCAGACCGGAGTGTGCGGTGCTGGCTCGCCCCGGGCAGCGAGCAGGAAGGCGGAACGGTCGAGCGCGCGCGGCTGTGGCTGAGACACACAGTGATAATCCCACGCCGTCGTCGACGTGCTGACAGGGCCATGAGCACTGCGTTACCCGGCGCGTCGTCACAGGCGTCGGTGAGTAATCAGTCGTAGGCTGCCAAGCATGGGTGCCCGCAAGCAGGTCGACGCGCCACCCGCCGAGTTCGCCGAGGCCGTGACGCAACTACGCGGTGCCCGGTTCCGGCCCGAGGTATTCGTCGAGGAGATGCCCGCGCCGCAGCGGATCGCTCCGCATGCGGCCGCGGTCAGCGCGGACGTGACGGTCGACGGTGACGATGTCGCCACCGGCCGCCTCGTCATCCTCTACGACCCGGACGGGAACGACGCCTGGCAGTCGACCTTCCGCTGTGTCGCGTACGTGCGCGCCGCCGTCGAGCCGGAGATGGTGACCGACGCGCTGCTCGGCGGCGTGGGCTGGACCTGGTTGATGGAGGCGCTGGCCGACCGGGGCGCCGACTTCCTGGCCCCTAGCGGTACCGTCACCAGGGTGGTATCGGAAAGCTTCGGCGGCATGGCCGACGACGACGCGACGGCCGAGATCGAGATCCGCGCGTCCTGGAGCCCGGTGCCGGGACCTGGAGGCGTGGTGGACGTGACCCGGCACGCCGAGGCGTGGGGCGAGGTGCTCTGCACGGCGGCCGGCCTGCCGCCGGTGCCGCCGGGGGTGGTCGCGATGCCGACCCGGCGCGGACAGCGGGGCCGATGAGCCCAGCCGAGACTCAGCAACCGACGCCTGTCCCGGACGACCCGACCGCGCACCTGCCGCTGCTCGAGCTCCGTGATGGGTTGTCGGACGTCATCGACACCGAACCCGCACTGACCGAGGTGGTCGACGCGTTCCGGTCCGCCACCGGCCCGGTCGCCGTCGACGCCGAACGCGCGTCCGGCTACCGCTACTCCCACCGCGCGTACCTGGTCCAACTGCGTCGCGAGGGCGCCGGCTCCGCACTGATCGACCCGATCCCGTTCGGCGATCTGTCCGCGCTCGGTGACGCGATCGTCGACGCCGAGTGGATCATCCATGCCGCCAACCAGGATCTGGCCTGCCTGGCCGAGGTCGGGATGGTGCCGCGGAAGGTGTTCGACACCGAACTGGCCGGCCGCCTGCTCGGGTACCCGAAGGTGGGTCTGGCCTCACTCGTGAGCGAGGTCCTCGGCTATCGGATGCGCAAGGAGCACTCCGCCGCTGACTGGTCGACCCGTCCGCTGCCCGCACCCTGGCTGGTGTACGCCGCTCTGGACGTGGAGATGCTGATCGAGTTGCGCGACGCGATCGAGCAGGAGCTGCGTCGCGAGGGCAAGTGGGAGTGGGCCGACCAGGAGTTCGCCGCGATCCTCGAGGCGCCGCCACGGGAGCCGAAGCCCGACCCGTGGCGCCGCACCTCCGGCATGCACCGGGTCCGCAATCGCCGGAGTCTGGCCGTCGTACGGGCGTTGTGGGAGGCCCGCGACCAGATCGCCGAGTCCGCGGACATCTCCCCCGGCCGGATCCTGCCGGACGCGGCGATCGTCGAGGCCGCGTCCGCGATGCCGGCGGACCGGGACACGCTGCAGAAGCTGACCGCCTTCAAGGGCCGCGGCGCACACCGCCACATGCGGACCTGGTGGGAGGCGGTCGACCACGCGCGCCGGCTCCCCGACTCCGAGCTCCCCAAGCAAGGACCCCGGTACGACGGTCCGCCACCGGCGCGAGCCTGGGCCGACCGGGACCCGGATGCGGCGGCCCGGTTGTCCGCCGCGCGGGCCGCGGTCGCGGAGATCGCCGAAGCCCACCGGCTGCCGACCGAGAACCTGCTCTCCCCCGACACGATCCGGCGGCTGGCCTGGTCGCCACCACCCGACCTGAGCCTCGACGTGGTGACGACCTTCCTGCGCGAGCACCACGCCCGCGGCTGGCAGGTCGCCCTCACCGGGGAGGCCCTGACCGACGCCATGTCCTCCGAGGCCTCGCCCGCCAAACCGCTGGACTGATCAGCCGACCACCACCCCGTAGAAGCAGTACAGGACAGCTTTAGTCCTCTATTCCTTCCAGGCTCACGGCGTCCTCCTGCCGGTCGCCGCTCGTCAGGTCGCCGCGGATCTCAGCGGGCAAGGTGAGGACGATCTGGAGTACGCCGAGCAGGATCACCGTCGCGATGATGGCGAAGATCTGGCGGTAGCTGAGCAGGCTGACTAGCAGGCTGCCGAGAGCCAGCGAGATGGCCTGCGGCGTGGAAATGAGCACCTCGACCGCGGTCGACACCCGGCCGATCAGGTGGCCCGGCGAGCGCCGCTGCATCAGCGTCGTGAACGCGACGAAGGTCCACGGCAGCCCGAGACCGCAGATGCCAGCACCGACGAGGACCAGGGCGATGGTGGGCGCGGCGGCGCAGACGACAGTGGCGATGGCCAGCGCGGTCAGGCCGACGGCACAGGTCGCGATCTCACCGAGACGGCGTACGGCCCAGCTCGCGGTGAGGCCGCCGATGACCGCACCGACGCCCTGGCAGGTCACGAAGACGCCCGAGAACGTCGGTGGCTTGTCGAAGGCGTCCATCAGCGCGTAGATCGACGACTCGAAGAAGCCGATGACCAGGATGGCGATCGCGATCCCGGCGACGACGTGGCGGAGCACCCGGTCGCCGACCAGGAAGCGGACGCCACCGAGGAGATCTTCCCGGAAGGTGCTCTTGACCGGCGCCGGGGTCTCGGTCACCTTGATCGTCGCGATCAGCAGCCCGGCGACGGCGAAGGTCGCTGCGTCGACGACCGCCACCAGCCAGCCGCCCGCGGTCGCGAAGATCGCCGCCCCGACCAGCGGCCCGAACAGCCGATAGCCCTCCTTGATCGTGGCGAGGCTGGAGTTGGCGTTGACGAGGAGGTCTTCGGGCAGCAGTTCCTTGAGCAGCCCGTTGACCGCGGCTGGCAGGACGACGAACGAGACGCCGTACAGGAACGCGACCACCCAGATCAGCCACACGTCGGTCTCGTCCCGCACGAACACGAGTGGGAGCACCGCGGCCGCACTGGCGAAGTTCCCCCAGACGAGGATCGACTTACGGGGCAGCCGGTCGACCCAGACACCGAGCAGCGGAGCGCCGAGCGCCGGCAGCACCATGAAGAAGAAGGTCAGCCCGGCGAGCGCGTTGGAGCCGGTGAGCGTCTTCACCCACATGCTCAGCACCAGCAGCATGACCGAGTCGCCGAGCATCGACGTGCTCAGCCCGCCGAAGAGGCGAGGGAACCCGGGCTGCGCGAACAGCTTCCTCATGCCGGCTCGACCCCCGGGAAGTACGTCGGGATGCCCCACGCAACGAACTCGCAGAGCCGCGAGCCGGGTGGTCGCTGCCGCGGTTCGGTCAATCGCTCCACATAGCGGTCGAGCACCGCAGTGATCGCGTCGTTCAGCTCCTTGAGCTCGTCCGCGGTCAGCCAGGCGACCATCTCGGTGCTGGTCTGCGCCGCGCGCCATTCCTCGGTCTCCTCCGGGGCACGCTGCTGAGACTCCCGCAGCCGGTCCATCGCACGGTTCATCACCACCTCGGACAAGGCCTGCGCGGCCCGCCGCTCCTGGATCGACGCCGAGGCGTGCTCGTCGTCCCAACGGAATCCGAGCCCTGGCACCTGCCACGGTCGCTGCCGGCCCGTTCCGCCCCCGGCCTCCTCCACGAACCCGTGCTGCGCCAGTTTGCGCAGGTGCCACGAGCAATTGGCCGGCGTTTCGTCGAGCCGGTCGGCCAGTTCGGTCGCGGTCAGTGGTCCGCTGATCGACAGCAGTTCGACGATCGCCATCCGCACCGGGTGCGCCAGGGCGTTGAGCTCACGCGGGTCGCTGAGACGGCGATGCGGGTTCGGCATCCATCGAAAGTACTCTTTCGAAAGAGGTGTTGCAATAGAAACTGGGCCAAAAGAACGCCCGCCGCGAACACGCGGCGGGCGGGTGGTGAGGAGGCGGAACTAGTTCGGGAGCTGGGTCTCGATCGCGGTGATGATCTCGTCGGACTCCGGCTCGGTGCGCGGGCGGAAGCGGGCCGCGACCGTGCCTTCCGGGCTGATCAGGAACTTCTCGAAGTTCCACTGGATGTCGCCGGCCTCACCGGTGGCGTCCGGCGTCAGGGTGAGCTCGGAGTAGAGCGGGTGGCGTCCCTCGCCGTTCACCTCGAGCTTGTCCAGCATCGGGAAGCTCACGCCGTACGTCGTCGAGCAGAAGGTCTCGATCTCCTCCGCCGTCCCCGGCTCCTGCCCGCCGAACTGGTTGCACGGGGCACCGAGCACGGTGAAGCCACGGGAGGCGTACTTCTTCTGCAGGTTCTCCAGGCCCTCGTACTGCGGCGTCAGGCCACACTTCGACGCGACATTCACGACGAGGACGGCCTTGCCCTTGTAGTCGCCGAGCGAGGTCGATGCACCGGAAAGAGTCGTCAGCGGGATGTCGTACAGGCTCATGCTTGTCCTTGGGAGGTTGGGAGGTGACGGGCAAGGAAGTCGACGGTACGCCGCCACGCCAGCTCGGAAGCGTCCGCGTGGTGGAAGGCAGGCATGGGATTGTCGAACGCGTGACCGGCCTCGGCGTACCGGTGGATCTCGGCATCGCCCAGCGCGGGGATGACCGCGTCGGCTTTGAGATAGGTGTCCGCGTCGCCGAAGTGGTGCAGGCTGGTCGCGGTCACCTCCGGCGCAAGGTCGATCAGTTGCGGCAGCGAGGAGCCGTAGTAGCTGACCAGCACGTCCGGCGACGATGCCGCGGCGACGTTGAACCCGAGCCCACCACCGAAGCAGAAGCCGACGATCCCGGTGCCCTTGCCGCGGGCACGCAGGTAGTCCAGCGCGGCGACCGAGTCCGTAACGGCCTGGCCCCAGTCGAGCCGCTGCACGATGCCCATGGCGCGCTGCAGCAACTCGGGGTCGGACTCGTCCAGGGACGTGTCGTCCAGCCGCCAGTAGATCTCGGGCGCGATCACGTAATACCCGAGCGCGGCCAGATCCGAAGCGCGCTGCTTGATGTAGTCGGAGACCCCGAAGATCTCCTGGAGGAGCAGCAGCCCCGGCGTGTCATCGCCAGTGGAACCCCACTCGTGGACTGGCATCAATCCTGTACCGGTATCGATCTCCAAAGTCACACAGTGAAGCGTACTGGTCGCCTACCGAACTTCCACGCGCTGTTGGCGGACGGGCATCTCTTGCACGGGCAGCGGTGCGGGCGCCGGCATCCACGCCTTGCTTTCCGCGATCGCCGCGGTGAGCAGGTTGTAGAGGCGTTCGTCCGGGTTCGGCACGCAGGCCTGTGAGATCCCTTCGACCGCGCACGACACCGCTCGTGGTGCGGTCCGGCGCGCGAAGTCCGGCGTACCCCGGTGGGCCCGCGAGGTGAAGGACCGCGCCCACTTGGTCGCGGACGGCACCGCCTCCAGCACCGCGCGCGAGTCCGGCTCGAGGTCGTCCAGCGGACGCCCGTCCAGCGCGGCGAGGTGCTTCTCCCCCACCAGCAACGCCACGGCCAGGATGTACTGACGCTCCTGCGAGACCACCGGCAACGCGTGCTGGATGCAGCGCGCGGTCACCCGTGCTACGACGTGCGGGTCGTCGGGCGTCAGGCCGATGACAGACGGGATCAGCGGAGCCAGCCGCGACCGGCCGCTGTCCGTCGTGCAGTCGTTGACGTCCCTGGCCACGCCCGCCAGCAGCGGGTGCGTACAGGCCGGGTGATCCGACCAGGGCTCCCCCGCCAGGTACGACGCGAACTCCATGAAGCATGCGCCCTTGCGCGGGTTGCGGTGCTTGCCCCGGCTCAGCACCGGTACGGCGAGATCAAGGTTGTTCATAGAACGGCTCCCCATAGCTACCTGGCACCAGCATGCGCCGATTCGACGCCGTGCGCCACGGGTTACGAGATCTGGCCGCCGACGAAGCCGCTTCACCGTGCTGGCCGCCGTCCTGGCCCTGTGAGCAGCCGCACAGGCGGGGGTGCTTGGGGAGTTCTGTTACCGACGGGTAGCATCGGGTTAGCTTTCCCGACCCCAGAGGAGGGCCCTCGTGCCCCGTGAGATCCGCGATGTCGTGTTCGTCGACGGCGTTCGCACCCCGTTCGGCAAGGCCAAGGGCCAGTACGCCGAGACGCGCGCCGACGACCTGGTGATCAAGTGCATCCGGGAGCTGCTGCGGCGGAACCCGGAGCTCCCGCCGGAGCGGGTGGACGAGGTCGCGATCGCGGCCACCACGCAGATCGGCGACCAGGGCCTGACCATCGGCCGGACCGCGGCCCTGCTGGCCGGCCTGCCGAACACCACTCCCGGCTACGCGATCGACCGGATGTGCGCCGGTGCGATGACCGCTGTCACCACCACCGCGGCCGGCATCGCCTTCGGCGCGTACGACGTGGTCGTGGCCGGCGGCGTCGAGCACATGGGCCGGCACCCGATGGGCGAGGGCGTGGACCCGAACCCGCGGATCATCTCCGAGAAGCTGGTCGACACGTCCGCGCTGGTGATGGGGTCGACCGCGGAGAACCTGCACGACCGCTTCCCCACCATCACCAAGCAGCGCGCCGACGCCTTCGCGGCGGCCTCACAGGAGCGGGCGGCCAAGGCGTACGCCAACGACCTGATCCAACCGGACCTGGTTCCGATCGCGACCCGGTCGGCCGATCAGGGCTGGGGCTACGCCAGCACCGACGAGCCGATGCGTCCGGGCACCACGGTCGAGGACCTCGCCACGCTGAAGACGCCGTTCCGTCCGCACGGTCGCGTCACCGCGGGCAACTCCGCCGGCATCAACGACGGCGCCACCGCCTGCGTACTCGCGTCCGCGGAAGCCGCCACCGAGCTCGGGCTGACCCCGAAGATGAAGCTGGTCTCGTACGGCTTCGCCGGCGTCGAGCCCGAGGTGATGGGTGTCGGCCCGATCCCCGCGACCGAGAAGGCGCTCAAGCTGGCCGGGCTGACGATCGACGACATCCAGGCCTTCGAGGTGAACGAGGCGTTCGCCGTCCAGGTGCTCGCGTTCCTGGAGCACTACGGCATCGCCGACGACGACCCACGGGTCAACCCGTACGGCGGCGCGATCGCCTACGGCCACCCGCTGGCGTCCTCCGGCGTCCGGCTGATGAACCAGCTGGCCAAGCAGTTCGAGCAGCGCCCCGAGGTCCGCTACGGCCTGACCACCATGTGCGTCGGCCTGGGCATGGGTGGAACGGTCATCTGGGAGAACCCGAACTGGGAAGGGAACGCGGCCGCATGAGCTTGCAGGAACTGATTGAGTCGGCTGTCGCTCTGTCGGACGACGAGGTCGTCACGCTGGCGCACTCGCGGGACGTCGTGCTGCCGAACAAAGCGGGCACGATGGCTCTCATCACGCTCGACAACGGGCACGACCACACCAAGCCGAACACCTTCGGGCCGAAGGGCCTGGCCTCGCTGAACACCGCGATCGACGCGGCGCTGGCCCGGGACGAGGTCGTCGCGATCGGCGTCACCGGCAAGCCGTTCATCCTGGCCGCGGGCGCCGACCTGACCGGCCTACCGAAGCTGATCGATCGCGAGCAGGCGCTGAACCTGGGCCGCATCGGCCACGGTGTGATGCGCAAGCTGATCGACGGCGGCAAGCCCAGCTTCGCGTTCGTCAACGGCGTCGCGCTGGGTGGCGGGCTCGAGGTCGCGCTGCACGCGACGTACCGGACCGTGTCCGCCGCGGCCGGGGTGCTCGCGACGCCCGAGGTGTTTCTCGGCCTGATCCCGGGCTGGGGCGGCAACTTCCTGCTGCCGAACCTGATCGGCGCCGACAAGGCCGTCAAGGTCGTGGTCGAGAACGCCCTGAACCAGAACAAGATGCTCAGCGGCCCGGAGGCCGTGCAGTTCGGCATCGGCGACGTCCTGCTGGACTCGGCCGACTTCCTGGAGCAGTCGCTGATCTGGGCGAGCAAGGTGCTCACCGGCTCGGTGGTCGTCGAGCGGCCGGAGATCGACCGGGGTGATGCCTGGGACGCTGCCGTTGCCCGGGGCAAGGGGTTCGCCGACCTCAAGGTCAGCGGTGCGGCCCCGGCGCCGTACCGGGCGCTCGACCTGATCGCGGCGGCGAAGGACTGTGACAAGTGGGACCGCGACTCCGCCTTTGCGGCCGAGGACGAGGCGCTCGCCGAGCTGATCATGAGCGAGGAGCTGCGCAGCGGCCTGTACGCGTTCGATCTGGTGAACAAGCGGGCCAAGCGGCCGGCCGGTGCGCCGGACAAGTCGCTCGCCCGCCCGGTCAGCAAGGTCGGCGTTGTCGGCGCGGGTCTGATGGCGGGCCAGCTGGCGCTGTTGTTCGTACGGCGCATGGAGGTTCCCGTCGTACTCACGGACCTGGACCAGGAGCGGGTGGACCGCGGGGTCGGGTACGTGCACGGTGAGATCGACAAGCTGCTCGGCAAGGGCAGGATCCGGCCGGACAAGGCGAACCAGCTCAAGGCGCTCGTCACCGGCTCGGTGGACCGGGCCGTGTTCGCGGACGCGGACTTCGTGATCGAGGCCGTGTTCGAGGAACTGCAGCTGAAGAAGACGATCTTCGCCGACCTGGAGAAGATCATCCGGCCGGACGCGATCCTGGCCACGAACACGTCGTCCCTGTCGGTGACGGAGCTGGCCGCGGACCTGGAGCACCCGGAGCGGGTCGTCGGGTTCCACTTCTTCAACCCGGTCGCGGTGCTGCCGCTGCTCGAGATCATCCGGGCCGACCGGACCGACGACGCGTCGCTGGCGACCGCGTTCGCGGTCGGCAAGACGCTGAAGAAGTCGTGCGTGCTGGTGAAGGACGCGCCGGCGTTCGTGGTGAACCGGCTGCTGACCCGCTTCCTCGGCGAGGTCAGCGCGGCGGTGGACGAGGGTACGCCGATCCCCGCGGCGGACAAGGCGTTGTCGGCGCTGGGGTTGCCGATGCCGCCGTTCGTGCTGCTGCAGCTCGTCGGGCTCCCGGTCGCGCTGCATGTGGCCGAGACGATGAACCGCGCTTACCCGGAGCGGTTCGCGGTGTCGGCGAACCTTGCCAAGGTCGTTGCTGCAGGCAAGAGTTCGTTCTACCTGTGGCCGGAGGGCAAGCCGGTCGTCGACCCCGAGGTCGAGGCGCTGGTCACGGTCGGCGACAAGCCGTCCACGCCCGAGGAGCTCCGCACCCGAGTACTGGCCGCGCTGGCCGAGGAGATCAAGATCATGCTCGACGAAGGCGTGGTCGCCGAAGCCCAGGACATCGACCTCTGCCTGCTCCTCGGCGCCGGCTGGCCCTTCCACCTCGGCGGCATCACCCCGTACCTCGACCGCACCGGCATCTCCGAAAAGGTCAACGGCACCCGCTTCCTCCCGAAGGGCATCGCCAGCCTCAGCTGAAACAGCCCCGCCCCCGAGCGAAGCGCGGGGGCGGGGCTCTCAGCCTTTGAACTTCTTGACGGCGGCAACCAACTGCGCAGGTGTCTTCCCCGTGTGTTTCTGGATGATGCTGGTGTAGGTAGCCTCGTTGGTGCTGTGGACGGCGAGGTCCGCGTACAGGGACGCCACCCCCTTCTCCCCCAGCTTCGACTCCAGGTACGCCGTGATCCACCAGCTCTGCCCGTACGACCGATCACCATCGGCGTCGAACTCCGCCGGACCAGGCAGCACCTTCATCCCCGGCAGGTACTTGGTCCGGACCGTCTTCCGGTAGGGATCGACCGTCCAGTGCGGGTCGTCCTCGATCGACGCACAACGGACGTACTCCGCAAGCCCCTCGATCAGCCAGATCGGCGTGTTGTTCCCGATCGGCACCGTCGCGACGTGCGTCATCTCATGCACCAGCAGGTCTTCGTCGAGCTGTTTGCGGACGGCCGGGTTCACCACGATCCGGCTGCTCACCGGCGTCGTCTTCTTCGGTCCGATCGGCTCCCCGTCGTACAAGGTGACTGCCTTCGCGGCGATGGTCCAGCCGGAGCCCGACCCGGAGGTCCACAGCAGCGCCATCACCCGCGGCTCGGCCATCGCGACCACCATCACCGCGCCGTTCCACGGTCGCGGCCAGTGCCGCCGTACGGCATCGACCGCGCCCTGCGACACCTTCGCGATCTTCTGACCCAGCGCCGGTTCGCGCTTGTCGACCACGACGACGACCCGGCCGCGCCGGACCACCGCGACCTCTTGGAAGTCCCACGGCTGACGATGACCGTCCGCGCTCAGCTCGCCGTCGATCGCGCTGTCCTCGACCAGGATCCACGCGCCTGCTCGCCGTACGAAGGTGTAGCCGAGGTCCGTCTGCACGGGCTTCGCGTCCAGGCCGGTCAGCTGGTACCGCATCATCACCCGGGTGGTGAACACGCCCGGCCCGTACTTCGTCGTCAGCTCCGGCGACTCACGCTCGTCCGCGGCGAAGTACGTCAGTTTGGTGAACCCGAACTTCCGCAGGTTCGTGAACAGCAGCCGCTGCCGCGCCACCAGCTGTGGCTGCTTCGGATCGACCGCGGCGAGGAAACGCCGCAGATCACCCTTGAGGACCGCGGTGGCCCGCGCAGCCAGAACGACGTCGACCTGGCCCTGGCGGGCCTTCTTCTGCGCGTCGTCGAGCAGGCCCGGCGTCGCGGTCGCCTCGACCGCGACCGCGACGCTGCTGCCGGGCGACGAGCCGTGCTGGACCCGGACGGCGACGACACCCGCGGTCGCGGCCAGCGCCAGCGCGGCGACGCCTGCGAGCAGGCGTCTCGGGTGCTTCATGGTGTCCCTCTCGGATGGTCGGCTGATCCTACCGGGTCGCCGACCATCCGAGCGGAACGGTCAGGCCTTCGTGACCTCGCCGGTGCGCTCCTCGATGCCGACGCGGCTCCTGCGGTAGCCGTAGAGGGCGTAGACGACGAAGCCGAGCACCATCCAGATCGCGAACCGCAGCCAGGTCTCCAGCGACAGGTTCAGCATCAGGTAGATGCAGATGAGCGCCGCCAGGATCGGGACCACCGGGTTCCCCGGCACGGTGAAGGAGCGCTTGATGTCCGGCCGGCTCTTGCGCAGCAGCGGTACGGCGATCGACACCAGGGTGAACGCGGCCAGGGTGCCGATGTTCACCATCTCCTCCAGCTTCCCGATCGGGGTGAGACCGGCGACGATCGCGACGATCACGCCGATCCCGATGGTCAGCCGGTACGGCGTCCCCCACTTCGCGTGCGTCTTGCCGAGCTGACGCGGCATCAGGTGGTCACGGCTCATCGCGAACACCACGCGCGCCGCGCCGATCATCAGCGTCAGCACCACCGTGGTCAGACCGGCCACCGCCCCCGCCGAGATGAGGGTCGCGAAGCTGTCCCGGCCGACCGACCGGAACGCCTCGGCCAGCGCCGCCTCACCGCTGATGTCGGTGTACTTCACCATGCCGGTGATGACGATGCAGACCAGCACGTAGAGCACCGTGCAGATGGCCAGCGAGCCGATGATGCCGCGGGGCAGGTCGCGCTGCGGGTTCTTCGCCTCTTCGGCGGTGGTCGCGACCACGTCGAACCCGATGAACGCGAAGAACACCAGCGACGCGCCGGACACCAGGCCCATCACGCCGAACGTCGACGGAGTGAACCCGAACATCGCCTGGAACAGCGGGGTGGTGATGGTGACGTCGCCGCTCGGGGCCGGAACGCTCGGCGGGATGAACGGCGACAGGTTCGAGCCCTTGATGTAGAACAGGCCGGCGATGATCACGAACAGCACCACGAACAGCTTGATTGCGACCAGCACCAGGTTGACCCGCAGCGACTCCTTGATGCCGATCGTCGCGAGCGTCGCCAGCACCGCCACGAGCAGCATCGCCAACACGTTCACATGACTGTCAGGCCCGATCGACGCCGGCCAGCCCAACCCGATCTGCTCGAGGAACAGAGCGGCGTACGTCGACCAGCCCTGGGCGACGACGCTTGCCCCGAGCATCAGTTCGAGCAGCAGGTCCCAGCCGATGATCCAGGCGAAGATCTCACCGAGCGAGAAGTACGAGAAGGTGTACGCCGATCCCGACACCGGGACGGTGGACGAGAACTCGGCGTAGCACAACGCGGCCAGCGCACAACAGACCGCGGCGAGCACGAACGACAACGCGATGCTCGGTCCGGCGTACGCCTTCGCCGCGCGGCCGGTCAGCGTGAAGATACCGGCGCCGATGATCACACCGATGCCGAAGACGGTCAGATCGATCGCGGTCAGACGTTTCTTGAGCTGGTACTCCGGTTCGTCGGTGTCGGCGATCGACTGCTCGATCGTCTTCTTCCGAACAAGACTCACATGCGCCTCCTCGACGTGGACGGAACCACTCGAGATTGCCTGTCTGACCGCTTGAGGTCAAACCGGCACTCAGCGTGGCGGCGTGTACGACTGCAGAGAAGTCCACAACGTCGCCTCGGTGAGGCCGGTGCGGCTGAGCAGGATCCGGTCCCGGGCGGCTTGGTCGGTGCCGTTCATCGCCATGTCCTCGTACAGTTCCTCGACGTGGGTGAGTCCGATCCGCTGCACCAGGTAGCGCACCGCCAGCCAGCTGACGCCGTACACGTCGGCGGAGTTCTGGTAGAAGCCGGCGTCGCTCGGCAGCGAGGTCAGGCTCGGCAGGGCGTCGTCGATGACCTCCTGCTCCCACTTGGCGACCTCACCCGCTCCGCTGATCGCCTCGATCCCGCGCCAGGACACGTACTCGGCCGCGCCCTCGGCCAGCCAGAGCGGTTCGTACCCACCGAGGTCGGCGGTGGCGACATGGGTGATCTCGTGCGACAGCAGGATCTCGTCGACGCGATCGCGCTCGTTCGGATTGATCACGATGTAGGCGCCGGCGACCGTGCCGTCGGCGGTGTCCTGACCGGGCAGCGACGAGAAGGTCGAGCCCGAACTCGCGGCCGACTCGATGTCCTCGTCGGCGAATCGGGCGTCGCGGACCTCGGTCTCGTCCAGCGCGATCACGAACACCGAGCCGCGCCACTTCCGCGGCCAGTACGCCGACACCTCGGTCAGCCCCTCGGCGGCCGCGGCCGCGATCGCCCGGCCGCGCTTGGTGTCGCCCTTCTCCACCGCGACCAGCACCCGCGGCGCGCGCTCCACCTCGATCCGGCCCAGGTCCCAGGCCTCCCGGTGCGCGCCCGGGCCGAGGTCGTTGTCCAGGTCGTCGTCGTCCGTGATCACCCAGCGGCCGGCCCGGCTGACGAACGTGTAGCCGAGCTCGGTCGTCACCGGGGCGAGGTCGACCTGCGGGATCTGGTAGCGCATCAGCACCCGGACCAGGTACGTCGTACGCCCGTGGGCCCGGAGCACCGACGGGTTGAACCGCTCCTCGGCCTGGCTGTAGCCGAGCTCGGTGAAGCCGATCTCGACCAGGTTCGCGAACAGGACCGCCTGCGCGGCGCGCAGCTTCGTGTTGGCTGGATCGATGTCGGCCAGGAAGAGCGCCTGGTTTCGGGTCTGCACGGCCTGGGCGCGGCGCAGCAGGATCGTGTCGACGGCGACGCGGCGGGCGGCGATCGCGGCGGCGGTGCGGGACGTCTGCGGGCTCTGGCTCGTGCCCGGGGTCTGGGTCGCCACGGCCCGGGCACGGGCGTCCTCGTGCCGCTCTTCAACGGTGTAGGCCACACCGCCGGAGACCAGCGCCACCGCCACCAGCAACCCCAGCCAGCGGCGGGGTCCAGCAGGCGGAACCTGAGCGCCCGGCGGTCCGGCGCCAGGCGTGGTCGCATTCACTTCGGGTCGATCCCCTCCGAGTACCCGTCAGTCGCAGCCCGGCTACCCTACTTGACCCTGACGGTTCAGGCAGCCGCAGCGGCCTTGAGGGCTTGGAAGAGGCCGGCTTCGGTCATGCCTACGTGTTCCAGCATGATCCGGTCCCGATCGGCCTGGGTAGTGCCGAGCGCTGCCATCTCCCGGTAGAGCGTGCCCACCTCGGTCCCACCGAACCGGGTGAAGAGGTAGTCGAGGGCCAGCCAGGACAGCGGGTACGAACTGTCGGACTGCTGGAAGAAGGTCGCGTCGGCGGGCAGGCTCTTCGCCTTCGCGAGGTACTTCGTCCGCACATCCTGGCGGTACTTCCCGATTGCCAACGGCTCCGCACCGTCCATCGGCAGGAACTCGACGTACGTCGCCGCCCCCTCGACCAGCCACCGTGGGGCATACGGCCCGTACGGCGCGGTCGCGACGTGGGTGAACTCGTGTGCCAGCGTCCGGGCGTCGACCTTGCCACGGTTGCGCGGGTTGATCACGACGTACGAATCGGCCCGCTGTCCCTCCCCGGTCACCTCGCCGGGCAGCGTGCGATAGACCCACGTCGCCATCGCGATCGCGTCCTCGGCGTTCTTCGGCTGGGTGTAGTCGGCGCCGCGCACGATCTTGTCGTCGAGCCCGATCACCACGCCGGAGCCGTTCCAGCCGCCCGGCCAGCTCTTGCTGACCGCCTTCACCGCGCTGCTCGCCATCCCGACCAGCTTGGTCGCGAGCCGGTCCTGGCCCTTCTCGACCACCACGAGCACCCGCGGCGCGCGCTTCACCAGCACCTCGCCGGTGTCCCAGGCCTCCTGGTGCGAGCCGCGCGGCAGCCGCTTGTCCAGGTCGGTGTCGGACACCAGCATCCAGTCGCCGGTCGGCCGTTCGGTGAACGTATAGCCGAGCATCGCGCGGACCGGGACCATGTCGATGCCCCGGATCTGGTAGGTCATCGCGATCGCGACGAGGTACGTCGACGGGCCGTACTTCTTGGTGATCGCGTCGTCGAACTGCTGGGACAGCTGCTGGTAGGTCAGTTTCGCGAAACCGAACTGACGGAGGTTCGTGAACAGGGTCCGCTGCCGGGCGACGAGGTTCTTGTTGCCCGGGTCGACGTCGGCCAGGAAGTCCTTCTGGTTGTCGGTGAGCACGGCCTGAGCGCGCTTCTTCAGCACCTTGTCCACGGCCGCGGCCCGGGCCGCCAGATCGATGTCCGGCGTGGTGGCGGTGGCGGCTTCGGAGCCGTCCGCGCGCCCGCTGGAGTGGTGCAGGGCCAGGCCGCCGGCAACCGCGACCGCGACGAGGACCAGGGAGAGCAACAGCGGCCAGGCGCGGGTGCGGCGGCGAACTGCTGCGTGACGGCTCCGCGGTGGTGCGGAGTGCCGCCCTGACTCAGGCACTGCCCTGACGGCCGCTGGCCGGATCGGGCTCGCTGAGCGGCTCGCCCGGATGCCGGGCGATCAGCTCGGTGATCTCCCGCGCCACCTCCTGCCCGGTCAGCCCGATCTCCTGCAGTACGGCGGGACGCTTGGCGTGCTCGAGGAACTTCTGCGGGATGCCGAAATCGCGGACCGGCGTCGCCACGCCCTCGTCGCGCAACGCCTGCGCGATCATCGACCCGCAGCCACCGGCCCGGCCGTTGTCCTCGATCGTGACCACGAGGTTGAAGTCCGCGGCCAGCTCGACCAGCTTCGCGTCGACGGGCTTGACCCAGCGCGGGTCCACGACGGTGACGCCGAAGCCGTGCGCCTCGAGCCGTTGCGCGACGTCCATCGCAGTGGCCGCCATCGCGCCGATGCCGACCAGGAGTACGTCGGTCCCGGACCGCTTCAGCACGTCCGTCTCGCCGAGCCGGTCGATCGCGTCGATGTCCGGGAACACCTCGCCCTTGGCAAAGCGCAGTACTGTCGGGGCGTCCTTCACCTCGACCGCCTCGTTGAGCAGCTCCTCCAGGCGCTTGCCGTCACGGGGCGCCGCGAGCCGCAGCCCGGGGACGACCTGCAGGATCGACATGTCCCACATGCCGTTGTGGCTCGGACCGTCGTCACCGGTGATCCCCGCGCGGTCGAGCACGAACGTGACGCCGAGCTTGTGCAGCGCGACGTCCATCAGCACCTGGTCGAAGGCCCGGTTCAGGAACGTCGAGTACAGGCCGACGACCGGGTGCAGACCGCCCATTGCGAGACCGGCGGCACTGGTCACCGCGTGCTGCTCGGCGATGCCGACGTCGAAGATCCGGTCCGGGAACTCGGCCGCGAACGCGGCGAGGCCGGTCGGGTGCAGCATCGCCGCGGTGATCGCGACCACGTCCGGGCGGCGGTGACCGATCCGGATCATCTCGTCGGCGAACACGTCCGTCCAGCCGCGCGGCTTGTTGACCGGGCGGACCTGGTGAAAGTTGTCCTCCTCGTCCTCCTCGGCGGCGGCGTACCCGTACCCCTTCTGAGTCACCGCGTGCACGATCACCGGACCGCCGAACGCCTTCGCGCTGCGCAGCGCCTCCTCCATCGCTTCGCGATCGTGGCCGGCGACGGGACCGACGTACTTGAGGCCGAGGTCCTCGAACATGCCCTGCGGGGCGAGCATGTCCTTCAGGCCCTTCTTCACCCCGTGCAGCACCTCGTACATCGGCGGGCCGACGTACGGCGTCCGGGCCAGGTTCTTCTTGATCAGGTCGAGGACCTTCTCGTACCGCGGGTTGGTGCGCAGGCTGGTCAGGTGGGTGGCCAGGCCCCCGACGGTGTCGCTGTAGGAGCGGCCGTTGTCGTTGACGATGATGACCAGCTTGAGGTCCTTGGCGGCGGCGATGTTGTTCAGCGCCTCCCAGGCCATGCCGCCGGTCAGGCCGCCGTCGCCGATCAGCGCGACCACGTGCCGGTCCTCCTTGCGCAACCGGTAGGCCTTGGCCAGGCCGTCGGCGTACGAAAGGGCGGTCGAGGCGTGACTGTTCTCGATGATGTCGTGCTCGGACTCGGCCTGGTTCGGGTAGCCGGACAGGCCGCCCTGCTGACGGAGAGTGTCGAACTTCGGCGCCCGGCCGGTGACCAGCTTGTGCACATACGCCTGGTGACCGACGTCGAAGACGAGCCGGTCGTGCGGCGAGTCGAACACGCGGTGCATCGCCAGGGTGATCTCGACCATCCCGAGGTTCGGGCCGAGGTGGCCCCCGGTCCGGGACACGGTCTCGACCAGGACGTCGCGGATCTCCGCCGCGAGATCGGTGAGCTGCTGATCGGACAGCTTCTTGAGGTCCGCCGGCCCTCCGACCGTCTCCAGCACGCGCATCGAGTTCCTCCCCGCGGTCGTCCTCGGATGCTTGAGTCTATTCACCCCGCGCCCGGTTTCCGAACTCGGCAACCCCGACCGGAGCTATCTCACACTCCAAGACGTCTCCTCAGGCAGAATGGTTCGGCTTTCACCTAGAGTGATCGCATGGAGCTGGTGAGGACGCTGTTCCGCAAGTACGACGGACAGCCGCACCGCCTGGTGGAAGCCGTCCGGCTCGGCGAAGACGAGCACGGCCTCTGGGTCGGCTCCCTCCCCGGCACCAAGGGCCAGCGCGCCGACGGCAGCTGGACCACCATCGACCACCACCGCGTCCGCGTGTTCCCGCACGGCCAGTGGTGGAGCGCCCTCTTCAACGACACCCCCCACCAGACCGCCATCTACTGCGACATCACCATGCCCGCCGAGTTCGGCGTCGACTCCGTCACCACCGTCGACCTCGACCTCGACATCCGCCTGATGCGCGACGGCTCGGTCCACGTCATGGACGAGGACGAGTTCCACCACCACCAGGTGCTCTACGACTACCCGCCCCAAGTCATCGCCACCGCCCAGGCCACCTGCGACTACCTGGCCACCCACATCACCACCACAGAGCCCTTCACCACCGCCTACCAGCCCTACCTCCAACAGATCCGCTCGCTGACCCCCACCGGATAAGGCCCCCCTACACCGGCGAGGGTCAGCGAGAACCTAGGACCCGCAGCCGTTCCTCCCCAGATCGTCGCCCCTTCATCCTGGCGGTCGGCGGCGGTCGCGGGCCACAAACTTGCAGCAACCTGCAACTTCTGCAACGCCCGCAGGTCCGGCTGGTGGTCCGCGGCCGGGCGCACCGGTGGCGGGATAAGTTGTCCGGCATGCGTGATGTTCGGGTGGTGTATCGGAAGTACGACGAGAAGCTGCACTGGCATCAGTGGATGCGGTATCTCGGGGAGGATGCGTTCGGGGTGTGGTTGGGGGCGCCGGCGAACTCGGTGTCGCAGCGCGGGGACGAGCCGGTCGTGACGCAGGAGCAGGCTCATGTGCAGTTGTTCCCGCGGGACAAGTGGTTCACCGCGCTCTTCAACGACGAGCCGCGGCAGACGGAGATCTACTGCGACATCAGCACGCCGGTGGAGTTCTCCGACGACGTGGTCACGATGATCGATCTCGATCTGGACGTGATCAAGCGGCGGGACGGGACGATCTATGTCGACGACGAGGACGAGTTCGCCGAACACCAGGTCAAGTACGGGTATCCGGCCGACGTGATCGCGACGGCGCAGGAGACGTGCGACTGGCTGGTCGGTGCGGTGGCGAACGAGGAGCCGTTCCTGACCGTCTACAAGACTTATCTCGACAAGATCCGATAGGTCAGCGTCGCGTTCTTCAGCAGCAGCGCGCCGGGGAGCGGGCCGCGTTGGCCGGCGTACATGTCGGCGATCGCGGGCAGTTCGAACGTGCGCTGGACGCCCTTCGCGACGTGCTTCTCCCGCAGCGGCATCGTGTTGTTCTGCACGACCCTCGCGGTCAGCGGGTTGGCGCCGACGCTGAGGGCGAAGAAGGCTCCGGAGTCCGGCACGAGCGTGTAGACCTTCGCGGAGAGCTGAGGAGTTCCCGCGATGGTCAGAGGCCCGGTCGCAATCTTCAGGTTGAGTGGCAGTCCGGCGCCGGTCGGGGTGAGGATCTTGCCCAGTGCTTGGCGTGTGTTCGGCGAAAGACTCCGTTGCGTCAGGCAACGACCATCGGCGGTGGACAGGTGGTACACACCGAAGCCGGACAGCCCGGTCGCCTTCCCCAGCAGCTTCGCGGTCATGAAGCGCACCGCCAGGTCGGAGAAGCTCGGCGAGCCGAGCGCGATCGAGCACGGATCCCCCGGCGTCGCGAACCCGGGCGGTACGACGCTCGGCAGCGTGTGACCGCCGTTGTACCCGACGAAGATCGACCGCGCCCGGGCCCGGGCGGTCAGCGCGTGGTCGAAGTTCGCCAGCCCCTGTCCCGCACCTCGGTGAATGCGCCGGCGAACTGGTACCCGCCGCCGTACGACCCGCCGATCGCCCCGATCAGCGGATCACCCGGCCGTTGTTTCGTCACCCAGTCCAGACCGGCGACGAAGTCGACGAGCTTCACCACGTCGCGGCCCTCGTAGTCCGGGTTCATCACGTGCGCGGTGCCGGTGCTCTCGCCGAAGCTGCGCTGGTCGAAGCTCAGTACGCCGAAGCCGGCGTCGAGCCAGGCCTGGAACGCGGCCGGGTCCTTCGTCCGGCTGCCGCCCCAGCCATGACTGTGGAAGATCAGTGGCACGGTGTGTGCGGCCGAGGCGCCGGCGGGCTCGAACAGCGAATAACAGATCCGGACCGGCGTCGTCGTTCCGGGCTCCGGCACCGAGACGACGCAGCCGTTGGTGACCGTGGCGGCGGCCGCGGCAGGGACCGCGAGCGACGAGCCGAGAACGACAAGCGCACAAACCAGTGCGACGACACGACGACGCATCAGTCACCCCCAGTGATCGACAGATCCCGCTGCGCACACGCTAGACGACCGCGCCCGCACTGACCAGATCCCGGCTCAGCCGAGGGCGAACCGAGCGGCCGAAACCGGGCCGACGCTGCGACACTGTGCAGCGTGCATATCGCGATCGAGGTCGTAGCCCTTGTCGCTGTGGTCGCGGCCGGGGCCGCACTGGCCCGGCGGCTCGGGATCTCGGCTCCCCTGCTGCTCGTGGTCATCGGGATCGCGGCGTCGTACCTCCCGTTCGTCCCCCGGGTCGAGCTCGCCCCCGAGGTCGTCCTGGTCGGTTTCCTGCCGCCGCTGCTCTACTCGGCGGCGATCAAGACCAGCCTGGTCGACTTCTCCAAGCACCGCCGGTCGATCGGGCTGCTGTCGGTCGGGCTGGTCGTGTTCACTGCGCTCGGCGTCGGCGTGGTCGCGTGGTGGCTGCTCGGCGAGGTGGCCGGGTCGCTGGGCCACGAACCGCTGCCGTTGTGGGCCGCATTCGCGATCGGCGCCGTGGTCGCGCCGCCGGACGCCGTCGCCGCGACCGCGATCGCCAGGCGAGTCGGACTCCCCCGACGCGTCGTCACGATCCTCGAGGGCGAGAGCCTGGTCAACGACGCGACCGCGCTGGTCTGTCTGCGTACGGCGCTCGCGGCCGCAGTGGTCACGCCGACCGTCCTGCACGTCGGCCTGGACTTCCTCCGCGCGGCCGGTGGCGGGGTTGTGATCGGTCTGGCCGTGGCGTTCGTGCTGGCCAAGGTCCGCCGCCGGTTCACCGACCCGGTGCTCGACACCACGCTCAGCCTGACCGCGCCGTTCATCGCCTATGTCGCCGCGGAAGAGATCCATGCGTCCGGCGTCCTCGCCGTGGTCGTCACCGGCCTGTTGCTCGGGCACAAATCGCCGATCATCCAGTCGGCCAAGTCGCGGATGTCGGAGCGGACCAACTGGCGGACCTTCCAGTTCCTGCTCGAGAACACCGTCTTCCTGCTGATCGGCCTGCAGACCCGGTGGATCCTCGACGACCTGGCGATGAGCCCGCTGCCGGGCTGGCTGATCGCGGCCGCGACCATCGCGGTCTTCCTCACGGTGGTGCTGCTCCGGCCGATCTGGCTGATCCCGTCGACGATGCTGTCCCGGCGCGTCCTCGGCCCGTCCCGGCCGGGACCGGTGTCGTGGCAGGCGCTGATCGTCGTGTCGTGGGCCGGGATGCGCGGCGTCGTCACCCTGGCCGCCGTCTTCACCCTCCCCGACGACACCCCCGATCGCGAAGTACTGGTCTTCATCGCGCTCGCCGTGACCGCAGGCACGCTGCTCGTGCAGGGCTCGACCCTGCCCTGGCTGGTACGGCGGCTCCGGCTGCCCGGCCCGGATCCGGCGGAGGATGCGCTGCAGGAGGCCGCCGTACTGCAAGGTGCGCATCGCGCCGCCGAGGAGAAGCTGCAGGAGATCGTCACACCGGACGACCCGCCCGAGGTGGTCAACCTGCTCCGGCAGCGTGGTGAGGCCCGGGCGCAGGCCGCGTGGGAGCGGCTCGGGCGGCCGGAGAGCGAGTACGAGACGCCGAGCGAGGCCTATCGCCGGCTGCGGATCGCCATGCTCGAGGCCGAGCGCGAGCACATCCTCAAGGTCCGCGATGCCGGCCTGGTCGCCGACGAGGTGCTGCAGCGGGCGCAGATCGCCCTCGACATCGAGGAGTCCATCCTGGATCGCGACGAGGACGACGACGTGGGCGGCCGGTCCGAGGACCTGCGGGTCAAGACCTCACCGGGCGGTGCCTGCAAGCACCTCGAACAAGCTCCTGTGGTGGTCGCGCCGAACACACCCGAGGGGTGCGAGGAGTGCCTGGCGATCGGCAGCTCCTGGGTCCACCTGCGACTCTGCCTCGGCTGCGGTCACGTCGGCTGCTGCGACTCGTCGCCGATGAAGCACGCCAGCAAGCACTACGACGAGACCGAACACCCGGTGATGCGCAGCTTCGAACCAGGCGAGAATTGGCGCTGGTGCTTCGTAGACGAGAAACTCGGCTGATGGCCGACTGTCTCTTCTGTTCCATCATCGCCGGTACGACGCCGGCGCAGATCGTGCTGGAAACACCGGACGTCGTGGGATTCCTCGACGTACGGCCGGTGTTCAAGGGGCACACGCTGATCGTGCCGCGCGAGCACGTGCCGACGCTGGTCGAGCTGCCGGACGCGTTGCTGGTGCCGTTCTTCGGAGCGGCGCGGTCGGTCGCGGATGCCGTGCGTACGGCGTTCGACGCGCAGGGCTCGTTCGTTGCCGTGAACAACATCGTGTCGCAGTCCGTCCCACATCTGCACGTGCACGTGGTGCCACGGACGAAGGGGGACGGACTGCGCGGCTTCTTCTGGCCCCGCACCAAGTACGCCGACGACGCCGAAGCCGCCGAGTACGCCGGAAAACTACGAGCCGCCCTGGCCGGATAACTGGTGTAAGCCGCCGGCCATCTCAGGCGAGGCCCGCCTCCCGGCCGCGGTCATCGAGGACGAGGGTCGCTCGTCCATTCACCGTGTAGCGAAGATGGGTGACCCCGGGACTGTGAACAACTCTGGTCGGCGTGAGCTCGATCGCTTCCTCGCCGGCCGGTCCCACCCCGTCGAGCAGGCGCATGCCTCCGCCCAGGACGGCCGGGGCGATGTGCAGTTCCAGCTCATCCAGCAGACCGGCCGCGAGTACCTGGCGCACCAGGGTTCCGCCGCCGGCGATCGCGACGTTCTTACCGTTGGCTGCTGCTCGCGCCTGCTCCACGGCTTTGACGATCCCGTCCGTGACATACGTGAAGCTGGTTCCGCCCTTCCGCATCAGGGGCTCGCGGGCGCGGTGGGTGACCACGAACACCGGCGCACGGAAAGGCGGGGTCTCACCCCACGGCACTTCACCGCCGTCAGCCATCCGCCGCCCCATCACGTAGGCGCCGGCGGCGTCGAACGACTCGGCGACGATGTCGGAGTCGGGGTTGCGTTCGCCTCCGGCGAAGCCAAGCCGTTCCCGCCAGGCCATCGCGTCGATCACCCAGCGGGTGACCCGGAAGAACCCTGCCGCCTCCGCCGACTGCATCCACTCGCTGTCGTCGCCTTCGTGGCGCGGGCCGGCGTAACAGCCGTCGAGCGACACCGACATCTGAGCCGTGACCTTTGTCATTTCGCTTCGCTCCTGTTCCGGCAGCTCCAGATTTGAGCTGCTCACAGGAGGATCGGAGCCACGGACCGGTTTTCTACGTGCCCAGGCATCGGATTGCACGCTGCAGGAGGAACCGTTGCTCGGGCTTGCTGCCCGCCAGACGTGCGGCCTCCTGGTACTCCGCGGCGGCGGCCGCGCTCTCGCCGGCCTGGTCGAGCAGGTACGCGCGAACAGCCAGCAGCCGATGGTGGCCGGCGAGCGCACCTGATTCGAGTTCCTTCAGCAACGCCAGCCCCGCGTCAGGTCCACGCACCATCGCCAGCGCCACCGCCCGGTTGAGGGTCGTGACGGGGTGGGGTTGCAGGCGCTCGAGGATCCCGTACAGGGCCAGAATCTGCCGCCAGTCGGTGGCGTCCGTCGACGGTGCCTCGTCGTGGATCGCCGCAATCGCCGCCTGCACCTGGTACGGACCGAGCGGGCGGGCGGCCAGCGTGCCGGTGAGGAGTTCGGTGCCCTCGGCAATGGCGGCGCTGTCCCAGGTCGCGCGGTCCTGCTCCGCGAGTGGGATCAGGACACCGTCCGGGCCGGTTCGTGCCGCGCTGCGGGCCTCGGTGAGCAGCATCAACGCCAGTAGTCCAGAGGTTTCGCCGGACTCGGGTAGCCGCGCGTGCAACCGCCGTACCAGAGTCAGGGCCGGCCGGGTGAGGTCGGGGCGTCGCAGGTGCGCGCCGGAACTGGCGCTGTAGCCCTCGTTGAACATCAGGTACAGCACGTGCAGGACGACCTGCAGCCGGGACTCCAGCTCTGGCTCCGCGGGTACGGCGAATCGGGCTCCGGTCTCGCGTAGACGTTGCTTGGCCCGGGAGATGCGCTGACCCATCGTCTTCTCGGGCACGAGGAAGGACGCGGCGATCTCACTCGTGGTCAGTCCGGCGACCGCCCGCAGCGTCAGCGCGAGCTGGGACGGGGCGGTCAAGGCCGGATGACAGCACAGGAACAGCAGCTCGAGCAGGTCGTCCCGGACCTCCTCCGTGTCCGGCGGTGGGACGACCAGGGCATCACGCGGCGTGGCATCCAGAGCGGCCCGCTCCCGACGCTGGCGGGCACTGTCGGACCGCACGGAGTCGATGTAACGGTTCACCGCGACGGTGGTGAGCCAGCCCCGCGGACGAGCCGGAACACCAGCCTGCGGCCAGCTCTCGCTCGCGGCGATGAGAGCCTCCTGGACCGCGTCCTCGCACCGAGCGAAATCGCCGTACCGCCGCATCAGCGCACCGAGCACCTGGGACGCCAGAGACCTCAGCAGCTGCTCGACCGTCTCGTCACGGCTCAACGCTCGTCCATCCGCTCGCCATCAGCGGCCAGACCTCCACTCCGCCGCCGTAGCGCAGCCCCGGATAGGACCTCGCGATCTCGCCGGCCCGTTGCTCGCGGTCGACCTCGACCACGAAGTAGGAGCCGACGAACTCCTTCGACTCGATGTAGGGACCGTCGGTGAGGATCACCTCGCCGGCGACCGACCGCACCGATCGCGGCCGGGAGATGAGCCCTTCGGCACTGAGCAGCTCTCCGGACTCGCGCAACTCCTCGTTGAAGCCGTCGACCTCGTCGATCAGGGCGGCCAGGTCGTCCGGCGCCAAGCTGTTCCAGACGTCCTCGTTGCCGTAGATCAGCATCAGGTATTTCATTGCGTTCTCCTCCTGGAGTGCGTCTCGCCGGCGGCGGGTCAGCGCAAGCTGCGGTCGAGTCTGGCTTCCAGCCTGTCGAGGGCCTTCTCGGCGGCCGCGCGGACGGTG
Organism: Kribbella sp. CWNU-51; assembly: GCF_054073265.1. NCBI lineage: Bacteria > Bacillati > Actinomycetota > Actinomycetes > Propionibacteriales > Kribbellaceae > Kribbella > Kribbella sp. CWNU-51. The sequence continues at coordinate 1,101,813 of NZ_JBSXMZ010000004.1, forward strand.
CCGTCCGGGTCGTCGAGGAGGCTGCACAGAGCTTCGGCGTGCTCGGCCTCGCCGGCGGCCCCGAGCGCGCGGGCCACGGTGGCGCGCACTCTCGGGAGTTCATGCTCGAGATCGGGCAGCAACGCGTCGGCCAGCTGGCCGAGCTCGCGTTGCGCGGTGATACGGGCGACGTGTTCGCGGACGCGCCAGGCGGGATCCTTCACGGCGACCAGGAGAGCGTCGACCGCGTCGTCACGCCAGACGTACAGGAACACCCGAGCAGCCCAGACCCGGACCCAGTAGTAGTTCACCGGGTCGACCGGCGCGGACCAGCCGCCAGGGTTCGGACTCCCCGTGATCGCGACTAGTTTCGGCAGCTCGGCGCCGTACGCCTCCTCCCCCGAGATCTCGCTGGTGAGGAAGGCGATGCACCAGTCGATCACGGAGTCCTGGCCGTGCGCGGCGCAGGCTGCCAGCGCAACCTCTCGCGGATGTCCCACGCCCACAGTAAAGCGCCCTCGACCGACAGAAAGGGCCGGCCCGCGGCACGGACCGGCCCTTTCTGCTGCGCGTATTAGCCCGCGAGGAGCGAACGGAGCACGTACTGCAGGATGCCGCCGTTGCGGTAGTAGTCGGCCTCGCCGGGGGTGTCGATCCGGACGACCGCGTCGAACTCCTTCTCGCCGCCGTCGGGCGAGGTGACCTTGACGTGGACCGTGCTCGGGATCGAGCCCTCGTTGAGCGCGGTGACGCCGGTGATGTCGAACGTCTCCTCGCCGGTCAGGCCGAGCGACTCCGCGGTCTCACCCTCCGGGTACTGCAGCGGCAGCACGCCCATGCCGATCAGGTTCGACCGGTGGATGCGCTCGAAGGACTCGGTGATCACGGCCTTCGCCCCGAGCAGCGCCGTACCCTTGGCGGCCCAGTCACGCGACGAACCCGAGCCGTACTCCTTGCCGGCCAGGATCACCAGCGGCGTGCCGGCCTCGGCGTACGACTGCGCGGCCTCGTAGATCGACGTGACGGGCGCGTCGTCCTTGGTGAAGTCCCGGGTGAAGCCGCCCTCGGTGCCGGGCGCGATCTGGTTGCGCAGCCGGATGTTCGCGAACGTGCCGCGGATCATCACCTCGTGGTTGCCCCGGCGCGAGCCGTACGAGTTGAAGTCCTTGCGGTCGACGCCGTGGCCGGCCAGGTACGTCCCGGCCGGGCTGTCGGCCTTGATCGAACCGGCCGGGGAGATGTGGTCGGTGGTGACCGAGTCGCCCAGCTTGGCCAGCACCCGGGCGCCGGCGATGTCGGTCACCGGCGACGGGTCCTTGGCCATGCCCTCGAAGTACGGAGGCTTGCGCACGTACGTCGACTCGGCGTCCCAGGCGAACGTCTTGCCTTCGGGCGTCGGCAGCGACTGCCAGCGCTCGTCACCGGCGAACACATCAGCGTAGTCCTTCGTGAACATCTCCTTGCTGATCGAGGAGGCGATCACCTTCTCGACCTCGTCCGCGGCCGGCCAGATGTCCTTCAGGAACACGTCGTTGCCGTCCGTGTCCTGGCCCAGGGCATCGGTCTCGAAGTCGAAGTCCATCGTCCCTGCCAGCGCGTAGGCGATCACCAGCGGCGGCGAGGCGAGGTAGTTCATCTTCACGTCCGGGTTGATCCGGCCCTCGAAGTTGCGGTTGCCGGACAGCACCGAGACGACCGCCAGGTCGGCCTCCTGCACGCCGGCCGAGACAGCCTCCGGCAGGGGGCCGGAGTTCCCGATGCAGGTGGTGCAGCCGTAGCCGACCAGGTGGAAGCCGAGCTTCTCCAGGTACGGCGTGACGCCGGCCTTGTCGTAGTAGTCGGTGACGACCTTCGACCCGGGCGCGAGCGACGTCTTCACCCACGGCTTGGACGCGAGGCCCTTGTCGACCGCGTTCTTCGCGAGCAGCGCGGCGGCGAGCATCACCGACGGGTTCGAGGTGTTGGTGCAGGAGGTGATGCTGGCGATCACGACGTGGCCGTGGTCGAGCTCGGTCTCGGCGCCGTTCATGGTGATCTTGGTCTTCTTCGACGGACGCCCCGGACCACCGTGCGGAACGTGCGGCTCGTCGTTCACATCGCCGTGCCCGTTCGGCGCGTCGCTGGCCGGGAAGCTCCCGGTCTCGGACGGGTCGACATCCAGCTCCTCGGTGGCGTAGTCGGTCAGCGCACCCCGGAAGGCCTCCTTGGCCTCGGTCAGCGCGACCCGGTCCTGCGGCCGCTTCGGGCCGGCGATCGACGGGACGACGGTCGACAGGTCCAGCTCGAGGTACTCCGAGAACCGCGGCTCGACCGAGACGTCGTGCCACAGGCCCTGCTCCTTGGCGTACGCCTCGACCAGCGCAACGTCCTGGTCGCTGCGGCCGGTCAGCCGCAGGTACTCCAGCGTGACGTCGTCGATCGGGAAGATCGCGCAGGTGGAGCCGAACTCCGGGCTCATGTTGCCGATCGTGGCCCGGTTCGCCAGCGGCACGGCCGCGACGCCCTCGCCGTAGAACTCGACGAACTTGCCGACCACACCGTGCTTGCGCAGCTGCTGGGTGATCGTGAGTACGACGTCGGTCGCGGTCGCACCGGCCGGCACCGAGCCGGTCAGCTTGAACCCGACGACCTTGGGGATCAGCATCGACACGGGCTGGCCGAGCATGGCCGCCTCGGCCTCGATGCCGCCGACGCCCCAGCCGAGCACGCCGAGGCCGTTCACCATCGTGGTGTGGCTGTCGGTGCCGACACAGGTGTCGGGGTAAGCCATGCCGTCGCGGACCATGACCGTCCGCGCGAGGTGCTCGATGTTCACCTGGTGGACGATGCCGGTGCCCGGCGGGACGACCTTGAAGTCGTCGAACGCGGTCTGGCCCCAGCGGAGGAACTGGTACCGCTCGCCGTTGCGCTGGTACTCGAACTCGACGTTGCGCTCGAACGCGTCCGGGCGGCCGAAGACGTCGGTGATGACCGAGTGGTCGATGACCAGCTCGGCCGGAGCGAGCGGGTTGATCTTGGTCGGGTCGCCGCCGAGCTCCGCGACCGCCTCGCGCATCGTGGCCAGGTCGACGACACACGGCACACCGGTGAAGTCCTGCATGATCACCCGGGCCGGGGTGAACTGGATCTCCGTGTCGGGCGCCGCGTTCGCGTCCCAGTTGCCGAGCTTGGTGATGTGCTCGGCGGTGATGTTCGCGCCGTCCTCGGTGCGCAGCAGGTTCTCCAGCAGGACCTTCAAGGAGTACGGCAGCGTGTCCGCACCCTCGATGCCCGCCAACCTGAAGATCTCGTACGACTGACCGTTGACCTCGAGTGCACCCTTGGCACCGAAGCTGTCGACGCTCGCCATCAACCTGCTCCTCTGTCCAGTCCAGTTCCGCTGAGCCCATCCTGCCGAGCACACCGCCCGGCCGCGAGATCAGGCTCCCCTAACCTCGCCCCAAACTCTCTCGACATCAAGATACACGACATCGAGTCACTTGCGCGCCCGTTCCGCGAACGTCCCCGCGATCACCCTTCCGGCGTCCCCTAAGTCGGAATAGCGCCGGCGTTATTCCGACCTAGGCGGCGACCTGGGAGGGTTTTTGCGCGATCCACGGAGGGTTTCTGCCCGATCCGGGCTCAAAACCCTCCCCGAATCCCCGGTCAGGACACCTGTGGGAGGACCTCGGCCGCAATGAGGTCGAGGTGGTCGAGGTCCTGGAGGTCCATGATCTGGACGTACTGGCGTTGGGAGCCGACGGCGGCGAATTGGCCGAGCCGATCGACGACCTCGGCGGGGGTGCCGGCGATGGCGTTGGCCTTGAGGTCTTCGACGTCGCGGCCGACGGCGGCGGCACGTCGTTTGACCTGGGCGTCGTCCTTGCCGACGACGACCGTGTGCGCGGTGGAGAGGTTGAGGGTCTTCGGGTCGCGGCCGATCTCGGCGCAGGCGGCCTGGACGCGCTTGAAGAGCGTCTCGGTCAGCTCGACGGAGCGGAAGCCGGCGTTGAACTCACTCGCGAACTTGGCCGCGAGAGACGGCGTACGCGTCCTACCCGCGCCGCCGACGATGACCGGCGGGTGCGGCTGCTGGACCGGCTTCGGCAGCGCCGGCGAGTCGGTCAGCTGGTAGTGCTCGCCCTGGAAGTTGTACTTCTCCCCCACCGGCGTGTCCCACAGACCGGTGATCAGCTCGAGTTGCTCGGTCAGCAGGTCGAACCTGCCGGGCGTGTCCGGGAAGTCCAAGCCGTACGCATTGTGCTCGGTCTCGTACCAGCCGGCGCCGAGCCCGAGCTCCGCGCGGCCGCCGCTCATCTGGTCGACCTGGGCGACCGTGATCGCCAAGACACCCGGGTTGCGGAAGGTGGCCGAGCTGACCAGCGTGCCGAGCTTGATCCGGCTGGTCTCGCGGGCGAGTCCGGCCAGGGTGATCCAGGCATCGGTCGGTCCGGGCAGGCCGTCGTCCTCGCCCATCACGAGGTAGTGGTCCGACCGGAAGAACGCGTCGAAGCCGTTCTCCTCGGTCTTGCGTGCGACCGCGAGCAGATCGTCGTACGAGGCACCTTGCTGAGGTTCGGTGAAGATCCTGAGAAGCATGGCGCCCACGCTATCTCGCGGTGGTGTACAGCTTCTCCAGGTACGACGGCTGCCATTGGGGACCGCGGTTGTACAGGCGGCGTACCAGACCGTGTACGTCGAGGCGCGGCTCGATCGGGTTGTCCCACCAGTCCGGGACCTGGTCGTACCACCGGTCGATCCGCAGGGTCCGGCCGGCCGCGTCGATGCGGGCGAACAACCAACCGCCCACGTCGCTCTGCGCCTCGGTCTGCCAAAGGTCACCGAGCAGACCGCTCAGCTTGTCCATCGCGAACTCCGGGTCGTCCACATCCGGCGGCTCCAGGTCGAACCGGTACGACGGGGCGCTCGGGTCCAGCACCTGAATCTGGATGGTGAACCCGGACGGCACGATCGCGGTCCTCGCCCGGCACCACGCATGCAGCGCCTTCACAGCGTCCGACTCCTGCGGCCGCGGCCGAGGCCGCTCGACCTCGGAGCGCATAGCCTCCTCGATCGACCCCGGCGGAGGGGCGATCCGGGGCCCGTCCGCCCCCACCAGCCCCAACCCGGGAATAGACATCCGAGCCACGACATGCGCAGCCGACTCCCCACGCGTCCCGTGTGGCGCGCCGTTCCGCTCATCCCCGTTGTGCTCATCCGCCTCCGTCGCCTCATCCGCGAACCCGTTGACCGCGGGAAAGGATCCAGTCGGCCAGTCATCACCGATCACGGGCACGAAGCCAGTCGGCTCGTCATCCTCATCTGCCGCAAACCCAGCCGACGCCTCGGCGCCCGCGTGCTCCGCTGCCCCCGAGTCCTCTGCCCAGCCGGCCCGCGCGACATCCGTCGTGCGCTCGAGGTGACTTGCCAGGTCATCCTCCCGCGACAACTCCGACCCGCCACCGTCCACCCAGTCGCCGTCCGCCACCTGCGTCATGCGCTCAAGGCGACTCGCCGCGTCAACCTCCCGCGACGACTCCGACCCGCCACCGTCCACCCAGTCGCCGTGCGCCACCTGCGTCGTGCGCTCCGGCCGGTGCGTCGAGTCCTGCTGCGGCGAGTGCGGGTCGGCGTCCGGCCATTGCCCGTGCGCTACGTGGTCAGTGGGCTCTGGGCGTGGGGCTTGGTCTGGCTCTCGGTCCGGCCAGGGGGCTGGCTCGGGCTCGGGGCGTGGTCCTGGCTCGGGCTCGGGTTGTGGGACCGGTTCTGGGTCCGGCCAGGGCTGGGGCTCTGGGTTCGGGTTCGGTTGCGGCTCTGGTTGAGGGTCGGGGCCTGGGATTGGGTCCGGGGTTGGGCCGGGGGTCGGATGCGGGTGAGGCTCCGGTCCTGGGGTGGGCGGTGCGGGGTACGGGTCGGGGCCTGGGGTGGGTGTGGGGTATGGGTCGGGGGCTGGGATCGGTTCGGGGCTCGGTGGAGCGGGCTCGGGCCAGGGGGCTGGGTGGGGCTCGGGTTGCGGCCAGGGCTCCGGGTGCGGTTGGGGCTGGGGCCATGGCTGGGGTTGAGGGTGAGGCTCGACCTGAGCTTTAGCCGCTGGAGCCGGTACGTCGTAGCCCTGCTCCTCGTCGTCTTCGCCCACCACGTTGAACCGGAGCCCCGGGCGCACACCGCCCGCCAACCCGTCCCCGGCTGCCCGGTAGGTCTCCTCAGCTGGTGCGGACCCGTGATGCTCGTCCGCGGCTGTGAGTGCTTGATGCTCGTCGGCTGCCGCAGATGCTTCATGCGCCTGCGCTGTCGCATGTGCTCGATGTGCCTCCGCTGCTGCGGGAGCTTGGTGCGCCTCCGCGGCTGTGGGTGCTTGAGGCTGCTGCGCTGCAGTAGGTACTTGATGCTCGCCCGCAACTGTCTCGGTGGAGTCGGCCGGGACTGCGGAGATCTCGGCAGTCTGGTCGTCGGCGTAGTCGGCTTCCGCGGACGAACCCGAGAAACGTGCGGCTGGGGCGGCGGGGTCGGCGGTCCGGGGCGAGAAACGGGCGTCCGGAGCGGGCTCAGCAGCAGGGTCTGCGTGGGGGGCCGAGAAGAAGGGTGAGGCGGAAGTGGACGGGGCCGAGAGGCGGTCGCCTGCGGCGGACTGGGCTGCGAGGTCGGTCTGACTGCCTGCCGGAGTGCCGGGTGCCGTCGAACGGTCGCCTAGACGTCCAGCGGACTGCGCGTCAGTCATCGTCGGACCGGCGGCCGCAGCGCCGGGTGCTGAGGACGGAGCACCTAGGCGACCGGTGGGCTGTGCCTCGGTCTCTATCGGACGGGCGGCCGGAGTGCCGGGCGCTGAGGATGGGTCGCCTAGACGGGCAGCGGGCTGCGCGCCGGTGTCCGTCGGACGGTCGGCGGGCCGTGCCTCGAGGGCCGTCGGATGAGCAGCGGGCCGTGTCTGGGGTTCTGTGCGACGGGCGGCTGGAGTGCCGGGCGCTGTTGACGGGTCGCTCGGGTGGGCGGCAGGGGTTGAGGGGTGGTCTGTTGGGTGGAGGGTGTCGGGGTGGGTGGGTGCAGTGGTCGTGGGCTCCGGGTGTGGGACCGGGGCGAACGGGGACGGGCCGGTGAAGGAGGACGGTTCTTCTTCGGCTGGGTCTGTGTCCAGGACAGCGGCGATCTCGGCGGTGGGGGCGTCGTCGTCTTCGAGATCGGCGGCAGCGGATGTTGGAGCGAACGGGGAGTCGGCCGGCGCTGAGTCAGCTGATCCGCTGGGGGCGGACGGCGAGGCGGTCGACGGCGAATCCGCTGGCGTGATGAACGGGGTATCGGCCGTGGGGGCGTCGGCTGGATGGGTCTGGGCGAACGGGGACCCGACCGGCTCGGGGCCGGCGGGGGCGAACGGGGACTCCGCGGACGGGCGCTCGGGCGGTTGGAGGTAGGGGGTGTCGGCCGTGGGTGCGTCCGCTGGATGGGTCTGGGCGAACGGGGATCCAGCCTGCGCGGGATTGGCGGGGGCGAACGGGGACCCCGCGGACGGACGCTCGGGCGGTTGGAGGTAGGGGGTGTCGGCCGTGGGGGCGTCGAAGGGTGAGGGGGGTGGCGGAGAGTTCGGGGGTGGGGTGTTGGGGCGGTGGGTGGTGGGGTCTTCTACCCATTCGCCGTTGATCCAGGCGCCGCCTACCCAGTCTCGGTGGGGGTCGGTGGGGGGTTCGTCGGCGAAGGGCTTGTACTCGCTGGTGGCGTCTTGGTCGGACCAGGCCGGTTGTTCGGCGGTTTCCCAGTCTTGTTCGTCGGCGGCGGGGGTGTCTTGGTAGCCGGCCGCGGCGGGGGCGTCGGCGAAGAGGCTGGCGTAGAAGTCGTCGCCCTCGTGGACACCGCCGCCGACGCGGGGCGGCTCGGAGGATGGGAGGGGTGAGTCGTACGCCGAACGCATGGGGAGGCCGGTGCCTGCCATGCCGTCCGGCAGGTAGGTGCCGGGCGCGGGACCTCCCCGGGGAGGGACGTCGGGCGGGTAAGCGCCCGCCTCGCTCGGGAAGTCGGCGTCGGACTCGGTGGCGTCGTCGTGTTTGCGGCGGCGGAGCCAGCCTTGTTTCTTGGCCGTGACGCCGTACTCCTCTTGACGGGCGGGCGCCTCGTCACGCGCAGGAGCCTCGTCATGGACAGGAGCCGGGTCACGGGCGGCAGGCGCCTCGTCATAGGAAGCCGGCGTCATCCGGGGTGGCGGGTCGTCGATCGGCTGGCCCGTGAACGGGCTGATGCCAGGTGGGACGACGAACGACTCTTCCTCGTCGTCGCCCGGCCCGCTGTCGGATGCTCCAATCACGACATCCTCAACGACCGAGACCTCGGCAGTGTCAGGTTCGTCGGAGAAACTTTCCGATTCCGCAAAGTTCCGGGTGAAGTCCTCCCCCGCGACCACCCCGGCGGGCAGGTCGGGCTGCACCGGCGAGCGCGGGTCGATCTCGAAGCGATCGAAGAAGGACTGCAAGGCGCCGGCGGTGACACCCGAAGCACCCACGCTCCGGATCAGCTGCACCCCGAAAGGCCGCAGTTCGTCGAGCCCGCCGAGGTAGTCAGCCCACTCCGCGACCCACTCGATCATCTCGTCCGCGGCCGCCTCGTCCGAGGTGACCCACTGGCCGATCGGCGCGAACCCGTCCTCCACCGGTTGCCACGGATCCCCCGGGTACGACGCCCGCGCCCACGTCCCGTTGAACGCGCCGTACACGAACCCCAGCTCGCCCGCGGCCATCCGCTGCCGCACCTCGGGCTGCCCGATCCAGTCCGGCGACCCGGCCAGCAGGTCGGCGCCCGCGGTCTGGCTGTGCTGCGTGTGGAACCCGAACAGCACCGCCCGCCCGTCCTCGAGCCGCAGCATCCGCAGCACCGACGCGGTCTCGTCCTGATGGTGATACCCGTCGGCGTCGGCGTACCACCGCCGGTCGAAGCCCGTGGCATGGGCGACCGCGGCGAGTGCGGTCCAGCGGGCGCGCAGCTCCTCCGGGTCGTCCAGGTCAACGAGCGGCATCAGGTCTCCAGCGCATTGGAATGCCAGAACGCTACCCGAGCCCACCCCCGGTCACCACTTCGCTGTCATGGGGCCTCCCGGCCTGGGCTGAGGAGCGCAGGGAGCGAAGCGACTGGAGCGACGAGGGAAGGGCGGAGTTACAGCCCCATGACACGCCGCGCCGGAGGCGTGGCATCAGTACTGTCCACAGGCTCGAGTATGGCGACGCATTCGATGTGATGCGTCATCCCGAACAGGTCGAACGCCCGCAGCGACGCGATCCCGTACCCGAGCCGCCCGAACGTCTTCAGATCCCGCGCCAGCGCCGCCGGGTCACACGCCACGTACGCCACTCGGCGCGGTCCCAGCGCCGCGATCCGCCGTACGACGTCCTTCCCGGCCCCCGTCCGCGGCGGGTCCAGCACGACCAGATCGACATGCTCCAGCCCTTTCCCGGCGGCCGTGTTCAGCACCCGATCCACATCGCCGGTCTCCAGCGTCACGTCCGGCAGGTCATGCAGATTCCGCCGCGCGTTCCGTACGGCGTCCTTGTCCCCTTCGATCGCCAGCACCGGGCACCCGGCCTCAGCCAGAAACGCCGCAAACAGCCCAACGCCGGAGTAGAGATCCAGCGCCGTCTCCCCCGCCATCGGCTCGAGCCCGCTCATGACAGCGTCCACCAGCGTCGACGGAGCCGCCGGGTGCACCTGCCAGAACCCATCGGCCTCCACCCGGAACCGCCGGCCCCGCACCACCTCGACAACCCGTCCACCGGGCACCTCGTCCGTCTGTACGGCGGTCTTGCCCTCGGACGACACCACAGCCTGCACGGACGACACACCGGGCCACCGATCACTCAGTACGTCGGGAGTCCCCGGGTGAGCGATCAGACACCGGTCGATCGGGACCAGGTCGTGCGAGCGGTGCGCGTACATCCCCGGTCGCCCGTCGACCACGGCGTACCGCATCCGGGTCCGCCAGCCGAGGCCGTCGTCGCCTGGGGACTCCATCACGATCGTGCGCTCGATACCGCCGATGCGCCGGAGCGTGTCCGACACCACGGTCGCCTTCAGCCGTCGCTGCTCCACGATGTTGGCGTGCTGGAAGTCACAGCCGCCACACAGTCCGGGCCCGGCGTACGGGCAGGGCGGTTCGATCCGTTGCGGTGACGGCGTCAGCACCTGGACGGCGTCCGCCCGCAGGTACTTCGCGTTCTGCTCGGTGATGCGAGCGTGGACCAGCTCACCCGGCAACGCGTGCCGGACGAACACCACCTGCCCCTCGTGCCGGGCCACACAGTGGCCCCCGTGCGCGACTGGGCCTACTTCCAGCTCGACTACCGTCCCGACGATGTCCTCGTCTGTCACCGATCTCCTGACGCCTTGCGGGCCCCACGCCGTACCTGGCCGGCCACCCGTTCCACCCGATCCTGCCGCTCCTCCGCGTCACTCGCCGAGATCAGCTGGTAAGGAACCGACGTAACCATGACACCAGGTGTGAACAAGAGCCGCCCCTTGAGCCGCAGGGCGCTCTGGTTGTGCAGGATGTGCTCCCACCAGTGGCCGACGACGTACTCCGGGATGTAGACCATCACCACGTCCCGCGGCGACTGCCGCCGGATGTCGCGTACGTACTGCAGGATCGGCCGGGTGATCTCCCGGTACGGCGAGGCCAGCCGCTTCAGCGGGATCGGGATGCCCCGGGCGTCCCACTCGGCCTGGAGCGCGTCCGACTCGTCCCGGTCGACGTCGACCGTGACCGCCTCGAGCATGTAGGGCCGGGCCGTCTTCGCGAACGCCAGCGCCCGCAGGGTCGGCTTGTGCAACTTGGACACCAGCACGATCGCGTGCACCCGGGACGGCAGCATCAGCGGCTCGTCCCCCTCGGCCGCCGTCTGCCGGCGCACGGTGTCGTAGTGGCGGTGGATCCCCTTCATCAGCACGTACAACCCGGCCATCGCGAGGATCGCGATGTACGCGCCATGGACGAACTTGGTCAGCAGCACGATCACCAGCACGATCCCGGTCATGGTCAGGCCGATCGCGTTGATCACCCGGGAGCGGATCATCTGCCGCCGCTTGGCGGCGTCGGTCTCGGTCTTCAGGTGCCGGGTCCAGTGCCGGATCATGCCGAACTGGCTGAGCGTGAAGCTGACGAACACGCCGACGATGTAGAGCTGAATCAGCTTGGTGACCTGGGCGTCGAAGGCGATGATCAGGCCGATCGCGCACAGCGCCAGCAGGATGATGCCGTTGCTGTAGGCGAGCCGGTCGCCGCGGGTGTGCAACTGCCGCGGCAGGTACCCGTCCCGGGCGAGGATCGAGCCGAGCACCGGGAAGCCGTTGAACGCCGTGTTCGCGGCCAGCACCAGGATCAGCATCGTCGCGCCGATCACCAGGTAGAAGCCGGGGGTGAAGTTCGAGAACACCGAGTCGCCGATCTGGCCGATCACGGTCTTCTGGGTGTAGGACTCGCCGACCGGCTGGCCGTTCTCGTACAGCTGGGTCGCGGGATCCTCGGCGTACCGGAGCTGGATCTTGGAGGCGAGGAACAGGATGCTCATCAGCATCGTGACCGCGATCGTGCCGAGCAGCAGCAGCGTCGTCGCGGCGTTCTTGCTCTTGGGCTTGCGGAACGCCGGTACGCCGTTGCTGATCGCCTCGACACCGGTCAGCGCGGCACACCCGGACGAGAACGCCCTGGCCAGCAGGAAGACCGCGGCCAATCCGGAGAAGATCTCATGACCGGGTTCGGGCCGGACCTCGAAGCCGGCGCTCTCGGCCAGCGGCAGGTTCCCGGCGCTCAGCCGGATCAGGCCCCAGATCGCCATCCCGATGATCGACAGCATGAAGATGTACGTCGGGATCGCGAAGATCGCCCCCGACTCGCGGACCCCGCGCAGGTTCATCGCGGTCAGCAGCAGCACCAGCCCGACCGCCAGCGGCACCTCGTGGCCGGAGAGGAACGGCAGCGCAGACTTCGCGTTCTGCACACCCGACGAGATCGACACCGCCACCGTCAGTACGTAGTCGACCATCAGCGCGCTGGCCACGGTCAGGCCGGCCGACGGCCCGATGTTCACCGTGGCGACCTCGTAGTCACCGCCGCCGGACGGGTAGGCGTGCACGTTCTGCCGGTACGACGCGACCACGACCAGCATCACGAACGCGACCAGCAGGCCGATCTTCCACGAGTAGCTGTACGCCGCCAGGCCGGCGATCGACAGCGTCAGGAAGATCTCGTCGGGGGCGTAGGCCACCGACGACAGGGCGTCGCTGGCGAACACCGGGAGAGCGATGCGCTTCGGCAGCAGCGTCTCGCCCAGCTGGGTGCTGCGCAGTTTGCGACCGAGCAGCAGCCGTTTGCCGATATCGCCGAGAGCGGGAGTCACACCGGTGATGTTAGAGGGCTCCGGTCACGTGTCAGACACGACCTCAGTTCCGGTGTAGCGTCTATCCCTGCCGAACCGACCCAGCGGCCCCAGGCGGGGCAGGGAGTGATCAGCGAGTGCACGTCGTCATCATGGGCTGCGGCCGCGTCGGGTCGACGCTGGCGCGGGGCCTGGAGAAGCGGAGCCATACGGTCGCGATCATCGACCAGTCGGCCGACGCCTTCCGCCGGCTGAGCCCGAACTTCACCGGCCGCACCATCGTCGGGATGGGCTTCGACCGCGAGGTGCTGATCGAGGCCGGGATCGAGCAGGCGGAGGCGTTCGCCGCCGTCTCGAACGGCGACAACTCCAACATCCTGGCCGCCCGGGTGGCCCGGGAGAACTTCGGGATCAGCAACGTGGTGGCCCGGATCTACGACCCCGGCCGCGCCGAGGTGTACCAGCGGCTCGGCATCCCGACCGTCGGCACCGTGCGCTGGACCGTCGACCAGATGATGCGCCGGCTGCTGCCGGAGGGCTCCGAGCCGGAGTGGCGCGACCCGTCCGGGACGGTCCGGCTGGCCGAGGTGCACGTGCACACCGAGTGGGTCGGCCGGCTCGCGCTCGACATCGAGAAGGCCACCGGTGCCCGGGTCGCGTTCCTGACCCGGCTCGGCGAGGGCCTGCTGCCGCGGGCCGACACGGTCATCCAGGAAGGCGACCTGGTCCACGTCGTGATGCTGGAGCGGGACGTCGCGGCGGTCGAGTCCCAACTCGGCACCAAGCCTGAGGAGCTGTGATGCGGGTAGCCATCGCCGGAGCCGGGAACGTCGGTCGGTCGATCGCCGCCGAGTTGCTGGAGAACGGCCACGAGGTCCTGCTGATCGACAAGGACCCGCGGGCGATCAAGGCCGAGTCGGTGCCGCGGGCCGAGTGGCTGCTGGCCGACGCGTGCGAGCTGTCCTCCCTGGAGGAGGCCGCCCTGCAGCGTTGCCAGGTGGCGATCGCCAGCACCGGTGACGACAAGGTGAACCTGGTCGTCTCGCTGCTCGCCAAGACCGAGTTCGGCGTTCCCCGGACCGTTGCCCGGGTCAACCATCCGCGCAACGAGTGGATGTTCAACGAGGCCTGGGGTGTCGACGTGTCGGTGTCCACCCCGCGGATCATGTCCGCGCTGGTGGAGGAAGCGGTCTCGGTCGGCGATCTGGTCCGGCTGTTCACCTTCCGCCAGGGCGATGCGAACCTGGTCGAGCTGACCCTGCCCGAGGACTCCCCGATGATCGGTCAGCGGGTCGGCGACATCGACTGGCCGCTGGACACCGCGCTGGTGGTCATCCTGCGCGAGGGCCGCGTCCTGCGGCCGGACCCGGAAGGCACGCTCGAGCTCAACGACGAACTGCTGTTCGTCGCCGCGGACGAGACCGAGGAGCAGCTCGAGGACATGCTCTCCCCGCACCACCGCCACGCGGCCGAGTAAGACCGCTTACTTCTTGTTGCCCCGGAGCAGGTGGGTCACGTGGTCACGCGCCTCGTCCCACTTCTCCGGCGGCAGTGAGCCGCGCAGTACGGCGTACGCGAGCCAGAGCGCGAGCGCGTAGAACGGGAGTCCGAGGCCGATCTTCGCGATGCCGAGCGCGTTCAGGCTGCCGGTGAAGTACAGCGGCACCTGGACGATCAGCCGGACCGCGAAGAGGCCGACGAACACCAGCGTGGCCCGGGAGAAACCCCTCAGCATCGCGGGGTCCTTGCGCCAGGCCGTGCCGGTCTGGGTGATCACGCCGTACAGCACGCCGAACAGCGGCCAGCGGACGAGCACGGTGATCAGGTACAGAGCGCCGTACCCCAGGTTGGTCAGCAGGCCGGGGACGTAGACGTCCTTGGCGTTGCCGGTGCGGTTCGCGACCCAGGCGGAGATCAGGACGCCGACGAAACCGCCGAAGACGTTGCGAAGCGGCTGCCGGCGGATGAGGCGCAGTAGGGCGACCGCGGCACCGCACGCGACCGCGACGATCAGCGCGACCTGCAGGTTGTGGTCGGTGGCCGCGTAGACGATCAGGAACGCGATCCACGGCAGCCCGATGTCGAGCAGCGCACCCCAGCCGCCGAGCGCCTGGAAGAAGTCCTTGTCGGTGCTCGGCGCGGGCTTGTCCTTCGCTTCGGCCGGCGGTGTGGTCGCGGCAGCTTCCACTTCCGGCTTCAGGATGTCGACCAGCTTCTCTTCCAGGTTCTCTTCGACCTGGTCGCGGCGCGGCGTCGGCTCAGCCATGGGCGGCCGTCGGGCGGAGTTCGTAGCGCGGGTTGAACATCACCCGGTCGCCGTCGACGACACCGATCCGCCCAGAGGCGATCAGTTCCGAGCCGGGATGGATCCCGGCGATCTTGCGCCGGCCGAGCCAGATCAGCTTGACCGTGCCGGTGCCGTCGTACAACTCGCCCTCCAAGGCCGGTACGCCGCCGCGCGGGCTGAACGTGATCGTGCGCAGCGTGCCGTACAGCGTGACCATTTCGCGATCGTGGCAGCCGGTGATCGACCGCGCACCACAGTCCTGCGCGAAGTCCTGGAGGACCTCGGCGTCCTGCTGGTCGCGGTCTCCGGCCAGCCCACGGAAGGCACGCCGCCACAGCCCCGCGGGTTTCTCACTACCCATGCGATCGAGTGTAGTCCGTCAGGCCTCTTCGTCAGGAGCCGGCTGAGCGCCCGGCGGCAGCTGCAACGGCAGCGACTCGCGGACCGCCATCGGCTCGGCGCCGCGGACCACGATGACGTTGCGCAGCGTCTCTTCCATCGGTGCCGCGGCATCCGGCTCGACAGCGGCCCGGCCGAGCACCGTCGCCCGGAGCAGCCAGCGCGGACCGTCCACGCCGACGACCCGCGAGGTCTGGCTGAAGATCTGTCCGTCCGGGTCCTCGACCGGCACGACCAGCACGAGCTCGGTGCCGAACGTGCCCTCGGTCTCGGTCGCCGTACCGCCCATCCGGCTGGCCTCGGCGGCGATCTCGCGCCGGACCTCGGTCCAGATGCCGGTCTTCTTCGGTGCCGCGAACGCCCGCAGCTCGAGCGCGGAGTCCTCGAGCACCAGCAGGATCGCCTGCACCTGGCCGGTCTGCTCGTCGACCTGCAGCCGCAGCTCCATCCCGGGCATGCCGGTGATCACCAGCGCGCCCAGGTCGATCCGGTCCTCCGCCTCCAGGACCGACGGGTCGACCTCGCTGGAGTCGAACGGACCCTCGGCGCGGGGTTCCGCCGTCTCCTCGACGGATGCGTCCGTCTCGGTCGTCTCGGGGTCTTCGTTCTTGGCCTTGCGGCGGAAGATCATTCTGTTTCCTTATGGTGTCGGTACAAGCCCGCCGTAGTTTCGCGCATCCGTCAGGTCAACGGGTGCACCTGGTCCGCTCAGCGTGTCACATCACCGAAACCGCCGGTCGAGCCGTGTCCGCCTTCGCCGCGGGCCGAACCGGGCAGCGAGGTCACCTCGACGAACCGCGCCTTCTCCACCTGCTGGATGATCAACTGTGCGATCCGGTCGCCACGTCGCAGCGTCACCTCGGCGCGCGGGTCGAGGTTGATCAGGCACACCTTGATCTCGCCACGGTAGCCCGCATCCACAGTGCCGGGTGCGTTCACGAGCGTCACCCCGTGCTTCGCGGCCAGTCCGGAGCGCGGGTGCACGAAGGCGGCGTACCCGTCCTGCAGGGCGATGGCGATCCCGGTGCCGACCAGGCCACGCTCGCCGGGCTTGAGAGTGATGTCGCTCGTCGCCACCAGGTCCGCGCCGGCGTCGCCGGGATGCGCGTACGCCGGGAGCGGGACGTCGGGGTCGAGTCGCTGGATGAGAACCTCGGTCACGAGAGGCGACCTTACCGATGAGTCTGCACCGCCCTCATGCCAGGCTGGTCCTTGTGGGTACCTATCGCGAGAAGCTGAGCGTGCCGGTGTCGTGGTGGATCATCGCCGTCGTCGCGACAGCCACGCTCTTCGTCATCACCTATGTACCGGTCGGGTCGTTCGGCGGCGTCTTCGTCGGCGGCACCGCCGCGGTCCTGCTGGTGCTCTTCTTCCTCCAGTACGGCGCTGCGCGGGTCGAGGTGGACGGCGAGCGGCTCCGGGCCGGCCGGGCCGTGATCGAACGGGCGCATCTGGGCACGGTCGAGGCACTGACCGGCGACGACGCGCGGCGCGCGTTCGGGCGGGAGTGCGACCCGAAGGCGTACCTGCTGCTCCGCCCGTATGTGCGGAGCGCGGTCCGGGTCCAGATCACCGATCCGCGCGACCCGGCGCCGTACTGGGTGATCGCCACGCGGCACCCGGACCGCTTGGCGGCAGCCCTGAGGGGCAACAGCGTGGCAAGATCCTGAGTGTCGGGGACTTGCGTTAGGAGGCTGCTGTGGTCGGAGCGAAGATCGGCTGGAAGCTGGTGCTGGCGGCGTTTACGCTGGTGGTGGGTCTAGTCGTGAACAAGGCCGTCAGTACGGCCTGGAAGATCGGTTCGGGCGGGAAGCCGCCGAAGGCCGGTGAGGGCGGGTACGCCGAGGTAGTCAGCTGGGCGGTGGCGAGTGGAGCCGCCGCGGCGGCGGCCAAACTGTTCGCCGAGCGGCGGGCGGCGGAGTACTGGCTGAAGTCGACCGGCTACGCGCCGCCGGGGTACGAGCAGGACGGGACCAAGGGCCTGGTCAAGGACACGGACACCGGTCTGGTGAAGAAGCAGGACTGACTTGAGACAGCGCGGGACCGTCCCCGAGGATCTGGGGACGGTCCCGTGCTGGTCAAGGCGAAGAAGGGCGCTGGTGTCAGGCAGCGCAGTCGCGGCAGATCAACTGCCCGTTCTTCGTCTCCGCGAGCTGACTGCGGTGGTGAACCAGGAAGCAGCTCGAACAGGTGAACTCGTCGGCCTGGCGCGGGAGGACCCGCACCGCCAGCTCTTCGTGGCTCAGGTCGGCGCCGGGCAGCTCGAAGCTCTCCGCGGCCTCGGCCTCGTCCTCGTCGACCTTGCCGGAGTTCTTGTCGTGACGGCGAGTCTTCAGTTCCTCGATCGACTCTTCGGATGCGTCCTCGTCCGTCTTGCGCGGGGCGTCGTAATCAGTCGCCATGGTGTTTCCCTGCCCTCTTCGTACCCGTGGTGTTGCCTGCTGAGCCCTTGAACAGGTAAAGCGGCCGAGAAATTCCGCGCATGAGCACCACGCTGAACCTTCGTCCCCCGAAACCCTTGACAGCCAGGCCGGGACCGGCAACAAACCGTTCCCGAGGACGGGATTGTGCCCTATGAAGGGCCCTTCACGCGCGTCGGGGTCCAGGTTCTGACCCGCGTGTCGCAAAAATGTCATGACCGAACACGAGAATGCTCGTTAATGCTCAGTACTGCGCAGAAACGAACACTCAGAGACGGTTACGCACGCAAGGGGTTCGCGGCGGCGAGCAGGTCGTGGAGCGGCCCGAACAGCGCCGGACTGGCCGCGATCGACATCTCCGGTGAGACCGGGGCACCGTTCAGCCCGCCCGTGGTCGCGCCGGCCTCGGCCGCGATCAGCGCACCCGCTCCGTAGTCCCACGGATTCAGACCGCGTTCGAAGACCGCGTCGAGCCGGCCGCACGCGACGTAGCACAGATCGATCGCGCCGACCCCGATCCGGCGAATGTCGCGGACCTTGGTGATCACGTGCTGGATCACCTCGGCCTGGACCTGCCGGCGGGCCGGGTCGTACCCGAACCCGGTCCCGACCAGGGCGGTGCTCAGCTCGGTGCACCCCGACACCCGGATCGGCTGACCGTCCGCGAACGCACCACCGCCCTTGGTCGCGGTGAACACCTCGCCCCGGGGTGCGTCCACGACCACACCGGCGACCGTCTCCCCGTCGTACTCGACCGCGATCGAGACGGCGTACGTCGGGAGGTCGTAGAGGTAGTTGACCGTGCCGTCGATCGGGTCGACCACCCAGCGGACGCCGCTGGTACCGGCCACGTCGTCGCCCTCCTCACCGAGGAACGAGTCGTCCGGGCGGGCCTTCAGGACCCGGGCCCGGATCAGCTCCTCGGACTCGCGGTCGACCGCGGTGACGACGTCGGTGACGGTGCTCTTGGTGTCCGCGACCGTGATCGTGCCGCGGCGGCGTTCGACGATCAGCCGGGCCGCCTCCTCCGCCACCTCCACGGCCAGCTTGAGGAGGTCTTGCGGGCTTTCGGCGGTCATACGGCTTCCTTAAAGGTCGGACGGCGCAAAGGTGGGCAGCAGTCGTGGCGGCAGTCGTCCCAGGCCGGGCCGAGCTTGCCGACACACGGGCGGACCGGTTGCTCACCGCGCTCGGCCGCGGCCCGCTCGACGACCAGGTCGCGCAGCATCGTGACGAACCGCGGGTCGGTCCCGGGCGTCGCGGCCCGGGCCATCGGCAGGCCCAGCTTCTCGGCCGTCCGGGCGGCCTCGGTGTCGAGGTCGTAGATGACCTCCATGTGGTCGCTCACGAACCCGATCGGTACGACGGCGACGCCCGGCACACCCTCGGCCGCGAGGGTCTCCAGGTGGTCGTTCACGTCCGGCTCGAGCCACGGCATCTGCGGCGGCCCGGACCGCGAGCAGTAGACCAGGTCGGTCCGCCGGGTCCGCCCGGTACGGCGCTCGAGCTCCGCGCTGATCTCCGCGGCTACATCCAGGTGCCAGTCGACGTACCCGTTGCCGTCCGGGCCGCTGGTCGCGTTCATCGTGGTCGGGATCGAGTGCGTCACATAGGCGATCGCCGACCCCTCGGGCAGCCGGCTCAGCGCCTCGGCGGTCGACTCGACGAACGAGCCGACGAAGCCGGGGTGGTTCGCGTAGTGCCGGAGCTTGTCGATCCGCGGCGCGTCCGGGACCTCACGGGCCGCGTCCTCGAGGTTCTCCCGGTACTGCCGGCAGCCGGAGTACGACGGGTAGGCGGCGGTCACGATCACCACCGCGCGACGGATCCCGTCGGCGGCCATCTCGCGCAGCGTGTCGGTCAGGTACGGCGTCCAGTTGCGGTTGCCCCAGTAGATCGGCAGGTCGAGGCCGATCTCGTCGAACGACTCCCGCAGCGCCGTCAGCAGCGCGCGGTTCTGGTCGTTGATCGGGCTCTTCCCGCCGAACGCGTAGTAGTGCTCCCCGACCTGCTTCAACCGCTCGTCCGGGATGCCGCGGCCGCGCGTCACGTTCTGCAGGAAGGGCAACACGTCCGCGGGCTTCTCGGGACCGCCGAAGGACAGCAGGAGGACGGCGTCGTACGGCGCGGCGGCGGGCGACTGGGGCAGCGGCATATTCCGAGTTTCTCAGACCGGCAACAGTTAGGGTGTTGCCGGTCCCTCATGCTCAAGCCCTACGTCCACCTCATGCGCCGTCCCGGTGCCAGTGCGTTCTTCACTGCCGGGATCCTCGGGCGTATGCCGATCTCGATGATCGGCCTCGGCATCGTCATCCTGATCGCGCGCGAGAGCGGCTCGTACGGCCTGGCCGGCGCGGTGTCCGGCGTCGCGGTGATCGCCGGCGCGCTGACCGGCCCGATCCAGGGCCGGCTGGTCGACCGCTTCGGCCAGCGGACGCTGCTGCTGATCGGTTCGGTCCTCTGCACGATCGCTCTCGGGGCACTCCTCGTCGCAGTGCGTGCCGACGCGCCCGTCTGGGTGCTGTACGCCGTCTCGTTCGTTGCCGGTGGCACCCGTCCGCAGGTCGGCTCGTTCGTCCGCGCCCGCTGGACCCATCTGCTCGGCCGCGGGCGGGCTCTGCAGACCGCGTTCGCCCTCGAGGCGGTCGGCGACGAGGTCGTCTTCATCGTCGGTCCGGTCCTCGTCACCACGCTCGCCACCCAGATCAGCCCGTACGCCGCCCTGGCCGCGGCGGGGGTGTTGGGACTGGCCGGCGGGATCTGGCTGGCGTCGCTGCGTGCCTCCGACCCGCCCGGCCGCGGTAGGTCCGACGGTGCCGAGCAGGCGCCACTCCCCTGGCTCTCGCTGATGCTGCTCAGCCTCATCGGTCTCGGGCTCGGCGCGACTCTCGGCGGCGTCGAGGTGGTCACGATCGCGTTCACCACCGAGATGGGGCAGGCCGGGCTGTCCGGCGTCGTACTGGCCGTGTGGGCATTCGGCAGCCTGCTGGCCGGTCTCTGGTACGGCTCGGTCCACTGGCGCGCTCCGGTCGAGCGGCGGCTGCTGTTCGGCACGATCCTGCTCGCCGTCAGCCTGGCCCCGCTCCCCTGGGTCAACAGTGTGCTGCTCGTCGGTGTGGTGCTGTTCTTCTGCGGCTTCACCATCGCGCCTACGATGGTCGCCCTCACCGCCTGCGTCGAGGAGTGGGTCCCGCCCCAGCGCCTCACCGAGGCGATCACCTGGACCGTCACCGGCATCCTCCTGGGGGTAGCCCCAGGCAACGCGGCCTCCGGCCACGCAGTAGACGTTTGGGGCCCCTCCACCGCCTACTGGGTCCCCTTCTCCATCGGCATCGTCTGCGCCCTGGTCGCCGCGCTCGCCACCACCTTCGCCCGCCCCAAGACTCGCTTCGCCCACAATTAGGCTTGCATCTCCTCTTACGGGAGATGTGAGGGTGTCGGCATGGACCACTCGATCGGTGAGTTGGCGCGGCTCGGTGGTGTGACGGTGAAGACCGTGCGGTTCTACTCCGACCACGGGCTGCTGCCGTCACGGCGTACCGCTGCTGGTCATCGTCGGTACGGCGCTGACGCGGTGGCGCGGCTCGAGCTCATCCGGACGCTGCGTTCCCTTGGCATCGATCTGCCGACGGTGCGGTCCGTGCTGGAGCGCGAGCGGACGCTGGCCGACGTACTGACCGCGCATGCCGAGGCCGTCGCCCTGCAGATCCGGACGCTGCGCCTCCAGCAGGCGGTGCTGTCGGTGGCCGCCCATCGTCATTCGACCCCGGAGGAGCTCGACCTCATGCATGAACTGACTGCCCAGTCCGAGCGGGAACGCCGTACGTTGATCGCGGACTTCCTCACCTCGACGCTCGGCGACGACCCCGCCTTCGCGGCGATCCGGCAGAACCTGACGCCGGTGCTCCCCGACGACGCCGACGCACAGCAGGTCGAGGCGTGGCTGGAGCTGGCCGCGCTGGTGCAGGACGACGACTTCCGGGCCGCCGTACGACGGATGGCCGTCGGCTACCGTGCTCTGGTCGCGGACGGCCCGCTGCGGCACGATCCGGAGTTCCGCGGGCGGTTGATCGAGCTTCGTCGTATCGAGGCCGGCCCGCGCTGGCCGCGATACCTGGAATTGCTTGCCGTCGTCAACGGCTGGGCCGCGCCGTCACGGATTGCGGGGTAGCGGCGCGTTCCAGCCACGGCGGATCGCGATCAGCCGGATACCGAAGCACGTCACCGCCGCGGCGATCGGCACCCAGAGGGCCTGGTACCCCAAGGCTGCGGCGACGACCACAATGCCGGAGCCGAGGAAAGCCGGCGTGGCGTAGATCTCCGCGCGGAGCACGACGGGAACCCGGCCGCTGAGGATGTCGCGGATCACACCGCCGCCGATGCCGGAGATCGTGCCGATCAGGGTGGCCGCGAGCGGCGACAGGTCGTAGTCGAGGGCCTTCAGCGCGCCGATCACGCAGAACAGCGCGAGACCGGCCGCGTCGAAGATGTTCACCTGCCGCTCCAGCCGGCCGATGCCGGGATGCAGGAAGAACGTGAGCAGCCCGGCCACGACCGGCGCCACCAGGTACCGCCAGTCCTGCAGCGCCGCGGGCGGGGTAGCGCCGAGCAGCACGTCCCGGATGAATCCACCGCCGAGCCCGGTGACGAGCGCGAGCACCAGGATGCCGAACACGTCGAGCTTCTTGCGTACGCCGACCAGCGCGCCGGTGATCCCGAACACAAAGATGCCAACCAGATCAAGCACCTGCAGAACCACGGATCCAGTCACACCCCGCACGCTAAACCACGCGCCTCCGGCGGCCTGTGCGCTCTATCGTCGGTGGACATGAGCGGAGCGCCCGACGTCGACTACACCGCAACCTCGCTGCGTCCGGACTGGAACACGCTTCCATCCGCTCTCCACGAATCCCTAGCCGTTGCCCTAGGCACCGAGATCACCGCGGCCGCTGCCTCGGTGGGCTCTGGCTTCACCGGCGGCTTCGCGGCCCCGATCCAGCTGGCCGACGGCCGCCGCGTCTTCGTGAAGGCCGCCGACGACTCCATGCACGCCTACCACGCGTACCAACGCGAAGCCGAGGTAGTCCCCCAGCTACCAGCGGCGATCCGCGTCCCACCCATCATCACCACCGCCCACGCTGTCGATGGCAGGCGGCGGTGGTTTGCGGTGGTGTCCGAGTGGGTGGAGGGGCGGATGCCGGGGGCGCCGTGGACAGGGGACGACTTCGCGGTGGTGACCGCGATGTGTGAGCGGATCGCGGACGCGATGGAGCCGAGTCCGTTGCAGGGGTTGCACGCCTTCATCCAGGATCTGGAAGGGGACGAGTCGCCGCTGCAGATCCCCGGGCAGATCGTCGCGGGTGAGCGGCCATTGCCGGAGCGGTTGCAGCCGTGGGTGCCCAGGATCCTGCCCGAGCTGGCGGACCTGGTGCAGCTGGCGCCGGACGCGTTCGCGGGAGAGGCTGCGACGCACGGCGACCTGCGGCCGGACAACCTCCTGCTCGACGCGACCGGCACCTGCTGGATCGTCGACTGGAACTGGCTGGCGCTCGGCCCACGCTGGATGGACTGGGTCGGACTGCTTCCGGTCGCGCAGCACCAAGGCATCGACGCAGCCGCCGCCATCCGCAGCAGCCCGCTGACGGCCGACGTACCTCCCGAACACCTCGACTGCTTCGCCGGCGTGATCGCGGCGTACATGATGAGGAACGCCGACGCGCCCCCGCCGCTCGGGTGTACGCCGGCGCTCCGTGAGCATCAGCGGTTCTACGCCTGGACCTTCCTCGACTGGCTCGCCGTACGCCGCGGCTGGTGAGCGCCTACGGTGGAGGTATGACGAAAGGCCCCACTGCCAGGTTCAAGGTCGAGGTGCTGGACGGCGACCGGACATCCCGGCGTGAGGATGTCGTCGTCACCGAGGAACCGCTGGAGCTGCGGCTGGAGTGGCCGGGCCGGCCGCCCGAGCCGCTGGTGGTGACGATGCGGACGCCGGGGTCCGACTTCGAGCTGGCCGCCGGGTTCTGCCTCGGCGAGGGGTTCGCGGTCCGGCCGGACGCGATCCGGACCGTTGCCTACTGCACCGACGTGAAGCTGACCCGGGACCAGCAGTTCAACACCGTCACGGTCACCTTCGACGGACCCCCGGACCGCGAACCACCCCAGCGGTACGGCGTCACGTCGGCCGCGTGCGGTGTCTGCGGCCAGCAGAGCCTCGACGAACTCGCCGAGCGCGAGTACGACCCGGTCGACCCGGTCGAGGTGCCGCTCGACGTCGTACGCCGCCTGCCCGATCTGCTCCGGGATGCCCAGCCGACCTTCAGTCGCACCGGCGGCCTGCATGCGGCCGGCCTGTTCACCACGGACGGCCGCAAGGTTGTCGTGAAGGAGGACGTCGGCCGCCACAACGCCGTCGACAAGGTCGTCGGCTGGACCGTCCTGAACCACCACAGCCGCAAGGGCCTCGTCCTCGCCGTCAGCGGCCGCGCCGGCTACGAGATCATCCAGAAGGCCGTCGCCGCCGGGATCGGCATGATCGTCGCCGTCGGCGCCCCCTCGAGCCTCGCCGTCGACCTAGCCCGCCGCTTCAACATCACCGTGGCCGGGTTCACGCGAGGCGACCGCTGCGTCGTCTACAGCTCCCCCGAGCGCATCCTCGGTGACCGCGTAAGGAGGTAACGGGCAGATCTAAGGGGGTATGCCCAATGTGTGAGTCCCTCCTGCCGCCGCATCGTGGAGGCAGACGGCGATCATCGCCGTGAGGGAGGAATCATGAAGCACAGCTACACCCTCGCCGCGCTGCCGGTGCTGGTCGTCGGAACGATCGTCGCCGGCTCGTCCCAGGCGTCGGCGCGACCAATCGACCCGGACGCCGGCTACCACGACGCCGTCGTGGTCGTCGAGCAGCCGGGACCGATCAAGCAGGTCCCGGTCGACGACTCGCTGACCGAAGCGCTCCAGGTGAGTGCCGGAGCCCTGGGTGGCGCCGGTATGGCCGTGGCCGGCCTCTGGATGTACCGGCGTCGTCATCCGCTCGCTGTTCACTGACGCGCGGGCTCGGGGGGCGGCCCTGGCGGAGGTCGTCCGCCAGGACCGCCGAGCCGCGTCGCCAGGGCAGCAGCCGCCATCCGGCTCGCCGTACCGGTCTTCCGCAGGATGTTGGAGACGTGAGCACTCACGGTCTTGTCGCTGATGACGAGTTCCTTCGCGATCTCGCCGTTCGAGCGGCCGGCGACCAGCAACGCCAGGACCTCTCGCTCTCTCGCGGTCAGCGTCGCCAACGGAGTGGCCGCCTGCTCTTGTACGACGAGAGGCTCCCGCTCACGGAGGCTGATACGCGAACGCCGCGCGAGTGATTCGACCTCGTCCTGCAACGGCTTCGCACCCAGCTCGACGGCGGACCGATGGGCATTCCGCAGTACGGCACCGACGCTGACCGGAGGCCGACCGTCGGCTACCGCCGCTTCCGCACAGCGCCACTGCGAGATCGCCCGATACCAGGGCACACCGGCCGCATCGCACGCCTCGGCAGCGCGCTGCCATCGCTCAACCTGATCCAGGTCATCGCGGCACCGGGCGAGCTCAGCCTGGACCAGCGCCTGGTTCATCAAGTGGAACACCCTGTCCGGCCCGGTCGTGAAGGACTCCCAGGGCCACCCGTTCACCACCTCGTCGGCGGCGGCCACTGCGGCAGCGACGCCGCCGGAGTCGCCGACCTGGCCGTCGCGGGCGGCGACGGCCAGGTCGGCGGCGGTGTGGACGTAGTGCACCAGCAGGGTGTCGTCGTCCTCGCCCGGAGCGGCGCCCGGAAGGGTGAGCCTGGACCGCAGCCAGTCGAGCGCCTCCCGGGTCTTGCCTTCGGCCGCGAGCACCTCGCTGCCGCCGATGGCGAGGGCAGCTCGAATTCCGATGAAGGTCGTGGAGATCAGTTCGCGGGCCCGGTCGAGATGCTGCCGCGCCTCGGGCACCCGGCCCTGGCGGACAGCCAGCGACGCGGCTGTGAGCCGGATGGCGGCTCCGGCGATGCTGTGACTGCGAGCGGCCAGTGCGGGCCGGAGCAGGTCGTCACACGCCTGCCACCGGCCGGAGTCCAGCAATTCGTCAGCTGCCATGAAGGCCAGGAAGTAGGCAAACGGATCCGGGCCAGGCGCCAGCAGTTCGGCCTGGCCGCGCAGGGCTACCTCGGTCGCGTCCTTCCGGCGCCCGAGAGTGTGCAGCGCGTTGGCCTGCCAGACGAAGGCATTCAGCAGATCGAGCATCGACCCGCACGAGCGTGCCAGCGGCTCGGCCCGCTGTGCGTCCGCCAAGGCAAGCAGGGGCGATTCGTCGAGGATGACACTCGATCGCTCGGCGAATGCTTCCGCGAGGGCCCGCTCTGATCCGGCCCGGCCGGCGATCCGTACTGCTTCGTCCGCATGAGCCATGGCTCCGGGCTTACCGCTCCAGCTCTCGGCCGACCCGAGGGCGGACAGTGTCCGCGCCCGCTCAGCGCTGGCCGGGAAGGGAGCTGTGAGGTCGAGCGCCTCGTAGATGTCTGCCAGGACGGCTTCGATCGGCTCCGTCCGGTGCCAGCGCAGGATGCTCCGTTCAACGAGCAGGTTCGCCGCGATCAGCGGATCGCGTTCGCGATCCACCAGACTCAGGCCGGTGTTGAGCTGCTCCAGGGCAGCTTCGTTCCGGCCGACTCGCAGGCACACCTCGCTCGTCTGGAGCGCGAGAGTGGTCCGATCGACCGGGCCACGGACATCCGGCGGGACCTGCTCCCAGAGGGCACACAGTCGCTCCAGCTGGATGGCCTGCTCCGCAGGTGCCCGCAGCCTGGCTGCGTACTGAGCGGCCATGAGGGACCAACGGTACGTGTCAGCGACCCGGCCGGCTTGCTGGCTGTGGACCGCGAGGTCGGCCGCGGCTGCTTCCACCGGGACGGACCGCGCCTCCAGCTCCCGGAGGTAGGTGGCATGGATGAGTGCGGCTTCGTCCCGCGGCAGAGCGTCGTACAGAACCTCGGCGAGCACGGGGTGGCGGAACCAGGGCAGGTCAACCGATCCGGACCGGAGGACGCCGTGCTGCTGGGCTTCACTCACACAGCCGGACAGCGTGGTGGCATCGACTCCATGCTCCGAAGCCACTGCGGCCAGGAGAGGCAACGGGGTTGGACGCCCACCGACGGCGAGTACCCGGACCAGCTGACGCGCCGGCCCGGACAGGCGGTGCCACGCAGCGAGAAGCGCATCCCGGAGGGCCTCCGGAACCGTGGCCGAGAGGCTGGACTCGGCCCCGGACAGCTGCCCGGCGACCAACTCGGTCAGATAGGGGTTGCCATCCGATCTCGCCTGCACCTGAGTGACCAGGTCGATGTCCACAGACCGCCCGAGCAAGTGCGCCAGTTGTACTCCGGTCGCATCCGGGCCGAGCCGGTCGAGGTGGATCTCGTCGAAGGCCGGCGTACGTCGCATGTCCGCCAGCCAACTGTGGAGTGGATGACCCTCGCCGAGGTCCTCGTCGCGGCACGTGGCCAACAGCGTCAGGCGCTGGCCGTGGAAGCAGGTGATCAGGTACGAGAGGACGTCCAGCGAAGACATGTCCGCCCAGTGCAGGTCGTCGATGACCACGACCACGGGATGGCGCTGCGAGATGCGGTCGAGAACCAGATCGATCAACGGGATCAGCCGTACCGTCGCAGACACCCGGGTGGTTCCCAGTGTCGGCAGCAGTGTGCTCAGCTCGTCGGCACCGGCCAGAACCTCCGCCCGTTCCGCCTCGTCCGCATCGGCGAGCCAGTCCTGCAGGAGACCGATGATCGGCGCGTACGGGAGCGATGCGCCACCGAAGTGCACGCACGAACCCCACAGGACCAGCAGTCCCGGATCGTCGCACACGTCTCGAACCAATCGGGTCTTGCCGACTCCAGCCTCGCCGCGGACAACCACCGCGCGCGGTTCCCCCGCCGCCCCGGCCCGCACCACCTGGGCGAGCAGATCCGCCTCGGCATCCCGCCCGGCGAGCCGACCACCAAGCCGCACCCCCACGGCCCTCATCACTTCAGTCTCCACCCGCTGCCGGGCGGTCGCCAGCAGGGGTCAGGCGTCCAGCTTGATGAAGGTTGCCTTGGGGACGTATTCGTAGCGGTCGGGCATGCAGGTCAGGATGATCACCTGCCCGTGGTCGCCGGCCCGGCCGAGGAGGGCGCCCATGTCGCGCAGCCGGGCCTTGTCCGACCAGCCGAGGGCGTCGTCGAAGATGACCGGCACGCTGCCTTCGCCGGTGCTGACCAGATGGCTGATCGCGAGCCGGGTGATGATCGCGAGCTGCTCCTGAGCGCCCGTCGACAACGCCGCCACCGGCAGCCGTACGCCGTCCAGCTCCCGCTCGGCCACCGCGAGGTCGTCGTCCAGCCAGACCTTGAACGACGGCCCGTACACACTCCGCCCGAGCGACTCGATCCGGCTCTGCAGCGGTTCGGAGTACTTCGTCTGTGCCTCGGCCCGATGCCGGCTCAGCGTCTCGTGCACCCGCCGAGCCGCTTCCGCGCGCCGCCGCAGACTGTCGTGCTCCGCGCGTACGGCGGCCAACTCCAGGTCGGCCACATCGTGCCGGGTCGCCAAGCCGTCCCGGCCCGACTGCTCCAGCCGGCCCTCGGTCGTCCGCAACGCGTCGCGCAACGTATCCCGCTCATCCTGCAGCCGCTTCGCCACCGCCAACGCATCCGCCAGCTCGCCTGCGACCCGATCGGCCCCGGCCGCGTCCACCTGCTCCTGTACGGCGGTCAGGTCCTCGAGCACCGCCTCGACCTCAGCCGTCGCCTCGCCCTCGGCGGCGGACACCGCCTCGTCCTCGAGCACAGCCCGAGCCGCCTCCAACGCCTCGACCGCGGCGGCCAACCGCTCCCCCGCGAGCTCCGACCGCGCCCGGGCCTGTTGTGCCTCGGACCGATCCTCGTCGGCCGCCTTCCGCGCCTGCGCCGCCGCGAACTCCGCGTCCGCGAGTATCCGCTCGACCTCGGCCAACGCGTCCCGCGCGTCCTCCAGCGCCCGCTGTGCACCGGCCAGATCCCCAGGCGCCGGAGCCGGCACCTCGAAGTCGTCGAACAGCGTGTCGTGCGGCGAGGCGAACTCCTCGAACAGCGACATCTGCCCCGGCACGCCCTCGACCGCGGGCTGCTTCCCGCCGGCCTCGTCCGCTTCGTCCTCGTAACCCAGCCGCGCCGTCAAGACCGCGATCCGCTCCCCCGGATCCCCACCGGCCGTCAGCGATCTCTCGGTCCGGCGAGCCTCATGCAACTCGGCGGACGCGGTGTCGGCCTTGCGCAGCAACTCCCGCGCGGCCGCGACATCCTTCACGCCCGCCTTCTTCAGCAGGTCCTTCTCGCGCCGTACGGCGTCGTCCACCCGCGACCGCAGCGTCGCCGCCTCGCCGCCGGCCCGCACGGTCACCTCAACGTGCCCCGGTACGCCGACGACCAGTTCACCGGAGACCAGCACCTCGGCCGACTCGTCGAAGCCCAGCTCGGAAGGCACGTCGCCGTCCAGCCCGGTCCCCGACAACTCGACCGGCTCCGCACCAAGCCGCCGTACCAGAACCTCCGGTACGCCGGCCGCCAGCGCGGCCCGGGCCTCGACAACCGCGGCCCGCGCGTCCTCCAACGCGGCGACCAGCCCGTCGTCGACCTTGATCCGGTCCAGGATCGTCCCGGCCGCGGCGATCCGGGCGCGGACGTCGACCAGCTCGGCCTGCTGCCCGAGCAGGCGGTCGAGCTCGGCGCGGTCCATCAGCTCCGTGACCCGGCGCTCCGCCTCCTGCACATCGGTACGACGGAGGTCCTTGAGCTCGATCACCTCGGCCAGCGCGGCCTCGGCCGCCTGCACGGTCTCGGCCGCGGTCCTGGCGACGAGGTCGGCATCGACCCGGCGCTCGGCCAGTTCGGCATCGGCCTTCGTGAACCGCTCGACCTCGTCGAGCAGGCGTTCGCGCTCGACCCGGGTTCGGGTGTGGTTCTCCAGCCGGGCCCGCGCGGTCTCGGCGCGGTGCCGGACCGAGTCGCGGCGGAGCAGGATCTCGTCGGTCGCCTTCTTGCGCTCGCGCAGCTCCTCGACCGACTTCAGGTGGTCGAGCGAACGATTGTCGACATCGGACAGGTCGAGCGTGAGGCGCTCGGCGCGGCGGATGTCCTGCTGGACCTCCTCCATCGCCTTCAACGCCTGGGCCGCGGCCAGCTCGGCCGCGGACACGGCCCGCTCGGACTTCGCGAAGTCACCGGTCGGACGACCACCACGCGTCCAGTAGCGCAGGTACTCGTGCTCGACCGCTGACACCAGCGGCATCGACGCACCGTCGACCGGCGTCCCCGATTCGGCGGTCACCGCGGTGATCAACGGCTCGGCGTCGGCCGGCGTTGGCAGCACCAACGACTGGCCCTGGCTGACCATCAGGGTCTGCCACAACACCGGGTCGACGTGCTGGTGGAACAGCTGCTCGGCCTCGTTGTGGGCCTCACGGCCGGTCCACAACTGGCGTCGGCCGTCAGGCTCGACGATGGTCAGCTCGGTCGAGCGGTTCTTCAGCCAGCGTTTGGTGTAGATGAGCTCGCGGCCGCCGAGCGTCAGCTCGACCGTGACCTCGGGGCCGACGTCCTGGCCGACCGGCTGGATGTCGCGGATCCGGGTCGACTTGGAGTCGTCGGGCAGGTCGAAGACCAGCCCGAACGCCTCGACCAGGCTGGACTTGCCGACCTCGTTGTCGCCGACCACCACGGTGGTGCCGAGCGCGGGGAACCGGACGGTACGGTCCTTGACGCCGCGGAAGTCCCGCAGCGCCAAGCTGTGCAGCCTCATCCCGCGTCCCGCGCCAATCTGTGCATCAACGACAGCGCGGCGCCCGCACCCTCGTCGCCACCGGCCAGCGCCTGCCGCAACTCCTCCATCGCGGCCCGCGCCGGTCCGCTCAACTGCAACGCGTCGAGATCCGCCGCGTCCGGCGCCGGCCGCACGGTCCAGAACTTCGCCCACCGCTCGACACTGGCGAACACCTCGCCCTGGGCGTCGATGATCGAGTCGAGCCGGCTCAGTAGCGGCAGCGGCAGCGAGCCGTCGCCGGCGAGCCGGACATAGGTCCGCTCCTTCTCCGGCAGCTCCGCGAACCAGTCCTCCAGCGCCTGCAGCGACTCCTCGTCGAACAACTCGACGCGATGGTCAACCATGTGCCACGCACCGACCCGCACCGGCTCGACCTCGATCTCGTCGCCGCCGACGGTCACCTTGAGCACGTTGCCCGGGGCGTCCTCCTCGGGCGAGGTGACCTCCTGCGTCCCGGAGAACCAGATCCGATCGGTCACGCGCGTCGTCGAGTGCCGGTCGCCGAGACCGACGTACTGCACCCGTCCGTCCGCGACCGCCGCCTCCAGCGCGGCCTGATCGATCGTCGGTACGTCGGACATGCCGCCGGACAGACTGGTCAGCTGACCGTGCGCCAGCAGGATCCTCGTCGTACCGGGCTTGGCCGGCGTCAGGTCGGCGTACCCGGGCGCGGCCGGGTCGGACATCGGCCGGCGGGATCGCCAGGGCGCCCCGACGATCTCCACACCCGGCACGATCTCGAGAGGCTTGCTATCGGTCAGAACGGTGACGTGCGAGGGGGCGTGCGCCTGCCATTGACTCGAGGTCCACAGCGAGCCGGGCTCGAGCGCGTCGTGGTTGCCGGGCAGCAGCACCACCGGCACCGGGATCCGCTTCAGCGCTTCACACGCCCGCAGGATGGTCTGCCGCTCGACCTGGTTGTGCTCGAACACGTCCCCGGTGACGACCACGAACGCCGCCCCGGTGGCCGTCGCGACCTCGCCGATCCGCGCGACAGCGTCCAGCCGCGCCTGACCCCACCGGGCCTGGCCGTCCGGCCCCAGGAACCGGCGCATCATCCCCAGCTGCCAGTCCGAACTGTGCAGAAACGTGATCGACTCGTCCATCGCGCTGAGAACGCTAACCTGCCCCGCCGACAACCGCCCAACCAACACACCCACCACCCCCACACCGCCCACACTCCGGACACCCGGCCAGCCGACTTTTCGGCAGCCAAAGTGGTTGGTGGGTGCTCAAGGTGGGGTGAGAGAGTCGCGGAGTGGACGTGTATCTGGAGACGGAGCGGCTCACGCTGCGGCGGTTCGCCGAAACGGACGTTGACCTGCTCACCGCGCTTGACTCGGATCCGGAGGTGATGCGATTCCTGACCGGGCAGCCGACACCGCGGGAGGAGATCGAGAACGTCGTACTCCCGGAGATCCTGAAGATGTACGACGAGCATCCGGAGCTCGGCACGTTCGCCGCCGAGCAGAAGGTTGACGGCGCATTCATCGGGTGGTTCGGGATGCAACCGACCAGCGCGGTCACGACAGTAGGGGTGGGCTATCGGCTGAATCGGACCGCCTGGGGCAAGGGCTACGCGACCGAGGGCACCAGAGCGCTGATCGACAAGGCGTTCGCCGAACTCGGGATGGAGCAGGTGGTCGCGGACACGATGGCGGTCAACCACCGCTCCCGCGCGGTGATGCGGCGGTCGGGGCTGCGGTTCGCCCGGCTCTACCACGAGCACTTCGACGATCCGCTGCCCGGGACCGAGTTCGGCGAGGTCGAGTACGCCGTCGACCGGCGGACCTGGGAAGCTGGACGACGTGCCTGACGATCGACAGCCGTACGCCGTACTGGACATCGACGCGACCTTGTCCGACACCAGCGAGCGGATCCACTTCCTGGCGAAGCGGCCGAAGGACTGGGACTCGTTCTTCGCGCACGCGAAGGAGGACGCGGTCCTGGACGAAGGCCTGGCGGTCGCGACCACGCTGGCCGCCAACCACGAGATCGTCTACCTGACCGGCCGGCCCGAGCGGCTGCGGCGGGACACGCTCAAGTGGCTGAAGGACAACGGCTTCCCGGACGGCACGGTCTACATGCGCGGCAACACCGACCGCCGTCCGTCGGTGGTGATGAAGCTCGGCCGGCTCAAGCGCCTGGCCGAGGACCGTGCGGTCGCCGTCCTGGTCGACGACGACGTGAGGGTGTGTGCGGCCGCGGAGAAAGCGGGCTACACGGTGATGAGGGCCGACTGGGGACTCGATGCCGAGACCCAGCCGACCCTCTTCGACGCTCAGGAGTCCGAAGGACGGACCTGAGGCCTTACTTGCTCAGACCCACGATCAACTGGTTCGGGTACGGCGGGTAGGCGGACAGGTAGAAGTTCTGCACCTTCGACCCGTGCAGGAACGCGTTGCGCGCGTAGATCAGCGGCACGACCGGCGAGTCCTGCATGATCTGCTTGTCCACCGCGCCCCACATCCCGGCGGCCTTGCTCAGGTCCGACTCGGCCGTCGCCGCCGCGATCGCGGAGTCGACCGCCGGGTTCGAGTAGCGGGAGATGTTGTACCCGCCGTTGCCGATCTCCGACGACGCGAACAGCGGCTGGATGTTGCCGATCGCGCTCGGGAAGTCCGGCAGCCAGCTGGACACGGTCAGGTCGAAGTCCGGCTTGTTCCCGGTGATCAGGTCGGTCAGCGGCTCGGTGTCGAGCGGCTTGATGGTGACCGTGATCCCGGCCCGCTTCAGGCCCTGCTGGATCGCCTGCGCCACCGGGAGGCCGGTCGCGGTCGTGTTGTCGGCGACCAGCACCAGGTTGAGGTTGCTGACGCCGGCGGCCGCGAGCATCTGCTTGGCCTTCTCCGGATCACCCTGCGGGGGCGCCGGGAACAGGTCGAACTTGTTGAAGCCGTCGATGCCCGGCGTGATCAGGGTCGTGGCGAGCTCACCGCCGTACTCCGGACCGCCCTCGGCGACCTGGACGGCCTGCTTGTCGACGGCGAACTGGATCGCCTTGCGGACCTCGGGGTTGGCGAGCGCGGGGCGCTTCATGTTCATCGCCAGGTACTCCAGGGCGCCGGACGGCGACGTGGCGACGCGGGCCTTGACGGCTGGATTGCCGGTGACCGTCGGGATCAACGCAGCCGGCACCGAGGTACCGGTGGTGGCCGCGAACTTGTCGTCGCCGGCGTCGGCGATCAGGCGCTGGTTCACCACGTCGGGCTGCAGGCCCATGTCGAACTCGATCGAGTCCGGCAGGCCGCTGCGAGCCTGGTCGGTCGACTTGTCCCAGCCCGGGTTGCGCTCCAGCTCGAGCTTCGAGCCCGGGGCGTACGACTTCACCTGGTACGGACCGCTGGCGACCGGCTTCTCACCGTAGTGCGCCGGGTCGGTGTCGGCCTTCTTCGGCACCGGCGAGAACGCCGGCATGCTGACGATCCAGGGCCAGTCGCCGAACGGCTTGTTCAGCTTGAAGACGAGTGTGGTGTCGTCCGGCGTCTGGACCGAGGCCAGGTCGCCACCCTTGTACGGGCCGGTGTACTTGTCCCCACCGACCAGCAGCGACTTGTGGTAGCCGAGGCCACCGGACAGCTCCGGCGCGAACGACCGCTCGATGCCGTACTTGATGTCGGCGGCAACGATCGGCGACCCGTCGGCGTACTTGAGGCCGGGCTTCAGCTTGTAGGTCCAGGTCTTGCCGCCGTCGCTGACCTGACCGGTGTCGGTGGCCAGGTCGGGAACCAGTTGCGCCGCTTTGCCCTGCTCGGTCTTCCACGAGGTCAGGCCGCGCAGCACCAGGTGGATCGTGCTGATCCCGAGGTTCTGGCTCTTGGCCGGGTCGAGGTTGATCTCCTTGCTCGTGGTGAGCACGTGCCAGGTGCCGCCCTGCTCCGCGGCCGCGGTGCTGCCGCCGCTGGGGGCGGACTTGTCGTTGGCGTTGCAGGCGGCCGCCGCCAGCACCAACGCGGCCGCTACCGCGACCGCTCGGGTTAGGTGTTTCATCATGTCCTCTCAGGAGGTGGGGGGCTCAGGGAAGTAGCAGGCGGCCCGGTGTTCGGTGCTGCCCTGGACAGGCTCGAGCACCGGTCGCTGGGTGGCGCACACGTCCTCCGCCTTGTAACAGCGGGTCCGGAACGGGCAGCCCGACGGAGGCGCGATCGGCGTCGGGACGTCGCCGGTCAGCACGATCCGGTCCCGCTCGACACCCGGCTCGGGCACCGGGACCGCGGATAGCAAGGCCTTCGTGTAGGGGTGGGCCGGCGCCGAGTACACCTGGTCGGCCGGACCTTCCTCGACGATCGTGCCGAGGTACATGACGGCCAGCCGGCTCGCTACCTGGCGTACGACGGCCAGGTCGTGGGCGACGAGCACGTAGGACAGACCGAGCTCGTCGCGAAGGTCGGCGAGCAGGTTCAGGACCTGGGCCTGCACTGACACGTCGAGGGCGGACACCGGCTCGTCGCAGACCAGCAGATCGGGCTTCACGGACAACGCCCGCGCGATCCCGATCCGCTGCCGCTGACCGCCGGAGAACTCGTGTGGATAGCGGTCGAGGTGCTCCTCGGA
The DNA here is from genome assembly GCF_054073265.1 of Kribbella sp. CWNU-51. Lineage (NCBI taxonomy): Bacteria > Bacillati > Actinomycetota > Actinomycetes > Propionibacteriales > Kribbellaceae > Kribbella > Kribbella sp. CWNU-51. Next base: position 1,136,623 of record NZ_JBSXMZ010000004.1, read on the forward strand.
CAGCCCGACCTGATGGAGCAACTCGACGAGCTGCGCCCTGGTCGGCCGGATCCCTTGGGCGCGGAACGGCGTACTCAGGATGGTGCCGACCGACTGCCGCGGGTTCAGCGACGCCTGCGGATCCTGGAACACCATCTGGATCTTGCGCCGGACCGGGCGGAGCCTGCGGCCGCGGACCTTGGTGACATCCGCACCGCCGATCTCGACGGTGCCCTGGGTCGGGTCCAGGAGCCGGGTCGCCACGCGGGCCAGCGTGGACTTGCCGGAGCCGGACTCGCCGACCAGACCGACCGTCTCGCCCTTGCGTACGACGAAGTTCACCCCGTCGACGGCCTTGACCGCCTGGGCCTTGCGCCACGGCACGCCGCGGAGACCGAAGTACTTCTTGACGTTCTTGAGGTGGAGCAGTTCGTCACTCACCTGATCACCTCAGGCCGGCGACCCAGATGGCAGGCTGCTTCGTGATCGCCCTCGCCGGGACGCGGCGTGAGCTCGGGGCGCTCGGAGATGCAGCGTTCGCCGACCAGGTGGGTGTAGGCACACCGCGGCTGGAACGGGCACCCGGTCTTGATCGAGCCGGGCGACGGCGGGGTCCCGGGGATCGTGGTCAGCCGCGGCTGCGGCGGTACGTCGACCCGCGGCATCGCACCGAGCAGACCCAGGCTGTACGGATGCGCCGCCCGGAAGAACAGGTCGCGGACCGTACCCCGCTCGGCCGCGCGACCGGCGTACATGACCAGAACGTCGTCGGCGACCTCCGCGACCACTCCGAGGTCGTGCGAGATCAGGACGAGCGCAGTACCGAACTCCTCCTGGACGTCGTCGAGCAAGCGCATGATCTGTGCCTGAACGGTCACATCGAGTGCGGTCGTCGGCTCGTCCGCGATCAGCACCCTCGGGTCGTTCACCAGAGCCATAGCAATCACGACCCGCTGCCGCATTCCCCCGGAGAACTCGTGTGGGTAGCTGTCCGCGCGCCGGGCCGCGTCCGGGATGCCGACCTTGTCGAGCATCTCGACCGCTCGCCGGTTGGCCACCTTCTTCGACACGTCGTGGTGCAGCCGGTACGCCTCGGCGACCTGCCAGCCGACGCTGTAGTACGGGTTCAGCGCGGACAGCGCGTCCTGGAACACGAGCGCGATGTCGTTGCCGCGGATCTTGCGGAGGTCGTCGTTCGGGAGGCCGATCAGCTCCCGGCCGTCCAGCAGCACCTCGCCGGTGATGGCGGCGTTCGACGGCAGCAGGCCCATGACCGCGGCTGAGCTGACGCTCTTGCCGGAGCCGGACTCGCCGACGATCGCGAGCGTCTTCCCGGGCGCGACCGAGAAGTCGATGCCGTCGACGGCCGGGACGAGACCGCCCTCGGTCGTGAACGTGACGTGCAGGTCGTGCACTTCCAGCACCGGCTCAGCCATGGCTCACCCTCGGGTCGAGCACACCGTGCACCACGTCCACCACCAGATTCGCCAGGATGATCAGGAAGGCCGCGAACAGCGTCACGCCGACGACCACGGCCACGTCCAACTGGGCGACCGAGCTGATCAGCAGCTCGCCGAGGCCCTGCATGCTGAACACCTTTTCGGTGACGATCGCGCCGCCGAGCAGAGCACCGAGGTCCAGACCGAACAGCGTCACGATCGGCACGAGTATGCCGCGCAACCCGTGCGTCACGACCACGCGTGCCTGGCCGGCGCCCTTCGCCCGGGCGGTGGTGATGTAGTCGAGGTTCATTTCCTCGAGCATCTGCGCACGGGTGAGCCGGACGTACGCCGCCGCCTGCAGGGTCGCGAGGACGATCCACGGCGTGATCAGGTGCCAGGCCCAGTCGATCGGGCTCTCGGTGAACGGGACGTACCCGTTGACCGGAACCATATTCAGCCAGAACCCGAAGACCAGGATCGCCAGCAGCCCGAGCAGGAACGATGGCATCGACACGCCGATCAGCGCGAAGCCGATCGACAGCCGGTCGAGCAGCCGGCCGCGGTTGAGGGCGGCGACCACGCCGAGTGACACCCCGACCAGCAGCCACAGCACGGCAGCGCCGAGGGCGAGCGACGCGGTGACCGGCAGCCGGTCGAGGATCAGCGTGGTGACCGGACGGGCCAGCGGGAACGAGTACCCGAAACACGGTGCGTCGCAGTGCACGACCGCCGCACCTTCGCCGTACGTCCGGCCGGCGAAGATGCCCTTGAGGAAGCTCAAGTACTGCTGAAGGGTGCTCTGGTCGAGCTGCATGAAGTGCCGGGCCTGCTCGAGACGGTCCGGCGTACAGGGCTTGCCACAGGCCAGGCGGGCCGGGTCGGCCGGGATCGCGTAGAAGACCAGGTAGACGGCCAGGCTGAGCGCGAGCATCACGAGCAACGCCCCGAACAGCCGGCGGAGGACGAACCAGGTGACGCCGGCCATCTCAGCGCTCCCTCCGTAGCCGGACGTCGAACGCGTCGCGGACGCCGTCGCCGAGCAGGGTGAAGCCGAGGACGGCGAGGAACAGCGCGAACCCCGGGAACACCAGGAACCACGGGTCCGCGCCGGTGTAGACCCAGGCGATCGAATCGGAGATGGACCGGCCGAGGCTCGGTGTCGGCGGTGGTACGCCGACGCCGAGGAAGGACAAAGCGGCCTCGGCCGTGATGTAGCCGGGGATGGCCAGCGTCGCGATCACCAGCACCGGGCCGAGCAGGTTCGGGAGCAGCTCACGAGTGATCACATGCCATCCCGTCGAGCCGACGCTTCGGGCCGCCTCGACGAACTCGCGGGCGACCAGGGACTTGGCCTGGTTGCGGATCAGCCGGGCCAGGCCGGCCCAGCCGAACACGCTGAGCACCAGGATCAGCAGCAGCCAGCGCGGGAAGGCGGCCGGGACAATGATGCCCAGGGCAATCATGAAGACGAGTTGTGGGAAACCGAACAGGAAGTCCAGCACCCGGGACACGACCGAGTCGTACCAGCCGCCGAAGTAGGCCGCGCTGATGCCGACCAGCGTGCCGACGACCGTGGTGATCGCCGTGACCACGATCGCGATGAACAGCGAGGTGCGCAGGCCGAGGACCACGATCGAGAACAGGTCGCGGCCGGTGAGCGGCTCCACGCCGAACCAATGGTCGGGGCTCACCCCGCCGAGCGCGCCGCTCGGGGCGTTGCCGCGGGCCGGATCGAGCAGGTCGATGTGGTACGTGTAAGCGTCCTGGCCGGACAGCTTGACCAGCAACGGCGCCGCGGCCGCGACCAGGATCAGCACGGCGACGAGCGCGAAGCCCAGCCGCGCACTGCGATCCCGCCGTACCCGACGCAACGCCTGCCGGGTCGGCGAAACGGTCCCGGCGACCGAGGAACTCACAAGCACTCCCGACAGGTTCGATTCACGCAGCCGACAAACGCTAGGCCGCATCCTCCCATCACGCTGGTCTCATCCCGAATCCTGAGAATCCCAGCTCACCAACTCCACATTCGGATAGCTGGTCTGGCTCGGTTACCCTCCGCACGTGGACAGCGAGGTGCGAGTCGGTGACCGAGTGGTGCGGTACTCCGTTTATGGCTCGGTGGATGGGATGCCGGCTATGTCGTTCGGAGGTTCGCCCAGCACTCGGTGGAAACGGCCGGATGCCGTCCGGGCGATCTCGCAGTCGGGGTTATGGATGGTGATCCCGGACCGGCCCGGGTACGGCGGCTCCACGCGGCAACCGGGTCGCACAGTCGCTTCAGCAGCCGAAGACGCTCGCGCCCTGGCCGACTCGCTCGGCTGGGACCGCTTCGCCGTCACCGGTGGATCCGGCGGCGGCCCGCACGCCTTGGCCTGCGCCGCCCTACTTCCCGACCGCGTGACCAGGTGTGCCGTGACTGGCAGCAACGCACCACCAATCGTCGACGGCCCCGAGCCAACCGACGACGAGGAGGCTGCCGACCCCCGCCGCAACCGCACCTCCTGGCTCGCGGCCCGCGGCGAACACCACCTCCGGCCACTGCTCGAGGACACCGCCCAGCGGATCATGGCGGGCATCGAGGCCGGCGGACCGGAGATCCCGCCCGACCCGCACTCCCCCGGCCCGTCCGCTCCGCCCGCGCGTGACGACCCCTCGGCGATGGCACGTCTCACCGCCACCTTCGTCACCAGCCATGACGGCTGGGTCGACGACCACGTCGCCTTCGCTCGTGACTGGGGATTCCTTTTAGGTGACCTCCGCGTGCCGGTGAGCATCTGGTACGGCTCTGCCGACGAGCGCGCCGCCAAGTACGCCGACATCCTGGCCAGCGAGATCCCCCACGCCGAACGCATCCCCTACACCGGCGGCCACATCCCGCCGCCGGCTGCCTACCGGGACCTCTTGCGCTGGGTGGGCGGGAGAATAGGGGGATGAGTCCGGTGGATGTTGCGCGGCGGCTTGTGGAGGAAGAGTTTCCGGGTGCTCGGGCGGCGTGGCTTGGGGGCAGTGTGGTGCGGGGCGATGCGTCGCCTACGTCCGACCTGGACATCACCGTGCTGCTCGACGGGCCGCCCGCGCCGATGCGGAAGTCGCTTGTGTACGGCGGGTGGCCGGTGGAGTTGTTCGTGCACACCGAGAAGTCGCTGGCGTACTTCTCCGGCAAGGACCAGGAACGGCGCCAGCCCACGATGATGCGGCTCGTCGGCGAGTCCGTCGTACTGCTGGACACCGATGGGTCCGGGGAGCGCCTCCAGGAGAGCTGCCGCGCGGAGGTGGCAGCCGGGCCGGCCCCGCTGAGCGCCGCGGAGCTGGACCTGCTGCGCTACACGATCACCAACCTGCTGGACGACCTGTCCGACGCCTCGGGTGACGAACGCACCGCCCTCGCCTCGGTCCTCTGGCAAGACGCCGCTCGCTTGTTGCTGACCGGAGCCCGACACTGGTCCGGCACCGGCAAGGGCCTCCTGCGCGAAGTCGTCGCCTACGACTCCACGCATGGCACCGACCACGCTCGAGCTCTGATTCAGGGCGTGAGGGCCGAGGACAACAGCCTGGCCGAAGCGGTGGACCGCATCCTCGCCGCGTACGGCGGGAGACTCTTCGCCGGCTTCGAGCTGGCCGCGACTCCTGAGTCCGGCTGACTAACTGGCTGAACAGTCAGGTTCGATGCTGGACCCGATGCCTGGGATGCGTGGGATGCATGGGATCCGCAGGCCATCGCCGAGTTGCTCGGTGGGATCCGTGCGCGCTGGTTCGTCGTGGGCGGGTGGGCGCTGGACCTGTTCCACGGGCGGCAGACCCGCGAGCACGAGGATCTGGAGATCGCGACACCGATGGCCACTTCGACCTGATCCGCGAGCAGTCGGCTCGACCTGATCCGCGAGCAGTCGAGTCGGCTCGACCTGATCCGCGAGCAGTCGAGTCGGCTCGACCTGATCCGCGAGCGGTTGGCGGGTTACGAGTTCTTCGTCGCGGGCCGAGGGCTTCTGGCCCGTCGACGGCGCCGGCCTGGCGTACTTCGAGTATCAGCAAACGATGGTTCGCGATCCGTCGTCCGGGAAATGGCGGGCCGATGTGATACGGATTCCCGACGACGGTGTCAACTGGATCTGTTCGCTCGACCGCAGCATCCATTGTCCGTACGACGATGCGGTCACGCCGGACGGCGTACCGTACTTGCGCCCGGAGAAGGTGCTGCTGTTCAAGGGCCTGCAGACCCGGCCGAAGGATCAGGCGGACTTCGAGGCCGCCGCTCCGTTCCTGAGCACAGAGTCTCGGACGTGGCTGGCCGCCGCCCTTGCCCACGCGAAGGGCGACGACCATCCATGGATCCCAGCACTCACCTGAAGACCGCACTCGGCGCCACGGCGTACGACGAACGAACCCGGCATCGAGCACGTCCGCGGACTGTTCGCCGCCGGACGCGCACCTGGGATGCCGAGCCCTGCTCAGCACATCGACTGGATTCACGATCATCACGATGGTCGGCTGTCCGGATCGGCGTGCACTCGGTGGGTGCCGGTGGGGTCGACGTGGAAGGTGAAGCCGTGGGGTGTGGTCCATTCCAGAGTCTGGTGGTCGATGCGGCGGACGGTCCAGCCGTGGGCGTGGGTCTTGACCCGGTGACCGAAGCGGCCGAGGGGTGCGAGATTCAGGGTGCTGGTTTGGCCGGGTGGGCCGAGGGGGTCGTAGGGCTGGATGTGGTCCAGGTCCATGCCGCGGCGGGTTTCTTGGGTGCCGAACGGGAACAGTTCGACCGGGTGGGTGAGTTTGACGCGTTCGCGGATCCGGTCGGGGATTTCGTAGGCGTCGACGCTGACGGCGTCGTTGACGTCGATGACGGGTTTGACGGTGTAGGGGCCGTAACCGATGAGGTCGGTCAGTTGGTCGGCGAGCAGCGGGCCGATGCCCTCGGCGCGCAGGACGCCGGTGCCGGTGGCCAGGGTGTGGTCGGTGAGGTGAACGTAGATCTCGGTCTGGCCCGGACGCACCCGTCGGCCGGCACGGTCGGGACTACCGGCGCGGCCCGCGCCGGTTCGGGTGCCGTGGGTGGGGTGGGTGGTGTAGGCGTCCTGTTTGATCTGGGCCAGGCGCGCGTGCAGGGCCCGGCGGGCGGCGGCGTCCATAGGCTGGCCGTCGTCGGGGTCGAGGTGCAGGCCGGGGTCGGAGGGGTCGAAGGGTTCGATCGGCACGGTGTCGGGGGTGTCGAGGGGGTCGGGCAGGGCGCTGCTACTCGGGTGGGGTGTGTCGCGGTCGGCCTCGTCGTCCAGGCCGGGTTCGTCGTGGATGTCGGCCCAGTCCTCATCACGCCACCGGGATGCCGAGCCCGCGCCGGGCATCCCGGTCGCCCTCGCGGGAGCGATGCCGTGGCCCGAGCCGACCTGGTGGTCGGCACGAGCCCTGGCCGGGTCGGTGGTCGCGCGAGGACGATCGTCGTCACCGGCCTCGGGCCACCCGGCGCCCCGGTGACTCGCACCCGGACGGCTCGTGCTCACAGGCCCGGCCGTGCCCGGGACCGTGGTGTCCGGGACCGTGGTGCCCGAGCCCGTGGTGTCCGAGCCCGTGGTGTCCGGGACCGTGGTGCCCGCGACCGTGGTGCCCGCGACCGAGGTGCCCGGCGCCGTGGTGCCCGCGACCGAGGTGCCCGGGGTCGCTGTGCCCGGAGCGGTCGTGTCCGCGGTGCCGGTGGTGGCTGGGGTGTTGGTGAGGTGGTGGTGGCGGGCTTGGGTGAGGAGTTCTTGGGTGTAGCGGGGGTCGGCGATGATCCCGACCGCGTCCGCGCGGCGGTGCTGGACGGGGCGGGTGTCGCCGAAGGTCTTCAACGCCTCGGCGATCGCGTCGAGGGTGGCCTTGTTGCGGATGACTGCGCCGGCGGCGGCCTTGATGTACATGGTCTTGGTGCCATGTGTGTCCGAGCGGCCGATGAACACGCCGCGTTCGCGGGCCTGCTCGGCGGCCTCGGCCCGCGCCAGGTCGGGGTCGGCGTGCAGCTTCGCGGCCTGGACGATCTTGTTCAACCGGTACGGGGTGATCGAGTCCACCAGTCGCGCGATGCGCTGGTCGACGTAGGCGGCGGCGTCCTCGGACAGTTTCACGCGGTCGGCGACGATCCGGCACGCCTTCCACGCGGTGGCCTCGCCGGCCAGGACCCTGGCCCAGGTGAAGGGGAACCGGTGCCGCAACGCCAACGCCTGACCGAGGTAGTTCGCCGCGACCCGCGGTGAGATGCCCAGCATCACTGCGAACTCGGCGATCGCGAACTCCAGGATCTCGGGGCACCCGTCGCCCCCGAGCACGACCGCGCGTTCGCGGCCGTCGCAGGCACGGCGGCCGGGCCGGCCCGGGTGGGCGGAGGGGTGGTAGCGGTCGGCGTAGACCTGGGCGTGCTCGAGGCGCCGCGCGTCGACCCGCCGGGCCTCGGCGTCGTGTTCGGCGGCCGAGGCCAGCAGGGCGGCCGTCGTCAGCGACTCCAGATCTCCATCGAACATGTGTGCGATTCTACGCACCGACATCAGGCCGCAGCAAATCCAGCGAGGCCCCGAAAGCCCTTATCCACAAGGGCAAACATCACACAACGATCGACCGAGGAAACATGTACTCTCGAGCGGCTGCGGCCAGGACCGGGAGTACGTCGAATCCGAGCTACCGCGTCCTTCTTGGTGTAGTTGCCGCTGATCTGGTCACGCAGGACAACCGTCATTGCGTGTCGATGAGGTCCCAGCGGCGTTTGGGGAGGAGGCGGACGGCGAGGACTGCTGCTGCGGCACCGACGAGGAAGCCGGGGATGGTCCAGCGCCAGCCGGTGAACGTTCCGGGGGACGCGGCTTGGGCTGTTGCCGCTGGCTGTGCAGCAGCGGAGGGCTGCTCCGCTGAGGGCTCAGAAGCCGGCGCCGGAAGGTAGTCGAGGGTGGTCGGGCCACCGTCGAAGGTTTGGCCATGCAGGAGCTTGAGTGCGTCGAGGAGCTTGATGAGGGCGGCACCGTCCGCGGCGAGGTGCCACGTCGGCGTCTCAGGCATGCTGCCGGTCGTCAGCGACTCGGTGGTCGCGATCCACGGTCCACCAGGTGCGTCGGGGTAGATGATGTCGATCCGCCAGACCGACATGTCGTGGATCAGCCACGTCGCCCGGACGAAGTGACCCGAGGCATGCTCCTCGACGTTGCCCGCACTCCCCGCGCTGGTCGATCCGCCGTTCTCGGTCACCCGCTGGAGTTCGCCGTACGCCGGATCCTCGTAGCCGACGGCAACCACATGCGGCGGCGCGCTGAGGATCACGCTGGTCGGGCCGCCCGCGTGCACGGGGGTGGCGCCGAAGGCGGCGACGGCGAGCAGGGTGGCGAGCAATGCGAGCGTGCGGCGGACCATGGCGGCTCTCCCTGAAGACGAGGACTCACCCCGGATACACCGCCGCCGGCTACGAGGTTCCGCTCGCCAGCTCGATGGCCTTGGCCTTCTCGACCCCTTCAAGGCGGAAGGTGACTCCGTCCTGCACCCAGACCAGCGTGGGCCCGGCGACGCGTACGACACGCTCCGCGCCGTTCGCGTCCTCCAGCACGAGCTCATGCGGCGTCTTGAACCAGTAGCCGTCGATCCCGGGCACATATTCGAGGCTTGCGTAGTACTTCTTGATGTACCTCATCGACATCTGCGCCTGGAACTGCTCCAGCCGAACGCCGTCCCAGCTCATCGCCACGAATCCCTTCGACGCCTCGACACCGACCGGAGCGCCCAGGTCCTTCGGCTTCACAGGCTTGAAACCGGCGAGACGCTCGGCCTCCTCCGGCGACAGGTGCCCTGGCACTCCAGGCACCGGTGGTGCGGTGCTCGGTCCGGTGCCGACCGGCTGGGCCTGCACTCCCCCGATGTTCAGCCACTCCGCGACGGTCGCTCGTACTGGCGGTGTCAGCGCCGCACCGGCAACCAACACCAGCAATCCAGCCACGAACGCGCGCCAGCGGTCCCGCAGTCGCCTCCGCACGGGCAGATCGGCCACGCGGGACAGCACTGCGGCGGTCAGGTCCTCAGCCACCGGAGGTACGACGGCAGTACGTCCGAGGACTCGCAGTTCCTCGTCCAAGTTCATCGCTGCACCTCCTTGTCGGGCAGTGAGTCCCGCAGACGCCCCAGTGCGCGGTGCAGCCGGGACTTGACCGTTCCGCGCGGCCAGCCGAGCACTACCGCCGTCTCCTGCTCGTCCAGGTCCAACAGATAGCGGCAGGTCACCACGAGCCGCATCGGGTCCGGGAGCGTGCGTACTGCGGCCAGCAGCTCGGTCCGCCGCTCCAGCGACACCGCCTCCTCGGCTGGATCCAGTACGACGTCCAGCGGCGCGGCCAGCTCCTCACGGCGAGACCGGCGGCCGCGGGAGCGCACCGCATTCCGTGTCTCGTTCGCGACGATCCGCAGCAGCCACGGACGGAACGCCGACCCCGACCGGAAGCCCCCGAGCGCCCGGTATGCCTTGACGAACGCCTCCTGGACCACGTCGTCCGCATCCGCGCCCGCTCCGAGGAACACCGCCGTACGCTTCGCCACCGAGGCATGCCGCAGCACCAACTCGCCGTACGCGGCCGATTCCCCACCGCGCACCCGAGCCAGAATCTCCGCCTCGTCGGCCTGACTGATCGCGCCTCCTGGTCAACTTCCTGACATTGTGACTACACCGCGGGTGATCGCCAGGTTCCCGTGTATAGGGTCGGGTTGTGCCTGAAGTCGATGCGACCTTCCTCGCCCTTCCCCGTCACGAGCTCGCCGAGGCCGCGCTGCAGCGTGCACGCGACCTCGGTGCCACCTTCGCCGAGTTCCGCCTGGAGCGGATCCGGTCCGAGTCGATCGCCCTGCGCGACAGCGTGCTGGAGAGCGCCACGGACGACGAGGACCTCGGCCTCGCGGTGCGCGTGATCCACGACGGCACCTGGGGGTTCGCCGCCGGTGTCGCGCTCACCGAGGACGAGGCGGTCCAGGTCGCCGAGCAGGCGGTGAACATGGCCCAGGTGTCCCGGCCGATCAACGCCGAGTCGATCGAGCTCGCCGACGAGTCGGTGTACGACGACGTCACATGGGTGTCGTCGTACGAGATCGACCCGTTCAGCGTGCCACGGGCCGAGAAGGTCGCGCTGCTCACCGACTACAGCGACCGGCTGCTGAAGGCCGAGGGTGTCGCGCACGTGAGCGTCCACGTCGCCACCGTCCACGAGGGCAAGTTCTATGCGAACTCCGAAGGGACGTCGTACACCCAGCAGCGGGTCCGGATCGGCCCGGACATCACCGCCCACGCCGTCCAGGCCGACCGATTCGACTCGATGTCCAGCGTCGCGCCGCCGGCCGGCCGCGGCTGGGAGTACATGACCGGCACGGGGTGGAACTGGGACGAGGAGCTCGCCCAGATCCCCGGCTGGCTCGCCGAGAAGATGGCCGCGCCGAGCGTCGAGGCCGGCACCTACGACCTGGTCATCGACCCGACCAACCTCTGGCTCACCATCCACGAGTCGATCGGCCACGCCACCGAGCTCGACCGCGCTCTCGGCTACGAGGCGAACTACGCCGGCACCAGCTTCGCCACCACGGACAAGCTCGGCACGCTGAAGTACGGCTCGCCGGTCATGCACGTCACCGGCGACCGCACCGCCGAGCACGGCCTGTCAACCGTCGGGTACGACGACGAGGGTGTCGCCGGACAGCAGTGGGACCTGGTCAAGGACGGCGTACTGGTCGGCTACCAGGTCGACCGCCGGATGGCGAAGGTCAACGAGGACCTGCTCGGTACGCCGCGCTCCAACGGCTGTGCGTACGCCGATTCGTCCGGCCACATCCCGATTCAGCGGATGGCCAACGTCTCCCTGCAGCCCGCCGCAGACGGCCCGTCCACCGAGGAGCTGATCAGCCGGGTCAAGAACGGGATCTACATCGTCGGCGACAAGTCCTGGTCGATCGACATGCAGCGGTACAACTTCCAGTTCACCGGGCAGCGGTTCTACAAGATCACCGACGGCAAGCTCGACGGCCAGCTGCGCGATGTGGCCTACCAGGCGACCACCACCGACTTCTGGGGGTCCATGGAGGCGGTCGGCGGCCCGCAGACGTACGTTCTCGGTGGCGCGCTGAACTGCGGCAAGGCCCAGCCCGCGCAGTCCGGTGCGGTCAGCCATGGATGCCCGTCCGCCTTGTTCCGCAGCGTCCGCATTCTCAACACCACGCAGGAGGCCGGCCGGTGACGACCGCCATTCAGCTCACCCCGCAGGACACGATCGAGCGGGGTCTCGCCCTGGCCGCGGCCGAGGGCGCCGACGGCTGCGTCGTCATCGTCGCCGAGACCTCCAGCGCCAACCTGCGCTGGGCGAACAACACCCTCACCACCAACGGCGCGATGCGCGGCACCAGCGTGACCGTGATCGCCACGGTCGGCGCGGGCGAGGGTACGGCGGCCGGGGTGGTCGGCCGCTCGTCGGTCACGGAGGCGTCGCTGCGCGAGGTCGTATCGGCCGCCGTCGCGACCGCCCGCGCGTCCAGCCCGGCCGAAGACGCCCGCCCCCTCGTCGACGGCACCGCCGACGAGGACTGGGACGCGGAGCCGGAGGAAACGTCGGTCAACGTCTACTCGAAGTTCGCTCCCGCTCTCGGTGAGACGCTGCAGCGGGCGACCAAGGAGGGCCGCTGGCTCTACGGGTTCGCCGACCACGAGGTCGTCACCCTGTACGTCGGTTCGTCCGCCGGACTGCGGTTGCGTCAGGCGCTCCCCCGCGGGCACGTCACCGCGACCGGCAAGTCGGGTGACCTGAGCCAGTCGGCCTGGGTCGGCGCGGCCACCCGCGACTTCGCCGACATCGACGCGCTGGGGCTCGACGCCGAGCTCACCCGCCGGCTCGGCTGGGCGACGCGAACCGTCTCGGTCGAGCCGGGCCGGCATGCGACTGTGCTCCCGCCGGCCGCTGTCGCGGACCTGATGACGTACCTGTACTGGCAGCTGGACGGGCGCGAGGCCTTCGAGGGGCGCACTGTCTTCTCCAAGCCGGCGGGCGGCACGCGGCTCGGTGACACATTGTCGTCGCAGTCGGTGAACCTGGTGTCGGACCCGCAGCTGCCCGGCCTCGAAACCTTCCCGTTCGCGGTGGCCCGGTCATCCGGCGGATCGTCGAGCGTCTTCGACAACGGGCTGACGCTGACCGCGACGGACTGGATCCGCGGCGGCAAGCTCGAGCACCTGATGACCAGCCGGCATACAGCCGCGCTGATCGAGGCTCCGGCCGCGACACCGGCGATCGGCAACTATGTGCTGTCCGTCGACGGCGCCTCCGGATCGACCGACGACCTGGTCGCCGGGCTCGAGCACGGATTGTTGCTGACCTGCCTGTGGTACATCCGGATGGTCGACCCGCAGACATCGCTGCTCACCGGCCTGACCCGCGACGGCGTCTACCTGGTGGAGAACGGCGAGGTGATCGGTGCCGTGAACAACTTCCGCTTCAACGAGAGCCCGGTCGACCTACTCACTCGTTTCACCACCGCGGGCGCCACGGTCCCGTCGTTCTCGCGGGAGTGGGGCGACTACTTCTCCCGGACCGCGACACCGCCGCTTCTGGTCCCCGACTTCAACATGTCGAGCGTCAGCCAGGCCAGCTGAAGACAGCAGAACGCCCCGCGAGTAGCTCGCGGGGCGTTCTGCATGTCTGGGGTCAGACAGTCGGGTAGCCCGGCTCGGCAGGGCCGGCACCCGGCTGGCCGAAGCGCTCAGCCGCCTTCGGGTCGGGACCGTATTGGTTGTCACCGGCCCCACCCTCCTGGGCCGCCAGCACGATGAACCAGATCCAGCCGATGCAGGGGATCAGGTTGATCAGGATCCACCAGCCGCTGCGGTTGGTGTCGTGCATCCGCCGGATCGCCACACCGATCGACGGCAGCAGCACCGCGAGGCTGTAGATCGTGGACAGGATGCCACTGCCACCATTGCCGTAGTCCGTGCCGATGATCTTGTCCACGATGCCCAGGATGATCGAGGCGATCACGTTGAAGAGCACGAAAAACCAGTACTCTTTGCGCCGGGCCCGGCCACTGAACACGGCGTACTTCTTGAGAACGTCGATGTACCACTGCATTGCTGATTCTCCGATGGTCGAAGGTGAGACGCGGACAGAGCCTGTCGGAACCGGTCGGGGTTCGTCAATGCAACTTTTCGCTTTGGTGACCACACCGCAATCTCCCGCGCCGGGGCCAGAGCCAAGTTGACCTTTTCGGAACCGACCGACAGCTAGAGCCGGCTTCAGCTTGCCGTCGGGTCAGCTCAGCCTTCCGGCTTGGTCAGCGTGACGCGCCACAGCCGCCGCCGGCCTTCGTCGTACGGCGTTGCCTCGCCGAACTCCCACTGATCGGCCAACTCGGCCACCAACTGCTCGTCGAAGAACCGCCCGACGAAACCGTCGTGCACCGACAGGCCGCCGTCCAGTTGCTGCCAATTCCCCGAACACCGGTCCGCCACCGACCACACGGCGTACACGAAAAGCCCGCCAGGGCAGAGCACGCGGTGGATCTCGGCGACCAGGGATCGCAGTTCGGCCCGGGAGAACGCCATGTTCAGCAGGAGATTCGCGAACACCGCGTTGACCGTGGCGTCGGCCGGCGGCAACGGATCGCGGACGTCGTGCAGCGCGGCCGTGACGCGGTCGTCCAGGCCCTCACGCTGTGCTTCCAGGCGCAACTGGTCGAGGGCCGACTCGCTGAAGTCGGTGGCGTGCACGCTGAAACCCTGTCTGGCCAGGAAAAGCGCGTCGCGACCATGCCCGGCGCCGAGCTCGAGCACGTCATCGATGCCTGCGGCACCGAACGCCTCGGCCGCCCACTGCGCGGCGGCCGACGGCTCCGATCCGTGCAGTTGCGGATGGTGTGCGTACGCCGTCTGCCAACGGTCCTGCTGAGCTCTCGCGAGCTCGACGTGTCCAGTCTTCATGTTGCTCCCCGTGTTCGTCACGCCGGTCTGGACGACCGGCAGACCGCAGCAGCCTACGTCACAAGTTGAGTAGACGTACTCACGCAGGCATCCGTTCCTCCTCGGGATAGTGAAGTGAGCCTCAGGAGGACGCGATGCCGACCGCCGCAATCACCTGCCCGACGTGCCACACTCCGCTGCAGCTCAGCCTCGAGCCCGTGCAGCCTGTGCAACCCGCACCGCAGCCTCAGTTCCCGGCGCCTCCGCCCCGGGGAGTCGTCACTCCGAAACCCGCACCGGTCGCAGCTCGAACGACCAGGCCGGCCCCGCCGTACGAGTCTGTTGGCGCGCCGCACCGCCTGCCGGAGCCGCCTCGGCAGCCCAAGCCCACCCACAAGGCGCGACACCTGAGTCCACAGGGCACCTTGCTGAGCCTCGGCGTACTGCTGCTCCTCGCGGCCGGTGTCACCTTCCTGGCCGTCAACTGGGACAGCCTTCCCGTCTCCCTGCAGGCCGGCATCATCGGCACCCTGGCCGCCCTCGCCTTCGCGGGCTCCGTCCCCGCGAGCCGGCGCTCCCTGGCCGGCACCGCCGAGGCCCTCGCGATTCTCGGCTGCGGCCTGCTCACGGTCGACCTGTACGGCGTCCGCGCCCTGGGCCTCGGCTCGCTGGACGGCATCGACTGGTTCACCTACAGCGCGATCGTCTTCGGAGCCCTTGCCCTGATCAACCTCCTGATGACGCGGATGGCACCGAAGGTCGTCACGTACGGTGTCACCACCGTCATCGCCGGTCAGCTTCCGCTGGCGCTGGTCCTGATCGACCGCACCAGCCTCCCGGTGCTGCTCGCCGCTCTCCTGGCCCAGGTGGTCATCACGCTGATCCTGTCGGCCAAGGGCACCACGGTCGTCCGTCGTACCGGCGCGATCACCTCGGCCGTGGTCTTCTGCGGCATCCTGCTCGCCGGCATGACCCGAACCTTCGTCGGCCTGCTCGCGACGTACTCCACCGGCGGCTACCTCGACCTCGGCCCGGTCCCCACGCACGCGGAGCTGCTGAAGACGGTCGCGACGGCCGCCGTCGTCTGTCTCGCCGCCGCGACCGGCCTGGTCATCCTCCGCAAGCGCCCGCTCCCCGCCTCGGTCCAGTGGGGACTTGGCGAGTCCGTCTGCGCCGCCGGGGCCGGGTTCGCCGTCGCCACCTGTCTCCCGCAGATCCCCGGACCCGGCCGCTGGCTGACCACCGGCGTCCTCACCGTCCTGGGGATCACGGAGATCGTGCTGGCCCGTCGAACCGGCAAGCTCGCCCTCATCCTGCACGTCGGCATCATCACCGTGGCTGCGGTCGACCTCCTCTTCTGCCTGGCACGGGACGACATCCGGCAACTCGGTTTCCTCGCGGCGATCGTCGCCGTACTGGCGGTCTTCGCCGCTGTGCGCAAGGTCGTCGACGCGGTCCCGGCCGCGGGAGTCGCATCGCTTGCCGCGCAGATCGCGATCCTGCTGTGCGCCGGCGACGAGTACATCGGCCTCTGGGCCGCCGCGGTCAGTCTCGCGGTCGTCGGCGCGGCCGGCATCGGACTCGCGTGCCGGTACGTCGGTCAGCCGCTGGAGCGGGTGTTGATGAGTACTGCGGCGCTTGCCGTCCTGCTCGCGCAACTCATGGCCGTGATGGTGACCGCCGCCGACACGGCGACCGGCGTCGTACTGACCATTGCGGCGGCACCGCTGGTTGCCTATGGCATGAATCCGGTGCGGCGGATCGGACTGCTGGTCGCCGGCCTGCTGCTGATCATCGCCAACACGGCCTTCGTCGTCGCCTCCGGAGCAACCACGGTCGAGTGGTTCACGGTCCCGCCGGCGGTCGTCATGCTCGCGATCGGCGTACTGGCCTGGCGCAACGAATCCAGCTGGGTCTACCTCGGCCCCGGCCTGCTGATCGGGCTGGTTCCTTCCGCTTTGCTTGCCGATAGCAACGACAACTGGATCCGGGTGCCCCTGGTCGTCGCCGCCGCGCTCGCGGTCATCCTGGTCGGTGTTTACCGCGGCCTCCAGGCCCCCTTCGTCATCGGCGCCGCGGTCCTCGCCAAGATCGGCGTCTGGCAGTTCCTCGAGGTCGCCCCGCTGATCCCCCGCTGGATCACCCTCGGCGCCGCCGGCACCATCCTCCTCACCGTCGGCGCCACCTACGAACGCCGCCTCACCCAAGCCAAACAAGCCGCCCGCTGGGTCACCGCCCTGCGGTGACGCGCGCGCTCGGTTTCCCGGATGGCCTGCTGGTCCGCATACTTGGTTCGAGGAGAATCACGACCCGGGGGCCGGATGACGAACCGCAGCGACAAGCAGACCGCGGATGTACTGCTGCTTGCCAGCGTGCTCGAGAAACTCCGCACCCATGACGGCCTCACCACCGCTCGACTGCACGCCGGCCGGTCCGGCATCGCAGCACCTCTGATGGAGCTCGCGGCCACCCGCCGGTTCGCCTCGGTTCACGAGCTCGACCCTGCGTCGGCCGCGTTCGACCTGGTCGCCACCTGCGTCGGCGACGACCTCAACGGCACCCATCAGATCGTCGCCGACGCGATCTTGGCCCTCGGACTGCATACGGAGACCTACACACGCGCCGGGATCGAGGAGCGCATCACTCTCGGGCTCTACAGCACCTCCCTGGGCCGCCGCCGCGAGACCCTCCTCAACAACTGGCACCGCCTCCACCAGGCCCTCGGTCACAAGCCCGGCGAGGCCCCCAGCGACCGAGCTCTCCGCGGCACCACCGAACCCGCCGTACTCCGGGAGCTCGCCAACCAACTCATCCGCCGAGACATCTACTCCGTCGGCTCGAAGACCGTCGCGATGCTCGACGCCGCCCCGACCGCCGACACTCCACGGAAAGGCCGTGTGATCGTCGTCGGCGGCGCGGTCATGGACGCGACGTTCCGCATCAAGGCGCTGCCGGCTCCCGAGACGTCGACTGAGGCGTACGGCTTCGACCTCTCCCCCGGCGGCAAGGCGCTGTCTCAGGCGGTCGCGGCCGCTCGGCTCGGTCTGCACACCTCCCTGATCGCTGCGGTCACCGACGACCGCTTCGGCGAAGAGATCCTGCAGTACCTGCGCGACGAGGGTGTCGACACGTCCTTGGTCAAGCGCGTCCGCGGCCGCCGTACGCCGTTCACCGGCGTCTTCGAACGCGAGCTCGGCGACAGCATCGCGGTCAACTGGCGCAACCAGGCCGAGGTGTTCTTGGAGCCCGAGGACATGGACGAGCGGTACGACCACCTGGCCGGCTGCGACGCGTTGCTGATGACCTTCGAGGTCCCGCGGGAGACGATGCAGCAAACGCTCGCATTGGCCCATCGCACCCCAGCCAGTCGGCCACTGGTGATCGTGACGCCAGGACAGCCGTACGTCGACGAACGCATCTCGCGGGATGCCTTCCCGAGGATCGACTACCTGGTCGCGCACCCCTGGGAGCTCGGCCACTTCGCGTCGCAGGGCCTCAGCCCGTTCGACCCGGATCCAGTCGCGCGGAACCTGCTCGCCTTCGGGGTGGAGACCCTCTGCCTGCTGGTCAACGGCGGATGCACGGTGTACTCCGGCCCTGCCCACGAGGTGCTCAGCGTGCCGATCATCCCGTCGATCTACAAGGAGTCGTCGGCCTCGCGTGACGCCTTCTGCGCGGCGTTGGCGGCCAGGCTGATCGACAACGACCGGAAGTTCACCGGCGAGGTGGCGCTGTGGGCGGCCGCCGCGATGTCCTGCGCGTCCGCCGACTTCCCGCTGTCCAACTCGATGCCCGACCGCAAACGCATCGACGCGCTGCTGTCCCGCTCGCCGTTCACGGTGACCGGCGGTGGCCTGGGCTAGCGCCGGAGGCGGCGCTGGTTCTCGAGCGGGACGGGCTCGGTGATGCCGCGGAGGCGGCAGCAGTAGATCACTGAGTCCAGCAGCTTGGCGCGGCTCTGCTCGAAGCGGCCGCCGGGGTTGGCGCGACGCAGTTCGGCCAGGTTCGCGCCGCCGTACCGGGTCCGGAGCTGACGTGGGCTGGCGTAGATGCCGTCGACGTACAGATAAGGCCGCGCCTCGATCGACATCCACTGCTGCCAGTTGGCGGCCCGGTAGCTGGATCCGACGAATCCGAGATTCGGGTCGACCGCGGTGGTCAGCAGTTGTACGCCGGGAATCTCGCGCCGGATCACCTGCCGGACTTTCGACAGCAGATACGAGATCGCATTCACCGGAGCGACGTCGAACGAATACACCCGGGACACGTCCCAGGCCGCGCCGAGCGGTACGCCGAACTGCGCCTGCAACTGCTTGCCGACCCGCATCCATTCCAGCGGGGAAACACTGCAGAGCGTGACCGGGAGCTTGTTCACCGGGTCCACCAGCGCGAAGTTCACCGAGCCTGCACGGGCGCTGCGCAGGTAATGCAGACGACTGAATATCTGGTCGGCATCGGTATTCCCGAGCCGCACGAAACGCAGGTCGGTGAGCTCGTACTTGTCTTTCGGAATGAGGTCTTCTATCGCCTGCTGATCGCGCTGCAGACGGGCCGCATTGCGATTCAGTTCGGCGATCACCGCATTGCGTCCGATGGTCCCGTTCGGCCGTGCCAGCCGGGGCAGATGGAGCAGCGTGCGCACGCTCAGCGCACGGCTCGGGACGTCGTGCCGCTGCACGGCGTCGAGCAGCAGGTCGGCGAACCCCGGTGCATGCCTCCGGCAATCGTCGAGCGAGAACCTGGCTGCCTGGGAGTGGACGACTGCTGGAACTGGAGGCGGTGGGACGTCCGCCATAGCCGCCGGGCCGGCGGCGCTGATCACCACACCCGGAATGCTAGCGGACGGTTGCCGCGTCCTCGCAACTTCCCAACCGGACGAGTTTTGGCGGCGTGTTGTGCCAGTTCCTGCCAGTTGGCAGGCCGGGTCTGCCAACTGGCGCAAAGCGATACCGGGAAAGCCGCCAGCGTATCAACGCCGCCTGCCAAAGCTCCGGTGCGCGCCGGCGCGAGGTTGCCAAAATCATGTCCGGACAAAGAAAGTCGTGCCAATGTATATGGATTGACAACCGATTGTCGCGGCGTTCACTGAAAGCGTAACCAGTAACGCCGAGCCGCCGCCCAACTCTAACCAGTGAGCGGCGAAAGACAAGAACTCAAGGGAAGTGAATCGAAGGAAAAGAGGAAACGCCATGCCTCCCAACGAATTCGTCGCGACCGTTGTCGTGCTGGCCAGTGCGGTGCTCTTGATCTCCTTCTGGAAACAGATTCTGTTCATTCTGCTCTTCGGGGTGGTCATGGTCTTCTGCTTCGGCCTGTACAACGTCGCCACCGCCATGGGGCACTGACCGCAGCATCCCCGCAGTACCCCTCGACACCCGCCCGGGACTCCCCCGGGCGGGTATTTTCCGTAGGCTCGCAGACGTGAGTGACTCCGCCGCGGATCTCAGCCTGACCGAGGTGCTCCCGTTATTGGGGCAGCGCAAACTCTCCGCGCGTGAACTCGTCGAGGATTGCCTGCGCCGGATCGAGTTGTCCGAATCATCGGTTCGCGCATTCGTCACCCGCACTCCCGACCTCGCGCTGGAAGCCGCCGACCGTGCCGACCAGGCCCGGGTGACGGGCGAGCCGGTCGGCCCCCTGGCCGGCGTACCCGTCGCGGTGAAGGACGTGTTCCTCACCAAGGGCGTGCTCACCACCGCGGGCAGCCAGGTCCTGGCCAACTACGTCCCGGCTGAGAACGCCGCCGTCTGGGAACGCCTGTCGGCCGCCGGCGCCGGGTTGCTCGGCAAGACCACGACCCACGAGTTCGCCTACGGTACGGCGTCGACGCCGACGGCCAACCCGTGGGACGTACGCCGTACCCCTGGTGGTTCGTCCGGCGGATCAGCGGCCGCGCTCGCCGGCCGGATGGTCCCGATCGCCACCGGCACCGACACCGGCGGCTCGCTCCGCATCCCGGCCGCCGCGTGCGGCGTCTGCACCCTCCGCAGCGCCCGCGGCCGCATCTCCCGGTACGGCGCGATCCCGCTGAGCCCGTCGTTCGACGTGGCAGGTCCGATGGCTCGGCGGATGCTCGACATCTCGATCCTGATGCACGTGCTGGCCGGACACGACCCGCGCGACCCGGCGACACGGGACGAGCCGATCCCGTCGTACCCGCTCGAGCCGCCGACCGATCTGAGCGGCGTACGCATCGGTCTGCCGACCAAGATGTCCTGGCAGCAGGTCGACGATCGGATCGCCGCGGTCTGCCGGGACGCACTCGACCTACTGGTCGCCCGCGGCGCACAGCTGGTCGAGATCGGCAACCCCGCGAACGCCAAGACAGTCCTCGAGAAGTCCACCGGCGTCTTCGACACCATCAACGAGAGCGAAGCCCACCAGATCCACGACGCCCTGGTCCCCCACAGCCACCTCTACACGCCCCAGGTCCGCGAACGGGTCCGCAAAGGCGAACGCATCAGCCCCGAACGCTACGCCGAGGCCCTGCGCCTGAGAGATCAATGGACCCACGACTGGCGCGAGATCATGACCACCCACCGCCTCGACGCCATCGCCCACCCCACCATCGACGCCGCCCCACCCCTGATCGACCACACCCGCCCACCCAAAGGTCCCCGCATCCGCCTGTCCGTCCCCTGGTCCATCGCCGACTTCCCCGCCCTCAACGTCCCCGCCGGCTTCGACACCCGAGGCCTCCCCGTAGGCCTCTCCCTGGCCACCACCCCCGAACGCGAAGCCAATCTCCTAGCCCTAGGCATCCGCATAGACGAAGACCTCCACCTCTGGCGCCACGGCCCCCCAACCGGCGTTTAGCTGATGGGTGGGATGGATTCCGCGAAGTGAAGTGGATTGGGGATTCGGCCCCTGGTGGGGATTGGGGGGCGGGTGTCGAGGTCTTTGTAGCCGAGGGTTAGGCGGTAGGCGTTGAGGGGGTAGCGGGCGAAGGTTTCGGCGGTTAGGGCGGTGGCGGACAGGCGGTCGGCGTATTCGGGGTGGGCGGTGGTGTAGAGGTCTATTTCGCCTCGGGCCAATCCCCAGAAGGTGTCTTCGGGGATGAGGTTGAGGTCGGATAGGGGGTTCAGGACGCCTAGCCCGGATCTTTCGTGACTCCGTCGCGGGCGGCGGCCGCGGCTTGGTGGCCGGCATTCGGGGTTGATTCTTGCAGTCGGGTAGGACAGGGACCCGAGTGTCGTCTCGGGTGGGCGCGGTTCCACGGGCCGGGTCTGTTTTCGGGTCACAGTGACGGGTGGGGTGTCCTCAGCCGGGCGCGGTGAGTGCGCGGACCCGAATGAGGCCGGCGTGTAGCAGGGCGGTCCAGGCGCCGTTGCGGGCGAGGTGGACGACGGTGCGGCGGCCGGTCCGGGCGAGCCTTGCGGCGGTCGAGAACAGCCGCAGGCGTAGGCGTTTGGGTTCCCACCGGCGCGCCTCATGGGTGGTGCCGTCGGCATCGGTGAACGCGAGTAGCTGCATCCAGGTGGTGAGTTCGCAGGCCAGGGCGACGATCGCGCACCAGATCTGGTTCTGAGCGAAGTCATGCAATGGGAGATTCCTGAGTCCGGTGTCCTTGGCGCAGCGGATCCGGTCTTCGGCGCGGGCCCGGCGGCGGTGGCGTAGTTCGAGATCGGCGAGTTGCCCGCGGGCGGTGTTGGTCGCGAACGCGGTGATCCGGTGCCCGTCCACGTCGGTGAGGCGCAGTTGGGCACCGGGGTGGGGGCGTTCCTTGCGGACGATCA
>NZ_JBSXMZ010000040.1:0-266143 GCF_054073265.1 Kribbella sp. CWNU-51
ACCGCACCTCGGACAACTTCCGCCCCATCACAACACCCTCCAACAATCAGGCGTTGCAACAATCCCCTGAATCTGCCCCCCCGAATCGGGCAGAAAACCCCCCACTCCGCGTTCACCGGTCACGAGGTGGATGGCCGGCGCACCAGCGGGACTAGCGACCAAGGTTCGCCGTCCGGGGACTTTCGGCGGATGTGAGAGCAAGGTCGCGCGGATTGACTCGGTGGTATGAGCGTTCAGGGTGGACCGACCGGGTCGAGTGAGCGGGCGTTGGGGCCGGACCTCGCTCGGGGGTTCATGTTGTTGTTCATTGCGTTGGCCAACTCGCATTACTTCATCTACGGAGACCGGGTGTTCGGGGGGTTTCCGGTGGATGCCGGGCCCGTGGGGATGGGGATCTCGACGTTCGTGGATGGGCGGGCGTTTCCGATGTTCGGGGTGTTGTTCGGGTACGGCGTGGCGCAGATCGTGCGGCGGCAGCGGGAAGCGGGGACCGAGTGGTGGGGGATCCGCAAGCTGTTGTGGCGGCGGAGTCTGGTGCTGGTGGTGCTCGGGTTCCTGCACGCGATGCTGCTCTACATCGGCGACATCCTCGCGGCGTACGGCGTACTCCTCTTCCTCGGCGTCTGGGCGCTGCGCTGGAAGGACCGCTGGCTGTTCATCGTGGCCGCGTTCGTGCTCGTGGTCACCGCACTGCCGAGTGACGACTCGATGGCGACCGCCTCCGACGCGGCGGATCCCTCGATGCTGCCGCCGGACTTCCTCGGCCAGTTCGGCGACCGGATCGTCGTGCAGCCCTTCATCGCCGGGCTCGGATGGATCGGGTTCATCACCCCGTTCCTGATCGGGCTCTGGGCCGGCCGGCGGCGCATCCTCGAGCGTCCCGCCGAGCACCTCACCCTGCTGACCACGACCGCGGTCGTCGGCCTCACCATCGCGGTGGCCGGCGCTCTGCCGGTGTCGCTGGTCGTCGGCGGAGTGATCGACCGGCCGAGCGACCAGGCGCTGAGCATTCTCGGTCCGCTGCACGACGCGTCCGGTGTCTTCGGCGGTTTCGGGTACGCCGCCCTGATCGTCCTGATCGCGCTGCGGCTGAACGACCGCCAAGGTCCGATCACCCTGGCGATCGCCGCCGTCGGCCAGCGCTCGCTGACCTGTTATCTGTCCCAGTCCGTGGTGTGGGCTGTCGTCTTCACGCCGTACCTGCTCGACCTGTCGCGCACGCTAACCCCCACCACGACGGCATTGCTCGCCGCCGCGACCTGGCTGGCGACCGTGGTGATGGCCGACCGGATGCGACGCCTCGGCTACCGCGGACCGTTCGAGCTCCTGATCCGATGGATCACCTATCAGCCGAGGACAACGGCGGCCACCCGGTCGCGCAACTCGGGCAGCCTGGCGTAGAAGACGTCACCGGGGCACTGGGTCGTGTTGTAGTCCCGGTGCCCGACGATCGCCGCGTGCGGATCGAGGCCGTACTTCGTGCACAGCCAGGCGCACGTCAGCACCGACATGTCGAACAGCGCGGTCGGCACGTTCTCGGTGACGTAGATGCCCTCGTGCTCGATGCCGATCGTGTGGCTGTTGTTGTTAGCGGTCTGGGCGCCGAGCACGTTCTGCCCGTTGTTGATCGAGGACAGCGACTTACTCCGGCCCTCCATCAGGAACCCGCCGCGGCTGATCGTCAGTTGGTTGCCGATGTCGATCCAGCCGTTGGTGTCCATGTGCAGGTCCTGGATCCAGTGCTGGACCTTGTACGCCGCCGCGAGCGAGTAGTCGGTGACGTTCGGGCTCGCGGTGTGGTGGATGACGATGTGGTCGGGCGCGCCGATCACGGAGGTGGCGGACCTGGGCGGGCGCGCGGACCATTCCGTGCGCGTGTAGCAGCGCGGCGCGGGGGCCGCCTGGACTGCTGTGGTCGGGAGGGCGACGCCGCCGATCAGTACGCCACCGGCGGCAGCGCCGCGCAGCAGGGTACGCCGGGACATCCGAGGACGTTGGAAACTTTCTGGGGCGGTCATACTTCAGAAAATTCCCTACCGCCAAGTCTGTCAAACCGAGCTCCGCGAAAGCGAGGATGGTCTAATGACGGGCGTGACAGATGGTGTACGGGCGGGGGACGTCCGGCTGGGCCGGATCGGCAAGGGCGTACGGGTAGCGGTCGCCCTGGCCGGAATCGGCCTGCTGATCAACGGTTCGGTGCGGGCCTCCGACGACGCCTGGCCGTTCGGCCCGATGTCGCAGTACGCCGGATCGGTCGCCGACGACGCCGCGATCACGTTCACCCGGATCAGCGCGCTCACCGATGCCGGTACGACGGTCGACGTACCGCTGAACATCGAGGGCGCCGGCGTCGCCCGGGCCGAGATCGAGGCCCGGACCGGCGAGATCGTCAAGGACCCCTCGCTGCTGCAGCAGGTCGCGGACGGGTGGGCGCGCAAGCATCCGGACAAGCCGAAGTACGTGAAGCTCGAACTGATCCGGGACACCACCCAGTTGGTCAAGGGCCGGGTCGAAGGCCCGCCGACGTCCGAGGTCCTCGCCACCTGGGAGGTGCGCAAGTGAGCACCCCCGAGACCGCCGCCGAGACCGCCGACCGGACCATCGCCGGCCGGGTCGCCGACTGGTTCACGCCGAAGATCGCCCTCGCCCGGGTCGCGTGGTTGCGGACGGTCTTCTACCTGTTCGTCATCCTCGACATGCACGCGTTCGTCCGCGACACCCGCGACAAGGGCGAGCACCCCGGCCTCTACCAGCCGTTGCTGCTGGCGCGGATGCTCGATCTGCCCAAGCCGTCGGTGGCCAACACGACCGCCCTGTACGTCGTCCTGATCGTGGCCTGCCTGGTCGGCGCGACCAACTACTTCCCGCGGATCGCGGGCTGGATCGTGGCGCCCGCGTTCACCTGGTGGGTGTTGATCGGGATGAGCGACGGCAAGGTCGACCACGACCACCTCGCCTTGGTGGTCGCCCTCTGGGTCCTCCCGACCGTGAAGGCCGGCCGCCGCGGCCGAGCGTCGTACGGCGATCAGACCAGGTCCGAGGCCGCCGGCTGGGCGATCAAGTGCATCCAGATCTCGGTGATCGCGACGTACTTCCTGTCCTCGATCGCCAAGCTCCGTGGTGCCGGATGGACGCTCGCGTGGCCGAACAGCGCGATCCTGACCTGGGCGATCGTACGACGGCCGCACCCGGTCGGGGAGTGGTTGCTGCACCACCCGTGGATGCTGCACGTGATGCAGTGGGTCGGCATCATCGCGGAGTTCCTGTCGCCGGTGATCCTGTGGCTGAAGGGCCGGTGGCAGTTGCTCGGGGCCCTGTTCTTCCTCGGGTTCCACGCGGCGAACACGGCGATCCTGCTGATCCACTTCCTGCCGACCGTGGTCTGCTGGCTCGCGTTCGCGCCGCTCGAGC
Organism: Kribbella sp. CWNU-51; assembly: GCF_054073265.1. NCBI lineage: Bacteria > Bacillati > Actinomycetota > Actinomycetes > Propionibacteriales > Kribbellaceae > Kribbella > Kribbella sp. CWNU-51. Next base: position 3,412 of record NZ_JBSXMZ010000040.1, read on the forward strand.
GGGTGGTGCCGTGGTTCCAGGCGCGGCGGGCGTCAGAAGGCGGAGAGCCCGAACACCAGGCCGAAGAGAGCCGGGAGGCCAAGGAGCAGGCCGGCGCGTAGCCGGAACCGGCGGCCGCCGGGACCCGGTGTCCGGACGACCCGGGACAGCACGGCCCCGGCGTACCCGAAGACCAGTGCGGCGAGCAGGATCTGCCTGGTCGGCAGGTTGTCGGCGTCGTGGTGGGTCAGTCCGAGCGTGACCAGCCCGGGGCAGCAGAACGCGAACATGCCGAACCCGAGCTCCGGGACCGGCAGCCAGCGCCGGCCGAGGACGTCCCGCTCGGCGGGCCGTTTCTTCCGGATCGACTGGACGAACCGGGCGGTGCTGAGCAGCAGGTCACTCAGGCACAGCAGTGCGGCCACGATCAGCGCCACCTGGTACCCGGCGCCGAAGATCGTCTGCACAAGGGAACACGCTAGGCCCTGACGGGGTGGATGTCGCCCGCAGCACGTAACGTCTGCTTAACAGAGCCGGGGCACACTGTGTGCGGGCTTCACATCTGGAGGTGGACTGATGGACAAGCAGCAGGAGTTCGTGCTGCGCGCGCTGGAGGAGCGCGACGTACGCTTCGTGCGGCTCTGGTTCACCGACGTGCTCGGGTTCCTGAAGTCGGTGGCGGTGGCGCCGGCCGAGCTGGAGGGCGCGTTCGCCGAGGGGATCGGCTTCGACGGGTCCGCGATCGAGGGGTTCGCCCGGGTGACCGAGGCGGACATGCTGGCCAAGCCGGACCCGTCGACGTTCCAGATCCTGCCCTGGCGGGGCGAGACGATGGGCACCGCGCGGATGTTCTGCGACATCAACATGCCGGACGGGTCCGCGTCGTTCGCCGACCCGCGGCACGTGCTGAAGCGGACGCTGTCGAAGGCGGCCGACCTCGGATTCACCTTCTACACGCACCCCGAGATCGAGTTCTACCTGTTCAAGTCGCTCGTCGGCGCGCCCGGTACGACGCCGGAGCCGGTGGACTCGTCCGGGTACTTCGACCACACGCCGCAGGGGATCGGGAACGACTTCCGCCGTGAGGCGATCACCATGCTCGAGTCGATGGGGATCTCGGTCGAGTTCAGTCACCACGAGGGCGGGCCGGGCCAGCAGGAGATCGACCTGCGGTACGCCGACGCGCTGTCGACCGCGGACAACATCATGACGTTCCGGGTGGTGGTGAAGGAGGTCGCGCTGTCGCAGGGCATCTACGCGTCCTTCATGCCGAAGCCGCTGAGTGACCAGCCCGGGTCCGGCATGCACACCCACATGTCGCTGTTCGAGGGGGATCGGAACGCGTTCTTCGAGGGCGGCGCGCAGTACCAGTTGTCCAAGACCGGGCGTGCGTTCATCGCCGGCCTGCTGCACCACGCGGCCGAGATCACCGCGGTGACGAACCAGTGGGTGAACTCGTACAAGCGGCTCGCGGTCGGCGACGAGGCGCCGTCGTTCATCTCCTGGGGGCACAACAACCGGTCCGCGCTGGTCCGGGTGCCGATGTACAAGCCGCACAAGGGGCAGTCGAGCCGGGTCGAGTTCCGCTCGCTCGACTCCGCGGCGAACCCGTACCTCGCCTTCGCGCTGATGCTGGCGGCCGGGCTCAAGGGCATCGAGGAGGGGTACGAGCTGCCGCGCGAGGCGGAGGACGACGTCTGGTCGCTGACCGCCCGCGAACGCAAGGCCCTCGGCATCAAGCCGCTCCCGAGCAGCCTCGCCGAAGCCATCCAGGCGATGGAGGACAGCGAACTGGTCGCCGAAACCCTCGGCGAGCATGTCTTCGACTTCTTCCTCCGCAACAAGCGCGCCGAATGGCAGGACTACCGCCGCCAGGTCACCCCCTTCGAACTCAACAAGCTGTTACCTGTCCTGTAGATCTGTCCACGTGTACTCCAGCAGTCGCTCCTCCGCCGCAAAGCTCAATCAGTTCGCTTTCTGATCAGCCGATCAGCACTTCGAGCACCCTGACGGCACCGATGATGGTGGAGTTCTTCGGCAGCGCGGAGTCGGTGCGGACGAAGAAGAACGCGCTGCCGTTGCTCATGGCAACCACGCCGCGCAGGTAGGCCCGTTTCCAGCGCATGTATCGTCGGTAACACTCGGTAGGCGAAGTGCGACAGAAGGTGTTCAGACGTTGGCGGGCTGCGGTGGGGCGTCGTCCGAGGCGTGTTGCGAGGTCCACCGGGACGCGGCCGTGGAGTGCCGGTACGGCGGCTCGTCCGCAGGCGACTGCGTGAGCGTCTGGATCGGCGGCTCTTCCGCGGCCGGGATCACCGGCGTGCCGTCGGGGGCCAGGGCGTGCACTTCCTCGACGGTGAGCAGGCCGACCGGGCGGACTCCCTCGGTGATCACGACCAGGCAGCCGGGAATCACCTGCTGGGCCCGATTTCCCTTGGCCGGCACGAGAATGCCCTCGGCCTGTGTCCGCCAGGCGCCCGGCGCGAACCGGCGCAGCGCGATCCCTGCCTGACCGTCCTCGGCCGTCCGTGGTGGCAGGTACGCGGTGGCTGTGTAGTCGTAGTCGTAATCCGGCTCAGGCGGCCCGGACACTCGCCCGCCCTGCTGGGGCGTCAACCAGACCACCGTGCCCCGAACAGCGAGCGACCCCGTCATCATGACCATGAGAAGCCATCATGCCGACTACAGCCCGAATATGCCAGGCAACTCCGTGTGTTGATCGCAATCCCCTCGCAATCAGGTCGCGCGCTCATCGAGATTGTGTCACGCGGGAGCCCGCGCGGCAGGTGTGAGGGGCCTGGTAGAGCTGACGCCCGGGGGTTGGCGGGTGGGTGCGCTTGGGTAGCCTGCAGAGGTGGCTGAGGCTCGGAGGGGTTCGTGGGAAGGACGGCTGGCCCGGCTGGGCTTCGGGGATCCGCACCGGGCCGGGGTGATGCTGGAGCAGTTGGATGCGCTGGACAGCCGTAGCCCGATGGCCACCGAGCAGCTGATCACCACTCTGTCGGAGTCGGCGGATCCGGACCTCGCGCTGCACGGGCTGTGCGGCATGGTCGAGGCGCTGCAGCGGCATCAGTACGACGTCGCCGCCTTCACGCGCACGCTCGAGATGGACGACGGCTTCCGTCGCCGGCTGGTGTACGTCCTCGGCGCGAGCGAGGCTCTCGGGCGGCATCTCGGCGTACATCCGCGGCACTGGTACGACCTGGCCGACCCCGCGCTGGCCGGCGCACGCCCGTCGGTCGAGGACGTCGCGGCCAAGCTCGCGACCGCGGTCGACGCCGACAACCCGGTCGATGCGCTGCGCATCGAGTATCGGCGGTTGCTGCTGAGGCTCGCCGCCCGTGACCTCGCCGAGGGTCTGCTGGTCGACGAGGTGGCCGCCGTACTGGCCGACCTGGCCGGGGGAGCGCTCGAGACCGCCCTGCACATCGCCCGCAACGAGTACTTCGCCGCGCACCCCGGCGCGGCCGACTGCCGGCTCGCGATCATTGCCATGGGCAAGTGTGGCGGCCGCGAACTCAACTACGTCAGCGACGTCGACGTGCTGTTCGTCGCCGAGCCGCTCGACGGCGAGCCGGAGGCGCCTGCGCTGAAGACCGCGACCCAGCTGGCCGCCGCCGCGATGCGGATCTGCTCGGCCCACACCGGCGAGGGCACGCTCTGGCCGGTCGACGCCGCGCTGCGCCCGGAAGGCAAGTCCGGCCCGCTCGTCCGCACCCTCGACAGCCACCTCGCGTACTACCAGCGCTGGGCCAAGACCTGGGAGTTCCAGGCGCTGCTCAAAGCTCGCCCGGTCGCGGGCGACGCCAAGCTCGGTCAGCAGTACGCCGAGAAGACCGCGGAGCTGGTGTGGTCGGCGGCCGATCGCGAGGGGTTCGTCGACGACGTCCAGGCGATGCGGCGTCGTGTCGTCGACCACCTCCCCGCGGCCGACGTCGATCGCCAGCTCAAGCTCGGCCCCGGCGGTCTGCGCGACGTGGAGTTCGCCGTACAACTCCTGCAGCTCGTCCACGGCCGCAGCGACGACGCGGTCCGCAGCGGCACGACGCTCGTCGCGCTGGAGTCGCTCACCAAGACCGGGTACGTCGGCCGCACGGACGGCGCCGTCCTCGCCGACGCGTATCGCTTTCTCCGGTCGATGGAGCATCGCATCCAGCTGTACCGGTTGCGTCGTACACATCAGGTGCCGGACGACGAAGCCGACCTGCGCCGGCTCGGCCGTTCGCTCGGCTTCACGAAGAACCCGGTCGGCGACCTGACCGCGGCCTGGAGGAAGCACGCGCTCGAGGTACGGCGGCTGCACGAGAAGCTGTTCTACCGGCCCCTGCTCGCGGCCGTCGCCCGGATCCCCGGCGGCGAGGTGCGGTTGACCCCGGAGGCTGCCAAGCAGCGCCTGACCGCGCTCGGGTACGCCGACCCCGCCTCGGCGCTGCGGCACATCGAGGCCCTGTCCGAGGGTGTGTCGAGGCGATCGTCGATCCAGAAGGCGTTGCTGCCCGCGATGCTCGGGTGGTTCGCGGAGTCGCCGGATCCCGACGCGGGGCTGCTTGCCTTCCGGACCATCTCCGACGCGCTGGGGTCCACGCCGTGGTACCTACGCCAGCTTCGCGACGAGGGCGCGTCGGCCGAGCGGCTCGCCCACCTGCTCGCGAGCGGCCGGTACGCCGTGGACCTGTTGCAGCGCGCGCCTGAAGCGACCGCGATGCTCGCCGACGAACGCGAACTCGTGCCGCGGACGCAGGAAGCCCTGGTGAGCGAGATGTCCGCCGCCGCCGGCCGGCAGGACGAGCCCGAGGCCGCGGTGGCCGCGATTCGTGCGGTCCGGCGGCGCGAGCTGTTCCGGGTGGCCGCGGCGGATCTGTCCGGGCTGCTCGACATCGAGGCGGTCGGGGAGGCGCTGACCGTGATCTCGGTCGGGACGCTGACCACCGCCCTGGACGTCGCGCGGCGGGCAGTCGCACAGCGCTTGATCGCAGATGGCGAGCCCGAGCCGACCCGGATGGCGATCGTCGCGATGGGCCGGTTCGGCGGGCACGAGCTCGGGTACGGCAGCGACGCGGACGTGATGTTCGTCCACGACCCGAAGCCGGGTGCGGACGAGAAGGCGGCGACCGACTTCGCCACCCAGGCGGCGACGGAGTTCCGCCGGTTGCTGGCCTTGCCGGGCGCGGACCCGGCCGTCGCGGTCGATGCCGATCTGCGTCCCGAGGGCCGGCAGGGCGCGTTGGTCCGGACGTTGGCGTCGTACGCGTCCTACTACGCGCGCTGGTCCGCGGTGTGGGAGGCGCAGGCGTTGCTGCGCGCCGATCCGCTCTGCGGTGACGCCGATCTGTGCCGGTCGTTCCGGGAACTGATCGACCCGCTGCGCTACCCGGCGAACGGCGTCAGCGAGCGCGACGTGATGGAGATCCGCCGCATCAAGGCGCGCGTGGACGCCGAACGTCTGCCGCGCGGCGCGGACCCGAGCACCCACACCAAGCTCGGTCGCGGCGGTCTCGCCGACATCGAATGGACGGTCCAGCTCCTCCAGCTCCGCGAGGCGCACCGGGTCCCCGGCCTCCGGACGACGCGCACGCTCGGTGCACTGGACGCGGCCGTCGAGGCCGGCCTGGTGGACCCGGCCGAGGCGAACACGCTGCGGGCCGCGTGGAAGATGGCCTCCCGCATCCGCAACGCGATCATGCTGGTCCGCGGCCGTCCCAGCGACTCCCTTCCGCGCGACCCCCGCGACCTGGCCGCGGTCGCCCAGATCTGCGGCTACCCGCCCGGCGAATCCAGCCGTTTCTCCGACAACTACCTCCGCCTGACCCGCCACGCCCACAACACCGTCGCTCGTCTGTTCTGGGACGACTAGGTCGTGTCTGGTGGTCCATCGCCGTAGCGAGCAGGTACTCGGTGCGGTGCATCGGCGTGCTGGAGCGAAGGTCTCGATGCGGAGCATCGCGGCCTTTGGCCAGTGCGGCGAGGTGCCGTGCCGAGTGCCGCGCAGTAGGCGAGGGACCACCAGACACGGCCTTCTATAGACTCGTGCTGGTGGATGCGGTGGATCAGGTCAGGCAGGAAGGTGTGTTCAGCCACGTCCGGCGGAGTGTGCGGATGACGGTTGGGCAGCGGCGTGTCTGGGAGACACGCTGGTCCGAGCTGGGCCACAAGCTCGAGGACTTGCCGCCGGGAGCGGTCGATCTGGCCGAGTGGTTCGGGCGCGACGCGCCGACCGTGCTGGAGATCGGGACGGGAATGGGCGACGCGACCGCCCAGCTCGCGGTCGCGGCGCCGGAGGTCAACCACCTGGCCGCCGAGGTGTATCCGGCCGGCCTCGGCCAGCTGATGCTGTGGATGGAGAAGTACGACCTCGACAACGTCCGGCTGCTGCACGGCGACGCGCTCGACTTCCTCCGCGACCACGTGGCTCCCGGCGGGCTGGCCGGCGTACGGATCTACTTCCCCGACCCGTGGCCGAAGAAGCGGCACCACAAGCGCCGCCTGGTCACGCCGCCGTTCGTGCGGCTGGTGGCGTCCCGGTTGCAGCCCGGCGGGACGTTGCATCTGGCAACCGACTGGGCGGACTACGCGGAGCAGATGCGCGATATCTGCGAGGCCGAGCCGGCCCTGCGCAACCAGTACGACGGCTGGGCCCCGCGACCCGAATGGCGGCCAGTCACCAAGTTCGAGTCCCGCGCCCAGGCCGAGGGCCGCGAGTGCCGCGACCTCCTCTACACCAAGGTCACGCCGACCGGCTCGTGAAGCTCCACTGCCCGGCCGGCACCGTGTAGATCGTGAACCCGTCCTGGTACGACGCCTCGCCCGCCAGCGGAGCCGGTACGGCGGTGACGTCCGACGCGGCCGCGGACGGTACGTGGACCTCGGCCGTCGTACCGACCGGGACCTGCACGTCCAGTGACAGCACCCGGCTCGTCTTCTTCCACACCACCGACACCCGGCCGCGGATCGTCTCGGTCCGGATGCTCGCGGAGTCCACCTCGCCGCGTGCATCCGGCCGGACCACGATCCGCTCCCAGCCCGCGTCGACGTTGCGGAGGCCGGCCACGTTCTCGAAGATCCACTCCACGACCGTGCCCTGGAAGTAGTGGTTCCGCGACCGCGAGTCGTCCTCCCACTTCTCCCACATGGTGTCCGCGCCGAGCTCGAACCAGTAGCCCCAGCTCGGGTACGTCCGCTGCAACGCGACCTTCGTCGCCGCGTCGCCGTACCCGTGCGCGGTGAGCACCGGCAGCAGTACGCCGACGCCGAGGCAGCCGGTGTTCAGGTGGAAGCCGCGCGCCTCCACGTCCGCGGCCAGCTTGGCGGCGACCCGCTCGACCAGCTCGCCGGGGACCATGCCGAACGCGAGCGGTACGGCGTTGGACGTCTGCCGGTAGTCCGGGTCGTCGGCCGAGCGGTAGCGTCCGGCGGCGCGATCCAGGAACGCGCGGTTCAGGCCGTCGGCGAGCTCGGCCGCCGCCTTTCGATAGTCGTTGGGCTGGCCAATGATGTCTCCGATCTCGGCGGCCGCGACCACGGCCCGGTACAGGTACGCCGTACCCGTGAGCCGCCGATCCTCCGGCGCCGGGCCGCTGCCGAAGCCCGGCGGGAGCCAGTCGCCGAGCACGCTGACGGACAGGCCGTCCTCGACCCGGTCGAGCTCCCAGGCGAGGTAGCGGGTGAGCGACTCCCAGTGCTCGCGCAGCAATCGCTCGTCGCCGTACCAGCGGTACAGCTCGCGCAGCAGGAACGGATAGACCGTCGGCCACTCGGTCGCGGGGGAGAGGTCGGTGAATCCCCAGCCGCTGGACGGGACGATCACCGGCAACTGCCCGGACTCCGCCTGGCTGTCCCGGATGTCGCCGAGCCACTTGGTGAAGAACCGCGCCAGGTCGAGCGTGGCCAGCATCGTCGGCCCGCCCACCTGCGCGTCACCCGTCCACCCGTTCTTCTCGAAGAACGGCGTATCGGTCGGGATCCCGTGCAGATTGCTCAGGATCGTCCGGCGCATCGCCTGGTCGAACTGCTCGTACGACGGCTGGGTCGAGGCGAACCGGGTCACCGGGCGAACGTCGGAGTGGACGACGCGCATCAGCACGTCGGGACGCTCGGTCACGCCCTCGACCTGGACGTAGCGGAAGCCCTTGTAGGAGAAGCGCGGTTCCCACTCCTCGACGCCGTTGCCGGCGGCAATGTATTCGTCGCGCTGGATCCGGTCGCCCTCGACATGCCCGTTGACCGCCACCACGTTGCCATCAGCAACTGTCTCGCCATGGGTGAGGCTGATGGTGGTGCCGGCGTCGGCGGTGACCCGGAGCTTGGTCCAGCCGGCCGTGGTCCGGCCGAAGTCGACGATCCACACCCCGGGCCGGGTCTCGGTCACGTCCGTCGGGGGGACGGTCTCGATGACGCGGATCGGCTCGTGCTCCTGGGCTCGCACCTGTCCGTTCGGTGCGTCCACCTGCGTGGCGGTCGACCACGTCGAGTCGTCGAACCCGGGCGCGTCCCAGCCGGGCAGTGCGCGGCGGGCGTCGTACGTCTCGCCGGTGTAGAGGGAGTCGGAGAAGGTCGGGCCGCCGGTGATGCGCCATGACTCGTCCGTGACCACCTCGGCCGTGCGGCCGTCGTCGTACTCGATCACCAAACGGGCGATCAGGCGTGGCTCGGCGGTCCATGGTGTCTGGTGCCAGCGCCAGACGTTCGGGCTGGTCAGACCGAAGAACCCACGGCCGAGCTCCGCGCCGACCACGTTGTCACCGGGCTGCAGGAGGTCGGTGACGTCGTGGGTCACGTAGAGGACAGTGTGGTCGTACGCCGTGAAGCCGGGGTCGAGGACGGCGTCACTCACTGCTTGGCCGTTGAGCCGGAGGTCGGCGTACCCGAGGCCGCTCGCATACAGCCGGGCTCGGCGTACGGTCCCGTCGACCGCAAAGCCCCGGCGCAGGAGCGGAGCGCTGTCCACCTCGCCACCGATCCAGCGCGCGGCGGCGAACCCCTCGTCGAGGAGAGCGGTCTCGAACCATTCAGGCGCGGCCCACTCGCCGGCCCGGTCGAGTCCGTCCCACAGGCGCACGGTCCAGTGGTAGCGGGTGCGCGGCGCCGCCGGGCCCTCGTGCTCGACGCCGAAGGTCCGCGCCGAGCTCACCTTGCCCGAGTCCCAGACGTCGGCGCTCTCCGGTGTCAGCAGCTCCGGAGCGGTTGCGACGAGGATCTGGTACGCCGTCTGGGTCGCGCCGTACCCGGGAGCCGTGGCGATCCAGCTCAGCCGGGGCCTGGTCACCTCGGTCCCCAGCGGCCGGACGGCGTACTCGGTCTTGAGGGATCGGGCGGTCAATGGACCACCAGGCGTCCAACCGTCCGGCAGTTCGGGCATCAGGCGGCTCCTCAGGCTCGGGTAGGCACCTCGAGGACCGTAGGCAGCCGGGCGGCTCGCTTTCAACACTGTGACCAGATCCGGCCGTGAGTGATCCACGTGCTTCCGACTGAACTCGCTTCGCTCGTTCAAGTGATCGTTTGTCTCACTTCGCGATTTGTCGTCTCACATCGCGAAACCTGAGCATGTTACTCGACTTTGTCCGCTTTCATGGACTCATGCAGGTCACCGCCAACCGGCCCGCCGACGCGCTCACCCGCCGTCGGCACGTCGACCTGCTCCGCGTCGCCTCCGCGACCTGTTGACCTTCGGCGCCGTCCTCAGCCCGCTGCCGTTCCAGCCCGCTCTGAACCACGCCCGCCCGCGGTGAGTCTCCGCCGCCCGCACAATCAAAGGTCTTCCTGTGAGCATTCCCAGCATTCGTCCTGCCCGTCGTCGCCTGTTCGCCGCCTCCGCGGCTGCCCTGGCCCTGCTCGTCGCCGCCGCCGGTTGCTCGCGGGCCGACCGCGACGCCGCCCCGGCCGCCTCGTCCGACAAGGGCCCGGCCACCGAGCTCCGGCTCGGCTACTTCCCGAACGTCACCCACGCCGCCGCGCTGGTCGGCGTCGGCAAGGGCCTCTTCACCAAGGAACTCGGCAGCACCAAGCTGGTGCCGACCAAGTTCAACGCCGGCCCGGAGGCCGTCGGCGCGCTGCTCGGCGGCTCGCTGGACGCGTCCTTCATCGGCTCCGGCCCCGCGATCAACGCCTACGCGAAGTCCAACGGCGAAGCGGTCCGCCTGATCGCCGGTACGACGTCCGGCGGCGCACAGCTCGTGGTCCGGTCGACGATCACCAAGCCGGAGGACCTGGTCGGCAAGACCGTCGTCACCCCGCAGCTCGGCAACACCCAGGACGTCTCGCTGAAGAAGTTTCTGGCCGAGAAGAACCTGACCGGCAAGGTCAAGGTGACCAACCTGGAGAACGCCCAGACCCTGGACGCGTTCAAGAAGGGCGACGTCGACGCCGCTTGGCTGCCCGAGCCCTGGTCGTCGCGACTCGTCCTCGACGCCGGCGCGAAGGTGCTGCTGGACGAGGCGTCGCTGTGGCCGGACGGCAAGTTCCCGACCACCGTGCTGATCGTCCGGACCCAGTTCCTGCAGGAGCACCCGGAGACGGTGAAGGCGCTGCTGACCGGCCTGGTCGCCTCGATCGACTTCGCGAACACCGACAAGGCGGCCGCCAAGACCGTGGTGAACGACCAGTTGAAGGAGGCGACCGGGAAGGCACTGAAGCCGGCCGTCATCGACCGCGCGTTCGAGCACATCGAGATCACCGCGGACCCGATCGCGTCCACGTTCCCGCAGCTGGCCAAGGACCAGGTCACCGCGGGCATCGCCAAGACGGCACCGGCCGTCGCTGGGTTCGCCGACCTCGGCCCGCTGAACGACGTACTGAGCAAGGCAGGCAAGCCGGCCGTCGACGCCGCCGGTCTGGACAGCAAGTAGTTCACGCAGTATCCGAGGGAGGCAGACCATGACCGCGACAGTCGAGCTCGATCAGACCGTGTCGGACAGCGTGATCAGTCCGGTGCGGTTCCACCAGGTCGGCAAGGCGTTCGGGACCGGCCGGAAGGCGGTTGTGGCGCTGGACGGCGTCGACCTCGAGGTCGGGGCGGGCGAGTTCGTCTGCCTGCTCGGCGCCTCGGGCTGCGGGAAGACCACGCTGCTCAACCTGGTCGCCGGTCTGGACCAGCCGACCAGCGGGCGGATCGAACTCAACTCGTCGCGGCCGGCTGTCGTGTTCCAGGAGGCCGCGCTGATGCCGTGGCTGACGGCCGCCGGGAACGTCGAGCTCCCGCTGCGGATGGCCGGCGTACCGAAGTCGCAGCGGCGCGCGAAGGCAGCCGAACTGCTCGAGCTGGTCAGGTTGGCCGGATTGGGTGACAAGCGACCGCATGAGCTGTCAGGTGGCATGCGGCAGCGCGTCGCGCTGGCGCGCGCTCTGGCCTCGACGACGGACAACACCGGTAGCGGCGCGGGCAAGCCGTCGCTGCTGCTCATGGACGAGCCGTTCTCGGCGCTCGATGCGATCACGCGCGACGTCCTGCAGGGCGAGCTGCTGCGGATCTGGCGTGCGACCGGTACGGCGATCCTGTTCGTGACGCACGACGTCCGCGAGGCCGTCCGGCTCGGTCAGCGCGTCGTCCTGCTGTCGTCGCGGCCGGGTCGCGTCGTCCGCGAATGGGACGCCGGCAAGCTGCCCGAGGCTGACTCGGTCGACGAGATCAATGCCGCGCTGCGCAAGGTGATCAGTAGCCATGCCGCAGCCTGAGCTTCTGGAAGCGGGATCGGTCGAAGCCGGCCTGGACGTGCTGGACACGCCGGTCAACGCTCCCGATGGCTCGCGCGCACGGCGAATCGCGGCCCGGGTGCTGCCGCCGGTGGGTGCGATCGTGGTGCTGGTCGTGGTGTGGCAGGTGTTGTGGGCGGCCGCGTTCTGGCCCGAGTTCAAGCTGCCCGCGCCGGCTGATGTCTGGAGTCAGATCTGGCAGCTGGTGACGACCGGCAAGATCGTCGAGTTGTTCTGGGTGTCGGTGCACCGGGCCGTGATCGGCTTCGCACTCTCGCTGCTGATCGCGGTACCGCTCGGGCTGGCGATCGCCAACATCACCGTCGTACGGCGGGGGATCGGGCCACTGGTCTCGGGGTTGCAGAGCCTGCCGTCGGTGGCCTGGGTGCCGGCCGCGATCTTGTGGTTCGGGTTGAACGACCGGGCGATCTACTGGGTCGTGCTGCTGGGTGCGGTGCCGTCGATCGCGAACGGGCTGGTGTCCGGGCTCGACCAGGTTCCGCCGATCCTGCCGCGGGTCGGCAAGGCGCTCGGGGCCGGCCGGTGGGGCGGGATCCGGTACATCCTGCTGCCGGCCGCGCTGCCCGGGTTCCTCGGCGGACTCAAGCAGGGCTGGGCGTTCTCGTGGCGGTCGCTGATGGCGGCCGAGCTGATCGCGACCTCGCCCGAGCTCGGCGAAGGCCTCGGGCAATTCCTGCACAACGGGATGTCGCTGTCGGACATCTCGACGGTGTTCGCCGGCATCCTGCTGATCTTCGTGATCGGGGTCGGCATCGAACTGCTGGTGTTCCGGCCGTTGGAGAACTCGGTGCTGCGCGCGCGAGGGCTGACCGCCTCGGCCCGTTGAGCTTCGCGGCCCGGCTGGTTACGGGTTAGCGACTTGGCCGTCGTGGCGCGGGCGTGTTGCCCGAAGCGCCGTACTGTTGGACCGTGGTCCGATTTCTGCCGTTCCTGATCAGCCTGGTGCTCAGCGTCTACGCGCTGTTCTCCTGCATCCAGACACCCGATGAGGACGTGCCGCACCTGCCCAAGCTGGTGTGGATCGTCCTGATCGTGTTCGTCCCGTTCATCGGGCCGATCGTCTGGCTGCTCGTGTCGCGCACCGCGAGCGGCCGTCGCGATGCCGGCGCCCGGCCGTCGAAGCCGGGCCTGCGCCCGGTCGCGCCCGATGACGACCCGGACTTCCTCAAGTCACTGGATCGCTACCGGGACCCGCGGACGACGGTGAAGCCGCCGGAGGACACCAAGCCACCCGAGCCGCCGAAGCAGGACAAGCCCGAGGACAAGAAGAGACCCAAGGACAAGAAGCCGCCGGCCGCGCCGGAGGAGACCACGGCAGAGCCCGACGACGGTAAGGCCTGAGCTTTCGCGCAGGCCTCACCGGGCCGGACGATCTGCGGCTGTGGGTGGAGGAGAAGCGGCTCCCCGCGGGTTACGCAGACTTTCGGTGTTCGGGCAGGAGGGTGTTGTCGCGTTCGGACTCCGTGGTGCCGCCCCAGACGCCGTACGGCTCCCCCACGGAGAGCGCGTGCTGACGGCATTCGGGCTGGACCGGGCAGGTGCCGCAGAGCGACTTGGCCACCATCTCGCGGGCACGTTTGCGGACGCCACGCTCCGATTCGGGCGAGAAGAACAGCTCTGGGTTGACATCGCGGCACGCGGCCTGCGACTGCCAGTCCCACAGATCCATGAGCGGGCGGGGTAGGCGAGGCATCCCTCTCGACATGGCAACCTCCTTGACTCACCGTGAGCGCGGACGGGCGCTCGGTGAAAACTATGCTCAACTCACACCGAGTTCAACCCTCGTTGTCTCGAACTTCGGTCCATTTGTTATCGCGAAGTGGCCGCGCGACGCCGTCGCGGGCCGTGATCAGGGGTTTTCACGCGGAGCCGGTGTTCACGTCATCACCGGATGTGACATGGGTCACTCGGTTGCTTCAAGCAAGTTCAGAGCGGGCCGTCGTCGGCCGGGTCGTACCGGTAGTACTCGTGCCCGCCGTGCGGCGTACCCGTCTCGCCGGTCAGCGCACGGATCACCATCGCGTGCGTGATCGCGAGCACCGGTCCGTCCGTGCTGGCCGTGTGACGGGCCAGTGCCGCCCGGGCTCGCTCCCGGACCCGGGAGAGTGGCTCCCAGGGTCGCTGGAGGCCTTCCGGCCACTCGCCGTCGTACGCCTCGAACTCGGCGTGGGCCGCCCGTACGTCGGCCACACCGCGCCAGGACCCGGTATGGTCCGGGAGCCAGTCGCGCAGGTCGTAGTCGACCCGGACGCCGAGAGCCAGCCGGTGACCGATGATCGCGGCGCTGTGCAGCGCCCGCGTGAACGGGGAGCTGACCAGGTACGTCGCCTGGATGCCGCTGAGCAGGTCGGCGAGCTCCTCGGCCTGCTTGACGCCGAGGGCGGTGAGCGGGGCGGAGTCGGCCGCCATCCCGGGCCAGCCCCGGGAATCGATCGGCGCGTAGTCCGGCTCACCATGCCGGACCAGGTAGATCTGCGTCACGGGCATGTTCTACCTGAGATGGCGGGCGCCTGCCCATCCCCGGGCGTGGCTGGGCTGGACGGGATCGCTCAGCGCGTCGGGTGGCCGAACCTGATGCAGCTCGTCGAAGAGGTGGTCGACGCCGGCCGGCTCGGCCGGCGACTCGATCCAGCGGACCTCGGTCGCACCCTGGTGGCCGTGCACCGCGAGAACCGAGTGGAGGTCCGGCCAGACTGCCGTCGCGGGGTTGTCACCCCGCCAGCGCAGCGCCACCGAGCCGTCGGTGAACTCACAGCCCTCGGCGACCACACCCGTGCCTGACACCCCACTTGGATCCCGGTACCGCACCAGCTCGAAGGTCCGCGGCCTCACCACCTGCTGCACTCCCCGTTGTCTCGACCCGTCTTGCAGCCCTCAACGAGTCCACACCGCTCGCGGTTACTGACCGGCGACCGAACGACGCATGAAGATCCGCTGTCCGGGGTCGAGTCCGAACGCCGTCTCCGCCGCCAGCAGGTCGGTCAGTCCGGAGGTCAGCTCCTGCGGCGACAGCTCCTGGAAGCCGAGGCGGGCGTAGTACGGCCCGTTCCACGGCACGCTGCGGAATGTGCTGAGGGTCAGGGCCGGCAGCCCCTGCTCCGCGGCCGAGGCGTCGACGTGGCCGATCATCCGGCGGCCGAGTCCCTGACCCTGGTGATCCGGGTGGACGCTGATCTGCTCGATGTGGGCCGCGCCGTCCACCAGCGTGACGAGGACGAAGCCGGTCGGGTGATCGTCGGCGTCGACCGTCACCCAGAGGCGGCCGGCCTGTCGGGCCTGCTCGAAGAGCTGGAGCGGTGGCGGCGGGTGCTCCGCGATGTCCGTCATCCCGATGCGGCGGAAGAGCACGCCGGCGGCGGACTCCAGGGTGCGCAGGAGCTCCAGCTCGTCCTGGCGCGCGGTCCGGATGGTCACCGGACGAGACAACCATGACCGAGGAGCGGGCGTCACGGAGTTTCCGGCAGTGGTAGCCTCTGTCACGTGAAGCGCAGCTATTGGCGATTTTTTGAGTGGCCGGCCTTGGTGCCGGGCGACTCAGCCGATCGCTGACGCCCAACCGCAGACACCAGAGCCGGCCCGAAGGCAAGGACATCCGTCCTTGCCTTTTCTCGTTCCCAGCCGGCTGCCTGCGACCTTCCGCGGTCATCCGGCGGAAAGGTCCCCACTCATGAACACCCTCCCGCAGCAGGCCGATCAGGCGGCAGTCGTCGATCGACGGATCGAGAAGACCGTCCCGCTGATCACGCCGCAGGCCCTGCACGACGAACTGCCGCTGAGCGACGCACTGGTCCGGACCGTGGTCGACGGTCGCCAGGCGGTCGCCGACGTACTGAACGGCGTCGACGACCGCCTGCTGGTCGTTGTCGGTCCGTGCTCGGTGCACGACGCGAAGGCGGCCCACGAGTACGCCGAACGCCTCCGACCGGTCGCCGAGCGACTCTCCGACGGTCTGCTCGTGGTGATGCGCGTGTACTTCGAGAAGCCGCGCTCGACCCTGGGCTGGAAGGGTCTGATCAACGACCCGGGCCTGGACGGCTCCGGCGACGTGAACCGTGGTCTGCGGACCGCTCGTCAGCTGCTCGTGCAGGTCCTCGAGCTCGGCCTCCCGGTCGGCTGTGAGTTCCTCGACCCGATCACGCCGCAGTACATCGCCGACACCGTCGGATGGGGTGCGATCGGCGCGCGGACCGTCGAGAGCCAGGTGCACCGCCAGTTGTCGTCCGGCCTGTCGATGCCGATCGGGATGAAGAACCGCCCCGACGGCTCGATCGCTACGGCGGTCGACGCGATCAAGGCCGCCGCCGTACCGCACGTCTTCACCGGTATCGACCACGACGGCGCGCCGGCCATCCTGCACACCCGCGGCAACCCGGACTGCCACCTGGTACTGCGCGGATCGGACAGCGGACCGAACTACGACGCGGACTCCGTCGCGGGTGCGCAGGAACTCCTCCGCAAGGCCGGTCTGCCGGAGCGGGTGGTCATCGACGCGAGCCACGGCAACAGCCGCAAGGACCACCGCCGGCAACCGGTGGTGGCCGAGGAGATCGGCGCGCAGGTCGCGGCCGGCAACCGCGCGATCGTCGGCGTGATGCTGGAGTCGTTCCTCCAAGAGGGCCGGCAAGACCTCGACCCGACCCGCGAACTGACCTACGGGCAGTCGATCACCGACGCCTGCATGGGCTGGGAAACCACCGGGTCCGTGCTTGAGAAGTTGCGCGACGCGGCGGTGGCCCGGCGGGGATAGCTGTTCATCTGACGGCTGCGCGGCGGCTACGGGCCTTGCCTAGGGTCCGGACCATGACTGAGATCTCCCGGCGCCTGGTGCTCGGTTCGGCGGTGGGTGGGGCAGCGGTCTCGCTGCTCCCACCCTCGCTGCACACCGCGATGGCGCAACCTGTGCGGCGCGGTGGTCTGCGCGCGATCGAGCACGTCATCGTGCTGATGCAGGAGAACCGCTCGTTCGACCACTACTACGGGACGCTCCGCGGCGTCCGCGGGTACGGCGACCGGCAGCCACTGCGACTGCGCGACGGCAAGAGCGTGTTCCACCAGCCGGTGACCGGTGGCGGCGAGGTGCTGCCGTTCTCGATCCGCAAGGCCGCCGCGGACGCGGGCCGCGACCCCGACGACATCCAGTACCTGGGCGCGCTGGCCCACGGCTACGGCGACGCCACTCAGGCCTGGGCCAACGGCTGGCACGACGACTGGGTCCAGGCCAAGACATCGGCCACGATGACCCACTACGAGCGCCGCGACATCCCGTTGCAGTACGAGCTTGCCGAGACCTTCACGATCTGCGACGCGTACCACTGCTCCGTCAACGGCTCGACGAACCCGAACCGCAACTACCTGTGGTCCGGCACCACCGGCTACGAGCCCGGTACGACGCAGCGCGCGGTCACGAACGCGGCGTACTCCTACGACCACGCCGGCTACGACTGGACGTCGTACCCGGAACGGCTGGAGAAGGCCGGGGTCTCCTGGCAGATCTACCAGGAGTGGGACAACTTCACCGACAACGCGGTCGAGTACTTCAAGACCTTCAAGGAGCTCGGGCACCGGATCCTGGCCGGAGTGCCGGGTGGTTACCGGACCACCGAGGAGTTCTACGACAAGCTCTTCGCGAAGACGCCGGCCGAGCAGGCCGAGGCGCTGCAGCAGTTGACGGCGGCGGTCGAGAAGCTGCCGATCAGAGACCAGAAGCTGTTCCGCAAGGCGATGTACCGGTCCGAGCCGGAGTCGCTGATCCCGCGGCTCCGGGCCGACATCAAGGCCGGGACGCTGCCGCGGGTCAGCTGGCTGGTGCCGTCCGCGGTCGACTCCGAGCACCCCGGATCGTCCACGCCGGTGGGCAGCGCGAACGTCGTCTACGACCTGCTCGACGCGATCGCGTCCGACCCGGAGACTCTGTAATCGCTGACCCCACCCCACCACCCCGGTCAGGTGTCGAAGACCGTGCTGCTGATCAACTTCGACGAGAACGACGGGTACTTCGACCACGTCCCGCCGCCGGTCGCGCCACGGCCTGCCACGGGCGAGGGCGACGACTGGTACGCCGGTCAGCCGATCGGGCTCGGCCCGCGAGTACCGATGACGGTGGTGTCGCCGTGGTCGGTCGGCGGGCACGTGGACTCGCAGGTGTTCGACCACACCTCGGTGATCCGCTTCCTCGAGCTGTGGACCGGCGTACGGGAGCCGAACATCAGCAGCTGGCGACGGACCGCGTGTGGCGACCTCACCACGGCGTTCGACTTCGATCGCTCCTATCGGCAGCCGTCGGTCGACAAGCCCGGCCCGGTGCCGGCGCCGATCGCGCGCTGGAAGCCGACGCCGCCGGCCGACCAGGCGGTGCCGCAGCAGGAGCCTGGCCGCCGTCCGGCGCGCGCGATCCCTTACCAGCCGTCGGTTTCCGGCCTTGTTGCTGACGGCAAGTTGATGTTGGCCTTGGGCAATGAGGGCGCCGAGCCCGCGCACTTCGCGATCTATCCGTACGGCGGTGAGCTGCCGGTGCCGGCGCACGTCGACGTCAAGCGGTCCCGGGTCGAGAAGATCGCGGTGGACGGCCCGTTCGAGGTCGCCGTGCAGGGGCCGAACCGGTTCTGGGTCGAGCTGGCCGGCTCGGTCGACGGCGCGGCCGCCGGACTCGACGTGCGCGCCGACCGGCACGGTGACTCGCTGGAACTGGAGTTGGTGAACACCTCGCGCAAGCCGCTGACCGTCAAGGTGAACGCCCTCGGGTACGGCAGCAAGACGGTGGCGATCGAGCTGCGCGGCAAGCAGACCCGCTCGCTGTCCTGGCCGACCGACCACGGCTGGTACGACGTCGAGGTCACCACGACCGACGACACGTCGTACCGCCGCCGCCTCACCGGCCACCTCGAAACCGGCCACCCGAGCATCACCGGCTGACCCACCTCGTTGCGTCCGAAGATGTGTGGCCTATAGCCCTCACATCTTCGGACGTAAGGGAGTGGTCAGCGGGCGATGGGTGCGGTGCGGGCGTTGGTGACGGTGATGAGGTCGGTGGGGGACAGGCCGATGTCGAGGCCGCGGCGGCCGCCGGAGACGTAGACCGTCGGGTGGTCGGTGGCGGTGCTGTCGACGACCGTGGGCAGGGTGCGCTTCTGGCCGATCGGGCTGATCCCGCCGACGACGTACCCGGTGGTGCGTTCGGCGGCGGCCGGGTCGGCCATCACCGCCTTCTTCCCGCCGGCCGCGGCCGCGATCGCCTTCAGGTCGAGCTGCTTGTCCACCGGTACGACGCCGACCGCGAGCTTGCCGTCGACCTCGACCAGCAATGTCTTGAACACCTGCTCCGGCGCGAGCCCCAACGCCTCGGCCGCCTCGAGCCCGTAGGACTTCGCTGTCGCGTCGTGTTCGTACGCATGCGTCGTGAACGCGACCTTCGCCTTCGTCAACGCCACCGTCGCCGGCGTCCCCTGACTCTGCTTGCCCTTAGCCACCAGCCGAGCTTAGTCCGGCCGGGACCAGCCGGACGCAGCAGTGGCCGGGGGTCGGGACGAGGCGGGCTTCGTAGGGGATGTCGAGGGCGCTGACGAGGCCTGCGAGAAGGTGCAGGTTCATGCCGCAGACCAGCTGAGGCTGCTCCTGGGCGATGCGCCGGAACGGGCAGTTCGCCAGCGCGATGCCGTCCTTGTCCGGGCGAGGCTCGAAGCCGTGCGCGGCCAGGATCTCGGTCAGCGGAGCCCCGCCCGCCGCGCGGCCGAGGGCCTCGCCGTACTCGCGGGCCCGGCGGTTGACCGCGTCGCGCGGTGAGCTGCCGGTCGTCTCGGCGTCTGCGACCGCAGCGGCCAGTAGGCGACCCGCGACGGCGTACTGACGCTCGGGCAGGGAGATCTCGATCTCGCGGTCGGAGCGGTGGTAGAGCTTCGCCGGCCGTCCGGCGCCGGGGCCGGTGCGGCCGGTTCGGCGCTCGTAGCACGTCGCGAGCAATCCTTCTTCGGTCAGCTTGTCCAGGTGGAACGCCGCGGTCGTCCGCGGGAGCTCCAGCGCGGCGGCCGCGTCGTCACGACTCACCGGCTCCGGCCGGCCGACGACGTACTCGTAGAGGCGGCGCCGGGTCGGTTCCTCCAGAGCGGCGACCGCCTGCACGCGCGCGTCCCAGGAAGTGTCCACGGAATGATTCTATCGACAACATCGGTTGATGTAAGAGCTATGATGGCAGTTCGTTGAACTCTCAGGGAGTGTGCAGATGGCGATCTCGGCCGACCTCGAGTCCGTCCCCCTTCACATCGTCGCCGGACGCGCGGAGATCGATCTTCCCGCCGCCCAGCGCGCTGTCGCGGATCTGCTGACCGCGCTCGGACGGGACCCCCACAGCGCACATCTCGCGGACACCCCGCGCCG
The DNA here is from genome assembly GCF_054073265.1 of Kribbella sp. CWNU-51. Taxonomy (NCBI): domain Bacteria; kingdom Bacillati; phylum Actinomycetota; class Actinomycetes; order Propionibacteriales; family Kribbellaceae; genus Kribbella; species Kribbella sp. CWNU-51. The sequence goes on from NZ_JBSXMZ010000040.1 coordinate 23,467, forward strand.
GGTCGCGGATGCGTACGCGGAGATGCTGACGCCCCGCGAGTTCGAGCTGACCACGTTCCCGAACGACGAGGGGTACGACGAACTCGTCCTGGCCAAGGACATCCCGGTGCAGTCGCTATGTGAGCACCATCTGCTGCCGTTCCAGGGTGTCGCCCACGTCGGGTACCTGCCGGGGCAGCGGATCCTCGGGCTGTCGAAGCTGGCCCGCGTGGTCGAGTTGTTCGCCCGCGACCTCCAGGTGCAGGAGCGGCTGACCAAGCAGGTCGCCGATTGGCTCCAAGACCACCTCGAGCCGAAGGGCGTCGGCGTGGTGATCGAGGCCGAGCACCAGTGCATGTCGTTGCGTGGTGTCCGCGCGGTGGGCTCCCGGACGGTCACGTCGTCGCTGCAGGGCATCCTCCGCGACAACCAGAGCTCCCGCCAGGAGTTCTTCGCCCTGACCGGCCTCACCCCGTAGGTACGGCGGTCACAGGCGAAACGTGACCGGTTAGGCCGAGGCGACCACCACCGGTGGGCGGTGATGGGTGTGCCGGCCGGTGGCGAGGATGTGGGCCACCTCGCCGGGGAGCAGGTCGGTGCCGGGGACGGGCTCCATCTCGGAGACGTCGAGCCAGCGGACGACGGTCGCGCCGTCGTGGCCGTGGACGGCGAGGATGGAGTCGAGGTCCGGCCAGACGGCCGTGGACGGGTTGGCTCCGTGCCAGCGGAGCGCGACCGAGCCGTCGGTGAACACACAACCTTCGGCGACGACGCCGGTCCCGGAGACTCCGCTGATGTCGGTGTAGCGCACGAGTTCGAATGTGTGGGGTTTCACCGGCAGACCTCGCCGGGTCTTATCGGGTCGTCGTGGCCGGTGTGGCCTGGGAGAGCTGCCATGGTCCTTTCCCCGCAGTCGACGTGGTTGGGCGCTCGCCACAAACCAGGGACATTACCGACTGTCAGCGGGGAAGTACGGTCTGTAGCGACTCTTCTTCTCAAGACAAGCTAGATCCAAACTGGCCTGACGCGCCAGAGCTCCCGCAGCGTGTCTCATTCCTGGACTCCTTCGGAGCCTGAAACTCCTGACAAATCACGGCAAATCGAGTGCGCCGGCCCGCGAGGGCGTGTTGTCTCCGGTAGGTAAACGTCTTTCGGAATCGCTTGGCAAGGCGTGGGAGAGCACCTTAGGGTCTGTGCAATGTCACACGGTACTGGAGTGCACGGATGAGTGGAGCGGTGCGGACGAGCGCCGGAGCGGTGGTTCCGGTGGGGGAGGTGGAGCTGACCGGAGGGCTGTTGGGTGCCTGGCAGCAGCGCAATCGGGTGGCGACGATCCCGCACTCGATCGGCGAGCTGCGGAAGGCCGGCAACCTGGAGAACCTGCGCCGGCTGGCGGATCCTTCGGTCGGGCCGTACCGCGGGCGGTACCCGTTCCTCGACACGGATCTGTACAAGACGCTCGAAGGGCTCGCGTACGAGGTCGGCCGGGAGGATGCGCCGGCCGGGGCACGGGAGTTCTTCGACGAGGTCGTCGGACTGCTCGAGCAGGCGCAGGCCGGGGACGGCTACCTGAACTCGTACTTCCAGGACCCGGATCAGCCCAAGCAGCCGTGGTCGGACCTCGGCTGGGGGCATGAGCTCTACAACCTCGGCCACCTGATCCAGGCTGCCGTCGCCGCGAACCGCCGGCTGGACGACAGTCGATTGTTGACAATCGCCTGCCGCTTCGCGGATCTCGTCGTCCGGAAGTTCGGCGTGGACGGCGAGGAGGTCGTCGACGGGCATCCCGAGGTGGAGATGGCGCTGGTCGAGCTTTATCGAGAAACCGGGAACGCGGACTATCTGACGCAGGCACGGCTGTTCGTCGATCGCCGCGGGCAGGGGAAGCTGAAGCACACGATCTTCCCGGCCGAGTACTTCCAGGACAACGCGCCGTTCCGGGAACTGCCGTCCGTCACCGGACACGCCGTACGGATGGCGTATCTCGCGGCCGGGGCCGCGGACGTGCACCTGGAGACCGGCGATCCGACGCTGCTGAAGGCGTTGGAGCGGCTGTGGGACGACATGGTCGCGACGAAGCTCTACCTCACCGGTGGACTGGGCAGTCGACACTCGGACGAGGCGATCGGCGACCGGTACGAGTTGCCGTCCGAGCGCGCGTACGCCGAGACGTGTGCGGCGATCGCGGTGATGCAGTGGGCGTGGCGGATGTTCCTTGCCACCGGCAAATCGTCGTACGTCGATGTGTTCGAGACGGTGCTCTACAACGCTTACGCTGTTGGGCTTTCGGCCGATGGAACGGCGTTCTTCTACGACAATCCGTTGCAGCGGCGGCCGGATCATGAGCAGCGCTCCGGAGCCGAGGCCGGTGGCGATCCGCTGCGTCGTCCGTGGTTCGGCTGCCCGTGCTGCCCGCCGAACATCATCCGCTGGATGTCCGAACTCCAGGATCACGTCGCCGCCGTCCGCGACGACACTCTGTACGTCGGCCTGTACGCCGACGCCCACATCACCACCAGCGACCTTGCCCTGACGATCACCACCGATTACCCGTGGGACGGCGAGGTGACGATCACGGTGGAGCACGCACCGGAGGAGGAGCACGCGCTCGCCCTGCGCATCCCGTCGTGGGCCGCCGACGCCAAGCTCACCGCTCCCGGCGGAGTAGAGGGCCCGGTCGTGGCGGCCGACGGGTGGGTTGTGGTGCGGCGGCGGTTTGTTGCCGGCGACATCGTTCGGCTGCACCTGCCGATGTCTCCGCGAGCCCACGGATCGCATCCCTATCTCGATGCGACCCGGGATGCCCTTGCCGTTGCCCGGGGCCCGCTTGTTTATTGCGTCGAGCAACAGGATGTCGAGGCGTCCGTGGACGACCTGTTGCTGACGCCAACCGCGGTCGCGGCGGCGACAGCGCGCCGGCAGGACGACGGCCTCGTGCTCGAGCTGACCGCGGGCGTCGCACAAACACCGGCCGCAGAGCTCTATCCGGTGATCACCGATCAACAACCCCAGACCGCCATCAGCGAGGTGCCGGCGACTTTCGTCCCGTACTTCCTCTGGGGAAACCGTCAGGCCTTGGCCATGCGTGTATGGCTCCGCGCCGCGAACCGAAAGTAGAAACAGATGAAGAGAACAATGCTGGTGGGGCTCGTGCTGTCCGGGGTGCTGGCGGTGAGCGCCTGTGGTGGTGGCACGACCGGGGCCAAGGCAGAGTCGGGCGGGCCTGGCGGCAAGGCGGTGCAGGGCGGCACGCTGCAGGTGCTCCAGAACGCGGCCTACTCCCACCTCGATCCGGCCCGGGGATTCGATGGTGGTGTCAACAACTTCTATCGGCTGATCTACCGGACGCTCACGACGCAGGGCGCCGCGCCCGGTGCCGAGGGCACCAAGATCGTCCCCGACCTGGCGACCGACACCGGCAAGCCGTCCGACGGCGGGAAGACCTGGACATTCACGCTGAAGGACGGCCTGTTCTTCGAGACCGGTGCGCCGATCACCAGCGCGGACGTGAAATGGGGCGTGGCCCGGGCGTGGGATCCCGAGATCGGCATCGGCTCACCGTACGCGAAGCAGTTGATCGAGGCGCCGGCGTCGTACCAGGGCCCGTACAAGTCGGGTGACCTGTCGACAATCGCCACGCCGGACGCGAAGACGATCGTGTTCCACCTCAAGAAGCCGTACGCCGACTTCGGCAGCGTGGTCGCGCAGAACACGTTCACCCCGGTGCCGAAGGGCCAGGGCGCGGGCAACCAGCTGGACAGCAAGCCGATCTCGTCCGGCCCGTACAAGGTGTCCGAGTACAAGCCCGGCGCCTCGCTCAAGCTGGTCCGCAACGACAAGTGGGACAAGAAGAGCGACGACGTCCGCACGGCGAACCCGGACGCGTTCCAGTGGACGTTCGGGCTCGACGGCGCGACCATCGACGAGCGGATGATCGCCGGCCAGGGCGCCGATGCCGACGCGATCGCCGGCACGGTCCAGGCCGCCTCCGTGGCCCGGATCCAGACCCCGCAGCTCAAGCAGCGCACGATGACCGGCCTCGGCGGCTGTACGACGTACATGGGCCTGAACACCACGAAGAAGCCGCTGAACGACGTCAAGGTCCGGCAGGCGATCAACCTCGCGGTCAACAAACAGACAGTCCGCGACGCGGTCGGTGGATCGACGCTCGCCGACATCGCCACCAGCATCCAGCCGCCGACCGTGACCGGCCGGGTGGACTACGACCCGTACCCGAGCCCGGACCACGAGGGTGACGTCGAGGCGGCCCGCAAGCTGCTCACCGAGGCCGGTCTGGCCGGAGGCTTCACGATGACGCTCGACACCCGGGCGCAACCGAAGATGCAGGCGATGGCGGTCGCGATCCAGCAGGCGCTGGAGCCGCTGAAGATCACCGTGAAGATCAACACGATCGACACCGCGACGTACTACGAGGTGATCGGGACGACGTCGCAGCAGCACGACGCCGCCATCACCGGCTGGTGCCCGGACTGGCCGTCCGGTGCGACCTTCCTGCCGCCGCTGTTCGACGGCCGCAATATCACCACCAAGGGCAACTCGAACCTGGCCCAGCTGAACGACCCGGGCGTGAACGCGAAGATCGACGAGATCGCCAAGCTGACCGACGTCACCGCGGCGAACGCGGCGTACGGCGACCTCGACAAGCAGATCATGGAACTCGCGCCGGTCGTCCCGCTGCTGTACGAGAAGGTGCTGATGCTGGTCGGCAGCAACATCGCCGGCGCGTACCTGCACGACGGGTTCTCCGGTGGGATCGACCTGGTCTCGGTCGGCCTTGCCGACGCCGGGAAGTAGCCGATGACAACGACCATCGGGGGGACTAGCACAGCACTGGTCGAGGAGGTGGGGGCCCCGGCTGCGGCTGCGGGTCCCCCGACCTCGACCCGGCGGATCCTGACCACGATCGCCAAGGACAAGGGCGCCGTACTGTGCGTGATGTTCCTGGCGATCGTGGTCCTGATGGCGGTGGCCGCGCCGGTGATCACCAAACTCAGCGGCTGGGGGCCGTACGAGTTCGACTCGGCGGCGATCAACTCCGCGCTGGGCGGCATACCGAACGGCGCGCTCGGCGGGATCAGCCGGGAGCACTGGTTCGGCGTCGAGCCGCAGAACGGCCGCGACCTGTTCGCCCGGATCGTGTACGGCGCGCGGGTGTCGATCACGATCTCGCTGTCGGCGACGCTGCTGACCGGGATCCTCGGTGTCGTCCTCGGCATGCTGGCCGGGTTCTACCGCGGCTGGGTCGACCAGGTGATCTCGCGACTGATGGACTTCCTGATGGCGTTCCCGGCGCTGATCTTCATGATCGCGATCCTGTCCTCGCTGCCGGCCGGGAACCGTCCGGTGCTGCTGGTCGTGGTGATCAGCGCGTTCGGCTGGCCGTACCTGGCCCGGGTGATCCGCGGTCAGACGATGACGCTGGCGAACCGGGAGTTCGTCGAGGCGGCACGGGCGTCCGGGGCGAAGGACGTGCAGGTCGTGTTCCGGGAGATCCTGCCGAACCTGCGCGGCTCGATCATCGTGATGACGACGCTGGCGATCCCGGGCTACATCGGCACCGAGGCCGGCCTGTCGTTCCTCGGCGTCGGCGTCTCGCCGCCGACCGCGTCCTGGGGCCAGATGATCGCGAGCTCGGTCAGCTGGTACTCGGTGGACCCGATGTTCTTCGCGATCCCGGGCGCCTTCCTGTTCCTCACCGTGCTGTCCATGACAGTCCTGGGCGACAAGATCCGCGCGGTGATCGACCAAGGAGAGGCGGCATGACCCGCTACGTGCTGGAGCGGCTGGGCGGGGTCGTGGTGATCTTGCTCGCGGTTTGCCTGTTCACCTATCTGATCTTCTTCAAGCTGTCGCCGGATCCCGCGGTGATGATCTGCGGCAAGACCTGTACGCCGGACCGGATCAACTCGATCCGTGACGTACTGGGGCTGAACCAGCCGATCCTGACCCAGTTCGGGGAGTTCCTCCGGGGCATCTTCGCCGGCCGCGACTACGGCTCGGTGCACTGCCCGGCGCCGTGTCTGGGGTACAGCTTCCAGACCAACGAGTCGGTGTGGAGCATGATCACCACCCGGCTCCCGGTCAGCGTGACGGTTGCGGTCGGCGCCGCCGTACTGTGGCTGCTCGCCGGTGTGATCGGCGGTCTGGTCAGCGCGATCAAGCAAGGAACGTGGTGGGACCGTGCGGCGATGGCGCTCGCCCTCGGTGGCGTGAGCGTGCCGAACTACGTCCTCGCGCTCGTGCTGCAATACGTCCTGGTCGTGAAGCTGCAGGTGTTGCCGTTCCCGTCGGCGCCGGCGTTCGCGGACGACCCCGTGCTGTGGTTCGAGTCGTACCTGATGCCGTGGACCGTGCTGGCCGTCGGCTACGCCTGTCTGTACGCGCGGTTGACCCGGAGCAACGTGATCGACACGTTGTCGGAGAACTACTTCCGGACCGCGCGGGCCAAGGGACTGAGTCGCCCGCTGGTCCTGCGCCGGCACGCACTGCGACCGGCGTTGACCCCGATCGCCACGATCTTCGGGATGGACTTCGCCGGCCTGCTCGGCGGCGCGCTGATCACCGAGACCGTGTTCGGGCTGAACGGGATCGGCAAGATGGCGGCCGACTCGATCGCGAAGAACGACCAGCCGGTGATCATGGCGGTCACCCTGCTCGCCGCGTTCTTCGTTGTCATCGGCAACGTCGTGGTGGACCTCGTCTACACCGCGCTGGATCCACGAGTGAGAGTGACGTCGGCATGACGGATGAGTTGTTCGTGGTGGAAGACCTGACCGTCACATTGCCGACCAGTCGTGGGCCGGTGGATGTGGTGAAGAACGTGTCGTTCACCGTCGGCCGGGACGACACGCTCGGGATCGTCGGCGAGTCCGGGTCCGGCAAGTCGATGACGGCTCTCGCCGTACTCGGGCTGCTGCCACGCGGAGCGGAAACGAAGGGCAGCATCCGGCTGGATGGCGCCGAGTTGCTCGGGCGGTCGGAGCGGGAGCTGCAGTCGGTGCGCGGGAACGCGATCTCGATGGTCTTCCAGGATCCGTTGTCGTCCCTGAATCCCTACTACACCGTGGGTTTGCAGATCGAGGAGATGTACCGGGCACACCGCGGTGGGTCGCGCCGCGCGGCCCGGCAGGTGGCGGTCGCGGCGCTGGACCAGGTCGGCATCCCCGATCCGGGCCGGCGGGCCGACCACTATCCGCATCAGTTCTCCGGTGGCCAGCGGCAACGAGTCATGATTGCGATGGCCCTGTGCTGCTCGCCGGCGCTGCTGATCGCGGACGAGCCGACGACCGCGCTCGATGTCACCGTCCAGGCGCAGATCCTGGAGCTGATGGCTGACCTGCAGTCGACCACCGGGACCGGGATGGTCTTCATCACCCACGACCTGGCCGTAATCAGCTCGATCGCTCAACGGGTGCTGGTGATGTGTGCGGGTGAGCCGGTCGAGTACGGCACGGCCGAGCAGGTGTTCTCGGATCCTCGGCACGAGTACACGCGCACGCTGCTGGACGCCGTACCGCGAATCGATGACGAGGTGGTCGCGTCATGACGTTGCTGAAGGTGCGTGGGGTGACGAAGCAGTTCGTCACCCGCGGCGAAGGCGCGATGGCCCGGAAGTCCACGTTCACGGCGGTCGACGACGTCAGCTTCGAGGTGGAGCTGGGTGAGACGCTGGCGATCGTGGGGGAGTCGGGCAGCGGGAAGTCGACCACTGCGCGAATCGCCGCGCGGTTGCTGGAGCCGACGAGCGGGTCGGTCGAGTTCGACGGGCAGGATGTGACGCGGGCGACCGGGAACGAGTTGGCGTCCTTCCGGAACAACGTGCAGGTGGTGTTCCAGGATCCGTTCTCGTCGCTGAACCCGCGGTACACGGTCGAGCGGATCGTCACCGCACCGCTGACCTATCAAGGGATCACGCCGGCCGGTGGGCGGCGGGCGTTCGCGCAGGAGCTGATGGCACGGGTCGGGCTGAACCCGGACCACTGCCAGCGGTATCCGGCGCAGTTCTCCGGCGGGCAGGCGCAGCGGATCGGCATCGCCCGGGCCCTCGCGGTGAACCCGAAGCTGGTGATCTGCGACGAGGCGGTGTCCGCGCTCGACGTGTCGATCCAGGCGCAGGTGCTGGAGCTGTTGATGCGCTTGCAGCGGGAGAGCGGGTTCAGCTACATCTTCATCGCGCACGATCTGGCCGTGGTCCGGCAGATCTCGCAGCGGGTCGCGGTGATGAACCAGGGCAGAATCGTGGAGCTGGGGTCGCGCGACCAGGTATTCGGGGATCCCCAGCACGATTACACGAAGACGCTGCTGGCCGCAGTACCGCGGATCAATCCGGCGTGGGACGCCAGACGCCGGGCGAAGGAGGCTTCATGACCAGCTACACGATTCCTGGAATGCATGTGCGGGAGCACACCGTCGAGGTGCCGCTGGACTGGGCTGATCCTTCGGAGACCATCACGGTCTTCGCCCGGGAGCTCGTCGACCCGGTGCGCAAAGACGAGGACCTGCCGTGCCTGCTGTTCCTGCAGGGCGGTCCGGGCGGGAAGGCGCCGCGGCCGCCCGGGCGGACGGGGTGGATCGACCAGGCCCTGAACAGCTACCGCGTGATCCTGTTCGACCAGCGCGGGACCGGTCGCAGTACGCCGATCTCCGGGCGGCGGATGGCGTCGCTGTCCGCCGAGGAAGGGGCCGACTACCTGGCCTGCTTCCGGGCGGACTCGATCATCGCCGATGCCGAGCACCTGCGGACGACGGTCTTCGGCGGGCGCAAGTGGTCGACGCTGGGCCAGAGCTACGGCGGGTTCCTCACGCTCACCTACTTGTCGAAGGCTCCGGACGGACTGACGGCCTGCTACGTGACTGGCGGGCTGGCCTCGATCGATCCGTCGGCGGCCGAGGTGTATCGACGGACGTATCCGCGGGTAGCGGCGAAGAACCGTGAGTTCTACCAGCGCTATCCCCACAACGTGGAGCGGGTCGGCCGGATCGCGGACCTGCTGGCGGCTTCCGACGTACGGCTGCCGGATGGTGATCGGCTGACGGTACGGCGGTTCCAGTCGCTCGGGATCGACTTCGGGATGAAACCCGGGTACGAGCGGATCCACTGGCTGCTCGACGAGGCCTTCGACGGGGATTCGTTGTCGGACACGTTCCTCGGTCAGGCGATGGCGTTGTCGTCGTACAGCTCGAACCCGTTGTTCGCGGCGCTGCAGGAGAGCATCTACGGATCCGGCGAGGGCGCCACGGGCTGGGCGGCCGAGGCGGAGCGGAAGCTGCGGCCGGAGTTCGCCGAGGAGGCGCGGCCGCTGCTGTTCACCGGCGAGATGATGTACCCCTGGATGTTCGAGGAGATCCGCGGACTGCGCCCGTTCCAGGGAGCCGTCGAGGTGCTGGCCGGCCGGGCGCGGTGGTCGGAGCTGTACGACCTCGAGCGGCTCGCGGCGAACGACGTACCGGTGGCCGCCGCGGTCTACTACGACGACATGTACGTCGACTCCGGGCTGCAGCTCGACACCGCGAGCCGAGTCGGCAATCTGCAGGCGTGGGTGACGAACGAGTACGAGCACGACGGGCTCGGCGTGGAGCGGGTGTTCGCCCGGCTGACCGAGCTGGTGCGAGCCGTTGGGGGTGGCGTACCCGCGAGTTGAGGGGTGGAGTGCATCACAATGGGCGGCGAGCGGTGACCAGGGAGGTGAACGGATGGTTCAGGGGACTTCGGCGGCTCATCGCGCCGTAGACGGCTCGGCCGGGCCACTGCCGAGCGTGCGGCGGCTGAAGCAGCGCGAGAACCTGCGCGACAGCGTCGCCAACGCGCTGCGGGCGGCGGTGATCTCCGGCGAGCTGGAGCCGGGGCAGGTGTACTCGGCGCCGATGCTGGGCGCGCGGTTCGGGGTGTCCGCGACGCCGGTGCGGGAGGCGATGCTCGACCTGGTCCGCGAGGGCCTGGTGATCTCGCTGCGGAACAAGGGCTTCCGGGTCACCGAGGTGTCCGACGCGGACCTGGACGACCTGGCCTCGCTGCGGCAGCTGGTCGAGCCGCCGACGATCCGGGTCGTAGTACCGGCGATTCCCGCCGCGGACTTCCCGCGGCTGCGTGCGCTGGCGGAGGACATCGTGGTGGCGGCGGAGGCGGGTGACCTGATTGCGTACATCGAGGCGGACCGGGTCTTCCACGTCACGCTGCTCACGTACTCCGGCAACCAGAGGCTGGTCGACCTGGTGTCGGACCTGCGGTCGCAGACGCGGCTGCTCGGGCTCACACCGCTGGTCGAGAGCGGGCGGCTGGGACAGTCGGCGGCCGAGCACCACGAGCTGATGGACCTGGTCGAGGCGCGCGACGGCGACGGCGCCGAGCAGTTGATGCGCCGCCACATCGGCCACGTCCGTGGCCTGTGGGCAGGGTCGCAAAGCAGCTGACGCCGGAGGGAGCCGGCGCCTGCTTCAGTAGGACGCGCAGACGGGTGGGCTTACTTCGTGAGCGCTCCGGCGGCGGTTGCGGCGGCGGGGGAGCCGTAGGTGGCGGTCAGGCGGTCCAGGAAGGCGGGGTGGTCGAGCGTGTACTCCTGGGTGCCGACCGTCTCCAGGACCGTGGTCGCCAGCGTGCAGCCGAGGTGGGCGGACGCCTCGTGGTCGAGGCCGGCCGCGCGGCCGGTCAGGTAGCCGGCCCGGAAGGCGTCGCCGCCACCGGTCGGGTCCACCAGACCCGGCGCCGGGACAGCCGGAACCTTGGCCAGGATCCCGCTGGAGTCCTCGATCACGACGCCGTCGCCGCCGTGGGTGGTGACCCGGACGCCCACGCGCTCCAGGATCTCGCCATGGCTCCAGCCGGTCTTCTGCACCATCAGGCCGGCTTCGTACTCGTTGCTGAACAGGTACGCCGCCCCGTCGATGAGCCGGCGGATATCGGCACCGTCCATCCGCGCCATCTGCTGCGACGGGTCCGCCGCCACCGCGATCCCGTGCTGCTTCGCCAGTTCAGTGTGCTTGAGCATGCCGTCGGGGTCGTCCGCACCGATCAGCACCAGGTCGATCCCGCCGGACTTCGCGTGGATCGCGCCCAGATCGAGCTCCCGCGCCTGCGCCATCGCGCCGGTGTAGAACGAGGCGATCTGGTTCGCGTCGAGGTCCGTCGTACAGGTGAACCGGGCGGTGTGTACGTTCTCACAGACGCGCACGTGCGACACGTCCACACCGGCGGTCGTCAGCGCCGCGCCGTACTCGGCGAAGTCGGCACCGACCGAGCCGACCAGCAGCGACGGCTGCCCGAGCTGGGCCATCCCGTAGCAGATGTTCGCCGCGACGCCGCCGCGGTGAACGACCAGCTCGTCGACCAGGAACGACAGGGAGACCTTGTGCATCTGTTCCTCGAGGAACTGGTCCTTGAACCGGCCCGGGAACGTCATCAGGATGTCGGTCGCGATCGATCCGGCGACGGCGATGCGCATACGGGGTGCTCCCTCAGGTGGGGTGGGTGTGCGACGTGCGGACAACCCATAGAGACTACAGGCGACCGATCTAATACATGGAGGGCGGGAATTCATGGGCCATCAGGTACCTGTGACCGAGGAACTGCACGACTACATGGTCGCGCACGGGATGCCGCTGGACGAGATCGCGACCGAGCTGGTGGCCGAGACCGAGGCGCTCGGCGGCCCCGCGCGGATGCTGACCACCTCCGACCAGGCCGCGCTCCTGACCACGCTGACGCGGCTGATCTCGGCCCGCCGGGCGGTCGAGATCGGGACCTTCACCGGTTTCTCCGCGCTGGCGATCTCGCGCGGTCTGCCGGCCGACGGCGAGCTGATCTGCCTGGACGTGGACGAGGACTGGACGTCGATCGGCCGCAAGTACTGGGAGCGGGCCGGCGTGGCGGACAAGATCGACCTGCGCATCGGTGACGCGCACGAGTCGGTCCTCCAGCTGGACGGCGAGTTCGACCTGGCCTTCGTGGATGCCGACAAGGACTGGTACATCCAGTACTTCGAGGCCGTGCTGCCGCTCGTCCGGCCGAACGGGTTGCTGCTGTTCGACAACACGCTGGCCGGCGGCCGGGTGGCCGATCCGGACGGCCCGGCGGACCGCAAGGAGTTCAACGCGCACATCGCCAAGGACGACCGGGTCGACGTGGTCATGCTCGGCATCGGCGACGGACTCACCCTGGTCCGCAAGAAGTGAGCAAGGCGGGGAGCAGGGCCGCGGCGCGACTGGCAGTGACGGACCTGCAGCACAAGTACGGCGACCGGCCGGTGATCGAGGGACTCACGTTCACCCTGTCCGCGGGCCAGGCGATCGCCCTGGTCGGGCCGAACGGCGCCGGCAAGACGACCGTGCTCAAGTGCATCGTCGGCTCGGCCGAGCCCGCGGCCGGCAAGATCCTGCTCGACGGCCTGCCGATCGACGAGCGAGCCGAGACGGTACGGCGTGATGTCGCCACCCTGCTCGACGACCTGGACTTCTTCCCGGACCTGACCGCGGCCGAACACCTGGACCTGCTCGCCCGCGCGCACGGCAACCCGGAGCCGGAGGACCTGGTCGACACGCTCCTCGACGACATCGGCCTGCTCCCCGCCGCCGACCAACTGCCCGGCTCGTTGTCCTCCGGTCAGCGCCGTCGCCTCGCCTTGGCGACGGCGCTGGTTCGCCCCCGGAAGCTGATGGTCCTCGACGAGCCCGAGGCGCGCCTCGACACCAACGGCGTCCAGTGGCTGTCGGACCGCCTGATCGAGGAGAAGAAGTCCGGCACCTCGATCCTGTTCGCCAGCCACGACCCGGCCCTGGTGGAGGCCGTCGCCGACTCCGTCGTCACCCTCACCCCGCTGCCATGAGCTCAGCAGAAGGCCCGGTCGTCTTCGACCCGAACGACTTCGGGGCGATCCCGACATCCCGCGCACTGCGCCAATGGATGCGCACGACCCGGCGGCGGCACGCGGACCGGTCGTTCTGGCAGGTGTTCGAGGACGCCTACCTGGTCATCTTCACCCTCGCCATGCTCGGCGCGACCGGCGGCAACGTGGTCCACCACCTCAACTCCAACGCCGCCAGCTGCCGGTCGTTCACCTGTGGTGAGCTGTCGCACTGGACGCCGTGGATCGTGGTGCCGTTGCTCCTGGCAACCACGCTCCGGGTGCTGCTGAGCGTGGGTCCCGTCTCCGCGTCGCAGGCGACCGGCTTCTGGCTGCTTGCCACTCCGGTGAATCGGGCGTCTTTGCTGCGGCCGACGTACCGGCTGGTGATGGGCGTGGTGGCGGTGGTCGGATTCGTTGCCTCGGCGATCATCTGGGCGCTGCTGGGATCGAGGTTCGCCGACGTGACCGAGGTGTCGGCGCTGATGGCGGCCCTGCTCGTCTGCGTCGGGACGGTGACGGTCTGGGCGCAGCAGACGGCCCAGCGGTCGCGCTGGGCGCTGCGGATCGCGGATCTTCTGCTGATTGCTGCGGTGGTTCCGGCGGTGGCGCTCGCGCTGCAGCCTCGCTCGCAACAGGACACCTTCGAGAACCTCGTCATCGTCTCGACCTTCACCGGCTCCGGCAATCCCCCGACCAGCCGCGACTGGACGTCGTCCGGGCCGGCGCTGTTGCTCGGCTCGTCGCAGACGTGGCTGCTGATGATCTGTGCGGTCGCGCTGGTGCTGTGTGTGGCGCTCGTCGTCGTCACCTCGCAGACGCTCGACAAACTCAGCCGGACGAGCGTGATCGCGGGCGGGGAGTTGCTGGCCGGTCTCGCCGGAGCGGCGAGCAGTCTGGATATCAGCATGCTGGCCGACGTGGTGTCCGGTCGGCACTGGCGGTTGAAGGGGCGAGTGCATTCGCGGCGCGGTCGTGGGTCGCGAGGGTCGGCTCTGATACATCGGGAGTTCCTGCGGATCCTCAGGTGGCCGCGGCGACTCGTGATCGGCTTCGCGCTGCTCGTCGTCCCGTATGCGGTTTCCGGCGCGGGCTTCGACGTACTGGTGCCTATCGCTGCGGGGTTCGCCGGGTTCGTCGCCGTACGTCCGTTGATGGACGGGCTGCGGTCGGTGTGCCGGTCGACCGGGTTGGTGCGCGCGTTGGGGATGGACCTGCGCGATCTCCGCGTCATCATGGCGGTGGTCCCGGCCGGCTTCGCGGCGCTGTGGTCCCTGCTGGCGTCGCCGGCGATCGGGAACGGGCCGGCCACTTTCGCGGTTGCGGCCGGCATGCTCGCCGGCGCCGTACGTCAGGCGTCGGCCCGGCCCCCGTCGTACTCCGGACCTCTGGTCGCCTCGCCCATGGGCGCCATCCCGCCGGGCCTGTTCTCCCAGCCGATGCGCGGCTTCGACCTGCTGCTGGTCTGCCTGGCCCCGGTCCTCCTGGGAATCAGCTCCACCTGGGTCCTGATCATCCCCTCCATCGTGCTCATGATCATGTTCGCCGTACGCCCCAAAACCGAGTAACCTCACCCGATTAGTGCACCCAGTTAGTTTGGTGCGCCAAAGGACACCGCTTCGCGGCGGCTGTCTGATGCCCCGCCTCCGGCGGTGCGCGGGCTGGTGTCCCGCGCTGGTGTGGTTGGCGCCGAGGACTGTGGCAGGTGGTGCCCTGGTGCAGCCTGGGCGAGGTCCGACAAGGCGTGGTGACTGGCTAAGGACACAGTTGGTTGGGTGCGCCCAAAAGGGCAGCTCCCGGGTCCCCACCTCTCTATCCCACTGGTCTACAGCCGCCCATCGAGTCGTGGTGTACGGCTGCGCAGCGAAACCTCGAGTCGCGGATTGTGGTTGTGAACTGCGTGGTGTCCGCGGCCCCATTCCACGACTCGACGAAGGGGCGCGGCGCTTCGCGGCGGCGTGCGCGAACAGGTGTCGCGGGCTGGCGTGGTTGGCGCCGAGGGCTGTGGGGGGCGGGTGACTGGCGTGTGGTCGGGGGTCCAACAGACGTGGGGAGTGGCTAAAGGAGGCCGCCTTCGGTGGCGGCTGTTGTTGTCGCCTTGGGCGGCGTGCGTGGGCTGGTGTGGTTGGCACCGGGTTGTCGGCGGGTGGGGCTTGGCGTGTAGCCGGGGTGCGGTCCGAGAAGACGGGGTAAGTGGCTCGAGGGATCGGCTGCGGGGCGGCTGTTGTTGTGGGCGGGGTGGTGGTGCGGGCTGGGGTGGGTGGTTCGGGGCGGCGTGTCAGGGGTGGTGTCAGGGGGGTGACTGGGCGGCGTCAGGGGAGTGGGTCAGCGTGGCGGTTGACCTTCTACCAATCACTGCCCGGAGGCAGACCGAGATGTTTCATCGCATCGGGCGCGTTGTCGTCCGTCATTCCGTGTGGACGATCGTGGTGTGGATCGTTGCCGCGGTCGCCATTGCCGCTACGGCACCGAGCCTGCCGTCGAGTAGCGACGAGACCAGCTTCTTGCCCAAGAGTTACGAGTCGATCCAGGCTGCGGATCTGCAGCAGAGTGCGTTCCCGAGTGCCTTCACGCCGTCCGCGATCGTGCTGTACCAGCGTTCGGACGGCGGCAAGCTGACGCCGGACGATCTGAAGGACGCGGGGCGCATCACCGCCGAGTTGGCCGCGAAGAAGATCGATCAGGTCCAGCAGGTCGTTCCCGGGCCGCCGTCGAAGGACGGCCGGTACGTGCTGGGTCTGGTCTCGATGGACACCAAGAGCGCCGGTCAGACGACACAGCTGGACGCCGCGAAGGCGCTGCGCGCGGACGCCAAGGAGCTCACGAAGGGCACGCAGCTCGACGCCAAGCTCGGCGGTTCGGCGGCGCAGGGCCTCGACCAGCAGGACTCCTCCACCCGCGCCAACGCGATGGCGCTGGTCGGCACCTTCGCGATCATCCTGATCACACTGCTGATCATCTTCAGGTCGCCGATCCTCGCGGTGCTGCCGCTGCTCCTCCTGATGACCCTGGTGTCCGCCACCGCCAACTCGCTCATCGCCGACGCCACCAAACTCTTCGGGCTCCAGGCGGACAGCTCGATGTCGGCATTGCTGATCGTCGTACTGCTGGGGGTCGGCACCGACTACTACCTGTTCCTGATGTTCCGCTACCGGGAACGCCTGCGAGCCGGCGATGAGCCCAAGCAGGCGATGGTCAACGCGGTCGGCCGGGTCGGCGAGGCGATCGCCTCGGCAGCCGGTGCGGTGATGATCTCGTTCCTCGCGCTCCTCGTGTCGACGCTCGGCTTCCTCCGGCAGATGGGCCCGGCGCTGGCCATCACCGTCGCGGTGACGCTGCTCGCCGCGCTGACGCTGTTCCCGGCGGTCTGCTCGCTGATCCCGCCGCGCGCATTGTTCTGGCCGTCGAAGGCGTGGCGCAAGGAACCCTCGAACGCGCGCTTCGCGGCGCTCGGCCGCGGAGTGCAGCGCCGGCCGGCCCTCTTCGCCGGCGTCTCCGGCGTGGTCATGGTCGCGCTGGCGCTCGGCACCTTCGGTTTCAAGCCCACCTTCGACCTGGCGTCCGGGTCGATGCCGAAGACCCAGGAGTCGATGGTCGTCCAGACCGAGATGCAGAACGCCTATTCGGCCGGCGCCGCCGAACCGACCTCGGTCCTGGTCACCTCGACCGGCGACGGCCGGCTCGACACGGCTGCGCTGCCCGCGTACGAGCGCAAGCTCAGCGCGGTCGCGGGTGTCGCCGACGTCCAGCCCGCCGCGATCAGCAAGGACGGCCGGACCGCCAACATCACAGTCACGCTGAAGTACGGGTCGGCCACCGACCAGGCGATCAGCGCGGTCGGCGACGTCCGCGACGTCGCGCACGCCGACGCACCGCCCGGCACGAAGGCGCTCGTCGGCGGTATGTCGTCGATCTACAAGGACATCAACGCCGCGGTGAACCACGACTACCGCACGGTGTTCCCGCTCGCCGCGCTGCTGATCATGATCATCCTCGGCCTGCTGCTGCGCAGCGTGGTGGCGCCCTGGTACCTGATGGCCTCTGTCGGGCTGGGCTTCGGCGCCACGCTCGGCGCGACGGTGCTCATCTTCCAGAAGGGTCAGGGACACTCGGGGCTGATGTTCATGCTCCCGGTGATCATGTACCTGTTCGTGGTCGCCATCGGCACGGACTACAACATCCTGATGATCTCCCGGCTCCGTGAGGAGGCGCGGGAGGGCCGCGATCCGCGCGAGGCCGCCAGCAGGGCGGTGCGGCACGCCGGTCCGACCGTGGCCGCGGCCGGGTTCATCCTGGCGGCCACCTTCGCCACCTTGATGTTGGCGGGCAACTCGCTGCTGACCGAGATGGGATTCGCCGTCTCCTTCGGCATCGTCGTCGCCGCGTTCGTGATGGCAATGTTCTTCACCCCGAGCCTGACCGCACTGATCGGCCACGCCGCCTGGTGGCCGGGCCACCAGGACCGGAAGGAGGCCGCGAACGTGGAGGCCGCCGACTCCGACGCCCGGGAGCTCGAACCGTCGGCGAAGAACTGACGTACGGCGTACCGCAACGGGGCTCCGGCGAGAGCCGGAGCCCCGTCCGACGGCCCGTCAAGGGCCTCGCCCTATTGCGTCGCGGGCTCCTGGTCCGCCGGCTGCTCTGGATCGGGTGTTGGTGGTGCATCGGGGACGAGGGGCTGGTCGAGACCGGCGTCCTCGCTGATCGCCGCGCGGGTGACGGCGGCCTCGATGCGGTTCAACTGCTGGCGGAGCGCGGTGCCGGTGCCGGTGGGGGCAGCCCAGAACCGCTTCATGTACTCCTCGATCTCGGCCTGCATCATGGCCCTGAGCTGAGCTTGTGTGTACGGCAAATCGTCCTCCACGTGGCCTGGGGTGAAGTCACCGCGGGCGATCGCCGCCCGGGCTGCTGGACCGGGGCAGTCGGTCGGGTCGGGGCGGACCGCGGAGTGCGGCCTGATCGCCGTGCCGCGGGGATAGAGCCGGCGGAAGTCCGCGATCACCGCACGGGTGGTCGCCTTCATCGCCGCGGTCGGCTGCTCACCGGTGACGAGCACCAGCAGGATCGCGCCGTACCGCTCGTTCACGTCGTTGTTGCCGTTGGCGCCCGACTGGGTGCGCAGACCGCGCAGCGTCCAGGCCCGGCCGGACTGGTCGACGGCGACCTGGTACGCGATGTCCGACCAGCCGCGGGTGTCCATGTGGTAGTCCTGCCACCCGCGCAACGCGGACGCGACCGCGGCCTTGGTGTGGATGACGCTCGTCGACCCGGTGCCGGGCCAGTGGATCACCGCGCCCTCGACCCGGGACACGGTCAGGTTGCCAGGCCCGGCGGTCGGCGGTCGCGCGTTCCACGCGGACCGGGGCAGATATTCGACCATCAGTGCTCCTCACATGCCTCACAGCACCGCATACCCCACGCTGGCGCTCGGTAATCAACCGATCACACGCGGCACCTGACGTCAAGCACTAACAGTCAGTGGATCCGCCACCTTCACTGTGGGATGTCTATCACCACTGAGCGCGCCCAGCAGGCGCAGCCCATCCTCGGCGGGGCTCCCGGGCGCCGCGGACAGCACCAGCAGCTCCATACCTGATTCGCCCGGCAGTGCGAAGTTCTCCTGGTGCAGTTCCAGTAGTCCGACCAGCGGATGCCGGTACGCCTTGCGTCCGTGTGTTCGGGCGCGCACGTCGGCGCGGGCCCAGAGGCGGCGGAAGCGCTTGCTGCCCATCGCCAGCTCGCCGATCAGCGAGGCGAGGCCCGGATCGTCGGGGGACTGCCCGGCCGCCAGCCGAAGGTGCCCGACCACGTCGAGGGTGCAGGTCTCCCAGTCGGCGTAGAGGCCACGCTCCGCCTCCTCGAGGAAGATGTGCCGGGCGGTGTTCAGGCCCGGCATCTCCCGGCCGTAGAGGAGCCCGGCGAGGCGGTTCCCGGCGACTACGTCCAGCCGGTGGTTCATGATCAGCGCGGGTGCAGCTGTGACCAGCTCGAGTACGCGCAGCAACTCCGGTCGCAGGCGCCCGCTGGGCGACTTCGCGCGGCGGCGGCGCTGCCGCGCCAACCGGTACAGATGCTCGCGTTCGGTCTCGTCCAGGCCGAGGACGCGGGCGAGCGCGTCGAGGACCTGTTCGGAGGGCTGGGTGGCGCGGCCCTGCTCCAGCCGTACGTAGTAGTCGACACTGACCCCGGACAGGTGCGCGACCTCTTCGCGGCGCAGCCCTTCGACGCGGCGGCGGCTGTCGGTGGGGATGCCGACGGCGGAAGGGTCGACCCGGGAGCGCCGGGTGCGCAGGAAGCCTGCCAGATCGTCCACGCGCCAAGTATGGCTCAGCCAACGGCCGTAAAGGGTGGTCCTGCCAATACCAGGAAGGCCCGGCCGATGGAAGAGGCGCCTCTGGATGACGCGGCCCTCGACAGCAGAGCATCTGTGGCGACACACCTCGTTGAAGGGAACAACCATGAAGACACTCATCGTCTACGCCCACCCTGAGCCGCGTTCGCTGAACGGCTCACTGAAGGACGTCGCCGTCTCTACTCTCGAAGCCGCCGGGCACGAGGTGCGGGTGAGCGACCTGTACGCGATGAACTGGAAGGCCGTGGTGGACGCGGCGGACTTCGGCGAGTACGCCACCAGCCCGCTGCGGGTGATACCGAGTTCGGCCGGCGCGCACGACGCCGGCGCGCTGACGCCCGATGTGGCGGCCGAGCAGGAGAAGCTGCTGTGGGCCGACACGGTGGTCTTCCAGTTTCCGATGTGGTGGTACACGATGCCGGCGATCCTCAAAGGCTGGGTGGACCGGGTGTTCTCCTACCATTTCGCGTACGGCGTCGGGGTGCACGACGAGACCAGGTACGGCGAGCGCTTCGGTGAGGGAACGCTGCAGGGGCGGCGGGCGATCCTGTCGGTGACCGTCGGCGGCCCGGAGTCCCACTACACCGATCGCGGGATCAACGGCCCGATCGAGGACCTGCTGTTCCCGATCCACCACGGGATCCTGTACTACCCGGGCCTGGAGGTGCTGCCGCCGTTCGTGCTGTACGGCACCGACCGGTTCACCGACGGCGACGTCGAGGACGCCGCGAAGGCGTGGAAGGAGCGGCTGCTGTCGCTGGAGACGACCGAGCCGATCGCGTTCCGTCGGCAGAACTTCGGTGACTACGAGATCCCGTCACTGCAGTTGAAGGAGGGCCTGGAAGTGCCGGGCCGCAAGGGTTTCGGCCTGCACGTTCGGGGTTAGCCACCGCCGAGCCGCAGGACGAACGATCGCTTCGAGCCGAGGTCTTGACATCGTTGTCGGGGCTTGATGAAGTTCCGCGAGGAAGCGGTGAAACGTTTCCAACTCTCGCCGCCCGAGGTACTCGAGGAGATCGATCATGGTCGTCGTGAATCGTCCGGCGCGCGCCCTGCGCGCCGTCCTGGCCGGAGCCGTCGCGCTGGGCCTCGGGTTGGCCTCGGCACAGCCGGCCGGAGCCGATCCGGGCCCCGGTACCGAGGGCGCGACCGCCGTCGCGCGGGCCCGGGTCGCGGCCGACGTGCTGATGAGTTCGTACGAGCCGGTGAAGGCGTGGTTCCCGTCGAGCTGGTGGAACTCGGCGGTCGCGCTGCAGACGATCGGCGACTACATGCAGCGCACTGGCGACCGGCGCTATCTGTCCCAGCTGGACAACACGTTCGAGAAGGACAAGGGAGCGTTCCCGGCGGGATATCTCTCGGGCGATCCGCTGCTCGGCAACTTCACCAGTCGCGCGATCGACGATTCCGAGTGGTGGGGTCTGACCTGGGTGCAGGCCTACGACCTCACCAAGAATCGCAAGTACCTCGACATGGCGGTCACGATCGCCGAGTACGTCGAGGGGTACTGGGATCCCAGCACGTGCGGTGGTGGCGTCTGGTGGGACGGGGAGCGGACGTACAAGAACGCCGTCACCAACGGACTCTGGATCCGGCTCACGGCCGAGCTGCACAACCGGCTGCCTGGTGACCACCGCTGGCTCGGCCGGGCGCAGGACGGCTGGAACTGGCTCAACAGCAGCGGCATGATGATCAACTCCGACGGTCTGGTCAACGACGGTCTGAACAGCAACTGCGAGAACAACGGCGGCACGGTGTGGAGCTACAACCAGGGGCTGGCGATCGGCGCCGGCCTGGAGCTGTGGCGGGCGACCCGGGATCCAGGGTTGCTGACCACCGTACGGCGGCTGGCCGACGCATCGATCGGATCCGGCGGACTGGTGTCGGACGGCGTACTGACCGAGTACTGCGATGCTCCGGACCGGCAGTGCGATGACAATGGCAAGCAGTTCAAGGGCATCTTCCAGCGGTACCGGATGGATCTCGCCGACACCACCCACGACCCGCGGTACGTCGCCTTCGTCCAGCAGCAAGCCAACAGTGTGTGGGACCACGACCGCGACGCGTCCGGACGGCTGGGTGAGCGCTGGTCGGGTCTGACCAATGCCGATCACCCCAACGCGTTCGACTGGCGCACACAGGCCAGTGCGCTGAGTGCTCTGATCGCCGCCGTACCGAAGCAGACTCCTGATCATTCACTGTCCGCGACGCTGAGTCCGGCCCAGCCGGTGGTGATGCCGGCGAGCGGCGGCCCGACCCATGTCAAGCTCAAGGTCGATCTACAGGCCACTGCGCCGGCCGGCACGCTCAAGGTCGAGGTGAAGGCGGCAGCGCCCGCGGGGTGGGCCGTGACGCCGGCGCGTGCGACGACCACGCTCCATCCGCACGGGAACGCCGTACCCGCGCGATCGAGTGTCCAGCTGGACGTGACGATTCCCGCCGGCACGACGGACGGGCACTACCCGGTGACCGCGACGGCGACATCCGGTAGCCGGCTGGCGTTCAGTGCGCAGGCCGACATCCTGGTTGCGCGCACCGTCGACTTCGACACCGGTACGGCGGCCGAGACGCCCTGGTTGTGGGACGCCGACGGCTCACAGAGCAACGGCGTACAGAACCGGTTCGCCGATGGCAACTCCTACTTCGTCTACCGCTTCCCGTTCCCGGCCGACACTACCGCGGCGCACGCGGTGCTGACGATCGACAACGAGTACGTCGTTCAGGTCAGCGGTGACGGTCAGAACTGGACCACTGTCCTGACCGAGACCCGGCAGCTCCACGACGGCGAGAACAAGGCGGACCAGACCATCGACCTGACCCCCTACCTCGGCCCGGACAAGGCCGCCTATGTCCGAGTCTCCGACTCGTTCCCGACCGACGGCTGGGGCGGCCGCGTCTACCACGTGAGCGCCACCTACGGCTAGGCGTTCTTGAGCAGTGGGAGGAGCTGGTCGCCGACGCGGACGGTCTCCTCGCGGTACGGCGTGTCGGACAGGATGAAGTGGGTGAGTCCGAGGTCCTGGTACTTGCGGAGGGACTTGGCGACGTCGTCGGCCGACCCGACGAGCCACGTCGTACCGGCGCCGCCTCCGCCGTACTTGCCGGGAGCGGTGTAGAGGTTGTCGTCGAGGACCTCGCCGCGCTCGGCGAGTTCGAGCAGCCGCTGCTGGCCGACCGCCTTGAACCACCGGCGATCGCGAGAACCTTGGGCCTCGGCCATCTTCGCCACCTTGGCCTCCGCGTCCGCCCAGGCCCCCTCGGTGGTGTCGCGGATGAGCGTGGTGATCCGCAGTCCGAACTCGAGCGGTGGGTGCTCGCGACCGAGCTCGGACTCCAGCGCCCGCAGCCGGCTGATCCGCTCGGCGATCCCGTCCAACGGCTCGCCCCAGAACAGCTGCACGTCGGCGTCGGTCGCTGCGACCCGCTGCGCTGCCTCCGACGCACCGCCGAAGTACAGCCGCGGATGCGGCCTGCCTTCGCGTACGACGGGACGCGTCGCGACCGTGGACCCGGTGACCGAGAAGTGGTCGCCGGTGAACGTGACGTCCTCCTCGGTCCACAGGCGCCGTACCAACTGCAGGAACTCACGGGTCCGCGCGTACCGCTGGGCCTGGTCGCCCTCGGAGTCGCCGTACGCGGCCAGATTGTCCTGACCGGACACGATGTTGATCAGCAGTCGCCCGCCGCTCAGCTGGTCGAGCGTCCCCGCCGCGGACGCGAAGTGCGCGGGCTGCCAGTAGCCCGGCCGGATCGCGACCAGCGGCTGGAAGGTCGTCGTACGCGCGGCCAACGCGGCGGCGACCGTGAACGTGTCGGGCCGGCCCCACCCGGTGCCGAGGAGCGCACCGGCCCAGCCGCGGTCCTCGGCGAGCCGGGCCAGCTCCGTCAACCGCTCGAGGCTGTTGTGTCCCTGGACGGTGTCGTCCCCGCGATGGCCGGGAGCGACCTGGTTCGGGATGTACCAGAGGAAGGTCATGCAAAGCAGTTTATGTTTACCTGATTAGTCGACTTTCAATCGTCTCGCGGTCTGGTCACGGCGGACACAGTGGGCCAGGCTGGGGTCATGACGGCGGACCTGAGCGCCGACGAGCGGGCGGCGCGGGGGAAGGCAGTGCGGAAGGACGTGCCGCTCGAGTCGCACGCCGAGTTCCGGGCGGGCGACGAGCGGGATCCGATCGGGCTGCTGCTCACCCAGGCCGAAGGGCGGGTCCCGGAGCTGATGCCGATCCGGAACGGCCGGATGCTGGCGTCACCGTTCAGCTTCTATCGCGGTGCGGCGTTGGTCATGGCGGCCGACCTGGCACAGACGACCGCGACCGGGCTGACGGTCCAGCTGTGCGGCGACGCGCACCTGTCGAACTTCGGTGCCTACGCCTCGCCGGAGCGGCGACTGGTGTTCGACATCAATGACTTCGACGAGACACTGCCCGGGCCGTTCGAGTGGGACGTCAAGCGGATGGCGACGAGCTTCGTGGTGGCCGGCCGGGACAACGGGTTCAGTGCGAAGGAATGCAACGAACTCGCGCTGACTGCCGTACGGAGCTACCGCGAAACCATGCGCGAGTTCGCGGGGCAGTCGATCCTCACGGTGTGGTACGCGCGCCTCGACGTCGAGGAGGCGGCCAAGAAGTACAAGGCCGCGCTGTCGTCGGCCGAGCGCAAGCGGCGGAAGGCCGGGCTCAAGTCCGCCAACCGGACGCTCGCGAAGGCATACACCCGCGACAATCTGCAGGCGATCGGGAAGCTGACCACTGTGGTCTACGGCCGGCGGCGGTTCGTCTCCGACCCGCCGCTGGTCGTGCCGCTCGAGGAGCTCGCGGGCGTCGACACCGACGCCGTGCTCAGTCAGTTGCACGAGCTCGTCACGAGCTATCGCGACACGCTGCCGCAGGATCGGCGGCACCTGATCGACCACTTCCGCCTCACGAACGTCGCGCACAAGGTGGTCGGTGTCGGCAGCGTCGGCACCCGGGCGTGGATCCTGCTGATGGAGTCGACTGTCCAAGACGATGCCCTCCTTCTGCAGGCCAAGCAGGCCGGTCCCTCGGTGCTCAGCGAGTACGCCGGCCGCTCGGAGTACGTGAACCAGGGAGAGCGCGTCGTGGTCGGCCAGCGCCTGATGCAAGCGGCGAGCGACATCTTCCTCGGCTGGCTGCACGCCGAGGCGGCCGACGGGCCGCAGGACTATTACGTGCGGCAACTCCGCGACTGGAAGCTCTCCGTCGACATCGACAACCTGAACCCCGACGGCATGCGGGGCTACGCCCAGCTCTGCGGCTACACGCTGGCTCGCGCCCACGCCCGTTCCGGCGACCGCTTCGCGATCGCGGCGTACCTGGGAAAGTCCGACCGCTTCGACCGTGCCGTCGCCGAGTTCGCCAAGACCTACGCCGGCCAGAACGACCGCGACCACGCCGCCCTCGCCGACGCCGTCACCACCGGCCGCGTGAAGGCCGAGCCCGGCGTCTGACTCAGTACTGCGAGTTGTGAAGGTCAGTTTGTTTCCGTGTTGGACGGACACAGGGAATCGTGATGAGGATGCTGGAAACGTTCCCGCTACGGTTCGGAGGACCGGATGACGAAGGCAGCACAACGTTCGCTCGGCGACGGTGGACCGGTGGTCAGCGCGCTCGGGATGGGGTGCTGGGCGATCGGCGGCCCGCATGCGCGGCAGGGGAGTCCGGTCGGCTGGGGGGTGATCGACGACACGGAGTCGAAGCGGGCGCTGCGGCGCGCGTACGACCTCGGGGTGACGTTCTTCGACACCGCCGACGTCTACGGCTGCGGGCACAGCGAGAAGCTGATCGCGGCCGCGCTCGGTGACGTCCGGGACGAGATCGTGATCGCCTCCAAGGCGGGTTACACGTACGTCGAGGAGACCCGGGAGGCGCCGGGGGAGAACGGCGACCCCGACTACATCCGGTGGGCCTGCGACGAGTCGCTGCGGCGGCTCGGGACGGATCACATCGACCTGTACCAGTTCCACCTGGGCGGCTACGACCTGGCGAAGGCGGACGATGTACTCGCGGTGTTCGAGGAACTCGTTGCCGCAGGCAAGGTCCGGGCGATCGGGTGGAGCACGGACAGTCCGGAGCGGGCGGCGGTGTTCGCGAAGAGTGAGCACTGCAAGGCGATCCAGCAGCACTTCAACGTGTTCGGCGGCAACGACGAGGTGCTGGAGCTCTGTGAACGCAACGGACTCGCGAGCATCGTCCGCGGTCCGCTCGGGATGGGGCTGCTGACCGGGAAGTTCGACCAGGACAGCAGTCTGCCGGCGGACGACGTACGGCACGGCTGGAACTTCCGCACCGGCGACCAGGCCGAGTCGCTGCGCCGCCTCGACGCCGTCCGCGACGTACTGACGTCCGACGGCCGCACCCTGGCCCAAGGCGCCCTCGCCTGGCTCTGGGCCCGCAGCGAAGCCTTCATCCCGATCCCCGGCTTCAAAACCGTCGCCCAGGTCGAGGAGAACGCCGGCGCCTTGGCACACGGCCCGCTGACCTCCGACCAACTAGCCGAGGTCAGAACGATCCTCACCCGGCAATAGCCCAGTCGGACCTACGGCTGTCCCGGCGGTCGAGTCGGGGCAGCCGATTCCTTTGCGCGGTGGCGGGGGTCTACCTGGTAGAAGGGCCGGCCCAGTGGACGGGTCGGTCTCGACCTGCCGAGGAAGGAACGGTGATCGCGGCGCCGTGCGTCGATTCGGTCGTGGCTGTACAAGATCGCGACCAACGTCTGCCTGAGGGCGTTGGAGCCGCGCCGTATCCGCGTGCTGCCGTCCGGACTGGGCGGCCCGTGCGACGATCCCGACCGTGTGCCGAGCCCAGTTGCGCCCGGCGAGATCTCGTGGCTGGAACCGTTGCCGGACGCGTGGATCACCCCGCCCCACGACGATCCGGCCGCGGTGGTGGTCGCGCGGGAGTCGCTGCGGCTGGCGCTCATCGCGAGCTTGCAGCACCTGCCCGCCCGTCAGCGCGCGATCCTCATCCTGCGCGAGGTGCTGGCCTTCTCCGCGGCCGAGACCGCGGAAGTCCTCGACACCACCACTGCCGCGGTGACGAGCGGCCTGCAGCGCGCCCGCGCCCGGCTGAACGAACTGGAGACGGAGCCCGCCGAGCTGCTCGAACCGACCGATCAGCGGGCACGCGCGCTGCTGGACGGGTACATCGCCGCCTTCGAGCGGTCCGACGCTGCCCTGCTGGAGAAGGTGTTGCGGACGGACGCCACGCTGGAGGCGACGCCATTCCGCGACTGGCAGGCAGGTCGGGCGATGTGCATCCACGTGCTCGACGCCTACGTGCTGGGCACCCCGGGCGACTGGCGGATGCTCGCGACCACCGCCAACGGCCAACCCGCGGCCGTCGTGTACTACCGGGCCCCGGACGGCGTGCTCCGGGCGAACGGTGCCGTAGTGCTGGCCACCACAGCCACCGGTGTCGAACGTGTGGTCGCGTTCCACCACCATCCCGCACTGGTCGCGATGTTCGGCTTCCCGGAGGTGTACCCAGACTGACCCCGACCGACGAGCGAGCGTACAACAGTCAGACTCCGTGCAGCGTCTCTTCGAAGTCGGACACGAGTCCTTCGTCGGGGAAGCGGTCCCGGAGCTCCCGGTCGAGTTCTCCAGCGATCATCAGGAGGTGGATCTTGCTCTGGCGGCCGTGCCTGAGTCCGGTCTTGCCGAGTTCCACGGCCTGTTCCAGGTCGCCGTCGCGGCCCGCGACGATGCCGAGCGTGATCCGGCACTCGGCTATCCGCATTGGGCTCAGCTCGGCGCCGTCCGGGGTGACGTTGTCGTTGATCACGGTCGTCGCGTACTGCGTGGCCAGATCGTCGTCACCGGCGATCCGGTGTACGTCCATCGCGTAGTAATCCCACTTCGCCGGGTCGATCTTGAAGTGGTTGTCCGGCCGGTCCGGGTACGGCAGGCGGTCGAGCATCTCCTTGCCTGACGCAAGCACTGTGCTCAGGTTGGATTCACCGAGCCGGGCTTTCGCCTTGGCTTCCTGTGCGATCAGTTGGACGTGGACGTGGACGCTGGACGACTGCGCGACCGCCTGACCGCGTTGGGCTGCCTCTACGGCCTGCCGGAACCGGCCTTGGGTGAGGGCGAACCAGGCCGTCATCTCGTGACCCCACCCGGCGATCTCGGGGTGGCCTGCCTCGAGGCCGAGTTGCAGCGCCGCCGTACGGGTGGCCTCAGCGGCCGACCGCATGCCCAGGTCGTACTCCACGCACCCGGCGAGCAGGGCGAGCCATCCACCCGCCACCAGCAGGTCCTGATGGGCCTTCAGACCGACCGGGCGCCGTAACAGTCCGCTGACGTGCTGGAGCCACTCGTGCGCCTCCCGCCGCAGGTCCAGGGCGTCGCGGTAGTTGTACTGACAGCACAGTTCCTCAATGGTCGAGTGCAGCGTCTCAAGTGTCTGCGAGGTTGTGTCGCTCGACTGCATCCGCTGGACGAGTTCGGCCGTCTGCCACGGCGTACGGTCCAGCTTCGCCGCGACATCCTCCCGGACGGATGCGATCAGCTCGCCTTTCGCCCTCAGCGCCTCGTCGCACAGCCGGGCCAGGTCGTCGGTCGGGGCCTTGCGGCCGTTCTCGATGTTGCTCAGGTACGACCGGCTGTAGTGCGTGGCTCGGGCAAGGTCAGCCAGGGACCAACCCCGGTGGTCCCGGTACTCCTGTAGCCGCCGTCCGAAGCTCACCCGCCCAGCGTCCCGGAACGAGCCCTGCGACGGCTCCAACCCCAGACGGGGCAGCCGTGCGTACTCGCGCACCACGGGGGCTACCACCGCGACAACCTGCTGACGCGGAACTCGTGTAGCCGCCGCGCGTCATCGGGGCGCGGGCAAGCAGCGCGAAGACCACGCTGGACACGTACGGGCACTTGTGGCGGGATGCAGATGAGTCGACCCGTGCCGCCGTTGGTGCTGTGCTGGCGGCACGGGTCGGGGGTCTCACGGAACAGCCACGGAACGCGGAGCAGTCATGACGACGGTTCCGCAGGTCAGCTGATCAGACGTCGTAGTACAGCTCGAACTCGTGCGGGTGGGGGCGGAGCTGGATCGGGGCGATCTCCTGCTCGCGCTTGAGGTCGACCCAGGTCTCGATCAGGTCGGAGGTGAAGACGTCGCCCTCGAGCAGGAAGGCGTGGTCGGCCTCGAGCGAGTCGATCACGGCCGGCAGCGAGGTGGGAACCTGCGGGATGCCCGCATGCTCCTCCGGCGGCAGCTCGTAGAGGTCCTTGTCGACCGGGTCGGCCGGCTCGATCTTGTTGCGGATGCCGTCCAGGCCGGCCAGCAGCTGGGCCGAGAAGGCCAGGTACGGGTTGGCGGACGGGTCCGGGCAGCGGAACTCGATCCGCTTCGCCTTCGGGTTCGAGCCGGTGATCGGGATCCGGATGCAGGCGGAGCGGTTGCGCTGCGAGTAGACCAGGTTGACCGGCGCCTCGAAGCCCGGCACCAGGCGGTGGTAGGAGTTCACCGTCGGGTTGGTGAAGGCCAGCAGCGACGGGGCGTGCTTGAGCAGGCCGCCGATGTACCAGCGGGCGATGTCGGACAGGCCGCCGTACCCGGACTCGTCGTAGAACAGCGCGTCGCCGCCGGAGAACAGCGACTGGTGCACGTGCATACCCGAACCGTTGTCACCGAAGATCGGCTTCGGCATGAAGGTCGCGGTCTTGCCGGCCGCCCAGGCGGTGTTCTTGACGATGTACTTGAACTTCTGCAGGTTGTCCGCGGTCTTCAGCAGCTCATCGAAGCGGAAGTTGATCTCCGCCTGACCGGCGGTGCCGACCTCGTGGTGGGCGCGCTCGACGACCAGCCCGGACTTCTCCAGGTTCAGCGTGATCTGGTCCCGCAGGTCGCCGAAGTGGTCGGTCGGCGCGACCGGGAAGTACCCGCCCTTGTAGCGGACCTTGTACCCACGGTTGCCGCCGTCCTCGACCCGCCCGGTGTTCCAGGCGCCGGCGACCGAGTCGATCGAGTAGTAGCCGGAGTTCTGCTTGGTCTCGAACCGAACGTCGTCGAAGACGTAGAACTCGGCCTCCGGCGCGAAGAACGCGGTGTCCGCGATGCCGGTCGACTTCAGGTACTCCTGCGCCTTCCGCGCGATGTTGCGCGGGTCGCGGCTGTAGGCCTCGCCGGTCAGCGGGTCGTGCACGAAGAAGTTGATGGCCAGCGTCTTCGTCCCGCGGAACGTGTCGAGGAAGGCCGTGGTCGGGTCGGGCAGCAGCTTCATGTCCGATTCGTGGATCTGCTGGAACCCGCGGACCGACGAACCGTCGAACATCAGGCCCTCTTCGAAGACCTCGGGCCCGAACGACGACACCGGGACGGTGAAGTGCTGCATGATGCCCGGCAGGTCGGAGAACCGGACATCGATGATCTCGATGCCCTCGTCCTTGACGTAGGCGAGCAGCTCCTCAGCGCTGGAAAACATACGTACTCCTAGGGTGGCTCAGAGATTGATCTGAACGTAGGGCCTCGGGATTACTCGGTCGTGACCCTGGTGTTTCGCGGATGTTACGCCCAGCGTGTCCGCGCTGACCCACTGGTGTACGTCGGCTACGCCCTGAGATCTCCAGGTCCGCTGTGAGCGGGGCGTGGCAGCTTCCGTAGGCTAGCCATCATGGCATCATCGGCGCGGCCGGGCACAGGACCCTCCGAAGAATTCCGCTTTCCGGGGAACCGGTTCGGCCTGCCGGAGCACGGTCCGGGCTCGGTCGCGAGCTGGGGCCGGCGGATCCTCGCACTGCTCCTGGACTGGCTGATCGCCGGCCTGGTCGCGTCCGCGGTCACGTCGAAACCGATCTGGGCCGGTGGGAACGACTTCAACACCGCCCAGCTGATCACCTTCTTCGGCATGACCGCGATCCTGACCGGCCTGGCCGGCGGCACGATCGG
Organism: Kribbella sp. CWNU-51; assembly: GCF_054073265.1. Taxonomy (NCBI): domain Bacteria; kingdom Bacillati; phylum Actinomycetota; class Actinomycetes; order Propionibacteriales; family Kribbellaceae; genus Kribbella; species Kribbella sp. CWNU-51. Next base: position 53,562 of record NZ_JBSXMZ010000040.1, read on the forward strand.
CCACCGCGTCCTCGGCCTCCGCGTCCTCAACCTCAACGCCCACGGCCAGACCGGCTACGCCGCCCAGGCCGGTCTCCTCGGCGGCGTCATCCGGGCCCTCCTGATCTGCCTCCTGATCCCCGCCGTCGTCTACGACCGCGACCGCCGGGGCCTCCACGACCGCGCGGCCAACACAGTCGTCGTACGCCGCTGACCAGATCACCCCAGCCGAGCATCCGCCGTACGACGCATCAGCAGCGAGCGCCGACCCCGCATGCGCCCATTGTGGTCAGGGGCGGGTCAGGCGGAGTTGGACGTCGTCCAGGTAGCCGGTGCGGAAGCCGGCCTCGGAGTAGGCCAGGTAGAACTCCCACATGCGGCGGAAGGTGTGGTCGAAGCCGAGGTCGGCGATGGCCGGCCACTGGTCGATGAAGCGGTTGCGCCAGATCCGCAGCGTCCGGGCGTAGTCCGCGCCCAGGTGGCGGATCACCTCGGTACGCAGGCCGGTGTGCCGGGCGGTGATGTCGTCGATCACCTTGATCGACGGGATCAGGCCGCCGGGGAAGATGTACTTCTGCACCCAGGTGAACGTGTTCCGGGTCGCCAGCATCCGCTCGTGCGGCATCACGATCGCCTGCACCACGCCGACCCCGCCCGGGGCCAGCCGCCGCTCGATCGCCTCGAAGTAGACCGGCCAGTACTTCTCGCCGACCGCCTCGATCATCTCCACACTCAGTACGGCGTCGAACTCGCCGATCTGATCGCGGTAGTCGCGCAGCGCCACCTGCACCCGGTCGCTCACGCCCGCGTCCGCGATCCGGCGCTGAGCGAGCAACGCCTGCTGCGAGGCGATCGTGATCGCGGTGACCCAGGCACCCCGCTGGGCGGCGCGGATCGCCAGACTCGCCCAGCCACAGCCGATGTCGAGGACGCGTGACCCCGACACGATCCCGGCCGCGTCGAGGATCGAGTCCAGCTTGTTCAGCTGCGCCTGCGTGAGTTCGTCGTACGACGCGGTCGCGAGGCCGGCCACGGGATCGCCACCGAAGTAGGCCGCCGAGTACGTCAGGGTCGGGTCGAGGAACTCGGAGAACATCGCGTTGCTGAGGTCGTAGTGCCGGCTGACGTTCTCCCGGGCGCCGGCCCGGTCGTTCTCCTGCTCACCGGGCTGCGTCCGGGTCACCAGCCAGCGCAGCGACTGGGCCCACTTCGGCAGCAGGTGCCGGGTCTCCTCGTTGCTGAAGCGCTCGGCGAACGGGACGAGCAGGTCGGCCAGATCGGTGCCCGGCTCCGGATCCCAGTCACCGGCCAGGTAGGACTCGCCGAACCCGGACCCGGCGTCGTGCCCGAGCCGATCCAGGAAGTGCGCGCTCCGGTGCACCCGCATCGCCGGGCCGCCCAGCCCGTACGACCGGTTGTTGTCGAGATGGATCGTCGCCGGCAGGTCCTTGGCGATCAGACGGATCGCGGCGAGCGCGCCGGCCCGGCGCACCGGGTTCGACCGCGGGCGGGCCAGTGTCGGCCAGGTCTCGGCCGTCGGCTGGTGCACCCGCGGCATCAGATCCGTCATCTACACCCCTGTATCGATCCGTCCTGGTCGCACCTTAAGGCCAACCAGCCACCCCACAGCGCGACACGAGGGCACTCTCGTGCCACGTCACGACAGATCAACTGCTGAGCGGCTGCCGGGTTACCGGCATCTCACTCAGAGAGAACGCTCAGCGCCCCTTCATCGCCTGCCGGGCGCCCTTGAGGCTGGTCGGCACGGGGCCCTTCGGCATCGGCACCTGCGGGCGGACGGCGTCCAGCGCCTTCAGCCGCTGGAGCAGGTCGGTGATCTCCGACGGCTGCAGCGCGGCCGGCAGCTTCATCACGTGCTTGGTGAGCTTGCGGATGTCGATCTCGTCCTCGCCCTTGCCGGCGACGATCTGGATCACCGGCGCACCACCGGCCACCCGGGTGTGCTTCTTGCCCTCGGCGGCGAGCAGGTTCTTCACCCGGCTCGGCTGCCCCTCGCCGACCAGCACGATGCCCGGCCGGCCGACCACTCGGTGCACGATGTCGGCGTTCTTGGTGACGGCGACGGCGGGCGTCACGGTCCAGCCACGGCGCAGCGTCTGCAGCGCGGACGCGGCCGCACCCGTCTGGCCCTCGATCTGGCTGTACGCCGCCTTCTCGACCCGGCGGCCGAAGACGATCGTGGCGGCGAGGAAGCCGAGTGCGACACCCAGCGGGATCCAGATCATCAGGGGCCCGACCAGCAGGCCTACCACGACGAACACGGCCACGATGCCGAGGAAGATCCCGGCGAGGATCAGACCGATCTTCGGGTCGGACTTCTTGGTCAGCTGGTACGCCGACCGGATCTGCTTGAGCCGGCTGGTCTTCTCTTCGGGCGCGTCGTTCTTGGCCATCTCTACCTTTGTCCGTGATCTCTATGCGTCCTGGGTCGCGGCGGTCATCCGCGACTCCACAGCCTGACGGTACAGCCGACCGGCCCGGTACGACGAACGTACGAGCGGACCGGACATGACGCCGACGAAGCCGATCTGCTCCGCTTCGGCCTGTAGCTCGACGAATTCCTCCGGCCGGACCCACCGCTCGACCGGGTGGTGCCGCACCGACGGGCGCAGGTACTGGGTGATGGTGATGATCTCGCAGCCGGCCGCGTGCAGGTCGCGCAGCGCCTGGCTGACCTCCTCGCGGGTCTCGCCCATGCCGAGGATCAGGTTCGACTTGGTGACCAGGCCGTAGTCGCGGGCCTGGGTGATGACGTCCAGGGACCGCTCGTAGCGGAACCCGGGCCGGATCCGCCGGAAGATCCGCGGCACCGTCTCGACGTTGTGCGCGAACACCTCGGGCCGGGACGAGAAGACCTCGGCCAGCTGCTCCGGTACGGCGTTGAAGTCCGGCGCGAGCATCTCGACGCCGGTGCCCGGGTTGAGCTCGTGGATCTGGCGGATCGTCTCGGCGTACAGCCAGGCGCCGCCGTCGTCCAGGTCGTCGCGGGCGACGCCGGTCACGGTCGCGTAGCGCAGGCCCATGGTCCGGACCGACTCGGCGACCCGGCGCGGCTCGTCGCGGTCCAGCGCCTCCGGCTTGCCGGTGTCGATCTGGCAGAAGTCGCAGCGCCGCGTGCATTGGTCGCCACCGATGAGGAAGGTGGCCTCGCGGTCCTCCCAGCACTCGAAGATGTTCGGGCAGCCGGCTTCCTGGCACACCGTGTGCAGCTGCTCGGACTTCACGAGCTTCTGCAGCGCCTGGTACTCCGGGCCCATCTTGGCGCGGGTCTTGATCCACTCGGGTTTGCGCTCGATCGGGGTCTCCGCGTTGCGCACCTCGAGCCTGAGCAGTTTCCGTCCTTCTGGGGCGATCGTCACGCCCTCCAGGGTACGCGGCCCGAGTCAGGCGTGATCAGGCCCTAGGCTGATGAGCCATGTCAACGCTTGAGCTCGGTACGACGCCCGCGGGCGCTGAACCGGGGACACCACCGGCCACCGGGACCACGGTGCGAGGGTGGGTGCGACCCGGTCCGACTGCGCGGGAGCGTCGTACCGACGTGTTGCTGGGGCTCGGGATGGCGCTCGCCGCGGTGATCGGGACCGAGCTGGCCCGCGGCGCTGCCCCGACGCACGTCGACCTGGGGATCGGCGGGGTCGAGGCGTACGTGCTGAGTGCGGCGATCGCCCTGCCGCTGTGCTTCCGCCGCCGGTACCCGATCACGGTGCTGCTGGCGGTCGCGGTGTTGTTCGTGGTCAACGGCGAGCGGGCCACCTTCGCCTTCGCCGGGAACCTGATCACCCAGGCGACCATGTTCATGGCGGTCTACGCCGCGGTCGCCTGGGCGCGGGATCGGCGGCTGATGAAGGCCTCGGTGGCGTTGGTCTTCATCGCGATGTTCGGCTGGCTCACGATCAACTTCGTCCGGGCGCTGCGCAACAACGAGATCGAAGGGCCGAACCACGCGCTGCTCTCGCCGTACGTCTCCAGCGTCGTCCTGACCCTGGCGCTGAACGCCCTCTACTTCTTCGGCGCCTACTTCTGGGGCCGGACGGCGTGGGGGATCGCGCGGCAGCGGTACGAGCTCGAGCAGCAGGCCACCGAGCTCGCCGCCCAGCAGGAGTCCAACGCCAAGCGTGCGGTGATCGACGAGCGACTGCGGATCTCCCGGGAACTGCACGACGTGGTCGCGCACCACATCAGCAGCATCGGCGTACAGGCGGGCGGGGCCCGTCGCGTCATGGAAACTGACCCCGACGCCGCAAAGAGCGCTCTCAGCGTGATCGAGAACTCCAGCCGCACCGCGGTGAACGAGATGCGCCAGCTGCTCGGAATGCTGCGCGCGGCCGACCCGGATCTGGACCTCGAAGCACCGGCCGTCAAGCAGCCGCAGGCCGGCGCCGACCGGCTGCCCGCGTTGATCGCGGACGTGAACGGCGAGGGTCTGTCCGTCGGTTTCCACCAGATCGGCCCACCGGTCCGGCTGCCGGAGACCGTCTCGGTCTCGGTGTACCGGATCGCCCAGGAGGCGCTGACCAACGTACGCCGCCACTCGACCGCCCGCAGTGCGCACATCACCCTGCGTTACCTCGGCGACGCGGTCGAGCTCGAGGTGATCGACGACGGCCGGCCGAAGCACGCGCCGGTGGGGAGCCGGCTGGGCCACGTCGGGATCCGTGAGAGGGTCGGTCTGCTCGGCGGCGAGAGCGAGATCGGGCCGCGCCCGGTCGGCGGCTTCCGGGTCCGGGTCCGGATCCCGCTCGACCCGCAGAACCGCCCGCTGACCGGAGGGACTCAGGATGAGTGACACCGCGCCGATGCGGGTGCTGCTGGTGGACGATCAGGACCTGGTCCGGGCCGGGTTCCGGATGATCCTGTCGGTCGAGCCGGACATCCAGGTGGTCGGCGAGGCCGCCGACGGCGAGAAAGCGATCGAGCTCGCGCTGACTCTGCGGCCGGACGTCGTACTGATGGACGTCCAGATGCCCGGTATGGACGGGATCTCCGCGACCCAGCAGATCGTCGCGGCGGACGCCGGCAAGGTCGTCATCCTGACCACGTTCGATCGTGACGACTACCTGTTCGAGTCGCTCGGGGCCGGGGCCAGCGGGTTCCTGCTGAAGAACACCGCGCCGGAGGATCTGGTCGACGCCATCCAGGTGGTCCACTCCGGCCACGCTCTGCTCGCGCCCGAGGTGACCCGGCGGGTGATCAAGCGGTTCACCGGCGGCGGCGAACGCGTCTACCGCCCCGATCTGCTGGCCGAGCTGACCGACCGCGAGCGCGAGGTTCTCGGCCTGATCGCCCGCGGCCTCACCAACACCGAGATCGCCAACCAGCTCTACGTCGGCGAGGCCACCGTCAAGACCCACGTCTCCCGCGTCCTGCTCAAACTCGGCCTCCGCGACCGCGTCCAAGCCGTCGTCTTCGCCTACGAATGCGGCCTCGTCACCCCCGGCGACGACCCCACGTCCTGATTCGTCCACCGCGCGGATGACTCGGGTGATCACCCTGGCGGCCGACGTGCGGGGGCGCTTGTCCTGACTAGCTTTGAGGGTGCTGGGGACGGACCCGGCCGGGGGCTGAGCTGATGGGGAACGGTGACGGATGCTGAGGGTGGCTGGGCTCACTCGGCGGTTCGGGGAACAGGTGGCGCTGGACGACGTCCACTTCGACGTCGCGCCGGGGCGGATGACGGGATTCGTCGGGGCCAACGGGGCCGGGAAGACGACCGCGATGCGGATCATCCTCGGCGTGCTGGCCGCGACGGCCGGCGAGGTGCTGTGGAAGGGCGAGTTGCTGACCCAGGAGGTACGGCGTGACTTCGGGTACATGCCCGAGGAGCGTGGGCTGTACCCGAAGATGAAGATCCGCGACCAGCTCGTGTTCTTCGGCCGGCTGCACGGGCTCGACCCGGACCGCGCCGCCGAGCGGACCGACAAGCTCCTCGAACGACTCGGGCTGGCCGAGCGGGCGACCGACGTACTGGAGACGCTGTCGCTGGGCAACCAGCAGCGGGTACAGATCGCGGCCGCGCTGGTGCACGAGCCGATCGCGCTGGTCCTGGACGAGCCGTTCAGCGGTCTCGATCCGCTCGCCGTCGACGCGATGGTGGATCTGCTCCGCGAGGAGGTCACGCCGGAAGTGCCGGTGCTGTTCTCCAGCCACCAGCTCGACCTGGTCGAGCGGTTGTGCGACGACCTCGTCGTACTCGCCCGCGGCAAAGTCGTTGCCGCCGGCCCCGTTGCGGACCTGGCCGCCGGGCCTTCCCTGACCTACAAGCTGGTCGTGGACGGCGACGCGGGCTGGCTGCGCGACGTCCGCGGGATCCAGGTGCGCGATGTCGCCGGGGGTACGGCGCTCTTCGACGTCGAGGACGACGGTGTGGCACAGCAGGTCCTGCAGCAGTCGATCTCCCGCGGGCCGGTCCTCGAGTTCGGACCCGAGCGGGTGGCGCTGAGCGACGTCTTCCGGGAGGCGACCCGATGAACGACCGTACTCTCGATCGGCCCTGGATGCTGATCGCTCAACGTGAGGTGAGTACCAAGCTGCGGGACAAGACCTTCATCGGGTCGACCGCGGTGATGCTGCTGATCGTGCTCGCCGCGGTGATCATCCCGGCGATCCTGGCCGGCCGCGGCGGCGCCGACAAGATCGCCGTGATCGACGACGTCGGCGCCAAGGTGGTGCAGCAGGCGTCGACGACAAAGGGCGGCGACGGTTTCGAGGTGACCCGGGCCGCGGACCGGCCGGCGGCCGAGCAACTCGTCACGAGCGGCGAGGTGAAGGCGGCGCTGGTGCCGGTCGCCGACGGGTACGCCGTCATCGGCAAGGACCGGGTCGATTCGGGGCTGGAGAGCGCGCTGCGCGAGGCGGCCTCTTCGGTGGGGATGGAGCAGAACGCGGCCCAGGCCGGTCTCACTCCCACCGAGCTGCGCGCCGGGACCAAGGTCGATCTGGTGTTGCTGAAGCCCGGTCCGCTGCCCGACATCGTGTCCGACTTCGTCAACATCGGGCTGGCGCTCGTGTTCTACATGACCGCGCTCGGGTTCGGCATGATGATCGCGCAGAGCGTCGTCCAGGAGAAGGAGAGCCGGGTCGTCGAGATCCTCGCCGCCGCGGTGCCGATCCGGTCGCTGCTGTGGGGCAAGGTGCTCGGCAACACCGCGCTGGCCCTCGGGCAGATCGTGGTCATCGCGGGGGCTTCGCTGGTCGGGCTGCTGCTCACCGACCAGGCTGACATCCTCGAGGTGGTCGCGCCGGTGGCGGGCTGGTTCGTGGTCTTCTTCGTCCTCGGGTTCGTCGCGCTGGCCGGGCTGTGGGCGGTGGCCGGGTCGCTGGCCACCCGGCAGGAGGACCTCGGGTCGACCACGCTGCCGGGGCAGATGATCCTGATGATCCCGTTCTTCTTCGCGGTGTTCGCCGGGTCGTCGGCCAAGACGGTCGCGTCGTTCGTGCCGATCGCGTCGTCGATGGCGATGCCGGGGCGCATGCTGACCGAGGACGTACCGGTCTGGCAGCCGTTGCTGGCGATCGCGATCCTGCTCGCCGCGACCGTGCTGATCGTCCGCCTCGGCGCCCGCCTGTACGAGCGGACCCTGCTGCAGACCGGCCGCCGGCTCGGCTACCGCGAGGCGATGGCGCTCAAGGCTGGGTAGCTTTATCGTCCGGCAGGTGACGGGCGTTACAGGAATTGTGTGGGCTGTGACGAAACCGCAATGTTGGGTACCTGTGTGCTGTGCCTACACCTGGACTACGGTCTCAACGCATGAACGTCGAGCTGCGCCACCTGCGGGTGGTCGTCCTGGTAGCAGAAGCGGGGTCCGTCGGACGGGCCGCCCGCTGGCTCAAGGTCAGCCAGCCGAGCCTGACCGCGCAGCTCAAGCGGATCGAGGCAGCGTTCGGCGGTGAGCTGTTCGAGCGCTCCCGCACCGGCGTGACCCCCACTCCGTTGGGCCGGTACGCCGTCGATCGCGCCCGGGCGATCCTGGTCGACGTCGACCACCTGTCGGCGACCGTGTCCGCGATGACGGCAGTGGAGTCTTCGGCCGTTCGGCTGGGTGGGTTCCCGACGGCTCCGATGTCGGGGATCGCGTCGCGGCTGCGCCACCACGGCGAGATCGAGCAGGTCAGCATCGAGGTCGAGTGGTCGACCAGCGTGCTGCTGCAGCAACTGGAGTGCGGGCGGCTCGACTTCGCGCTGTTACGGGAGTTCCCCGGCTTCGAGCTGCGGCTGTCGAGCGGTGTCGAGTCGACCACAGTCGTCGAGTCGGAATCGGCGTACGTCGTGATGGCCGCGGACCACCCGTTGGCGGTCGCGTCGCGGGCACGCGGGGAGATCGAGCTGTCGGCGCTGTCGGGGGAGGAGTGGATCGGGGAGCCGCCGGACGACAGCGGGTTCCATGTGTTGTTCCGGGCGGCGTGCGAGCAGGCCGGGTTCCAGCCGAAGATCGAGCACCACTCGGTGGACACGTCGGTGCTGATGGGGTTCGTGACGAGTGGTCAGGGCGTCGCGCTTGTCTCACCCACGTCGTACCGGATGCTCTCCTCCGACGTCACCACCCGCACCCTGGTCGGCGACCCGATCCACCGGAAGCTGATCCTTGCGTGGAGCACCGAGTCACCGCGTGCACAGATGGCCGGCGACGTGCTCGCCATGGCCAGCGCCGCCTACGACGAAGCCATCACCGAACACGCCCGCCGCGACCAGCACCAACGCATGCACGTCGCCTGAAACCTCAAGCTCCCGCGGGCCTGACCACGGGGTTCTCGAACGCGGTCATGTGGAACTCCCCGGTGTCCTCCGGGTCCTCCATCCGCTCCCGATACTGAGACCCCATCTGCTCCCTGACCGTCGGCACCGCCCCAGCCATCCGCTCCTCCTTACCCGAAGCACCCTGCGGCACCTGCCCCGCCCTGCCTGCCGGAGCCTGCACCACCTGCTCCGCGTCGCCCGCCGGAGCCTGCTCCGCCTGACCAGGAGTCTGCTCCGCCTGACCACGAGCAGTCGGCGGCTCCACCCGTGGGGCCGCCTGCGTCGCATCCTCATCGGCATCCGCCGCTGGCGCCTGCTCCGCCTTGACCGGGGGAGCCTCCTGCGTCGGGTCCTCACCGGCGTCCGGAACCGGCGCGGCCGGGGGAGTCTGCGCGGCCTGCGGCTTCGCGCTGGGCGCTACTCGTGTCGCGTCGTCAGCGTCTGGCGCCGGCGTTTGCTCTTGTTCCGCTTGCGGCTGCTTCACCTCAGGTGCGGCGGCAGGCTGCTCGGGCGCGACCTTGGGCGCCGCCGGCGGCTGCTGCGGCGCTACCGCCGTGGGCTCGTCGTCGGGAGTGACCGCCTTCTCCCGCTGCGATTCGCGCGCCTCCGCGGCCACCGCCGCCCCAGCGGCCGCCCCAGCGACTGCGGCCGGCGCCGCCCCTGCGGTCGACTCGCCACCCTCGGGCTGCTGCGGCTCGGGGGCTGCTTCCGGCTGTTGGGCCGGGACCTGGACGGTCTCGTCGCGGTCCGTGGGGACGAGGACCGTGTCATCGCCCGGATAGTTGCCTGAGGCATCGTCTTCCGGAGCTGCGCCACGGAACTGCGCGGTGTGCTCAGCCCCAGCGGTCGGGTACTGGTCGGTCTGCTCCTCCGCCTGGTTGCGCGGCTGGACCGGCTGCTGCTCATCGTCGAACAGGTCGTCGAAGCGGCTCCTGTTGCCGAACGACTCGCCGTACGCCGGATAGGTGCTCCCGGCAACCGGGTACACCGCCGCGGCGTCCGCCTCCTGCTCCGCCTGCGCGGCCTCCTGCTCACGCTGCAGGCGATCCGCCTCGACCCGCTCCCGCCGCCGGCGCTGCACGCTGCGCACGATCAGCTGGATCGCATACACCAGCGAGATCACCGCAAGGATCGGTACGACGCCGCTCAGCGTGTACCGCCTCGACCCATCGATCATCCCGGTCGTGACGCCCGGGACGTCGTTCAGGAAGTTCGTGGTCCGGTTCGGGATCCAGAGCCAGCAGTAGATCAGCGCGCCGAAGGCGACGAACGCACCGAGCGCACCGGCGCCGGTGAAGTACGACGCCACGGCCCAGAAGATGAGCGCGCCGATGCCGTAGGCAAGCGCCATCTCCTTCGTATTCAGCTCGATACCACCCGGCGCCGCGAGTACCCCGAACACAGCCGGTCCGGCCAGTGCTACCGCCACCCCGAGCAAGAACCCAAGAAATTTGGCCACACCCCCAAGGTAGCGACGTTTTGCCGTCACACCCCGCAGACACTTCGGCACCGCGCGGAAGGGCAATCGCTTGCTTAGGCTGTCCCCATGCGCCCTCCCAACGTCCTCGTTGTCCTGTCCGACGAGCACACCGCCGCTGCGGCGGGGTGGGCCGGGCATCCGCACGTTCGGACACCACACCTGGATCAGCTGGCCGCACAGGGCGTTTCGTTCGACCGCGCGTACACAAATAGCCCCATGTGTGTGCCTTCGCGGCTGTCACTCATGGCTGGCCAGTACGTGCACCAGATCGGGGCTTGGGACAACGGCGTGATCCCTGGACCGTCGTTCCGCACCTGGGGTCATCATCTGCGCGAGGCCGGTTACACCTCGGTGATCGCGGGCCGGACCCACTTCAACGGACCGGACCGGTTGCTCGGGTTCGATCGCCGGCTGACCGACGACCTGGACTTCTGGCTCGACCACAGCGGCAAGCCACCTCGTCGTACGACGGACTGGCGGCGACCGTCCAACTCACACGTGACCGAACACGGCCCCGGCGACCACGTCCACACGAGGCACGACGTCGCGGCGACCGATGCCGCGCTGGACTTCCTGCGCGATCCGGGATCGGAGCCGTTCCTGCTGTCCGTCGGGTACATGCATCCGCACTTCCCGCTGGTAGCACCGCCGTCGTATCGCGCTCTCTACGATGCAGCGGACGTTGAGCTGCCGTCAGCCGCTGCCGACGAACACCCGGTGATCTCGTTGCTGCGGCACGGTTTCCGCAACGACGAGCCGCTGACCGAGGAGGAGTTGCGCGAGGCGACGGTTTGCTACTGGGCGCTGATCAGTCACCTCGACCACCAGATCGGTCGGCTGTTGGCGGCGGTGCCTGACGACACGGTCGTCATTTACACGAGCGATCACGGTGAAATGGCCGGTCACCACGGCATCTGGCAGAAGCAGTGCTTCTACGAGCCCGCCGTACGCATCCCTCTGCTGCTGCGCCATCCGTCGGTGCAGCCAGGGCGCAACCACGACCACGTGAGTCTGGTCGACGTACTACCGACGTTGCGAGACATCGCCGGCCTGACACCGGATCCAGCGCTCCCGGGACGGACTCTGCTCGATCCGCTCGATCGGCCGGTGCTGTCGGAGTACCACGCACAGGGGATGGTCGACGGCGGCTTCATGCTCAAGTCCGGTCCGTGGAAGTACTGCTACTACGGTGTGTGGTGCAGCGGCCGCAGGTCTTCAACGTCGACCTCGATTCCCTCGAGCTGCACGACCTCTCGACCGACGAGGCCCTGGTCGCCAAGCTCGATTCCGAGCTCCGATCGATCCTGGACCCCGACCGGATCGACGTACTCGCGAAATCCGACCAGGCTGAGCGCCTGGCCACCCTGACGAGAGGATGATCCTTTGTCCGCGCCCAACATTCTGCTGATCGTTTCGGACGACCATGGGTACGCCGATCGTGGCGTCCAGGGAATTCACGCCGACGTCCGGACGCCTGCGCTGGACCGGCTCGCGGCCGAGGGGGTGAGTTGCACCGACGCGTACGTGACCGCGCCGATCTGCAGTCCCTCGCGGGCCGCGATCATCTCCGGGCAGTATCAGCAGCGGTGGGGCGGCCAGTGGTTCGACTCGGCCGCGTTCCCGCCGGACGACGTACCGACGCTGGCGGAGATCCTGCGTGATCAGGGTATCGAACCGGGTACTTCGGCAAGGTGCACTACGGGGGAGAGTCGGTCGGTGATCGGGCGTGCCCGCCGCATCACGGGTTCGAGGAGACGTTGTACGGGCTGGCCGGTCAGTCTTTCGGGCGGCTGAACTATCTGCATCACTCTGAGGACGCGGTCTCGTCGTACGGGCAGCCCGCGGCGCATCACATGGCGGTCCAGCCGTTGCTGTCGGGGGACGAGCCGGTTGAGCACGAGGGCTTCCTGACCGCGGAGTTCGGGCGGCGGGCTGCCGAGTTCATCACCGGTGAGGACGAGCGGCCGTACTTCTGCATGCTCGCGTTCAACGCCGTACACAACTTCTGCTGGCAACTTCCCGAGTCCGAACTCGCGGCTCGCGGCCTGCCCGCCTTCCGCGACTGGACGCCGGACGTCAACAACTCCTTCGCCGATTGGTACGACGACGTGATCGTGCCGAACCTGCCGCACGGCCGGGAGTACTACCTCGCACAACTGGAACTGATGGACGCCGAGATCGGCAGGCTGCTGGACCTCGTCGATGACAACACCATCGTCGTCTACACCACCGACAACGGCGGCTCGACCTGCAACTTCGGCGACAACACACCGCTCCGCGGCACCAAGTACACAGTCTGGGACGGCGGCATCCGCGTCCCAATGCTCTGGCGCTGGCCGGGCCACCTTCCCGCCGGCCGCCGTACCGATGCCCTCGTCAGCACGCTCGACCTGGTCCCCACCCTGGCCGCCGCCGCTGGCGCGACTGTCGAGGCGACCGACGGCCTGGACATCCTGCCGGCCCTATCGGGCGAGACGGACGCTGCCCACGACACCCTCCACTGGGACTGCGAATTCCAATGGGCAGTCCGCTCCGGCCCCTGGAAACTCAGCTGGGTGGCCGACAACCTCGACACCCAACACCTCAAGACCTACGAACATGCCCCCATGGGCAACGGGTGGTCCCTGACCAACCTCACCAACGACCTGGCCGAACAACAAAACCACTTCACCACCGAACGCACCGTCGCCACCCACCTACAAACCCTCCACACCACCTGGCGCACCAAGGTCGGCCTCCCCCCACTGACCCACCCCGCCCCATAACCCAAGCGGACCTCACCCACGGTCGCCAGCCTCGCCGAATCACCCGGCCCCACCCACATCCGGCGGTCTCACGACATGACCCCGGCCCGCTCACAACCGGCGACTCACCACACCGCACGGGGACGCTCCGGCCACAACCGACAACCGCGCGACCACCCGGCCCACACCACCGGGCCGGCGGCACCCACAACCCACGCCCGCCAGACGAACGGCATCATCCACAACCGCTCACATTCGGTGCTTTGCCTAGGCACCGACGGATCAGCCGAACAACCACCGGCAAAGCACCGAATGGGAGCTACCCGCACCCACGCACCCACGCTGCGGCAGCAAGACCCTCAGACAGTCAACCCGTAGGTAATCGCCGTCGGCGGTTCCTCATGGTGGTCGATGTCCGGACTCCGCTCGTACTCCTCCCACGCCAGCAGCCGATCCAAGTTCCGGCGCACCGACTCGAGCACCTCCGTCACCGGCACATCCCGCCCCAGCTCCCTGGACAGCGTGGTCACATCCGCATCCGAGATCCCACACGGCACGATCCGATCGAACCAGGCCAGATCGTTGTCGCAGTTCAGCGCGAACCCGTGCATCGTCACGCCCTGCGCGACCCGGATCCCGATCGCCGCGATCTTCCGCTCCCGGCCGCGATCGTCCGCCGCCACCCAGACCCCGCTGCGCCCCTTGACCCGCCCGGTCTTCACCCCGAGCTCGGCACAGACCGCGATCAGCGCCTCCTCCAGGCGCCGTACGTAGTCCACCACGTACACATGTGAGGCCAGCTTCACGATCGGGTAGCCCACCAGCTGCCCCGGACCGTGCCAGGTGATCTTCCCGCCGCGGTCGACGTCCACCACCGGCGTCCCGTCGAGCGGCCGCTCGTGCGGCTCGGTCCGCTTGCCCGCCGTGTACACCGGCGGGTGCTCGAGCAGGATGACCGTGTCCGAACCGGTGCCCTCGGCAACTTCCGCGTGCAGGCGCCGCTGCTCGGCCCACGCAGCCTCGTAATCCACGGCGTCGGCGCCGAACCCGGCCTCCACATACCTGATATCCCTCACGTGTTCGAGTGTATGCGGCGCCCGATCCCGCCGTACTCCGCCATCCACAGGCCACCGCTGTACGCCGAACCCCGATGCCGTCTGTGGATAACTTCCGCGGCGGTTGCGGCGATTCGTGCACTCTCTTGGGCATGGACCTCGACATCGCCGGCTACAGCCTCCGCAAGAAGCTCGGGTCCGGATCCGCCGGCGCCGTCTGGCAGGTCCGGGACCTCGCGACCGGCCGCAACGCCGTACTCAAACGCATCCCAATCACCGCGATCCCCGACCAGGAGAAGTTCCGTGAAGACATCGCCATCCTGCAACGCATCCGCCACCCACACATCGCCCGCCTCCTCGAGTTTCGCGAGACCGGCACCGACTGGCTCCTCATCACCCAGTACGTCGTAGCCGGCAGCCTGACCGCCCTCCGAACCCGCCGCGGCCCCCTCTCACCAGGCGAACTGGTGACCCTCCTCACCCCACTCGCCGAAGCCCTGGACCACCTCCACCGCTCCGGCCTGACCCACGGCAGCCTGACCCCCACCAACACCCTCTTCGACGCTGACGGCCGCCCCGTCCTCACCGACGCAGCCCTCCACCCCGGCACTCCGACCGACGACCGACGAGCCCTCGCCACCATCGCCCATCAAGCCGGCGGCGACCCAGCCACCTTCACCCCCGACCTCTTCACCACCCACAACCTCCCCAGCCGCCTCCTCGCCCTAGCCGCCCCTGAACCCATCGACCTGGCCTTCCCCGAAGACCCCACCACCCCTCTAACAACCCTGCCCGACATCGCCACCCCACCCCGCCCCCCAACCACCACCAAACCCCCCACCACCGACGACCCCCTCCAACGCTCCCGCACCCCCCTCACCCCACTCCCACCCAAACCCCTCGCGCCCCAACCCCCACAAGCCACCACCCCTCACCCGCCCGCCCCCACCAAGTCCCTCCCCAAACCCTCCCGCCGCCCCCTCCGCCGCCCGAAACTCACCCGCCGCACGCCCATCCCACCCCCCATCAACCCCCTAACTCGCCTAACCCCACCAACCCCCACACCCGCCCTCACCTCGCCCCACCCCACAACGCCACCCCACCCGTCGGCCCCGCCCGATACCTCCACGCCGCCCTCTACCTCGACCCCGCCAAAGGCTTGGATCCCCGCACAGGCCTGGACCCCGGCCCGGACCTCGACGCCGCCCCACGCCTCGACCCCGCCCCACGCCTCCACGCCGTCACTCACCTCGACTCCGGCACAGGCCTGGACTCCGGCACAGGCCTGGACGCTGGACGCCGTCCAGAGTGCATCGCCCACGACGACCCCAGCGCCCGCCGAGACCCCAGCACCCGCCCAGACCCCATCACCCGATCAGAGCCGGACGCACACTCCAACCTCCGCGCTCGCTTCGAGCCCGACAGTTGCCTCCACCGCCATCGTCACGCCAACCAGACCTGACCGCCCGCGCACCCACCGCCACCCCTGGCGCCGCAGCCACACCCTGTGGTCCCGCCTCCTACACCCAAGAACCTCACCAGAACGACGACGCTTACCTCACCCCGCGTACGGCGTACTCGCCGCAGCCGCCTTCGGAGCCGTCATCGTCCTAGTCATCGGCATAGCAACAATCGGCGCCCTGAACACCCCCACCACCCCAACCGCTGTGACCAACCAACCCACATCCCGAGAGACATTGACTCAACCCACAACCCCACCGACACCCACTCAACCCGCAACCCACCCGACACCCACCGGACTCGCGAGCTCACCGGCACCCAGCCAGCCCACGCCCTCACCAACATCCACCCAGCCGACAGCCCCGCGAGCAACCCCGCCAACGCCGACCCGGCCCCCAACCTCTCAATCGCCCATCAAGCCCTCGACCACCACATCACGCACCGACGCGGCACGATGGGCGCTCACCCTCCAAGCCCTAGATGCCCAACGCGCACAGGCTTTCTGGACACTCAACCCGGACGTACTGGACAAGATCTATGTCCCCGGCAGCCCACCCTGGCTAGCCGACCGCGCACTCCTCGCCTCCTACCTCAAACAAAACGTCCGCATCCAAGGCCTACGCATCCGGATCGACCAAACCACCGTCACCCACCAGACCCCCACCACCATCACCCTCAAAACCACCGACCACCTCTCAGCCGGCCAAGCAGTGGACCACGCCGGCACCACAACCCCACTCCCGCCCGGTACCCCCACAACCCGCCTCATCACCCTCACCACCACCCGAACAACCCCCACCTGGCGAATCACCACCATCACCCCAACCTGAGCCTCCGCCCGCTCCGACCGCTGTCACACCCACCTCGCACCCGCCACCCCACGCACCCGCCACCGCTTGCGCCCGCCACCCCAGGCACCCGCCACCCCACGCACCCGCCACCCCACGCACCCGCCACCCCACGCACCCGCCACCCCACGCACCCGCCACCGCTTGCGCCCGCCACCCCACGACCCGCCACCGCTCGCGTCCGACCACGCCGGCGATCGAGGGCGTGCTGATGATCAAGTTCGCCGCGATTGGCTTCGTCGTCGCCCTTCCGGCATGGCCTTTGGCCCGTTGACGCTTGTCGTCAGCCTCAGCAGGGTCGTCTGCGCAGGCTCCTCAACAATTGGAGTCATCTGCCGCCTCGACCGTCAGCAGCGACTCGACCGAGCCTGATGTTGCCCGAGGCAACGTCCTTCAGGTTGTCCACAAGGGCTGCAGGTTGTGGACAGCCGACGATGCGTTGTGGATGAGCAGAATCCCTTGAAAACAAGGGGTTCCGGGTTTGGGAACTGTCGGTGGCTGTGTCTAGAGTTGACGGCATGGAACTCCTGGGCGAGCGGCCGGTGTGGTCGATGAGCGGCAGCGAAAAGCTCGCGGCTCTCGACGCCCTCGAGGCCGACCTCGCCCGCCGGCAGACCTACCGCCTCCACCTCATCGCCGGCCTCGACCACGACGGCTACGCCCAGGAAATCGGCGCCCACGACACCACCCAGTTACTCGCGTTCCGCTACCGCCTCGACCGCCCCCAAGCCCGCCGCGACGTCCGCCTCGCCCAAACCCTCTCGAAGTATGCCGCCGTGTCGGCCGCCCTGCCCGCCACCGGCCACCCCGGCGCGCCGGGCAACGACCCGCCGACAGATCCACCCGACGACGCGCCAGAGCCCGACGAGCCGGACGAGGCGGGTGGCGCGGGGGCGGCGGAGGGGTTCCTGCGCCCGGCCCAGGCCGAGGCGATCGTGACCGCGCTCGAGAAAATCCCCGACACCGTCCCGGTCGAAGACCTCGACGTGGCCGAACGCGAACTCCTCGCCCTGGCCCGCCACCTGTCCCCGGCCGAACTACGCAAGGCCGGCCAACGCGTCCGCGACATCCACGACACCGACGGCCCCGAACCCGACGAACACCAGGCCTACGCCCGCGAATCGCTCACCCTGACCGGAGCCGACCGGGGCGTGAAGTTCCGCGGCTACCTGGCCAACGAAAACGCCGAACTCCTCCGCTCCCTCATCCACGCCGGCGCCCGCCCCCACCGCACCCACACCGGCGACCTCGACCCCCGCCCCCGCGACAAACGCCAAGCCGACGCCCTCACCACCGCCCTCACCCTCGCCGCCACCGCCTACGACACCACCACCCCAGCCCGTCCAACTGATGCCGCCACGGCCGGTGCCACTACAGCCCGCGCCCGCACGACGGGTTCGGCCGGTGCTGATACGGCGGGCGCTGGGACGCCGGGTTCGGCCGGTGCCGGTACGGCGGGTGCGGCCGATGCTGATATGGCGGGCGCTGGTCAGGCTGACGTGACTGAGGCCGGCGTCGGTACGACGGGTGCGGCTGGTGCCAGTCCGGCCGGTGCCGGTACGGCGGACGCGGACGGGACGCTCAGGGTCGGCAGGGCGGACGCGGACGGGCCGGGCGGGGTCGGTGCTGGTGGGGCTGGGCGGATTCCGGGGTTCGGTGCGAAGGCGAACATCACCGTGACCATCGACCTGCAGGACCTGAAGTCCGCGACCGCGGACGCCATCGGCGACGTGGTGTACGGCGACGGACTGTCCGCGGCCACCATCCGGCGACTCGCCTGCGATGCGAAGGTCATCCCGCTGGTGTTGGGGTCGAAGTCGGAGCCGTTGGACGTCGGGCGGGCCGAGCGGCTGGTCACCGGCGCGATGCGCCGCGCCCTGAACGCCCGCGACACAGGCTGCGTCGTGTGCGGTGCGCCACCGGTGCAGTGCGACGCCCACCACCTGCAGTCGTGGATCGACGGCGGCGCCACCGCCGTGCACAACCTGTGCCTGCTGAGGCTGTCGCATGAATCGCGTGTCGGGCGGGTGGGGCTGGGGTGGTGCGAAATACTCGGGTGTGGCTGTGAACGTGCGTTGTGGCGATGTGGACCAGCTGATGTTGATGCCTCCTTCTGTGCGGGAGTGGCTGCCTGAGGATCATCTGGCGTTCTTCGTGCTCGACACCGTGGCTGAGCTTGATCTTGCGGAGTTCTTCGCGGCGTATCGGACTGATGGGCGCGGTGGTTCGGTGTATGACCCGTCGATGATGATGGCGGTGTTGCTGTATGCGTACTGCACTGGTGAGCGTTCCTCGCGTCGTGTCGAGCGGCGTTTGGTCGAGGACGTCGCTTACCGGGTGGTCGCGGCGAACCAGCAGCCCGATCACGCCACGATCGCGCGGTTCCGGGCACGTCATCAAGGAGCGATCGCCGGTCTGTTCGGGCAGGTCCTTGGTTTGTGTGTGAAGGCCGGGCTGGTCGATGCCGGTGTGGTCGCGATCGACGGCACGAAGATCGCTGCGAATGCCTCGTTCTTCGCCAACCGCAAACGTGATGCCTTGAGCAAGGAACTCCCAGGGTTTGCCGAGGCCAACGAGTCGCAGGACGTAGCAGGGCTGGCGGGGTCTGCCGGGTTGGCTGAGGCTGCGAAGGCAGCGGCGAGGGTGATTCTGGACGAGGCGGCGGCGGTCGACGAGGCCGAGGACGCCGAGCACGGTGAGTCCCGCGGTGATGAGCTTCCTGCGCAATGGGCAGGTGGCCGGGACCGGCGGGCACGGATCCGGGCCGCGCTGGACGAGCTGGAATCGCAGAAGGCGCGTGACTACGAGACCCGGATGGCCGAGCGGGCGAAGAAGGAGGCCGAGCGCGGCCGGAAACTGACCGGGCCGGCACCCAAGAAGGACACTGCACGGCGGTCGCGTCCCCGGCGGGCCAACACTACCGACCCGCATTCACGGATCATCGCGACCGCCTCGAAGGGCGTGCAGGGCTACAACGCCCAGGCCGCCGCAACCACCGGTCAGATCGTGGTCGCGGCCGAGGCCACCGCAACCACCAACGACCAACCCCACTTCCTGCCCATGGCCACCGCGGTGGCCGAGAACCTCACTGACGCCGGACACGGCGACGGTGTCGGGGCGTTCGTTGCCGACGCCGGCTACTGGACAGCTGCCAACGGCACCACCGGCGTCGGCGCCGAGGTTCTGATCGCGACGAAGAAGTCCTCATGGCGCAAGGCCGACAAGCCCGACGACGACAAGCTCGCGGTCCTGGCCAAGGTCAACCGCGGCGAGTTGTCACAACGCAAGGCCGGCGAGATCCTCGGCGTCTCCCACACCTGGGTGCGGGACATGACCAAGCGGTACTTCGGAAGCGACGGGCAACGCATCACCCGCAGCGCCGAACCCGAACCCGCCGAGTGGATCCCAGTCATCGAACGACTCGCCCGCGGCGAGATATCCAAGCGAGCCGCCAGAGACGAGCTCACCGTTTCCGACACCCGGATCAACGCGATGCTCGCCCACGTCCGAGGCGAGGCCACCGACCCAACCGTTGCACGCAAAGCGATGGACACCAAACTCGCCGATCCCACCAACGCAGAGCTCTACAAGAAACGGGCCTCGAGCATCGAACCCGTCTTCGGCAACATCAAAGCCAATCTCGGCTACCGCCGATTCACCCGCCGAAGCCTTCCCGCCGTGCACAGCGAGTGGCGCCTCATCTGCACCGTCCACAACCTCCTCAAACTGCAACACACAGCCCCCGCCTGATCGGCAGGTCACCCCACCCCACCCCACCCCACCCAAAGACACCCACACCTGCGCCGCGGCCCCAAGGATTCGTGCGACAGCCTCCGCTCTGCCGCCGCCATCACGTCGACCTGCACCACGGCGACTGGACCATCACCATCACCGACGGCGAGGTCCACGTCGCCCGCCCCGCCTGGGCCGACCCGCCACCCCAGCGCGCCACCCGACCAGCCCGGCAACCCGACCCTGCCGACCACGGCACCAGCCTGCCCAACAGCCACCGCCACCGCCGCCGCCACCGCCGCCGCCACCGTCACCGCCCACCGGACCAAGCACGAACGGTGCATCCCGCATGAGCTCACCGCACACGGAACCGATCCTGTGCGATCCATCCCGCGCGGCCTCACCGCTCGCAGGACCAGCCCCGACTGGTTCATCCCGCGCAGCCTCACCGCTCGCAGGACCGGCCCCGACTGGTTCATCGCGCACGGACCCGCCGAACGTCGGACCAAGCTTGTCTGGTCCATCTCGGACGGCCCCAACGCACACCGGACACGACCCATCAGGTCAGTCCCGGACTGCCTCGCCGGCTGAGCTGGGCTCTACGACTCGATCGTCCGGGCTCGGCTCTACGATTCCATCGGATGAGCTCGGGTCGGCAACTCCATCGGTCGAGCTCGGTTCGACAACGCTGTCGTCCGAACTTGGCTCGGCATGCGCGCCGAGGAGCCGTGCGGTCCCGGATGTTCGTAGCTCGTCGGGCCCCGCCATTCGCGGCATACGTGGAGGGATGTTGCAGCGGTTGTTGCTGGCTGGCAGCGAGGGGGCTGGGGATGGGGCGCCTTTGTCGGTTCGGGACGCGGTGAGCTTGGCCATTTGGGGTGAGTTGCCCATCCCATTGGGTGAGCCCGCGGATTCGAAGGGGTGGGGGTTGGTTGGCGATCAACCAAGAGATCTCCAGGACGTGCGGCCGGCTGATCCGTGGCGCGATGGCGCGGGGGTCGTTCCGTAGCGCGGCCGCTGAGGAGATCAGCTGCACCGGACCGGCCTCGGCGACGCCCACAGGAGGGTCGCTACACAACACAGGGTGCCGGCCTCGGGGCCCCGTTGTAGGTCCGGGTGTGCGTAGCGACGTGGTTCAGGTTAGGAGGTCAGGGCGGCGGAAATGGCTGTGGGGGCGGTGGGGTGGTGGAAGGCGAAGTTGTGGGATTGGAGCCGGGCGGGGAGGGCTCGTTTGCTGCCTAGGAGTTCCCAGGCGAACTCGCCCAGGGCGGCCTTCATGACGAAGGCGGGGACGGGGACGAAGGCGGGGCGGTGGAGGGCGGTGGCGAGGGCTTGCGTGAAGTCGTTGTTGGTGGCGGGGACGGGGAGGGTGGCGTTGACGGGGCCGCTGAGGGTGTCGTGTTCGGCGACGAAGCGGACGGCGCGGAGCCAGTCGGTGAGGGAGATGACGGGGAAGTACTGGGTGCCGGATCCGAGGCGGCCGCCGAGACCCACGCGGAAGGGGAGCGAGAGGAGCTGGAACGCGGGCGCCTTGCGGTCGAGGACGACGCCGGTGCGGAGGGCGGCGACGCGGCTGCCGGCGGCGCGGGCGGGTTCGAGGGCGCCTTCCCACAGGCGTACGACGTCGGAGAGGAAACCCTCACCGAGTTCGGAGTCCTCGGTGAGGATGCGGTCGCCGCAGTCGAGCCCGTAGCCGCCGACCCCGCTCTGCGTGATCACAACCGGCGGACGTTCGAGTTGCCCCGCGACGGCCGCGAGAGTTGCGGTGGTGCTGACGCGACTCTCGCGGATGAGGGTGCGGTACGTCGGAGTCCACGGGCGGCCGATGTTCGCGCCGGCCAGGTTGACCAGGACATCGGGGTCGCCGAGTGCGGCCGGATCCAGGTCGCCACGAGCCGGGTCCCAGCGGATTTCGTCGGCGCTCGACGGCGTACGTCGTACCAGTCGGAGCACCTGGTGGCCGTCGGTCACCAGGTCGCGGGCGAGGGCTTTGCCGAGGAAGCCGGATGCGCCGGCCAGGACGTACTTCATCCAGCGTGCTCCTTGATCAGCCATGTCCGTGGTGGGGTCGCGCCGTGGACTGGCTGCGGTTGCAGGTATTCGGGGTCGAATGACAAGGCGCCGGTACCCGTCTCGAGCGAGACGGACACCGGCGCCGGCGTCTGGTCGGGATCAGACGTCGAACTGGGCCTCTTCGAGGCGCTGCTTGACGGCGGTCAGGTAGCGGGCCGCGTCGGCGCCGTCGACCAGGCGGTGGTCGTAGGTGAGGGCCAGGAACACCATCTGCCGGATTGCGATCGTCTCGCCGAGCTCCGGGTGAGTGATGACGACCGGGCGCTTCACGACGGCACCGGTGCCGAGCATGCCGACCTGCGGCTGGTTCAGGATCGGCGTGTCGAACAGGGCGCCGCGGCTGCCGGTGTTGGTGATGGTGAACGTGCCGCCTGCCATCTCGTCCGGCAGCACCTTGTTGGTGCGGGTGCGCTCGGCCAGGTCGGCGATCTTCTTCGCCAGGCCGGCGATGTTCAGGTCGCCGGCGTTGTGCACGACCGGGACCATCAGGCCCTTCTCCACGTCCACGGCGATGCCGAGGTGCTCGGCGGCGTGGTACGTGATCTCGCCGGCCTCCTCGTCGATCGACGCGTTCAGCTTCGGGTACTGCTTCAGCGCGTCGATCGCGGCGAGTGCGAAGAACGGCAGGAAGGACAGCTTGACGCCCTCGCGGGCCTCGAACTCGGCCTTCTTCGCGTTCCGCAGCTTGGCGATCTCGGTGACGTCGACCTCGACCACGGTGGTCAGCTGGGCCGAGACCTTCAGCGAGTTGACCATGTGGCTCGCGATCGCCTTGCGGATCCGGCTCATCTTCTCGGTCGTCCCGCGCAGCGGGCTGATCGACGGAGCCTTCGCCGCGGGGGCTGCGGCGGCCGGGGCTGCGGCGGCGGGTGCGGCTGCTGCGGCCTTCTTCGCTTCGGCGGCGGCGATCACGTCCTGCTTGCGGATCCGGCCGCCGACACCGGTGCCCTGTACGGCGTTGAGGTCAACCTGGTGCTCTGCTGCCAGCTTGCGTACGAGCGGGGTGACGTAGTTCGGGGCGTCGGAGGAGGAGCCGTTC
Source organism: Kribbella sp. CWNU-51 (assembly GCF_054073265.1). NCBI lineage: Bacteria > Bacillati > Actinomycetota > Actinomycetes > Propionibacteriales > Kribbellaceae > Kribbella > Kribbella sp. CWNU-51. Next base: position 76,728 of record NZ_JBSXMZ010000040.1, read on the forward strand.
GGGGACGCGGCCGGGGGTGTGGAGGTGGCCGGGGCCCGGGTTGCGGGCTGTGCCGATGCGGCCGGAGCAGCGACGGCGGGGGCCTGGGCCGGAGCAGCCTGGGCGGGGGCGGCCTGCGCGGCCGGGGCCTGCGCGGCCGGGGCCTGTGCCGCCGGGGCCTGGGCGGGGGCCGCCTGCGGGGCCGGGGCCTGTGCAGCCGGAGCGGGCTGGGCGGGGGCGGCTTGCGGGGCCGGGGCCGCGGGCTGGGCTTCGGCGGGGGCCGCGGGGGCGGAAGAAGCGGCCGGGGCGGCGTCGGCGGTGCCTACGATGGCTAGTTCGGCGCCTACCTCTACGGTCTCGTCTTCGGCGACCTTGATTTCGAGGAGCTTGCCGGCGATGGGGGACGGGATCTCGGTGTCGACCTTGTCGGTGGAGACCTCGAGGAGGGGTTCGTCGACGGCTACGTCGTCGCCGACCTGCTTGAGCCAGCGGGTGACGGTTCCTTCGGTGACGCTCTCGCCGAGGGCGGGGAGGGTGACCGAGGTGCCACCGGAGGCGGGGGCCGAGGCCGCTGCGGCCGTAGAAGAGTCAGACGAGGCCTGGGCGGTGTCGGCGGGGGCGGAGTCGGCCGGAGCGGCCTGGGTCTCCGCGGGTGGGGCGGCCGGAGCCTCCTGCGCCGGGGCGGCCTGGGCCGGTGCTTGCTGGGCCGGGGCGGCTTCCGCGGCGGGCGCTTCCTGGGCCGGGGCCTGCTCGGCTGGGGTCTCCGCGGCGGGGGCGGGGGCGGAGGATTCGCCGGCGTCGCCGATGAGGGCCAGTTCGGCGCCGACCTCGACGGTCTCGTCCTCGGCGGCCTTGATCTCCAGCAGGGTGCCGGCGACCGGGGACGGGATCTCGGTGTCGACCTTGTCGGTCGAGACCTCCAGCAGGGGCTCGTCGACGGCAACCGTGTCGCCGACCTGCTTGAGCCAGCGGGTGACGGTTCCTTCGGTGACGCTCTCCCCGAGGGCCGGCAGGGATACAGAGGTCGGCATGACGGTCGTTGCTCCTTCGTCTGATCGGTCGAGTGTCAGCCTACGGTGCCGCCGGAGCGGGCGGGATCCGGGTCACGGCGCCCGCACGCCCCCAACGGCCTCCAACCTACTCGGGCGGCCCACAACCCGCCCGAGCGTCCAAGGACAGGTCACAAGACCGACTGCCTACTGCGCGGCACTCGGCGCGCACCGAGGCACTCCGCCGAGCACCTGCTCGCCACGGCAGCCGGTCATGCGACCTCTCCTAATCGTGGAAGTGCAGTGGTTTCCCGGCGAGGGCGAGGTGGGCTTCGCCGAGAGCTTCGTTCTGGGTGGGGTGGGCGTGGACGAGGGGTGCGACGTCGGCCGGGTAGGCCTCCCAGTTGTAGATCAGCTGGGCTTCGCCGATCAGTTCGCCGACGCGCGCGCCGACCATATGCAGGCCGACGACGGCGCCGTCCTTGGCGCGGACCAGCTTGACGAAGCCGGACGTCTTGAGGATCTGGCTCTTGCCGTTGCCGCCGAGGTTGTAGTTGAGGATCTCGACGTCGCCGTACTTCGCCCGGGCCTGCTCCTCGGTCAGACCGACCGACGCCACCTCCGGCTCGGAGTAGGTGACGCGCGGGATGCCGGCCTCGTCGATCGGGGTCGGCGACAGACCGGCGATGTGCTCGGCAACGAAGATGCCCTGCTGGAACCCGCGGTGCGCGAGCTGCAGCCCCGGCACGATGTCGCCGACCGCGTACACCCCAGGCACGCTGGTCTGCAGCGTCGCGTCCACGGTGACGAACCCGCGGTCGAGCGCTACGCCGACCTCCTCGTAGCCCAACCCGGAGGTGTTCGGGCCACGACCGACCGCGACCAGCAGCAGCTCGGCCTCGATCACCTCACCACCGGCGACCGTCACGCGCACCCCGGAATCCGTCACCGCGACGGACTCGAACGGCGTACCCGTCTTGAAGGCGATCTTCCGCTTCCGGAACGCCCGCTCCAGCGTCTTCGAACAATCCGCGTCCTCGGCCGGGACGAGCCGCGGCAGCGCCTCGACGATGGTCACGGCGGTGCCGAAGGACGTCCACGCGCTGGCGAACTCGACGCCGATCACCCCGCCACCCAGCACGACGGCGGATTCCGGGACACGGTCCAGCGTCAGCGCATGCTCGCTCGCGATCACCCGATGCCCGTCGAGTTCGAGGCCGGGCAGGGAGCGGGAATAGGAGCCGGACGCAAGGATGATGTTGCGGCCGGTGTACGTCGTGTCGCCGACCTGGACCGTGGTCGGGGAGGTCAGCCGCCCCTCGCCCTCGATCACGGTGATGCCGCGGGCCTTGACCTGGCCCAGCAGACCCTTGAACAGCCGGTCGACGACGCCGTCCTTGTACTTGTTCACGCCACCCATGTCGACGCCCTCGAGCGTCGTACGGACGCCGAACTGCTCGCCCCCACGGGCCGAGTCGGCCACCTCCGCGGCGTGCAGGAGCGCCTTGGTCGGGATGCAGCCGCGGTGCAGGCAGGTGCCGCCGACCTTGTCCTTTTCCACCATGGCGACGGACAGCCCGAGGGTCGCGGCGCGCAGTGCGGCGGCGTAGCCACCGCTGCCGCCACCGAGAATCACCAGGTCGAACGTCGTACCGCTATCAGTCACAGGTTCCTCCGTGGGTGTCGGTCGGGCGGCCCCGGATCGCGGTTCCGGCCCGGCGTCATCTTTCCACCGATCCCCATCGGCGCCACCGCCGGGCCGGGCACGCCGCCGATGGAACCGTTACGCCGGCTTTCGCCCCGGGCACTTGCCGGGATAGGGGACACTTACCTCATGAAGTGGTTCGGTCGCCGGCAGAAGGCCGGAACGATGCGCCGGTCGGACACCCCCGATCAGGCGCACCTGCGGGAGTTCGCCCAGACCCGCCAGGGCGTCGAGGGATTCGTCGAGCCGCGGACGGCGGTGACTGAGTACACCTTGCTGCTGGTAGCCATCGACGGCGAGTGGACCCGGCGCCGGGTCCCGTCCGTGCGATGGGCGCACGATTTCGCCAACCGGCTCGGCATCCCGTCGTACGACGCGGCCGTGGTCGGCTACCCGCCCCGGATGCGTGAGTACAACGCCCGCATGAAGAAGAACGGCCGCACGTAGAAGCGATCTAAAGGATCGGCACGCGCGCCCGGACCGTCGCGACACCTGACGTATCGACGGTGGCGTGCAGGATGTCAGCGACTGCCCCCAGCCTCGTGTGAGTCTGGCCCAGCGGACTCGTGAGACTGCTGCGCCCGATGCCCAGCGGATCCGTGCCCACTGGGGGAACGTGGGCCTGGTCGCACGCCAGCAGCCAGGCCTGCGCGTCGGCGGCGCGCGCCCGCGTGAGTAGGTCCCACTGCTCTTCCTTGCCAGGTCCCGCGCCCCACGACGCCGGTACGACGATCAGCTCCGCGCCGAGCCGCCCGAGTGCGGTGAACTGCTCGGCGAACCGCAGGTCGTAGCAGGTCGCCATCCCGATCGTCACGTCCCGCCACCGGAACGTCACCAGCTCCTTGCCCGGAGCAACGGTGTCCGACTCGCGCGAGCCGAAGGCGTCGTACAGATGGATCTTCCGGTACGACGCCTCGACGCCGGGTCCCGTGACGAGCACCGTGTTGTGCACTCGCCCGTCCGAGGACGGCTCGAACAGGCCGGCCGCGACGACGACCCCGAGGTCCGCGGCGACCTTGCGCAAGCCGGACGCGAACGGTCCGTCCAACGGTTCGGCGATGCTGCTCAGGTCGGTGCCGAAGCAGGCCAGCGTGGCTTCGGGAAGGGCGATCAGCTCGGCCCCGTCCGAGGCCGCCTGCCGGACCGCAGCGGTCGCGGTGGCTAGATTGGCGACCGGATCCCGGCCACTGCTGACCTGGGCGGCGGCCACGCGCAGGACTGTCATGAGAACCTCCGAAGCCGTATACATTGAGTATGCAATTGAGTGGGGATTCCGGCCGTGATCGCGCCTATCAATACTTGCGGGGGACGGTGCTGAGCGACCCGGCCGTGTCGGGGACGTTCATCAACGAGCAGGTCGTCGCGACCGAGGTCGGCGTCTCGCGGACGCCGGTCCGGGAGGCCTTGCTGATGCTCGCCGCCGAGGACCTGGTCCAGCTCGTGCCGCACCGCGGTGCGTTCGTCGCGCCGCTGCCGGGCCGGGAGATCGCCGAGCTGATGCAGGCTCGCGGTGTGATCGAGTGCTGGGCCGCGACCACCTCCCTGACGGCCGGTCTCGCCCCGGTCGAGGCGATGTCCGCGGTGCTCGAGCAGCAGCGAGCGGTCGTCGAGCGCGGCGACGCGAAGGAGTTCATCGAGCTGGACAGCCAGTTCCACGCGCTGCTGGTCGAGGCGGGCGGCAACTCGGTCCTCGGCCGGCTGTACGACAACCTGCGGGCCAAGCACGTGCTGCTCGGCGTCGTGGCCCTGCAGCGCAGTGCCACCCGCCGGCAGGACGTACTCGCGGAGCACCAGGCCATCGTCGACGGTCTGGTGGCGGGCGACGCGGCGGCAGCCGAGAAGGCGATCCTCAGCCACCTCGGCACCACCGGCTCGCTTCTCATGCAGGGCTGAGCGCAAGGCTCTCGCCACTGAGCCGGCCGAAGAAGATGCCGCCGAGCGGCCGGGGGGAGCGCTGGACATCGAGGTGGACCTCCACGAGGGGATGTTCCATACTCGTTGTATACGACGTGTTCACGCAAGCGCCGACGCCGAGAAGATGGAGGAATCGATGAGCCAGGCCCTGCAGTTCACCCTGCCGGACGGCCGTGAGCGGACGATCCCGGTCCGCTACGCCCTCAACGCCGGGTACGCCGGTCGCGACACCGAGCAGGTCCAGCACCACGTGGACGAACTGGCCGAGCTCGGCGTACCGGCTCCGGGCCGAATCCCGACGCTGTACCCCCTGTCCGCGTCTCTGGTCGGACGGCCCGAGGTCGTCCAGGTGGCGCACGCCAAGACCTCGGGCGAGGCGGAGTGGGCGCTGGTGGTCGGGGAGGACGACGTCCTGCTGACGGCCGCTTGCGACCACACCGACCGGGCGCTCGAGGTGCATGGCGTTGCCTGGAGCAAACAATCCGCACCGGACCTGCTGGGTGACGTCGCCTGGCCGCTCGCGGAGATCGAAGACGAGCTCGACCGGTTCACCTTGAAGGCATGGGTCCGGCACGGCGACACCGAGCAGCTGATCCAGGACGGCGCGCTGGCCCAGCTGCTGCCACCGGCGTATTGGCTGAAGCGGCTCGGCGACCGCGTCGTCCCGGGTACCGTGCTGCTCGGCGGCACGATCCCGATGATCCCCGGTGTCGACCAGTTCGCCGAAGCGTGGCGGGTGGAGCTGACTGATCCGCGCGGGTTGACCAGTCGCGTCGTGTACACGGTCGAGCAGCTCGCACCGGCCTGGGGCTGACGTGAAGGAGCAGAAGGAGTTCTTCCCCGCCCGGAGCGTGGCGTGGACCGATGCAGGCGCCGGCATCACCCAGCGAGTTCTGAGCCAGGATGTCGACGGCACTCTGACCCGGCTGGCCCGCTGGGCTCCCGGTACGACGTCGGGCACCGAGGTGATCCGGCATGAGTACGTCGAAGAGGTCTATCTGCTCGAGGGATCGCTGACCGATCTCACCCTCGAGCAGACCTTCCACCCCGGCGACTATGCCTGCCGGCCGCCGGGGATGCCGCACGGTCCGTACAGCACGACGGACGGCTGCACGATGCTCGAGATCCGCTACTCAGGTCGCTGACGCGGCCAGCTCGATCAGCGTGCGTACGGCGTACCCCGTGCCACCGGCCGGGGTGTAGCCGGACGCGCCGCCCTCGTTGAAGGCCGGGCCGGCCACGTCCAGGTGGACCCAGTCGATGCCTTCGGCAACGAAGTCGCCGAGGAACGCGGCGGCGGCCAGCGCGCCGCCCCACGGCTCGCCGGTGATGTTGGCCAGGTCGGCGACCTTCGAGTGCGACTTCAGCTTGTCCAGCATCTCGGCCGGGATCGGCAGCGGCCACATCGACTCACCGGCCGCGATCGCGGCGTCCACGACCCTGTCCCGGGCGGTGTCGGTGTTCGCGAACGCGCCGGCCACTTTAGTGCCCAGGGCAACGACGCAGGCGCCGGTCAGGGTGGCCACGTCGACGATCAGGTCCGGCTGGTCCTCGGACGCACGGACCAGCGCGTCGCCGAGCACGAGCCGGCCTTCGGCGTCGGTGTTCAGCACCTCGACGGTCTTGCCGCCGTACATGGTCAGGACGTCGGACGGCCGGGCCGCGGATCCGGACGGCATGTTCTCGGCCATCGCGGCGTACGTCGTGACCTGGACCGGCAGCCCGAGGCGGGCGATCGCGATGGTCGCGCCGAGCACCGCGGCGGCGCCGGCCATGTCGGCCTTCATGCTCACCATGCCGGTGGACGTCTTCAGGGAGAGACCACCCGAGTCGAAGGTGATGCCCTTGCCGACGAAGGCCAGATGGGTGACCGGCTTCTTCGGGGTGTAGCTGATCCGGATCAGCCGCGGTGGGTTGGCCGATCCCTGGCCGACGCCGAGGATGCCGCCGTACCCGCCCTTGACCAGCGCTTTCTCGTCCAGCACCTCGACCTTGACGCCGTACTCCTTGCCGAGCTTCACGGCCGAGGCGGCGAAGTCGACCGGGTTCAGGTCCGAGGGCGGGGTGTTCACCCAGTCGCGCACCTGGGCGACCGCGTCGGCGGTCACCTCGGCCCGCTCCAGCGCGGCCTTGGCGTCCTTGTTCCGGGCCAGGTCGGTCAGCACGGTGAGGTTGCCGGGCGCCTCGGTGGTGCCCTCCGCCGACTTGTACGCCGTGAACGTGTAGCGACCGAGCAGCGCGCCCTCGGCGATCGCGCGGACGCACTCGGCATCCGGCGCCGGCAGCGCGAACGCGACCGACTGCGTGGTCTTCGCGGCCCGGACACCGGCGCCGGCCGCCTTCCGCAAATCCTCGGTCTTCAGCGCACCGTCGGGCGCCTCGCCCAGACCGACCGCGATCACGGTCGCCGACTTGCCCGGCTTCGCACCGGGCACCTTGGTCACCTCTCCGGCCTTACCGGTGGCGCCGAGGCCGGACAGCACCTCCACCAACTTCCCGCCGTACGCGGCATTCAGCGCCTCGGTGCCGGCCGGCAGGGTGACGGCGCCGCCGAGTTTGACCACGCCGATGACTACGGCGTCGGTCTTGACGCCGGCGGCATCTGACTTGCTCAGGGTGATGGTGGTCACGAAATCCTCAGTCCTCCTTGACCGGCGAGGCAGATGGCCGGCCGTGACGGTACGTGCATGCTGCCTCCGCATGCTACGCGTCAGGTAGTTTCCCCTCCATGACCGAGTCGCCTGATCTGAAGAAGTCGCCGCTGCACGAGCGCCATGTCGCGCTCGGCGCCAAGTTCGCCGAGTTCGGCGGCTGGGAGATGCCACTGGAGTACTCGGGCGTCGTCGCCGAACACACCGCGGTCCGTACGTCGGTCGGCGTCTTCGACGTGAGTCACCTGGGCAAGGCGACCGTGAAGGGTCCGGGTGCGGCGGCGTACGTCAACTCGTGCCTGACCAACGACCTCGGCAAGATCGCTCCGGGCCAGGCGCAGTACACGCTGTGCTGCAACGAGCGCGGGGGAGTGGTCGACGACCTGATCGCCTACCTGCACGCCGACGACAACGTGTTCCTGATCCCGAACGCGGCCAACACCGCCGAGGTGGTCCGGCTGCTGCAGGCCGACGCGCCCGAGGGCGTCGTGGTGACCAACACCCACGACGACTACGCGATCCTCGCGGTGCAGGGGACGAACAGCGACGAGGTGGTGGGCGCGATCGGCCTGCCGACCGGGCACGACTACATGTCGTTCGCGACGGCTGACTTCGCCGGTACGCCGGTAGTCGTGTGCCGGACCGGTTATACGGGCGAGCGCGGGTACGAGCTCGTCGTACCGAACGAGGCCGCGGTCGGTGTGTTCGACGCGTTGCTGGCGGCCGGTGCGGCGTATGACATCGTCCCGGCCGGGCTGGGTGCGCGGGACACGCTCCGGACCGAGATGGGGTACCCGCTGCACGGTCAGGACATCTCTCCGGACATCACACCGGTGCAGGCGCGGTCCGGATGGGCCGTGGGCTGGAAGAAGGAGCACTTCTGGGGTGACGAGGCGCTGCGGGCCGAGAAGGAGCGTGGGCCGGCCAGGATCCTGCGAGGCCTGCGTGCGGCCGGCCGTGGCATCCCACGGCCGCACATGACGGTTCTCGACCAGTCCGGAACCGCACTCGGCGAGGTCACGTCCGGCACCTTCTCACCGACGCTGAAGAAGGGCATCGCGCTCGCACTGCTCGACGCGACGGTGAAGGAAGGCGACCAGGTCACCGTCGACATCCGCGGCCGGCAGGAGCCGTTCGACGTCGTCAAGCCGCCCTTCGTCACCGTCCACGTCCGCGAAGGCTGAACCCAGGTCACCCCAGTCCGAGGCCCGAGCCGGCGGAAGCCTGGCTCGGGCCTTTTACTGCGCGTATACCTAGGAGACAGGGCAGCACCAGAGGCTCCTGGGACTTGACCCTCATCACACTCGGTAATGCTCCACGAAGAGTGACTTTTCGTCACAGACTGTCAAAAGCTGGCACAAAATGGTCGCTGGCTGGACTGTGCCGACGCGTTTTGCGAAGGATTGATCGCAACGGGTGACGGATCGGGGTAAATGTTCCGTTCCAGTACCCGTTCCGGTAACGATTTGTGCACTGGTGCCGAGCACCGCTGGCTTGGTGTCACAGTGTCAGGCAGGCTTGCCCGCGGTTGTGGCGGATCGGCCTGTCAAGGGGATTTGGCGAGAGCCCACCACAGAACGAAGCTTCGGCACGATATCCACCGATATGTGCCGGATCCACGGACAGAATTCCGGCTGACAGAGCTGACGGAGCGCGAATGAGTATTGGGTCACCCGACTCGACCGTAGGGATCGAGGACCACCCGGCGTCGGCGGAACCGGTACGTGCGACGACCGTGGCGCACGGTAAGTCCCCGACCCGGATCGCGATGGACCGGCTCCGCAAGGACAAGGTCGCCGTGATCTGCGTGTGCATCGTGCTGTTCTTCGTACTGATCGCGATCTTCGCGCCGCTGCTGGCCAGGCTCGAGGGCGGCGACGTCCAGACCTTCCACCCGGAGCTCGTCGACGAGTTCGGCTTCCCGACCATCGGCATCACGCCCGATCACTGGTTCGGAGTGGAGCCCAAGACCGGCCGGGACAACTTCGCCCGCTGGGTCTACGGGGCCCGGCCGTCGCTGATCGTCGCGTTCGTGGCCACCATCTTCGGCACGACGGTCGGTGTCGTGATGGGCCTGCTGGCCGGATTCCTCGGCGGCTGGGTGGACCGGACCATCTCCTGGTTCATCGACTTCGTGCTGAGCCTGCCGTACCTGCTCTTCGCCATCGCGATGGTCCCGATCGTCGAGTCGTGGCGCGGTGGCAGCTTCAACCTGACACCGGAGGAACAGGCCAGCACTCGGTTCTATGTGCTGATCTTCGTGCTGTCGTTCTTCGGCTGGGCCGGACTGGCGCGCATCATCCGCGGCGAGGTGCTGTCGCTGCGTGAACGTGAGTTCGTCCTGGCCGCCAAGGCCATCGGCGTGTCGACCCAGCGGATCCTGTTCAAGGAACTGCTGCCGAACCTGGTCGCCCCGATCGTGATCTCGGCGTCCCTCGCGTTGCCGGCGTACGTGACCGCGGAAGCGGGGCTGTCCTTCCTCGGCGTCGGCCTGATCGAGCCCCGGCCGTCGTGGGGCCAGACGATCGCCAGCGCGACGAACTGGTTCAAGGCCGACCCGCTGTACCTGTGGCTTCCGGTCGCGGCGATCACCATCCTGGTGCTCGCGCTCGCCCTCCTCGGCGATGCGGTCCGGGACGCCTTCGACCCCAAGACTCGCCGGTAGTACGGCGATTGCCCCAGCGGCAGAAAAGGAGAAACCCGACCATGCAGTGGAAACGGATCACCGCAGTCGCGGCGACGGTCATGCTGGCCGCCGTGGCCTGCGGCAGCCCGTCATCGAACAGCGGCACTACGAGTGACTCGAACGGGCCGGCCAACGCCACCCAGACGAAGGTGACGGACGAGAGCGCCAAGGGCCCGGCCGCCGATGTCGACGGTTTCAAGAAGGGCGGTACGGCGACGATCCTGTCCGACGTGACGCCGGACACCTTCGACCCGACGAACACGTACTACGTCGACGGTTTCCAGATCGAGAAGCTGTACTTCCGGGCGCTGACCCAGTACCGGCTCGACGGCCCCGACCACAAGCCAGTCCTGGTGCCTGACCTGGCCGAGGACCTGGGCAAGGTGTCGGACGACAAGCTGACCTGGACCTTCAAGCTGAAGCCGGGCATCAAGTACTCCGACGGCACGCCGGTCAAGGCCGAGGACTACGCCTACTCGATCAAGCGATCCTTCGCTCACGACCTGTACGACGCGGGACCGGCGTACCAGATCCAGTTCTTCAAGGACGGCGACAAGTACAAGGGCCCGTACGGCCCGAACGGTGACGTCTACGCCGGTGTCGAGACGCCGGACGACACCACGCTGGTCATCCACCTGGCCAAGCCGTTCCCGGACATGCCGTTCTTCGCGGCGTTCACGATGTTCACGCCGATCCCGAAGGCGAAGGACACCAAGCAGAACTACGAGCAGAAGCCGCTGTCGACCGGTCCGTACATGGTCGACTCGTACAACCCGGGCACCGAGCTCAAGCTGGTCAAGAACCCGAACTGGGACCCGGCCACCGACCCGGTACGCCACCAGTACCTGGACGGCTACGACTTCAAGTTCGGCCTGGACACCCTGAAGATCCAGCGCCAGATCCTGGCCAGCTCCGGCCCGGACGCGAGCGCGCTGACCTACAGCAACATCGACTCGACGCTGGTTCCTGAGATGAACGACCAGAACAAGTCTCAGCTGATCCAGGGTGCGACGCCGTGTAACCGGATGGTCCCGATGGACACCCGGAAGATCCCGCTGCCGGTCCGTAAGGCTGTCGCGGCCGCGTACCCGTACGACACCGAGCGGAAGGTCGCGGGCTGGACGTCGCTGGCCGAGCCGTCCACCTCGACGTACATGTCGCCGTCGGTTCCGGGCTGGGAGAACTACGAGATCCCGGGCCTGAACGGCAAGGGTGACGGTGACCCGGTCAAGGCCAAGCAGATGCTGACGGACGCGAACGCGGTCGGCTTCGAACTGTCTTGGTACTACTCGAACGACGACAAGATCGCGACGCAGCGCAGCCAGGTCCGCCAGCAGAAGCTCGAGGCGGCCGGGTTCAAGGTCAAGGCGATCGGCGTGCCGAAGGCCCAGATCCGCACCGTCACCGGTGACCAGAACGCTCCGGTGAACATGCTGAAGGCTCCGACCGGTTGGTGCTCCGACTGGCCGAGCGGCTCCTCCTGGGCCCCGGTGCTGTTCCGTTCCGACGCGATCGCCCTGGGCAACAGCGTCGGCCAGCTCGAGGACAAGGCGCTGGACGCGGAGATCGACAAGGTCTCGAACATGGACCCGAACGAGGCCCTGAAGACCAAGGCCTGGATCAACCTCGACAAGAAGATCATGCAGGACTACCTGCCGGCTCTTCCGCAGTACCAGTCGCGGTCGGCGTTCCTGGTCGGAACCAACATCGGCAACGCGATCAACGACCCGACACAGGGCATGCCCGAATTCACCTCGCTGTTCCTGAAGCAGCCCTGATCGGTACCAGTGACCGGACAGCCGTGAGGCGTCCGTTCTGATCGCAGGGTAGGTGGCCGGACCGGTAACGGTCCGGCCACCGCCAGCGATCGGTGAGGAGAATCCCGTGTTGCACTTCCTGGCGCGTCGCATCGTGAGCGCCCTCTCCGTCGTGCTCGTCACCCTCGTCGCGACGTTCGCGCTGTTCTTCGTCGCGCCCACCGACCCCGCGGGCGCGATCTGCGGTCAGCGCAACTGTCCCCAGGAGCGGTACCTGGAGATCAAGAAGAACCTGAACCTGGACAAGCCGAAGGTGACCCAGTTCGCCGACTACATGAAGGGCATCGTGGTCGGCCGGACCTACGTGACCGCCGGTGTCGAGCGCGATTGCCCCGCACCGTGTCTCGGGTTCTCCTTCAAGAACGACCGTCCCGTCCTGCAGATGCTGGCTCAGCGCGTACCGGTGACGGTCTCGCTGGTCGCCGGTGCTGCGCTCATCATGCTGCCGGTCGGCGTCGCGATAGGTTCGATGGCGGCCAAACGAAGAGGGACGACCGGCGACCGGGGGTTGGTGACCACGTCGCTGGTGATCAGCTCGATCCCGTACTACATCGTCGCGCTGATGGTCGCCCTGTACCTCACCATCTTCTACGCGGTGCTACCGCGCGGTAGCTGGACGCCATTCTTCGAGAATCCCGCCCAGTGGTTCGTCGGGTTGCTGACGCCATGGCTGGTGCTCGGCCTGGTCAACACGACGCAGTACGTGCGGTACTCGCGAGGGTCGATGGTCGAGACGCTCAACGAGGACTTCATCCGGACCGCGCGGGCCAAGGGCCTGTCGGACCGGAAGGTCACCTACAAGCACGCTCTCCGCGCCGGGCTCATCCCGGTCATCACGATCTTCGGCCTGGATGTCGCCGGCATGCTCGCCGGCGCGATTTTCACCGAGCGCATCTTCGACCTGCCCGGCCTCGGTAACCTGGTGTTGGAAAGCCTGAACAACTACGACCTGCCGGTGATCATGGGGACCGTTCTGGTGGCCTCCGTGTTCCTGGTCGCGGCCAACCTGGTCGTCGATATCGTGTACAGCGTGATCGACCCGCGGGTGAGGCTTACGTGAGCACACCCGCCCCTGAAGACCGGAAGGACACCATGGTCGAGAGTGCAGCCGGCCAGCCGGAGACGGCGGCCGCCGTGAAGCGGGGTCCTTCGATCGCGACCCGCGAGAAGCGGCAAGGTGTGATCAACCCGAGCGGCGAGACGCCGTACCTGGTGGTCGAGGACCTGACGGTCAAGTTCCCGACCGCGGACGGCGTGGTCAGCGCGGTGAACGAGTTGAGCTATGCCGTTCCGTTGGGCCGGACGCTGGCGATCGTCGGCGAGTCCGGGTCCGGCAAGTCGGTGTCCAGCATGGCCGTGATGGGCCTGCACGACCGCAAGCGCACCCAGATCACCGGTTCGATCCGGATCGATGGTAACGAGATCATCGGGTTGCCGGAGAGCGAGCTGATGAAGGTCCGCGGTGACGCGGTGGCGATGGTGTTCCAGGACCCGCAGTCCTCGCTGCACCCGCTGTACACGGTCGGCAACCAGATCGTCGAGGCGTACCGGGTGCACCACAAGGTGTCCAAGGACGCGGCCAAGAAGCGGGCCCTGGAGATGCTCGACCTGGTCGGCATCCCGAACCCGGCCCGCCGGTTCGGGCAGTACCCGCACGAGTTCTCCGGCGGTATGCGGCAACGTGCGATGATCGCGATGAGCCTGGTCAACGACCCGAAGCTGGTGATCGCCGACGAGCCGACCACCGCGCTGGACGTGACCGTGCAGGCGCAGATCCTCGACCTGCTGAACAACCTGCAGAAGGAGTTCGGCTCCGCGATCGTGATGATCACGCACGACCTGGGCGTGGTGGCCGAGATGGCCGACGACGTCCTGGTCATGTACGGCGGCCGCTGCGTCGAGTACGGCACCGCCGAGGACGTGCTGGCGAACCCGCGGATGCCGTACACATGGGGTCTGCTCGAGTCGATCCCGACGGTGTCGGCGGCGAGCGAGCGGCTGCGCCCGATCAAGGGTCTGCCGCCGAGCCTGCTGGCCCTGCCGAGCGGCTGCTCCTTCAACCCGCGCTGTCCGTACGTGGACCGGGTGAAGGGCGAGCTGTGCACGACCGAACTGCCGGAGCTGATGCCGGTCGACGGCGCCGGTGCCCACACGTCCCGTTGTCACCTGCACGACAAGGCCACGATCTATACGGCCGAGGTCTTGCCGAGACTGAGCTGACAGGGTCTGAGGAGAGATATGAGCGACACAGAGGGCGTCCAAGGGCGCAAGGTCGACAGTGTTGTTGCGGCGTCCGGCGGTGCGGGGACCCCGCTGCTGGAGATCCGGGACCTGAAGATGCACTTCCCGATCAAGGAAGCGGCCGGTCTGTCCCGGACGAAGAAGGTCGTCCAGGCCGTCGACGGCGTGAGCTTCAAGCTGGAGGCGGGCGGCAGCCTGGGTCTGGTCGGCGAGTCCGGCTGTGGCAAGTCGACCACCGGCCGGATGATCACCCGGCTGCTGACCCCGACGTCGGGGCAGATCCTGTTCAAGGGCACCGACATCGCGCGGCTGAAGGAGAAGGACCTTCGCCCGTTCCGCCGGCAGCTGCAGATCGTCTTCCAGGACCCCTACAGCTCGCTGAACCCGCGGCAGACGGTCAGCAACATCATCAGTACGCCGCTGCGCGTGCACAACCTGGTGAAGCGGGGCAAGGAGGTCGAGCGGGTCCAGGAGTTGCTGGAGCGGGTCGGCCTGAACCCCGAGCACCACAACCGCTACCCGAACGAGTTCTCCGGCGGTCAGCGCCAGCGCATCGGCATCGCCCGGGCGCTCGCGGTGGAGCCCGAGGTGATCATCGCCGACGAGCCGGTGTCCGCACTCGACGTGTCCATCCAGGCCCAGGTGATGAACCTGCTGGAGGACCTGCGCCACGACCTCGGCATCGCGTTCGTCTTCATCGCCCACGACCTCGGCGTGGTCCGGCACTTCTGTGACCGGGTCGCGGTGATGTACCTGGGCAAGATCGTCGAGCAGGGTCAGCGGGACCAGATCTACAACGCACCGCAGCACCCGTACACGCAGGCGCTGCTGTCAGCCGCTCCGGACCTGGGCACCATTCGTGGTGTCCCGCCGAAGGAGCGGATCCGGCTGGTCGGCGACGTACCCTCGCCGATCGACCCGCCGAGCGGCTGCCGGTTCCGGACCCGCTGCTGGAAGGCGGAGGACATCTGCGCCACTCAGGAGCCGTTGCTGGAGATCAAGCCGCAGTCCGGCGCCGGCCACACGGCCGCCTGCCACTTCGCGGAGCCGAAGGTCGACCTGACCGCCGCCACCGCCTGAGAGACACGATCGGCCCCCGCCCCCTGGCGGGGGCCTTTCTCATGCGCGCTCCTCGCCGTGCCGCAGTTCGTCCCGCTCGAGATGCCGAAGCGGGCGATCGTACGGCGGAGCACCACTCGCGCCGCGCATCGGGGCTAGGTGGTGGAACGGTGGGCTCCCGCTTGGTCAGGGTCAGAGAGGGAGCCCACCGGCTGTTACGCGCGGCCGTGGGCCTGGCGGCTGCGGCGGCTGAGGGAGTCGATCGTGACGGCGATCAGCAGGACGCCGGCGGTGACCATGTAGCGAATGCTCGAGTCGAGGCTCAACAGCGCGAGGCCGTTGGAGATCGACATGATCACGAAGGCACCGAGGAGGGCGGAGTACGCCGAACCACGGCCACCGAACAGGCTGGTGCCGCCGATCACGGCGGCGGCGATCGCGTTCAGGTTGGTGTCGGTGCCACCGCTGCTCTGGCTCACGGCTCCCAGCCTGGCGGCCGCGAGAATGCCGCCGACCGCGGCGAACGTCGAACAGGCCGCGAACACGGACAGGTAGATCATCCGCACGTTGATACCGGCCCGACGGGCGGCCTCCACGTTGCCGCCGACCGCGACGACCGAGCGGCCCCAACGGGTCCGCCGGACCGCGAGATCCGTGGCGACGACCATTCCCAGGAACAGCAGGAACATCGACGACACCCCACGGTTGCCGTTCAGGATCAGGACCGGCACGAGGAGCCCGACGGCGAGCGCGCCCGCCTTGATCGCGATCATCGAGGGCGGTGCCGCCGACAACCCGGCGGCGATGCGGGCGCCTCGGCCGCGCAGCCGGGTCAGCACGTACAGCCCGACAACCACCACGATCAGTCCGTAGGACAGCGCGGGGGAGAGGAAGCTGCGGGTGGCGAACCGGACCAGCGCGGAATCGAACGGCAGGTTCAGCGTGCCTTCCTTACCGAGCACCAAGAGTTGGAGACCGAGGAAACCGAGCAGACCGGCCAGAGTGATGACGAAACTCGGTACGCCGAAGCGCGTGTAGAGCGCGCCGTAGAACAACCCGATCACCAGCCCGAGGGCGACGCTGACCACCAGCGACAGCACCAGTGGCCAGCTCTCGTTGACGAAAGTGACTGCGAGCACGCTGGCGGACAGACCGCTGACCGAGCCGACGGACAGGTCGATCTCGCCGAGCAGCAGGACCAGAACGATGCCGAGGGCAATCACTCCGACCCAGCTGGTCTGCAGGGTGAGGTTGACCAGGTTGCGGCTGGACAGGAACGAGCTGTTGGCGATCTGGAAGACCGCCCAGATGATGATCAGGCCGGCCGCCACCGGTACCGACCCAAGGTCACCCGAGCGCAGCCGTGCGGTGAAGGCCGAGACGGCGCCGCTGATGCCATGGCTGGCGATCAGCCGCTCGTCCTGGAGATCGGCCGGCAGTTGGTCGGCGCCATTGGCGTCCACGGCCGGATCGGGGGCCGCCGACGTACCGGACCTCGTTGTCGATGGAGTGTCGTCCTGGGGGCGGGCGGGTCCTCGCAGGCTCATGATGCGGAGCCCTCCTCCCGGCTCCGGCGCGCGGCGCGCTCGGAGACCGCGTTGTCGGTCGCGCCGGTGATGGCCGCGATGATGTCCTGCGTCTTGGTGTCGCTGACCATGAAGACGCCGTTGTTGCGGCCGAGGCGGAGGACGGCGACCCGGTCGGCGACCGCCATCACGTCGGCCATGTTGTGGCTGATCAGGATCACGGCCAGGCCGCGTTCGCGCAGCCGTTCGACCAGGTTGAGCACCTCGGCGGTCTGAGCCACGCCGAGGGCCGCGGTCGGTTCGTCCAGCATCACGACCTTGGGCTGGCCGAGCAGGCTGCGCGCGATCGCGACGGTCTGCCGCTGGCCGCCGGACAGGCTGGCGACCGGGATCCGGACCGACGGGATCTTCGCGGACAGCTGGCGGAGCAGCTCCCAGGACGAGCGCTCCATCTCGACCTCGTCGAGCAGGCTGCCCTTGCGGAGCTCGCGGCCGAGGTAGAGGTTGGCGACGACGTCCAGGTTGTCGCAGAGCGCCAGGTCCTGGAACACCGTCGCGATGCCGAGCTGCTGTGCCTCGGCCGGACTGCTGACCCGCACCTCCTGGCCGTCGAACACCATGGTCCCGTCGTCGGCGGTGTAGACACCGGCGATCGTCTTCACCAGCGTCGACTTCCCGGCGCCGTTGTCGCCGACCAGTGCGAGGACCTCACCGGCCCGGACGTCCAGCTCGATGTTCTTCAGGGCCTGTACCGCGCCGAAACGCTTGGAAATCCCTCGCAGCGTCAGCACCGTGCCGGTGCCGACGTCGAGGGATGTCGGGGTAACAGTCACTCGATCAGCCTCCTGGGCTTCGCTTCAGGCCATGATCGCGGCGATCCGCCCCGCGGGACAGGGCGACGCGGCAACAAATCCGGCCAGGGCTTCGTGGACCGGCCCGGTGTTGCCCCGCACCTCACTGCAGGGCAACACCGAAGGGGCGGTCAGTTGCTGCTCAGGCCGGCAGCGGCGCAGGCGGCGGCGAACGACGCGGTGCAGATGTCGCTGACCTTGTAGATGCCGTCCTTCACCACGGTGTCCTTGATGTTGGCCTTGGTCACGGCGACCGGGTCGAGGATCGTCGACGGGATGCCGCTCTTCTCGGTGGTGGACTCGGGCTTGGCGCCGTTCGCCAGCGCGACCGCGCCCTTCGCGGCGGCCTCGGCCTGCGGCTTGACGGCCTTGTAGATCGTCATCGCCTGGTCGCCGGCGACGATCCGCTGGATCGCGGCCAGCTCCGAGTCCTGCCCGGTGACCGGCGGCAGCGGCGTCACGCCACCGCCCTTCAGCGCTGCGATCGCGCCACCCGCGGTCCCGTCGTTGGCGGCGTACACCCCGACCAGGCCGTTCTTGATCGCGCTGAGCTGGCCCTCCATCCAGGCCTGGGCCTTGTCCGGGCTCCAGTCCGGGGTGTCGAACTCGGCCGCGACCTTGAAGCCACTGGAGTCGAGCACGCTGTGCGCGCCCTTCTTGAAGTCGGCCGCGTTCGGGTCGGTCGGCGCGCCGTTGATCATGGCGAGGTTGCCGGACGTCTTGCCGGCCGCCTTCAGCGTGTCGACCAGGGTCTGCGCCTGCAGCTTGCCGACCGCCTCGTTCTCGAACGAGACGTAGTAGTTGGCGCCGTCGATGAACCGGTCGTACGCGATCACCGGGACGTTCTGGCTCTTGGCGGAGGCGACGACCGCGGCGGCGGCCTTGCCGTCGACCGGGTCGAGGACGAGCACGTTCGCGCCCTGGGTCAGCGCCGCCTCGGCCTGCTGTTGCTGCTTCGCCGCGTCCTGGTCGGCGTTGCTGTAGATCAGCTCGCAGTCCGCGCAGGCAGCCTTGAGCGCCTCGGTGAACAGCGGCCGGTCGAGCGCTTCGTAGCGGGTCGTCTTCGACTCGGGCAGCAGCAGGGCGATCTTCTTCGCGCCGCCCGAACTGCCGGAATCGCCGTCGTCCGAGCCGCAGGCCACCAATGAGACGGCCAGGGCCGAGACGGCGATGCCGAGGCCGACGAGACGGGATGCTGACACGGACATATGGCGGCTCCTTGACGTGAAGGCCCGAGTAGGCCTGCCCCGAAGTCAAGCGTCCGCGAGCCTTGTCGTCAAGACTTGAATTCAAGAAATAGACATATTGGCGTTACATGACCGACGATGACGCAGCGACTTCGGCGTACGGCGTCCTCCGAAGTCGTGCTGTGAGGTTGCTCAGGAGGTGGTGCTGAGCGATTTCGTGGCCTGGGTGTGGCTCAGGACCGAGGCCAGGTGGATGGCGCCGACGATGTCGGCGTCATCGCCGAGCTCGGCCCGGCGGAGCTCGACGGTGGCGGCGGCACTGGGGATGGCGCAGCGGTCGAGGGCCTCGCGGAGCGGGTCCAGGATCAGGTCGCCGGCTTCGGCCATCAGGCCGCCGACAACGATGACCTCGGGGTTGAGCAGGTTCACCAGGCCGGCCACCGCGACGCCGACCCGGCGACCGGCATCCTCGATCACGCGGCGGCAGCCGAGGTCACTGGCCAGAGCGCGAGTGACGATGTCCTTGAGCCGGAGCGGGCCGTGGGACGCCGCGAGGCTGTTGATCAGCGCCCGGGAGCCGACGAACGTGTCCAGGCAGCCGCGGTTGCCGCACCGGCAGATCGGCCCGTTCTCGTCGATCGTGACGTGCCCGATCTCGCCCGCCGTGCCGGCCGAGCCGCGGAACACCTCGCCACCCAGCACGATGCCCGCGCCGACGCCGTACGAGAACTTCAGGTAGCAGCCGTGCTGGACGCCGCGGAGCGCGCCGTTGCGCAGTTCGCCGAGCGCGGCCAGGTTGGCGGTGTTGTCGAGCGCGACCGGCGCGCGGAGATAGCCGGCCATCGCCTCGGCGACATTGACGCCGCGCCAGCCGGGCAGGACCGCGTCGGAACCGGCCTCACCGCTGACCGAGTCGACCGGTGCAGGCAGGCCGAAGCCGATCCCGGCGATGTCCTCGACGCCGGAGCTGACGGTCTCGGCGAGGTCGGCGAGCAGCCGGGCGGCGCGTTCCATCCCGTCGTCGGCGACGTGGTCGGCCTGCAACGGCATCAGTTGCTGGGCGAGGATCTCGCCGGACTCGTTCGCGATCGCGACCCGGACGTCGCGCTCGCCGAACGCGACGCCGGCCAGCAGGCCGCCGCCGGAGGCCAGCGAGACGAGGACGGCGCGGCGGCCGTTGCGGATGCTGCGGGACAGGCCGACCATGCCGGCCTGGTCGAGTTCGCGGACCATGTTCGACACGGTGGCGGCGGACAGGCCGGACGCGGCCGCGATCTCGACCTGGGTCAGCGGGCCGTGCTGGCGGACGACTCCGAGAACGCGCGCACGGTTGGCTTCGCGCAGCGAAGCCTGTGATCCCGGCGCCGGGCGGGTTGCGTTCATTACATAAAGATAACGGATCGCGGGGCGTAAGCCGCCGCACACCGGTCGTGAACCACCAACATCATCATTCGCCTCGCCGTCACTACCCCACTTCATCCTTCATCGGTGACAGTAATGCACCCGTCACCCCGCACCCCTCCGACCCGCCCCATCCGCCTCTGCCTGGCTGACCCACCAGAGGGTGGGTTTGCCAGGCTGAACCTGGTGGCAAACCCGCCGCCTGGTGGGTCAGCCAGCCAGATGGAGCTCTTCTGCTCGACGATCGGTCCGGGAGCGCCGGCGGGCCCGGCGCGGGACATAGGCCGGGGGCCTCTGGGCGAACCGGGCGAGAACGGGTGCCTTAGGTTCGCCGCATCGGACCACGTCCGGGGACCTGGGACCGGTTGTCGCCGGCTGCGACAGGCAATTGCATGTCCCGCCCCACCAGTACCTGACTTAACCCCCACGCCCGCCCGCCGACGCCACCCGAACACCCCGCCGCACTACCTCCGCCGTACCACCTCCGGGACCACCAGGCCGCTAACCGGCCCGGTCGTGCCCCGGAGACGAGAGGCGTGGCGCCGAGTCGTGGATCGCGGTCCCAGAAACCACCAATCCTCCCCCCGAATCCACGACTCGACGACCGCACGATGTCGGCCGGGGTGCGGCCACAGAGGCCGCACCGGCGCGCGACCCGAAGCCGCGCGGACTGCCCACACAGTGAGCAGAAGAGCCCCAAAATGCGGGACGGGTCAGATGGTCAAGGCGAGGGTGAGGAGGGTGATTGGGAGGGCCAGTTCGAGGGTGGCGCCGAGGACGTCGCCGGTGGTGCCGCCGAGGGCGGTCCGGGCGCGGCGGGTGGTGACGAAGCTGGTCGCCACAGCGAGCAGGATGGCGGCCGCGGTGCCGACGAGCAGGCGCACGTCGTGGTGGTCGACGACTGGAGCGCTTGTGGGCGGGGTGAGCGGGGCGGTGAGCCACGCCAGTACGAGAGCGGCGGCCAGTACGACGACTGTCGTGACAGCAGCCGTGAAGGGACGGACCGTGGCGGCGACCATGGCACCGAGGCCATTCGGACGGGCCGCGGGGATCGTTGTACGGCAGGACCAGGGGAGGGTGAGGCGACTGGCGACGGTAGCGATCAGGGTCGACTGCCAGCCGAAGCCGGCCTGGACGCAGGCGGTGAGCGCCGCGACGTCGAGCAGAAGCACCCCGACGATGGCCACCACACCGAAGGGTCCGATGTCGCTCTGCTTCATGATCCGGAGCATGGTCTCGCGATCCCGCCGGCTGCCGAGCGCATCCGCGAAGTCCGCCAATCCGTCCAGATGCAACGCCCCGGACAGCCCCGCGACCACCAGTACGCCGAGCACGGCGGCCAGCAACTCCGCGTCCGGCTGCACCAACTGAGCCACCGCCACCACGCCGGCCGCGATCCCACCGAGCAGTACGCCGACCGCCGGCGCGAGCACCATCGCCCGCCCACCGCCCACCCGGTCGACACGCGACGGCATCCCAGCCGGGAGCAAGCTCAACATGCCCACCGCCAACCGCACCCCGTCACCCCACCCACCACGCCGGCCGGCACCGTCAGCGCCGCCCTCCGCCGGCCCACTCGGCCGCAGGCCGGGCGGCGGCAGATCCGGCGGCCCAGTCGGTGGCCCAGGCTGTGAGGGGTCGGGCGACGCCGCCCCCGGCGGCGGTGCCTGACGCGGCAGGTCAGAAGGCGGCAGGTGAGAAGGCGGCAGATCGGGCGGCGGCTGGTCGGGCGGGGTCATGTCAGGGGGAGGGTTCGGCCGGCGATCGTCCAGAGGACTTGGTCGGACGCTAGGGAGATCGCGGTGTTCAGGCGGCCCATCAGGTCGCGGAAGAGGCGGGTGCCGGGGTCGGCGGGAACCACGCCGGAGCCGATGTCGTTGCTGACAGCAACGACCAGCCGCGGGGTCCGGGTCCAGGCGTCCGCCAGGTCGGCGATGCGTTCCTCGACCAGCCCGGCGCGGCTCAGGTCGGACCAGAGGTCCAGCGCGTCCATCGTGCGCGACAGCCACAGCGTCAGGCAGTCGATCAGCAGCGGTGGTCCGGAGGCGTCGAGCAACGGGACCAGATCGATCGTCTCCGCCAACCCCCAGGTGGCCGGCCGGCGGGCCTGGTGTTTGGCGACCCGCTCGGCCCATTCCGCGTCACCGGAGTCGTCGCCGCCAGTTGCGACGTACAAGACCTTCGGCTCCGAGGCGAGCCGGCGCTCGGCGGCGATCGACTTGCCGGAGCGGGCGCCGCCGAGGATCAGCGTGCGTTGGTCAGGCATCTGTTCTCCCGGGCTCGAAGACGACAGGCGTGTCGAAGGCCGCCTTGCGCGCGGTCCGGCGGAAGGCGGTGAGAACCGGCCGGCCGAGCAGCAACACCAGGACGGCGGACAGCACCCCGCGCGGAATGTCCCACGCCAGCGACGTCGCGACCACGAACAACAGATACCGATGCAGATTCTCGGCCAGCGCGTCACCCGGCACGAACGAGAAGTCGCTGCCGAAGGTCGCGTACGGCCAGAACCACAGGTTCATCACCACGCCGTACATCACCCCGGACACCAGCGAGTACGCCGCCAGCAGCAACAACTCCAACCGCCCGCCCACTCGAGGCAGCAGCCCCGCCAGGCACCCCACCCACGCACAGGCGAACATCTGGAACGGCATCCACGGCCCGACCCCACCAGTGATGAGCGCGCCGCCGAGCAGTGACACAGCCCCCAGCACGAACCCGAACCCGGCCCCGAACGCCCGCCCCGCCAGCACGAGCAGGAAGAACCCAGGCTCCAGCCCGGCTGTCCCTGGACCGAGTGCCCGTAACGCCGTACCGACGGCCGCCAGCATGCCGAGCAGCGAGATCACCTTCGCGTCGATCCCCGCCTCGGACAACTCCGCGAGTACGACGGCCACCAGCAGCGGCAGCAGCAGGACGAAGAGCCAGGGCGCGTCCGTGGTGTGTCCGATCGCGGACGCACCCCCCTGGTCGGTGTGGAGGAACAGCGGCCAGGCGAACGCCAGCAGCCCGACCAGGGACGCAACCACGAGCATGGTCGTGCTCCGGGGCTTGAGGCGGACCAGGCGAAGCGAAGAGACGCGCCGACCGCGCAGCTTGAGCCAGGCCGTCGTCATGACGCCCGTTCCAATGCAGTAGCGACTTCTCCGACGGTCAGGAACGGCAACGGGGCAAAGATCTTCGCCACCTGTGGCGCGAACGACGGAGACCCCGCCATGACCTCGGCTGTATCGCCATCACTGACCAATTCGCCCTCTGCGAGCACCAGCACCCGGGTAGCGACCTCAGCCACCATCTCCACGTCATGCGTCGACAGCACGACCGCATGCCCGGCAGCAGCCAGCTCACGCAGAATCGCCACCAGTCGACGCTTGGCGCCGTAGTCCAGACCCCGCGTCGGCTCGTCGAGCAGCAGGAGCGGCGGAGCACCACACAGTACGACGGCCAGCGCCAGACATAGCCGTTGTCCTTCGGACAGGTCCCGCGGATGCATCGCCTGGTCGATATCCGGAGCGAGCCGATTCAATAGCGCACGGCAACTACCCGCCGGCACACCGAAGTCGGAGTCGGCGCCCGCACACTCCTCCGCGACCGTGGCGGCGTACAGCAGGTCGGCAGGCTCCTGCGGGACCAGTCCGACCGCCTTGACCAGCTCGGAAGGCTTGGTACGACGCGGGTCCGCGCCGGCCGCTGCCGCCGTACCGGATCGCGCCGGCAGGATCCCCACCAGGGCGTTGAGCAGTGTGGACTTACCAGCGCCGTTGCGGCCCATCAGTGCGACGATTTCACCGGCCTTGATACTCAGTGACACGCCCCGCAAGGCCATGACGTTGCCGTAGCCAACCACCAGGTCGGTGCACCGAGCGAGCTCGGCACCCTGGGCAGCCGCCGACCTCTGCGGCACGATGGAGTCCAAACGGCCTCGCAACGCGACAGCGGCCCGCCGGGCGTCGCGGACAGACAGGGGGAGTGGCGACCAGCCGGCCAGGCGTCCCAGCTCCACCACAGGCGGTGCGACCGGAGCGGTCACCATGCGCTCAGCCGGTAGCCCAGTGGACACAGCGGCTGCACCACCGGGTACTTCGATCACCCGGTCGGCGTACTGGATCACGCGCTCGAGCCGATGCTCGGCCATGATCACAGTCACGCTCAGGTCGTGCACGAGGCGCTGCAGTGCGGCCAGCACTTCCTCAGCCGCCTGCGGATCCAGCGCGGACGTTGGCTCGTCCAGCACGAGCACAGCCGGGTGAGAGGTCAGTGCGGCGCCGATAGCGGTCCGCTGCCGCTGCCCGCCCGACAGTGCCGTCAACGCCCGATCCCGTACGTCGGCCAGCCCCAGCAGATCCAGAGTCTCCTCAACCCGTCGGCGCATCACGTCCGGCGCGACCCCGAGCGACTCCATGCTGTAAGCGAGCTCGTCCTCGACCGTGTCGGTCACGAACCCAGCCATCGGGTCCTGCCCGACCATGCCGACCACGTCGGCCAGGTCGCGCGGCCGGTACTCGCTGGTGTCCCGTCCGTTGACGAGCACCCGCCCGGCCAGCGTGCCGCCGGTGAAGTGCGGCACCAGTCCGTTGATTGCTCGCAGCAACGTGGACTTGCCGGATCCGGTCCGCCCGATCACCAGCGCCAGCTCGCCCTCGGGCACGGTGAAGCTCACGTCCCGCAGCGCCGGCTCCGCGGCCCCGTCGTACGTCACTGTCACCCGGTCGAACTCGATCATGCGACCGCCCGCCTGACCTGTGGAGGCGCGACCACCGCTGGAGCCAGTCCGATCAGTACGCCGGCAACGGGCACCAGCGGAACGGGTGGAACGACCAACGGGCCGGCCAGCAGCAGTCCGGGGACACCACGTGCCGCAGCGGTGACCATAGCCCCGGCAGCGATCGCACCGGACGCCACGACCAGCCACTCGGGCAGCGCCCACGGATCCGGCCGGTATCGAGTCCGAGTGACCCGCTGACGCCCAACGGCCATCGCTCCGAGCGCCAGCAGCAGTCCGATCGCCAGTGCGGACGCCGCGAGCGGAAACGCCATGGAGTCGGTCAGCAACGCGTAGACGCCGAGCAGGATGCCCAGCAACCCCAGCAGGACGCAGAGGGCGGTGAGACGACGCTGCGCTTGCGGGACGTGCGCCGTACGTCCGTAGCCGCGCGAGTCCATCGCGGCGGCGAGTTCGACCGACCTGTCCAGAGCACCCTCCAGCACGGGCATGGCCGTCGTCCGGAAGGAGCCGCGGGTGCGGCCGCGCAGACGGCGGGCGGCGCGGATGCGACGGGCGTCCGTCACCAGCTGCGGCGCGAACGTCAGCGCCACCACACAGGCCACACCCATCTCGTAGAGGGCCCCGGGCAACGACTTGAGCAGCCGCCGGGGACTGGCCAGTGCGTTGGCGGCACCGACGCAGCAGAGCATCACGGCGAGCTGACCACCGTCGTACAGCGCGGTGAGCAACGCCTCCAGGGTGACCTCGCCGCCGAGCTTCACCCCGTTTGCCCAGTCAGGCAAGGGGATCTGCGGCAGGGTGAACAGAACAGTGTTCCCCTGCGAGCGGGTGGAGAGCAGCGCCTGCAACACCACCCGGAGGCCGATGACCACCAGACCGAGCTTGAGGAACGCGGCGTAGCTGTGTGCCCAGGGAGCATCGGTCCGGCGGGCGGCCACCACGAATCCGGTCACTGCGAGGATCAGCGCCAGCAGGACCGGATTCCGCGTCCTGCTGGCGGCCACGGCCATGCCGAGCGCCCACAGCCACCAGGCCCCCGGGTGGAGTGCCCGGGGGTACGTCAGTCGATCGACAGCACGCACTTACTTGGCTGTACGGCGGCGACTGAGGAGCAGGCCACCACCGGCCAGTACGACGACAACCGCGGCGGCGATGATGATCCCGCCCCACGGAGCGCCGTCGCTGTCCGAGGAGGATGCGACCGGCGAGGGGGAGGCCGCAGGTGCGGCACCGACCGCCGCACCGATCTGCAGCGTCACCGGGGTGTCGGTGGCCGGGACCTGGATGTTCTTCACTTGGTCGCCGCAGCCCTTGGCTGGGTAGCCCGCGATCCCGCAGGTCAGGCCCTTCTCGATCCGGACCGGCGCGACCGCGGCCAGGATCTTCGCGCCGGTCGCCTTCACGTCGGTCACCACACACGTCCCGGTGGCCGGACCCGGAGTCTCACCGCTGGCCGCGTCCTCCGGCGTACCCGGGTCGACCACAAGGGCCACCCGCTTCTTGCCGGTCTCGGCCGGCGTCTTGCCGCAGATCGCCTCGAAATCCCCCGCTGCCCGAGGCACCCGGGGCTTCGCGCCGCCGACGGCGAACCGCCAGCCCTCCACCGCCCCGTCGGCCGGGACGACGGCGTCGGAGCCCTTCTGTGAGAAGGCCCATTGGCCGGAAGCCCACTGGTAGTAGCCCCAGAAGCGATAGCCGTCCTCGGCCTGTGCGGTGGTGGCGACGGTCCCCGCCAGCAGGAGACCCGCCAGCAGGGCGAGGACCAGTCGTACGGTCCGGTGTGCAGTCATCTCGTGTCCTCGATCGGGCCGTGGCCCGGTGGAGGAAGTCCCGCCTGCACCGGCAGGGTAGGGGCCCCACCCGCGGACCACGGCGGGTAGCTGAGCCTGCCTGCGGCACAGTGTTCCGGCTCGCCACCTGAGGTGGCCTACGGTTGCGGGTCAGCGCCGGACTTGGACCGGCTTCCCTGTGACGCAGGCGTGTTCGGACCGAAGCCTACTCTGGCGCGGCCAGACTCATCGGGCCGTAGACCTCCCGGCCGTCCTCCAGCAGGTACACCTGGCCGACACCGCGGTCGGCCAGGTCCCGCCAGAGCTCACCCAGCCAGCTCTCCGCGTCACCCTGTGCGGAGAACTCGGCCCCACCGACCTCACCGGGGTCGACCAGGGCGCCGGAAGCGGTCTCGAACCGCCAGCTCCAGCTCACGAGCCGGGCCGGGTCTGCGGCGCGTTCTGCGCGGTCTTGGCCGGGTCGCGCTCGACGATGCCGCCCAGCGTCTCGTCGATCCGCTTCAGCAGGCTCTCCTCGAGCCTCACCCCGGACGCCTTCACGTTCTCGGTCACCTGCTCGGGCCGGGAGGCGCCGATGATCGCCGAGGACACGTTCTGGTTCTGCAGCACCCAGGCGATCGCCAGCTGGGACAGCGACAGACCGGCCTCGTCGGCGACCGGCTTCAGGTCCTGGACCCGGGTGAGCACGTCGTCGGTGAGGAACCGCTTGATGAAGTTCGACCCGGCCGCGTCGGTGGCCCGGGAGCCTTCCGGCGGCTGCTGACCCGGCAGGTACTTGCCGGTCAGCACACCCTGCGCGATCGGCGAGAACACCACCTGGCCGATGCCGAGCTCCTCCGAGGCCGGCACCACCTCGGCCTCGATCACCCGCCAGAGCATGCTGTACTGCGGCTGGTTCGAGACGAACGGGATGCGCAGCTCCCGGGCCAGCCGGTGACCCTCCTGGAGTTGCTCCGCGGTCCACTCGGACACGCCGATGTAGAGCGCCTTGCCGGACCGGACGACGTCGGCGAACGCCTCCATCGTCTCCTCCAGCGGCGTCTCGGTGTCGTACCGGTGCGCCTGGTAGAGGTCGACGTACTCGGTCTTGAGGCGCTTCAGCGAGGCGTTGATCGACTCGTGGATGTGCTTGCGGGACAGGCCGGTGTCGTTCGGTCCGCCGGGGCCGGTCGGCCAGTAGACCTTGGTGAAGATCTCCAGCGACTCGCGCCGCTCACCCTCCAGCGCCTCGCCGAGGACCGACTCGGCCTTGGTGTTGGCGTAGGTGTCGGCGGTGTCGAACGTGGTGATGCCGGCCTCCAGGGCCGCCCGCACACAGGCCTTGGCCTGATCGTTCTCCACCTGGGACCCGTGCGTGAGCCAGTTCCCGTACGAGATCTCGCTGACCTTCAAACCACTGTTGCCGAGATAGCGGAAGTCCATACCCCTGACCCTACCGGCCCGGTCAGCTGGGCTTCTCGCCGCGCTTGACCATCGGCTTGGGCATCCGCCATCGGCGCATCTGCATGGTCCGCCGGACCGCGTAGAACCCCAGGCCCTTGGTGGACTCTTTCGGGAACTTCACCGTGACCGCCTTCCGCAGCCCGGCCGAGAGTAGGAACCAGTCCGCCGCGATCAGCACGATCATCACCAGGAAGAGCAGGTTGACCACGCCGGCCAGCCACGGGAACTGCGCCGAGAACACCACGCCGATCAGTGACACCGCCAGCAGGACCGGCAGCGCGAACTCCATCACCGAGTAGCGGGCGTCCACATAGTCCCGGGCGAACCGCCGGACCGGGCCCTTGTCGGCGGCCGGCAGGTACCGGTCGTCGCCGGTGCGCAGGGCGTCCTGCATCTTGGCCCGCTCGGTGCGGACCTTCTCCCGCCGGTACGCCGACGCCTCCTTGCGGTTGCGCGGCTTCTTCAGCGCCTGCTTGCGGGCCGCCTCCGCCTCCTTGCGGGTCGGGGTGGGGCGTCCCTTCCCACCCGGCTTGCCCTGGGGCTCGGCGGGTACGGTGGTAGCTGTCTCAGACTTGGTACGACGGAACACGGGGTCTGAACCTCATTCGCAGGGCAGGTCGCGACTCGGGGTGGTCCCCGGACCTAGGCACTACTTTATCGGGGCCGGTCCTGATGGTGTGGTGACCCGTGGGGACATAGGGTGGATAAGGCACGCCGGGTCGTCACGCCGGCACAGAAGGGGTACGGATATCGATGAGCATCTTCAAGCGGATGTCGACGATCTTCAAGGCCAAGGCGAACTCCGCCCTGGACAAGGCCGAGGATCCTCGCGAAACCCTTGACTACTCGTACCAGAAGCAGCTGGAGCTGCTGCAGAAGGTACGGCGGGGCGTGGCCGACGTGGCCACCAGCCGCAAGCGGGTCGAGTTGCAGGCGTCCCAGCTGCAGTCCCAGTCGGCGAAGCTGCAGGAGCAGGCCCAGAAGGCGCTCTCGATGGGCCGTGAGGACCTGGCCCGGGAGGCCCTGACCCGCAAGTCCGGGCTGCAGGGCCAGATCGACGATCTGCAGACCCAGCACGCCCAGTTGCAGGGCGAGGAGGAGAAGCTGACGCTCGCCTCCCAGCGGCTGCAGGCCAAGGTCGAGTCGTTCCGGACCCGCAAGGAGACCATCAAGGCCACCTACACCGCGGCCGAGGCGCAGACCCGGATCAACGAGGCCTTCTCCGGCATCTCCGAGGAGATGAGCGACGTCGGCCTGGCGGTCCAGCGGGCCGAGGACAAGACCCAGCAGATGCAGGCCCGGGCCGGCGCGATCGACGAGCTGCTCGCCTCCGGCGCGCTCGACGACGCGAGCGGTACGGTCAAGGACAACATCACCCTGGAGCTGGACCGGATGTCGTCCGGCTCCGACGTGGAGAACGAGCTGGCCGCGATGAAG
The DNA here is from genome assembly GCF_054073265.1 of Kribbella sp. CWNU-51. Taxonomy (NCBI): domain Bacteria; kingdom Bacillati; phylum Actinomycetota; class Actinomycetes; order Propionibacteriales; family Kribbellaceae; genus Kribbella; species Kribbella sp. CWNU-51. The sequence continues at coordinate 106,127 of NZ_JBSXMZ010000040.1, forward strand.
GCCCAGCTGTCCGGCGGCAGTGCGCCGAAGGAGCTCTCCGGTGAGGCCGATGGCGGCGCGGCGCCGCAGTCCGCCCAGACCCAGCAGCCAGTGCAGCAGCCGGCCGCCGAGCCGGTGCGACCTCAGGACGGAGACGTTCGATGATCGTTCGCATCATGGGTGAGGGTCAGTACCGCCTCGCCGACGAGAAGCTCGACGCGCTGAACCTGGTCGACGGCGACCTGGAGAAGGCGGTCTCCGCCGGCGACGAGGCGGCCTTCCAGACCGCGTTCGCCGCGCTGCTGGAGTTCGTCCGCTCCGGTGCCAGGGTGCCGGACGACGAGCTGCACGACTCCGACGCGATCCTGCCGCCGGGCGACAGCTCGCTGGCCGAGATGCGCGAGCTGATCAGCGGCGACGGCCTGATCGCCGGCTGAGCCGCACCCCCGATCTCCGTCCCGACCCGGCGGCTGATCACCTCTTGTAGTCATCCGAAACCCCCGAGGCCCCGCAGAGCGGTCTCGGGGGTTTCTGCCTGTTGGTTGGGTTGCGCCGGGGTAAACACTCCCTTCTAGTGCTGTTGTACGGGGCATCCTCGTAGTACTGTCTGCTTCACGCCGTTGTGGGGGCGGCGTTCATCGAGGTCCGTGACGGGGTGTGGGTTGGTCACGGGCATCGCTTTTCACCTGTGGGGGGTGACTGTGCGTGACTGAATTTGTCATGTCGGAGGGGTTGGCCGAACCGGCTGAGCTGCGGCCGGCGTCGTCGGGGGAGCGTCGTCGGCCGGTCTGGGTGGTTCCGGACGAGGTGCCGGCGATCGTGCCGCAATCGGCCCGGCTCACCGAGGCACGCTGGGTGGGGAGGTACCGGCGGGCTGCGCTCGCCGCCGACCTGGGTGCCGGCGTGATCGGGGGTTCGCTGGCACTGGTGGCCCGGTTCGGGGCCCAGATCAACGTCGGCTACTTCCTGGTCGGGGCCTTGCTGCCGATCGTCTGGGTGGCCTGTGTGGCGCTGCAGCGGGGTTATGAGACCCGCTACTTCGGCACCGGGCCGGAAGAGTTCCGCTCGATCATCCGCGCCGCGGTGGCGCTGACCGCCGTGGTCGCGATCACGTCGTACGCGACCAAGAGCGAGGTCGCGCGTGGATTCGTCGTCCTGGCGGTGCCGATGACGTGCCTGGCGGCGATGACCGGACGCTGGGTGCTGCACCGCAGCATCTCCTGGCGGCGGTTCGCCGGCCGGTGCATGCGCCGGGTGCTCGTTGTCGGACGCAACGATCAGGTGAGTACGCTGCGGCGGCACCTGGAGGAGCGGCCGGCCGACGGCTACGTCGTGGTGGCGAGCTGCCTGCCGCGCGGCGACGCCTTCGAGGAGCCGGAGCTCGAACTCCTGGGCCGCACCGAGATGGACATCCTGGCCGCGGTCGACAAATACGACGTGGATGTCGTCGCGGTGGCCGCGGATCCGGAGCTGGCCGGCTACACGCTGCGCAAGCTGTCCTGGGCGCTCGAACAGCGCGGGGTCGAACTGATCGTCTCGCCGGGGATCGTCGAGGTCGCCGGTCCGCGGATCTCGATCCGCCCGGTGGCCGGCCTGTCGCTGCTGCACCTGGAGCGGCCGTCGGTCTCCGGCGGGCCGCACCTGCTGAAGAGCATCTTCGACCGGGTGGTCGGCTGCCTGCTGCTGTTGGCGATCGCGCCGATCCTGCTCGTCACCGCGGTCCTGGTCAAGCTGACCAGCCGTGGGCCGGTGCTGTTCCGGCAGACCCGGGTGGGTCGTGGCGGAGAGCAGTTCTCGATGCTGAAGTTCCGCACGATGGTGGCCGACGCGGAGGCCCGCAAGGCCGAGCTGGCCGTGCTGAACGAGGGCAACGGGGTGCTGTTCAAGCTCCGCGACGATCCGCGCGTGACCAAGGTCGGCAAGTATCTGCGCCGGTTCTCGATCGACGAGCTGCCGCAACTGGTGAACGTGCTCCGTGGCGACATGTCACTGGTCGGCCCACGGCCGCCGCTGCCCGCCGAGGTCGCGCTGTACGCGATCGACGACGCGCGCCGGATGCTCGTGAAGCCGGGCCTGACCGGTCTGTGGCAGGTCAGTGGGCGCAGCGACCTGACGTGGGAGGAGTCCATGCGGCTCGACCTGCGCTACGCCGACAACTGGTCGATCGCGCTGGACCTGCTGATCTTGTGGAAGACCGCCCGCGCCGTCCTCGGTAGCGACGGCGCGTACTGACCTCGCTCCGGCCTTCTGCCGGCCGGCGCGACATCCAAGCACCACGTCGGGGGACGACTAACAGCGGTGCATTCCCGAGGGGGGAATTCATGACGCAACACCTCAGTGCCGAATCCGGTACTGATCAGGCAACGACCGAGGACACATCTGTCCGGTCCGAAGCCGCGACCCTGGTGATCCAGGCCGCGTCCGGGGACCAGGGCGCGTGGAGCCGGCTGGTCGATCACTATGCGCGGCTCGTCTGGGCCGTCACCCGCAGCTTCCGGCTCAGCGACAGCGACGCTGCCGACGTGTCGCAGATGGTCTGGCTGCGGTTGCTCGAGCACATTCACCGCGTCGACCCCGAGCGGGTCGGCGCGTGGCTGGTCGTCACGACCCGCCGGGAATGCCTGCGGGTGCTGGCATTCCGCAAGCGTGTCCTGCTCACCTACGAGTCGTCCGCGTTCGAGGGACAGCCGGGCGACCAGCCCGAGCTGGACGCCGAGCTGCTCGCCGGCGAGCGGGCGCACGACGTACGGCGGGCACTGGAAAGCCTGCCGGATCGGTGGCAGCAGCTGCTCGGCATGCTGATGGCCGACCCGCCCGCACCGTACGCGGAGATCTCGGCCACGATCGGTATCCCGATCGGCAGCATCGGCCCGATCCGCGGCCGCTGCCTGGAGAAACTCAGACTGCTGCTTGCCTCCTGAAACAGCATTCTGTGTCCGGTCCGGACCGCCTGATCAGAGCATGATCCAGGCGGTCCGGACCGGTCGTTGTGTGCTGCCCGGCCAGCGGAGCAGGAAGCTGACCAGCCGCGCGGCGGTCGGGCCCTCGGCCTCGCCGCCGCGGGACTCGACCGCGACCGGACCGGACGGGGAGACCCGCAGCTCGATGGTCAGGTCGGCCTGTCCGTGCACGTCGACGTCCAGGGTGATGCCGTGGCCGGCGAACCGCAGCCGCCGGATGTCTTCGGAACCAGGGGCGTCGATGATGCTGTCGAAGATCAGGTCGAGGACGTCGAGATCCCGCTCGTGCCGCCCGAAGGCGGCATAGCCGACCGAGCGGAGCAGTGCGATCTGCTCGCCCGCGGCACGCTCAGGAGGCCCGATCATCGCCGCTCAACGCTCCTCGGTCACCTTGATCACGCTGTCGCCGTCCTGCCCGTACGGCGCTCCCTGCCACGAGGCCCAGTTCACCCGGGTGCCCTGACCGTGCACGATGAAGTTCCACGGCCCGGCGTAGGTGTTGCTGAAGAAACGGTTGCCCTGGTGGTAAGTGATGGCGTCCTGCACGGTGGCCTTCTGGTACGGCGACCAGGTCGGGAACGTACCCCAGTTGGAGAACAACCCGTTGTAGCCACAGCCGCTGCGCGACGCACAGGACGTGCCGATGTTGTCCGGGTCGAGGCTGAACACGTTGTCGTGCACGCGGACGTTCTGGGTCTTCCACCGGCAGTCGCCGAGGTACGGCTGGTTGCGGATGTTGGCCGCGTTGCAGGTCTTGGCGGTGACGACCTTCGGGTTCACCAGCGTGCCCGAACCCGTGCTGGTGTTGGCCGGTGAGCCGGAGAACCGGTCCGCGTTCTCCCAGAGGATCACGCCGGCCCAGTTGTCGGTGAAGACGTTGCCGCTGATATCGAAGGTCTGGTTGAACATGCCGGCCACCCGCTTGTCGGCCCCGGACTCGGAAAGGTACAGCGCCGGGGTCGGGAACCCGCCGTTCTGCGGCCCCTTGCCGAGACCGTTGCGGACGAACGTGTTGCCGCGGATCGAGGCGTTGTAGCTGGTCTCGTAGACGACGCCCTCGGCCAGGTTGCCGGAGATGTAGTTGCCCTCGATGGCGAAGCTGGTGTTGTTGGTGTCCGCCCACAGCCCCGCGCTGTGGTTGTCGTGGATCCAGTTGGACCGCACGATCGCGCCGGTGACCTCCCAGAACTTGCCGCCGCCGGTGCAGCCGCAGCCCGACTTCACGGTCTCCCAGTCGTCGGTGTTGTTCCCGGCGATCTCGTTGTGCTCGACCACGATGCTGGTGACCTTGCCGGGGTTGTACGCGCTGAAGCCGTACTGGCCGTTGTCCTTCAGACAGTTGCCGCGGACAACGTTGTGGTCACCGATCATCACGCCGGCGCCGGCGTTCTCCCGGATCGTGTTGGCCTCGACCGTCCACTTCGCGGCGGCGTCGTGGTTCACGGCGCCTTCGTCGTTGTTCGTCCGGCGCGGTCCGAAGTTCTGGATGGTGAGGTTCTTGATCACCACGTCGGTGGCGTAGCCGGTGAAGGCGTACCGGTTCTGCCGGCCGCCGTCCAGCACGGCCCCGGGTGCACCGATGTAGACGTTCCCCTGCTTGGGGATGACCTGGGAGAACGCGCCCGAGCCCAGCGTGTGCTTGCCGGCCTCCAGGTAGAACGTGGTGCCGGCCGGGCTGGCCTCGGTGACGTCGTGCAGGTTCTGCGTGGCGCTGACGACGACGGCGCCCGCGGGTGCGGTGGCCGGTCCGGACAGTGCCTTGGCGTTCCCGCAGATCCTGGCCGGCGGGGTTTTCGGCGCCACCACGGGCGCCGCGGTGGACGTCGCGGCGGGGCCGGACGACGCCGCCCCCGACGAGGACGGCCGGTTCGCGACATAGACACCGGCGCCGGCGACGACCGCGAGTACGGCCACTCCGGCGGCGATCACCGTCCGCCGGTTGCGGTACCACGCGGTTCCTCGGCCGGAGACCGGCGGGGACGGGTCGCGCTGTTCCATGGCTCTTCCTTCGGGGGGCACGTGCTGTGGGCTAACGAGGCGGTGTCGCTGACCGGTCGATGGCGAACCGGTAGATGTCGAGCAGTTGCTCGATGGCGTGTCCGGGGTCGTGCTTGGCCTCGTACGTCGCCCGCGCGTTGCGGCCGAGGACGTCGTACCGGTCGGGGTCGGTGTCGACATCGAGCAGGAGCTTCCCCAGGTCGTCGGGGCGGCCGGGATCGAACAGCGCGCCGTCGACCCCGTCGGTGACGAGTTCGGGGAAGGAGCCGTGGGCGGACGCCAGCGGCGGTACGCCGACCGCCATCGCCTCGATCACCACCAGCCCGAACGTCTCCTCCCACTCCGACGGCAGGACGACTCCGCGGGACTCGCCGAGCAGCTCGAAGACCTCCGGCTTGCTCAGCAGGCCGCGCAGCTCGACCGACGGCCGCTCGGCCGCCCAGGCGGTCACTTCGTCCAGCATCGGGCCGCCGCCGGCGATGACCAGCCGCAGCGCGTCGTCGCCGGCGATCGCGCGGTACGCGTCCCAGCCTTTCATCAGCAGGGGCGCGCCCTTCGCCGCGTCGAGCCGGCCGACATAGGCGACCTGTCGCTGCTTGCGTCCGTCGCCCGGGATGCCGACCGGGCCGTCGTACGGCACGTAGTTGTAGCGGACGAAGCTGCGGTCCGGGTCGAAGCGCAGTCCGGCCAGCAACCTGCGCTGCGACTCGGAGATGAAGACGAACGCCGAGACCAGGTCGCGCCAGCTGCGCCGGTGGCTGCGGGTGTTCAGCACCGTGCTCGCGGTCGCCAGCGTGGACCCGCGGTAGCAGCGGTGCTGAACACCGGGGAGCGGATTGCCGCCCGCACAGTCGTGACAGACGGCGCCGTCGCGGAAGAAGTCGCCGCTGGCACAGAGCAGCTTGTAGTTGTGCAAGGAGATCACGACCGGAACGCCCGCGTCCCGGCAGGCGTAGAGCACGGACGGGCTCATGACCGGGAACGTGTTGTGCACGTGCACCACGTCCGGGCGGAACCGCCGCAGCGTCTCGCCCAGATCGCGTTTCGCGGCCGGGTTCCAGACCACGCGGGCCGGCAAGGTGGCCTTCTTCCAGGCCGGCCAGTCCTCGATCTCGTCGCTGCGGCGCTCGAACAGTTCGACGTCCTGGCCGGCCGCGGCCAGCGCCGCGAGCTCCTGATCGACCACCCGGTTCTCGCCGCTGGGCGCCGTCGAGCGGTACCTGTTGTGCACCAGCAGGATCTTCATCGTGCTCCCTCACGCGGAGTCCACGAGTACACCAGCGACGCGGCCAGTGTCAGCTCGAGAAGGTACGGCGACGCCTCGCTGAGCCCGCTCTCGGTGAACGAGGCGACGACGCAGTAGGCGACCAGGAAGAGCGCCAGCGCGCGGCGCGGGCCCTGGGGCTGGAACCAGGCCGCGATCAGGACGAACAGGACGAGCACGATCGTGATCGCCACGCCGAGCAGGCCGACGTCGTAGTACGTGCCCAGCCAGTTGCTGTCGATCGGCAGGCCGTTGAAGGACTTGTTGGACAACCCGAACCCGAAGAAGGTCTCGAACGTCGAGCGCGGCTGCTCGAGGATCGCGTCCCACACCATTTTGCGGCCGGTCAGGGCGCCGAGTTCGGCGGTATCCTGGCCACGGGCCAGCCAGGTGGTCACCACCGAGCTCAGGGTGAGCGCGCCGACCGAGAACACGACGACGCCGATGGCGAACGCCCGGCGGACCCGCGTGCGCGCGGTGAAGAGGCTCAGCCCGGCGATCACCACACCGGCCAGCATGGCGATCAGCGCCGTCCGGGTATGGGTCAGCAACAGGATCGGCGTCGTCACCAGGACACTGGCGAGTGCCACCGAACGACGCAACAGTCCGGCCATCCACAGCACGGCCGTCAGGCCGATCGCGACCGCGGAGTAGTGGCCGACCTGGGTCGGCGGGATGGGCCACAGGACGCCGCCGAGCCGATTCTCGGTGAGCGCGAGACCGGGTGCGACCAGCAACCCGAGCGCGACCGAGCCGACGATGCACCACAGGACCAGCAGATGGGTGCGCACCAGCAGCAGGTCGCGCCGGGTCCACCACGGAGTGAGCAGCCAGAGCACGAGCACGAACAGGAACAGGCGACTTGTCCGGAACAGCGCGCCGAACAGGAACTCGGCCCGGATGCTCGCCATCAGCGCCTCGGCCGCCAGCAGGCCGGCCAGGAACATGTAGACACTGCGCCGGATCCGCGCCGGCCGGTTCACGGTCAGCACCACCATCAGGGCGACGACCAGCGACGACTGGGCGATCAGCTTGCCGACGGAGCCTGGGATCGGAATGATGTGCGGCGCGCCGGGGAAGAACGTCATCACGTTCAGCACCAGCAGGGCCCAGACCAGCTGCACCCGCCGCCGGCGGCGCCGCTCCGGCGCGACGGGCCGGCGGCCGACCGCGGCACCGAGCTTCGGGCCGGCGACCTCGGTGCTCATCGCTCGAACATCTCGATATCAGCGGTCCTGGTCGAGGACTCCAGCTCCGCGACCCCGACGCCCTCGTCGGTCCGGTCCGCCCGCAGTACGACGGCCGTGTCGATCTGCAGGCCCGCGAGCCGCAGCATCTCGCCGGTCGCCTGGATCTTGGCCGTCGTCGACCGTCCCGCCGTGACCACGACGGCCGCCCGGGACGCCCAGCTGCCCAGATGCTCGGCGCCGAGGGCCGGCGTCAGGGTGGCGAGGGTGAGGACCACGTCGGCGACGTCCCACGCGGCGTCCAGGGCGATGTCGTTCGTACCGCCCGAGCGGTTGTTGTCACCCAGCCGCAGGTAGCAGCCCTCGGCCGGTCCGTCGTCCGGGTTCGGCAGGAAGACGTCGAGCCGCTTGCCCGGCTCGCTGAACTGCGACTCGTGCGTGCCGGGCGTCTTGACGCCGAGCGTCGCGGCGAGCAGACCGGTCCCGGTGAGGTCGGCGGCCAGCACGTGCCTGCCCTCGACGGAGTACGACACGGCCAGCGACGCCACGGCCAGCGCGCACGCCTTGACGTCGTCGACGCTGACCACGGCCAGCGCCGGAGTCGGCCGCTTCGACCAGATGATCCGCTGGTCCAGGTGCTGCACCATCAGCTTGATCTCGGGGTTCTGCTGCTGCGAGGCGCGCAGCCGCTTCGGGAACGGCCACAGGCGCCAGCGCGGCGGGCGGCCGGTGCTGAGCCGGACCCGGGCCCCGAGCGAGCGGGCGATGTCCTGCCGTTTCCACGCGCGGTCGGACACGAGCGCGCGAACCACCACGAAGCCCAGCCCGACGAAGAGACCTGCGATCAGGCCGGTCATGGCCTTGATGGCCAGCGTCCGCTTCGCAGACACCAGGACCGGCGCCGCGTCGTCGAGCATCCGGCTGCTGTTCATCTTGGAGGCCGCGACCTGCTCGTCGAGCAGCTGCTGCCGGACGTACGTCGCCTTGTCCCGGGCGGCGCCGAGCCTGATCATCTCCGGGGTCTGCGGCTGGTCCGGACTGTTCGGTTTGCCACCCGCCGCCACCACAGCCTGTTCCGCTGTGGTCTCCTCGTTCTGGGCGGTGACATAGTCGCGGCTGAGTGGCGCCCCCTGGAGCGCGATCTGCTCCTTGCGGAAGATCAGGTACGTCTGCGCCAGGACCGTGGCCAACTTGGTGGCATCCTCGCTGGTCTTCGCGCTGACCTTGATCTCCAGGACCCGGTCGGTGAGTGGCGCGACCGTGTACTCCTTGAGCAGGTCGTCCGGTGTTTCCGGCAGCTTCATCCGTGTGATCACCCGCTCCGCCACGGTGCGGGTGGTGGCCAGGCTGGCGTCGGTGGCCATCGCCTTGGTCGGGTCCTCACCGTCGCGGTGGGTCAGCAGCAGCCGAGCAGCCGAGACGCTGGCCGTCGGCAGGGCGACGGCCGTCGTGATCCCGCCGGCCAGACCGATGATCGCCAGGACCAGCCAGATCCGCATGTGCCGGCGGATGGCATCGCGGAGGAACCGGTAGGTGACCAGGGCGTCCGGCGGAAACGAGGTCGTCGTCTCGTTGGCGAACAGGCCGTCGTCGTCGTCGAACCAGGTGGTCGAGCCGGCCGGGGGATCGGAGTACGGTTGGTTGCTCATCGCGGCCGCCTCGCAGATCCGGTCAGCAGCGTGGGCAGTCGGGAGCCCGCGCGCCGCTGTGCCTGCGAGACCCGGCCGATCGTCCGGTCGGACGGATCGGGATCGGTGACGACCAGGCCGTCGATGGTGCGGTCGTCGGCGGCCGCGGCCACGGCGAGCCGGGCCAGCTCCTCGGCCGTCACGGTGCCGGCCGACAGGGCGACGATCGTACTGGTGGTGGGTTCCGCGCCGTCCAGGTGCGGGGCGTCCTTGTCGACCACGACCAGATGGATGTCCAGGGCAACGGATCCGGACGGTCGCTCCTGGTGGTTGTCGAGCACGATCGACGTAGTGATCCCGATCGAGTTGGCGAAAGCGGCGAGCTGCGGACCGAGTGGACGGGCCTTGTCGTCCTCGGTGAACGAGATGACCGTCAGCGAGGCCGGCGGCCCACCCTTCACGTCCAGGCCCAGGTTGTGCAACGTCTTGCGCAGACTCCAGGCGTCGACGGCGGTCGGGGAGTAGTGCTCGAACAGATAGGCCCAGTCCGACACGTCCGTGGCCCGGTACGACGAGACCGAGGCCAGCACGGGCAGCCCGACCGCGTCGGCGACCTCGTCGCGCAGCCGGAGCCGGCGGTCACCGCGGGCCCTGGCCAGCACAGCGATCGAGCCGGCCGCGGCACCCAGCAGCGCGCCGAGCAGGCCGAAGATGCCGAGATGGACGAACATGTTCCCGCCACGGGCGGTGGTCGCTTCCTCCAGCATCCGGGCTCCCGTTTTCTTCCCGAGGTCACCGGGCAGGTTCTGGTCCGTAGTGACGAACACCAGGTAGATCTGGGCGACCGCGTTGGACAGCCGCATCGCCTGCTGCGCCGAGGTTCCCTTGGCATCGATCCTGATCACGTCCGTCGTGACCGCGGTGACATTGACCCGGTCGCGGACGGTCTTCATGCCCAGCGCCGGCGAGAGGTTCTGGCCGGCGCTCCGCAGCACCGGCTCGCTCTCGGCGATGTAGACCTGGGTCGCGATGCTCTGCGTGCCGGCTTCCTTCTCCGCGTCGGTCGCCGGTGGTGGTGGCAGGACCACCAGCGACGTCGCCGTGTGCAGCGGCGGTTCCAGGACGCCGTAGGCGACCCCACCGAGCAGGCCGACAGCGGCCACCGCGGCGACCACCAGTCGGTGGCGGCGGATGGCCTGCCAGGATTTCTTGACGTCGAGCTGCTGTGTGCTCACAGTCCCCTCCAGTCGAACGTCACTGTGACTTCGGAGTAATAGAGGGCGGTGATCCGCGCCTGATACAGCGCGGGGGCGGTGGAGTCCGGTCAGGACCGGAATCGGAAGGTGCTGGTCGCCGGGGCGTCCGCAGCGAGGGTGCCCGAGCCCACCAGAGTGGTGATCGGGACCTTGTGGCCGAATCGCGGGGAGTACCAGCCCAGCAACGGATCGTCGCCGCCGCGGTGCGCGGTCCAGCTCAGTCCAGCCGGCAACTCGACGATCGCCGAACCCGTGGGCCACTCCAGCCGGCCGATGGGTCCGTCCAGCTCGACGGATACCTCCGGACCGAGGTGCCACGCCATCCGTACGTCGGACGCCGCATCCAGGTAATCCTCGACGCGCAGCACGCCATGATCCAGTACGGCGGTCCGCCGGTGAGTGACCGGTGATTCGCCGGCTCGGTAGCCGTCGTGATCGGCGTCCCAGGTGACCACGTCGCCCTCGACGGCGTACCGGCGTACCCGGCCTGTTGCCCCGCGTAGCCAGAGGAACGGGCCACCCCAGGTGGACTGCTCGGTGCCGGCGACCTCGACGGTGTTGTGGGCGATGGTCGAGCGGAAGTAGTTCCGCCAGGCTTCCTCGCCGTGGTAGCAGTAGGTGCCAGGGTCGGCCAGGATGTCGACGCCGCCGACCCGGACCTCAAGGGACAGCGCGTCGCAGTGCGCGTGGGCGGCGATGGACAGGAAGCCGTGCGGGCCTGCGTCGGCGCGGCACCAGATCTCCGGGCCGGCTCCGTCGACACCGGTGCGGCCGCGCAGGATCGTCAGTCCGGCGTCCCCGAAGTGTGTCGGCCGCTCGGCCGGACGATCGGATTGCTTGCCGTTGACCAAGGAGCCGACGATGACCGCGGTCGCCGTGACCGGAGTCTTCGGCCACCAGGGTGCTCGGCCGACGACGGCGCCGCCGAGCGACAGGAACGCCGACCAGTGGTGGACATCCGGTGGATCGAGGACGAGCACCATGCCCTCGTCGTCATCGCCCTGCCGAGGTGGTCGCAGGGTGTCGTCGACGATCGCCGCGGCGACGTCCACGGTGCGCGTGAGCAGAGCCCAGGTGCGAGGGCTGAGCGGATGACCGGCCGTGTCCGCCTCGAGAGCGGCGTACAGGCCGAGCTCGGAGACGAAGCGGTGGTAGTCGGTCGCGAGCTCGCGGTTCACACCGGACGGGAACGTGTTGGCGTCGAGTTCCTTCTCCAGCAGGGCCGCCGCGTCGGCCCGCCAGCGCGCGCTCTTGCTGAACCAGGGGAACGCGCAGGCGCCGACGAGCTGCCCGGCGGCCTCGGCGATCACGTGGTTGTTCGCCGACGAGCCACGGCTCTCGAACGCGGCGAGGTAGCGCTGGTGCCAGTAGATCTGCCGGAGGGCGAGTTCGTTGTGCTCGAACAGGTCGGTGACCTCGGGCCAGTCGTTCAGCAGCCGGCGGATCCAGGTCCAGCTGATGAGCCGGAGGCCGATCTCGATCCCGCTGGCCCAATGGACTCCGGACAGGAACGGGTTCGACCTCCACCAGTCGTTCAGATGGTCGGCAACGCGTTCGGCGTACGCGTCGTCGTGGGTCAGGTACCAGGCCGCGGCGAGCTGGGTGAGGTGGTGGTGGCGGGACAACTCCCAGACCTGTTTGATGTTCCCGACCACCTCCTCGTTGCGGTGGTTGAGCTTGAACACGTACTGCGCCGGGTCCGATCGCCGGCCCGTGGTCGGGTCGCGGAACCAGTCCGGCGAGCGCAGGTCGGTCCGGTCGGCGCCGAGCACCTCGAGCTTGCCGGCCATGATCGCGTCGGCGGTCGCGATCACTGCCTTGCGGGCCTCCTCCGGTACGGCGCACGCGGTGTGCGGCGGGAGCGTCGTACCGAAGGTCAGCTCCTTGCGCAGCGGGAGGTGAACCTCCGTGTCCTGCCCGGGCCGGACCTGTTGGTAGGCCCAGGCAGTACGGCGTGCGTGGTCGCGGGTGCGCCAGATCAGCTCGGTGGCGGACATCCGGCGCAGGCGGCGGACGTACCAGCTCAGGGGCTGACGGCTCATTGGGTCCCTTGAATGGGCTCCGGGCGGCCGCTCGCGAGGCTGCGGTCGACCGCGATGGTCGCGCGGGTGGTGGCGATCAGCGAGTCGAACGAGATCGGCATCGGGCCGCCGGACCTGACCGCCGCGACGAAGTGTTCGAGCTCGATCCGCTGACCCTTGTCGGTGCCGCGGGCCTTGCGGACGGCCGGCTTGCGGCCGGCCCACACCGAGGCGCTCTGGAAGTTGTCCAGCCGGCCGTTGCGGCCGCCGCCGGTGATATCCAGCGTCTCCTTCGGGAAGCGCGCGTTGCCGCCGCCGACGTAGCTGATCGTGCCGACCGAGCCGTTCGCGAACCGCAGCGTGACGACGACGTCGCCGGCGTCGGGACCGGGTACGGCGAACACCTCGGTCGGCGGGCTGTTGAGCCACCAGCTGAGGGTGTCGATGAAGTGGCCGCCCTCACCGCCGAAGCGGCTGCCTTCCTTGTCCTGGTCGAGGTACCAGCTGGACGGGTCGAGCCGGCCCGCGTTCACCAGGTAGCGCAGCGAGGAGTTGCCGCCGGGGGTGCCGAAGCGGTCCCGCAGGTCGGTCAGCAGCGGGGCGAACCGCCGGTTGAACCCGACCATCAGCCGGTCGTTGCCGGTGGCATCAACCGTGGCGACGATCCGGTCCACCTCCTCGGTGGTCAGGGCCAGCGGCTTCTCGACGAAGACGGCCTTGCCACTCTCCAGCGCCCGGCAGGCGAGGTCGGCGTGACTGCTGTGCCGGGTCACCACGAACACCGCGTCCAGGCTCCGGTCCGTCAGCACCGCATCCGCATCGGTCGAGATCGTCTCGAACCCGAACCTCCGTTGCGCGTTGGCCGCCGACAACGACTTGTTCGTCGCCACATGAGCCAGCACCGCATCCTCATCCTTCTGCAGGTGCGGCAACAACATGCTCGACGCGTAGTTCCCCGCGCCGATGAATCCGAGTCGGACGGAGCCGGTGGTCGGAGCGGACGGTCGCGAAGCCCGCGTCGTCTGCGGCGCGGCCTCCTGCTGGGGAACATCCGGGTACTCGAAGAGGAAGCCGACTCCGGGGAGGGAGCCTGAGCTGAGTTGCTGGTAGACCTCGGTCGCGTCGGCGATCGGGAACACGCTGGCCACCAGGGACCCGACGTCGATCTGTTCGCGGGCGATCAGGTCGATGAAGCATTCCAGGTTGCGGCGTTCGGTCCAGCGAACGTAGCCGGCCGGGTAGTCGATGCCCTGGAGCTCGTAGCGGTCGTCGTACCGGCCGGGACCGTAGGACCGCGAGAAGCGGACGTCGAGTTCCTTGTCGTAGTACGCGTTCCACGGCAGGTCGAGCTTGGTCTTGCCGATGTCGACCACGCGGGCGCGGTCGCGGGCCAGCCGGGCGGCTGTCTCGACCGGGCCGTTCGAGTGACCGCCGGCGGCCAGCAGGATGCGGTCCGCGCCGAGGCCGTTCGAGGCCTCCAGCAAGGCCCGTTCGAGCGTCGCGATCCCGGCCTCGTCCGCGTTCGAGCAGTGCAACGCGCCGGCCTTCTCCGCCATCCGGCAGCGGTCCTCGACCGTGTCGATGCCGAAGACGCGTACGCCGGCCGCGACCAGCAACCGCACCACGAGCTGACCGACCAGGCCGAGCCCGATCACGACCGCGGTCTCGCCGAGCTGCACCTCCGCCTGCCGCACGCCCTGCATCGCGATCGCACCGACCGTCGAGAACGCGGCCTGCTCCGGCGGCACCCCGTCCGGCACCGGCACGCACAGGTTGACCGGCACCCAGTTGTACTCCGCGTGCAGCGCGAACTCGTTGCCCGCGGCAGCGACCAGCTGCCCGACGCTGAACTCTTCGGCACCGGCTCCGACCTCGACGACCACGCCACACAGCGAGTAGCCCAGCGGCGTGTAGGAGTCGAGCTTGTTCATCACCTTCTTGTAGGTGTTGACCGCGCCCTGCTGGGCGACCGAGTCGAGCACCTTCCGCACCTGGTCCGGCCGAGCTTTCGCCTTGCCGACCAGCGACAGCTTCGCCTCGCCGACCTTCATCAGCTCGGTGCCGGTCGAGATCAACGAGTACAGCGAACGGATCAGCACGCCACCGGGCGCACAGGTGGGCGGAGGCACGTCCAGGACCGCCAGCTCACCGGACTTGTAGTTCTGTGCAACCTGCTTCATGTCGGTCCTTCAGAGAGAGGTGATGGTCACGCCGAGGGACCGCATGTTCCGGGTCCAGGTCTCCAGCGTCAGCAACTGCCAGATCTGCTTGGAGTAGTCCTCGCGCCCGGCCCGCTCGTCGTCGACCAGCCGCTGTACGGCGCTCTGCCGCAGGAACCCGCTGCCGACGAGCTCGCCCCGCACCAGGGTGTCGTCGACCAGTTCGCGCAGGTCGTTGCGGATCCACGCCCGCAGCGGCGCGCTGAACGACGCCTTCGGCCGGTAGATGATCTCCTTCGGCAACCAGGCCTCGGCCGCCTTCTTCAGCGCGAGCTTGCTCACCCGCCGGTGGATCTTCTCGCTGCCCGGGATCGAGAACGCCGCCCGCGCGACGATCGGGTCCACGAACGGCGTCCGGACCTCGGTCGACGCGGCCATGCTGGACCGGTCGGTGTAGGCCAGGTTGAGCCCGGGCAGGAACATCCGCGAGTCGGCCAGGCACATCCGGTTCACGTGATCGTCGAGCGTGGTGTCGTGGTAGATGTCGCTGTGCTCGGCGAGCAGCTTCCCGACGTACGGCTCCAGGTCCGGACTGATCAGACCGGTCAGCTGGTCCCCGTCGTACATCGTGTAGCTGCGCCGGAACGCCGTCTCCTCGGACAGGTTCGCGAACGTCTCGAACCGCTTCGCCCAGCGCGCGTAGCGCAGGCCGCGACCGTTCACGGTCACCGGCAGCCGCCGGACCGTGGGTCCGATGAGGCCGTTGCGCAGTACGCCGGGAAGCCGCTGGTACTGCGCTCCCATCACGCACGCGAGGTGTTTGCGATAGCCGCCGAACAGCTCGTCGGCGCCCATCCCGGAGAGCAGGACCTTGACGCCGGCGTCGCGGGCGGTGTCGCACATCAGCAGCGTGTTGATCGCGGCCGGGTCACCGATCGGCTCGTCCAGGATGTCGACGATCCGCGGCAGCAGTTCGACCACGTCCGGGGCGATCTCGATCTCGTGCAGGTCGATGCCGAACTGCTGGGCCACCTTGCGGGCGTAGATCGCGTCGTCGGGCATCGCCTCGAGCCGCTGGTCCTGCGCGCGGAAGGTGATCGTGTACGAGTCGACACTCGGATCGAGCCGCTTCGCCAGCACGGTGACCAGGCTGGAGTCGAGACCGCCGCTGAGGAACGTGGACACGGGTACGTCGGCGACCATGTGAGCGGCGACGGATTCCTCGATCACCGTACGCAGGTCGGCACGCGGGCCGGCCGCTGCCTCGGTCGCGACGTCGGTCACGCGCCAGTACGTCTCGTTCCGGCTACTGCCGTCCGGCCGGAACTCGGCCCACGAACCCGGCGGCAGCTTGTCCACGCCCTCGATCGAGCAGCGCTGCTCGGGCAGCCAGTAGTAGAGCATCGACGCGACCAGCGCGCCGGGCTCGGTGCGGAGCTCCGGTCCGATCGCGGCGACCAGCGCCTTCAGCTCGGACGCGAAGATCACGCCGCCCTCGCGGCGGAGGAAGTACAGCGGCTTGATGCCGAGCGGGTCGCGGGCCAGGTACATGCTGCCGCTGTCCTCGTCGAGCATCGCGAACGCGAACATGCCGCGGAACCGCCGGAGCGCGTCCGGGCCCCACCGTCGCCAGGCCTCCAGCACCACCTCGGTGTCGCCGTTGGTCCGGAACGCGACGCCGGCCCTGGACAGCTCGGCCCGCAGTTCCTTGTAGTTGTAGAGCTCGCCGTTGTAGCAGATCGTCAGGCCGCGCTTGCTGAACGGCTGGTCCGCTTCCGACGAGAGGTCGATGATCGACAACCGGCGGTGCGCCAGGTACGCGCGAACGTCGCCGTCGTCGAACGGGTACACCGCCGAGGCGTCCGGACCGCGGTGCGCGATCCGGTCGCTCATCGTCTCGGCGAGGGCGAACCCGTCGCGCTGCTGGTAGCAGCCGGCGATGCCGCACACCTCAGGACCCCGTGGCCCGGGCGACGTCGCCGACGTGGCTGACGTGACCGGTGAGCTGGTCGTACACCTCGAGGTAGGCCTTGCGCTGGTGGTTCCAGGCGAGCACCCGCTCGACCCGCTCGCGACCCAGTTTGCCCATCCGGCGGCGCCGTACCTCGTCGTCGAGCAGGTCGACGATCGCCTGGCCGTACTGTGCGACGTCGTTGGGCTCGACGTACACGGCGGCGTCCTCGGCCGACACCTTGGTCTCGATCAGGTCGAAGGCGACGACCGGGAGCTCGAAGGCCATGTACTCCATCGTCTTGTTCATCGTCGACACGTCGTTGAGCGGATTCTTCGGATCCGGCGACAGGCCGAGGTCGGCGGTCGACATCACCGCGCGGACGGTCTCGTCCGGCACCCGGCCGGTGAACTCGACGTGGTCGCCGAGACCGAGCTCGTCGCGCAGCGCCACGACGTCGTCGAAGGAGTCACCGCCACCCATCAGCGTGAACGCGACGTCGGTCCGGCCGAGCTTGTTCACGATGTGATCGGCCGCGCGGACGACGATGTCGACGCCGTCCTGCGGTCCCATCACGCCGATGTAGGTGACCAGGTAGCGGTGCCCGCGGCGGAGCGACTCGTCCGCTCCGCCGCGGCGCAACTTGTCCGGGTCCGGCCCGGTGCGGACCACGGTCACGTCGTGGTTCGCCTTGCCGCTGCGGGTGATCGCGATCCGCCGGTACGAGTCGTTCGTCGAGATGACGTGATCGGCCTTGAGGTGCGTCATCCGCTCGAGGAACCGCAATCCCTTGTACGGCAGGCTCGTCGTACCGCCGAAGCGGGACTGGAACAGCTCCGGGCACAGGTCGTGGTGGTCGAAGACGAACTTGGTCCCGTCCAGCCGGCGCAGCAGCATCGCGATCGGCCAGAAGATGTCAGGGGGGTTGCACGCCTGCATGACCTGGAACTTGCCGGCCTTGCGGGCCCGCAGCACCAGCCGCAGCGTCATCAGGAACGAGTAGGCGTACTCGGTGACGAAACCGAGCTTGCTGCCGCCCGGCGCGTAGGCCTTGTACTGGTGCACGGTCACGCCGTCGATGACCTGGTACGACGGGTCGCCCGGACCCTTCGGGCACACGACGGTCACGTCGTACCCGGAGGCCACCAGGGCCTTGCACTCCAGCCAGACCCGGCGGTCGAACGGGACCCAGAGGTTCTGGATGATGATCAGGACGCGCGGACCGTTCACCAGCCCACTCCTTCGTATCCGGGCAGCGCCTCGACGGCGTCGCCGAGCCGGCCGCTCAGGTCGATGGTGCGGGCCGGCGGCGAGCTGAGCAGGGCGTTCACGGCCGCGCTGTCGGTGGCCGAGACGATGGCCAGATCGGCACCCTCGAGGGCTGCCGCCGGGTCGTCGGTGAGCACCCGTTGCAGGTGCGGAAGCTTGGACGTGACGTGCCGCAGGTTCGCGCCGACCAGGCGGCTCGGGTTCACGATCGCGTCGTAGATGCGCAGGTTGTAGCCCTTGCCGAGCAGCCGCTCGGCCAGCTCGACGTTCGGACTCTCCCGCAGGTCGTCGGTGGCGTGCTTGAAGCTCAGGCCGAGCAGCGCGATCTCGCGGCCCGGACCGGCCACGACCCGGTCGACGACGTCGCTCACGGCCCGCTCGTTGGTGGCCAGCGTGCCGGCCAGCAGCGGCAGGTCGGTGTTGTTGACCCGGGCCAGGTGCAGCACCGAGCGCAGGTCCTTGGGCAGGCACGAGCCGCCGAACGCGAAGCCGGGCTTGAGGTAGTACGGCGAGATGTTCAGGCTGGTGTCCTGGACGAAGATCCGCATCACCTCACGCGAATCGACGCCGTAGTGCCGGAAGATCCGGCCCATCTCGTTGGCGAACGAGACCTTGGTCGCGTGGAACGCGTTGCAGGCGTACTTGAGCGCCTCCGCGGTCCGGACGTCGACAATCTGAACGTCGACGCCGAGGAATCCGAACAGGTCGGCCAGAGCGGTACCGACCGTCGGGTTCCGGGTGCCGACCACCACGAACGGCGGGTCGTAGAAGTCCGCCAGGCCCGATCCCTCGCGGAGGAACTCCGGCGTCATCGCCGTACCGAAGGAGAGACCCTCTGGCGGCGGTACGTCGGCCAGTACCTGTTCGACCACCTCGTCGACCGTGCCCGGCGGGACCGTGCTGCGGACCACGATGCTGTGGAACCCGGAGACCGGCGGGTTCACGACCTGCGCGGCTTCCGCGATGTCGCGGACCGCGCGCCGGATGTAGGTGAGATCAGTACTGCCGGCCGGCGTCGACGGTGTCCCCACACAGATCAACGAGACGTCGGCGCGCTCCAGCGCCAGCCGCGGATCGGTGGTCGCGTGCAATCTGCCCGCGGAGACCCCCTCCGCCACCAGCTCGTCCAGGCCGGGTTCGACCACCGGGCTGTGTCCCTCTGTGATCGGACCGACCTTCGCAGTGTCGACATCGACCCCCCAGACGTCGTGGCCGTTGGCGGCCAGGCACGCGGCCGTCACCGAACCCACATAGCCCAAGCCGAATACGGCAACCTTCATAACGCCCCCCACAGGCTCATGACGCAGGCATCCCCCACGTACGTCAGCGCACAGGAGAGCGCGCAAGCCGGTGCGCTGATACATGCCTGTGGAAAATCGGTTCGAGGAAATTGCGCGGAACGTATCCTGAGTCACGCAACGTGTTCGGCGCCCGAGACATCGGAGTAACCATGGAAGCCCTCTACGACCTGCCCTCCGGAGACCGGGTCCGGGTCATCGACACCGCCACCGTCGGCCAGAGCCTCGCGCGGATCCTTCAGCTCTACCGTGAAGGCGCCACCGAGCCGGTCTTCTTCGGCGACCAGCCCCGCCCCGAAGGCGTCGTCATCTCCTTCGACCAATGGGCGGAGTACGAAACCCTCAAGGAAGACGCCGAAAACGACCGCCGCAGAGAACAAGTCGTCCGGGAGCGGCTGGCGACCGCCGGGCCGGAAGACTGGGTGTCGTTCGAGGATGCCGCCCGCGAGGGTGGCTGGGACCTCGACGTCGAGTCGGATGACGACACGAATGGCGGGTCGACCCCGGGCCGCGCTTGATGGGCTACCACCTGATCCTCCACGAGGATCTCCGGGCGCAGATCAATGCTCTGAGCGAGGAGCGCAAGCGTAACCCCGGCGGCGAGGCGGCCAAGGAGTACGTCGCGGTGATCAAGGGGCTGAAGGCACTCAAGGACGGCAGGGAGACCGACTACCAGGGAAAGCAGCTCGGCTACGGTCCGGGTTCGCACGACCTCCGCGACTGTGCGGAACTCAAGGTTCCGGTGGTGAACGAGTTCACGCCTGGCGGCTTCCCTCGAGGTCCGTCACACCGGCTCACCTACCGGGAATTCGAGCCTCTTCCGCGGGTTGAGGACGGCCGGGTGGTCAATGATCCGGACGCCATGGCGTACCGGCAGGTGGTGGCCTTCGCCCACCGTCGCGACGATCCGGCCGCGATCACCGGGCAGCGATTGGGGCGGGAGCGGGGGATGCCCCAGCGGGAGTTCCATGGGTTGACTGGGGGTGGGCGGCCGGAGGTAGGGCGACAGCGGGAAGGGGGCGCAGACGACGCCGCATCGGATTCCGGTGCCGCCGGATCTGATTCGGCAGGCGGCGATTCTGCGGGACAGCCCGCCGGCCGGCACACGCCCCGCGCCGCGGCCAGCGCCTCAGGCGGAGCTCGATCGCCAGTCCGCCCCCGGACCTTCCCAGTCCCAGGAGCGCTGACTCCGCCTCCGTGACCCTCACCCCGGCCCCGGACAGCACGTTGTGCACGGGTCAACCACTGGGACGCCGCCGCGGTGGTTGGGCGGTGCACAAAGTGGCGCCATGCCGGGAGGGGTGAAGGCTCCTTCCACGCTCGAATCCGAATTGGCTGTATCAAGTGCCCCGCCGGTTGATCTGTATTGGTCGACAGGGGAGTGCTGGGGTGAGGGAGCGACGGATGAGAGTTCTGGTCACCGGGGATCGGGGTTACATCGGGGCCGTGATGGTGCCGTTCCTGCGGGATGCTGGGCATCAGGTGGACGGGTTGGACACCGGGTTGTACGAGGGGTGCGACCTGCTGGGGGGCCCGGATCCGATCGGGCGCCGCAAGCCGCGGGACATGCGGGACGTGACGGCGGAGGAGCTCGAGGGGTACGACGCGGTGGTCTGTCTGGCCGCGCTGTCGAACGACCCGCTCGGCAACCTCGACAAGGCCGCGACGTACTCGGTGAATCTGGAGGGCACGCTGAACGTCGCGCGCGCCGCCAAGGACGCCGGCATCGAGCGGTTCCTGTTCGCGTCGTCCTGCAGCCTGTACGGCGCGGCCGGCTCCGAAGCCGTCGCCGAGGACGCCGAGATGTTCCCGGTCACGCCGTACGGCGAGACCAAGGCGCTGGCCGAGCAGGAGCTGGCGAAACTTGCCGACGACACCTTCAGCCCGGCGTACCTGCGCAACGCCACCGCGTACGGCGCCTCGACCCGGCTGCGGCTCGACATCGTGGTGAACAACCTGACCGCGATCGCGATGACCAGCGGTCAGGTCCGGCTGGAGAGCGACGGCACGCCGTGGCGCCCGCTGGTCCACATCGAGGACATCAGCCGGGCGTTCCTGACCGTGCTCGAGTCGCCACGGGAAGTGATCCACGACCAGGCGTTCAACGTCGGCCGGTCCGAGGACGTCGTCCAGGTCCGCGACATCGCCGAGATGGTCCGCGAGGCGGTGCCCGGCTCGACGCTGTCGATCGCCGACGGCGCCGGCCCGGACCTGCGCAACTACAAGGTCGACTTCAGCAAGCTCAACGACACCTTCCCGCAACTGCAACTGCAGTGGACGGTTCGCAAGGGCGTCGACGAGCTGTACAACGCCTACCAGCGACACGGCCTGACGCTCGACGACTTCAACTCCGCCCAGTTCGTCCGGCTGCGGCGGATCCAGCAACTGCTCGGCGCGGGCCTGGTCGACGACCAGCTGCGCCGGCAGACCGACGACCAGTTCCCCGGTCCTGGGGACGCTCTCTTCTTTGAAAACAACTCAGCCGAGGAGAAGCACTGATGGGGGAATCAGTCGCCTGCCGCATCTGCGGGGCAGAACTGACGCGGACGTTCGTCGACCTGGGGATGTCGCCGCCGTGCGAGAGCTACCTGCGCGCCGACCAGCTGGACAGTGGTGAGACGTTCTACCCGCTGCACGTCCGGATCTGTGACAACTGCCTGCTGGTCCAGCTGCCGGCCTACGTCGCGGCCGACGACGTGTTCAGCGACTACCTGTACTTCTCGTCGTACTCGACCAGCTGGGTGGAGCACGCCCGCCGGTTCGTCGTCGACATGCAGGAGCGGTTCGACCTGGGCGCCGAGAGCCTGATCGTCGAGGCGGCCAGCAACGACGGCTACCTGCTGCAGCACGCGACTGCACTCGGCATCCCGGTGCTCGGCATCGAGCCGGCCGCGAACATCGCCGAGATCGCCAACGAGAAGGGCATCCGGACCGAGAGCTACTTCCTCGGCGAGGAGACCGGCAAGGACGCGGCGTCCCGGCACGGGCAGGCGGACCTTGTCGTCGGCAACAACGTGTTCGCGCACGTGCCGGACATCGTCGACTTCGCCAAGGGCCTGCGCGCGCTGGTGAAGGACGACGGCCTGGTGTCGCTGGAGTTCCCGCATCTGCTCCGGCTGATCGAGCGTCGTCAGTACGACACGATCTACCACGAGCACTACCAGTACCTGACCCTGAAGACCGCCGCGCTGGCGCTGGAGAAGGCCGGCCTGACGGTGGTCGACGTCCAGGAACTGGCCAGCCACGGCGGGTCCCTGCGGGTGATGTCGACGCCGATCGAGACCGCGGGGGAGCCGTCCGAGCTGGTCGGCAAGGTCCTGAAGGACGAGGAGGACGCCGGCCTGCACACGGTCGAGGGCCACATGGGCTTCGCCAAGGAGGTCTTCACGATCAAGGCCGAGCTGCTCGAGTTCCTGATCCAGGCCCAGCGCGACGGCAAGACGGTCGCCGGGTACGGCGCACCCGGCAAGGGCAACACGCTGCTGAACCACTGCGGCATCCGCGAGGACCTGCTGACGTACACGGTGGACCGCAGCCCGCACAAGCACGGCATGTTCTTGCCGGGCACGCACATCCCGATCTTCGCCCCGGAGCGCCTCGCCGAGACGCGCCCCGACTACATCGTGATCCTGCCGTGGAACCTGCGGGAGGAGATCGTCCATCAGCTCGGCTACGCACGGGAGTGGGGCGCGAAGTTCGTCGTCCCCATCCCCCGTCTCGAACTGATCTGAATCGTGTTAGGGATCTGAAAACGCGTTGGGGGGAAGGGAAGTCAAATGAAGGTCGTGATCTTCTGTGGGGGGTTCGGGCTGCGGATGCGCAGTGGGGTGGACTCCGCACCGAAACCGATGATGACGATCGGCGACCGGCCGGTCCTGTGGCATGTGATGCGGTACTACGCACACTTCGGCCACACCGAGTTCATCCTGTGCCTGGGCTTCGGGGGGTCCGCGGTCAAGGAGTACTTCCTGCGCTACGAGGAGACGGTGTCCAACGACTTCGTCATGTCGAAGGGCGGGCAGCGGATCCAGCTGCTCGACTCCGACATCAGCGAGTGGAAGATCACCTTCGTCGACACCGGGATCGACACCAGCATCGGTGAGCGGCTCCGCCGGGTCCGTCCGTACCTGGAGGACGACGACGCCTTCCTGGCGAACTACGGCGACGTGCTGACCGACGCACCGATGGACAAGATCGTCGATCACGTGATGACCAGCGACATCACCGCCAGCCTGCTCGCGGTACCGCCGCAGGCGTCCTTCCACGTGGTCGAGTTCGGCACCGACGCCCGGATCACCGGGCTGCGGTCGGCCGCCGACCTGAACGTGTGGATCAACGGCGGCTACTTCGTGATCAAGAAGGAGATCTTCGACGTCCTGCACGAGGACGAGGATCTGGTCGGCGACGCGTTCCCGCGGCTGTCCGCGATGCGCAGGCTGGAGGCGATCCCGCACCACGGGTTCTGGGCGCCGATGGACACGCTCAAGGAGCGCAGCCAGCTGGAGGAGCTGTACCGGTCCGGCAAGAAGCCGTGGGCGCTGTGGAGCCACGAGGCCCGCGAGCAGCAGAGCCAGGTGTTCGACAAGGCAACCGGCGGATCGGCCGACGGGCCGGTAGTGGTGGCGATCTGATGCTCCCGTTCCAGCTCGGCCTGATCGACGGGCCGGTCCACCTGGTTGCCCTCGGCGCCCATCCGGACGACATCGAGATCGGCTGCGGCGGCACGCTGCTCAAGCTGGCCGAGTCGGTGCCGGAGCTGACCGCCGAGTTCGTGATCGCGACCGGGACCTCGCTCCGGCTGGAGGAGGCCCGCCGCGCGGCGGAGCTGTTCCTGCCCGACTGCGAAGTGACCGTCACCTCGGCCGAGCTGCCGGACGGCCGGTTGCCGTCGTACTGGAACGAGACCAAAGAGTTGCTAGAGGCAACGGCTCGGGGCGCTAACACCGGTTCTGGGCGTCGTCCCGACCTGGTACTGGCGCCGAGCCGCACCGATGCGCACCAGGACCACCGGCTGATCGCCGAACTGGCGCCGACGGTGTGGCGCAACCAGCTGGTGCTGCACTACGAGATCCCCAAGTGGGACGGCGACATCAGCCGGCCGTGGCTGTACGTCGAACTGACCGAGGAGCAGCTGCGGGAGAAGGTCGCCCGGCTGCACAAGGCCTACCCGTCCCAGGTCCCGCACGACTGGTTCGACGAAGAGGTCTTCGCCGGGCTGGCCCGGCTGCGCGGGATGGAGTGCCGGGCGAAGTACGCCGAAGCGTTCACCACGGCCAAGGCGATGTTGACATGGTGACCGGAGGGGGAGCAGTGAGCTTCAAGTGTCGTGGGTGCGCGGGGGAGAACGTCGTACCGGTGGTGGACCTGGGTGCGCAGCCCTGTGCCGACTACTTCCCGACCGCGGACACGCCAGGGCCGGATCCGCGCTGGCCACTGGAGCTGTGGCTGTGCCGGGACTGCACGCTGGTCCAGCTCGGTCCGGTCGAGCCGCAGCTGCCTGAGCCGCCGCTGGCGGTCGAGTCGGCGACGAGCATCGCGCACGCCGAGTCGTCGGTGAAGGAACTGCTGCGGGACTACCCGGAGCTCGCCGGTGGAGTCGTGTTCGAGTTCGCCAGCCACCACGGTGGCTCCTGGCTCGAGCACCTGTACGCCGAGGGGTGCCGGCTGGCCGGTGACGGCGAACGGGCCGACCTGGTGGTCGACGTCCACGGCATCGCACACGAGCCGGCGGTTGGCGAGCTGATGCAGCTCCGGGCCGAGCGGCTCGCGCCCGGCGGCCTCCTGGTGCTGGAGTTCCACCACCTGTTGCCGTTGTTCATCGGCAACCAGTTCGACACCATCCGGCACGGTCACTGGTCCTACCTGTCGCTGCGGGCGGTGCAGCGGCTGGGTGCGCTCTACGGTCTGACCGTCGAGTCGGTCAAGCAGGTCGACATGTTCGGCGGCAGCCTGATGGTGATGCTCCGGCACACCGCGGACGCCGAGCCGGACCCGTCGGTCGACGTACTGCTCGAGGACGAGGACGCCGCGGGCATCGCCGACGAGGTGCAGCTGGCCAGTCTGCAAGAGGCTGCCTGGCACGCGGCCGGCGCGCTGCACGATGTGCTGACCCGTCACAAGGCCGCCGGCCGGACAGTGCTCGGGTACGGCGCCCCCTCGAAGGCGCCGGTGTTGCTGGACCTGAGCAAGGTCGGGACCGACCTGCTGCCGTTCACGGTCGACGCGGCGCCGGGCAAGCACGGACGCCGGATCCCCGGCGGCTGCGGCGTACCGATCCGGCCCATCGACGAACTGCGCGCGGCGCGGCCCGACGTCGTACTGATCCTGACCTGGGACATCGCCGACGAGGTGATCTCGCAGCTCGAGACCGGTGGTGGCTGGGGCGCGACGTACCTCGTCCCGCTGCCGGAGCCCCACGAGATGGGCCGCTGACAATGCGCGGAGTCCTGCGCCGCCTCACCTGGGGACTGGCTGATCAGGCTGTGACCAGCCTGGTCAGCTTCGTGGTGGGCATCGTCGTCGCCCGCGAGCTCGGAGCGCTGGAGTTCGGCGCGTTCAGCCTCGCGTGGGTGACGTACGGCGTGGTGGTCAACATCTCGCGTGGCCTGGGGACCGATCCGCTGGCCGTGCGCTTCAGCGGGGTCGAGCGACCGCTCTGGCGGACGGCGGTCGCGAGTTCGTCCGGGATGGCGATCGCGGTCGGCCTGATCCTCGGCGCGGCCTGTGCCGCTGTCGGTGCGCTGCTCGGTGGACACACGGGTGCGGGATTCATCGCCTTGGGCATCGTGCTGCCCGGACTGATGCTGCAGGACAGCTGGCGGTTCGCGTTCTTCACATCGGGGCAAGGCGGCAAGGCGTTCGTCAGCGACATCACCTGGGCCCTCGCCCTGGTGCCGCTGTTGTATCTGGCCTCGCAGGACGCGAGTGTGACCAGGTTCGTGCTGGCGTGGGGCGGGGCCGGAGCGTTCGCGGCGCTGGTGAGCGGGCTGCAGGCCGGCATCATGCCGCGAGTGTCGCGGGCGCTGCACTGGTTCCGGGACCACCGTGATCTCAGCGTGCGCTACCTGACCGAGAACCTGACCATCAGCGGCGCCTACCAGCTCCGGATGTACGGGCTCGGCGCGTTCGCCGGGGTCGCCGCGGTCGGCACGGTCCGCGGCGCCGAGATGCTGCTCGGACCGTTCTTCATCGTGCTGTCCGGCGTCGGCCTGGTCGCGGTGCCGGAGGCGGCGCGGGTGCTGCGGCGATCGATCCGGGCTTTGCCGATCTTCTGCCTGGCGCTCGGCGGCGCGCAGTTCGTCGCGGCGCTGGCCTGGGGGCTGGTACTGCTGGTCGCCTTGCCGGACGCCTGGGGGCACGCGCTGCTCGGTGAGGTCTGGCTGACCTCCTCAGCATTGTTGCTGCCGGCAACTCTGTCGGTGGCGAACGCCGGGTTCAACACCGGCGCCGCGGCCGGCCTGCGCGCGCTCGGGGTCGCCCGGCGCAGTCTGCGGGCGCAGCTGTGCGCCTCGGCGTTCTACTTGGTCGGCGGTGTTGCCGGCGGTGTGATCGGTGGCGCCAAGGGGTCGGCCTGGGGCGCCGCGTGCGCGACGTTCTGCGCCGCCTTCGTCTGGTGGTTCACGCTGCGGATCGGGGTCCGCGAACGCAAGCAGCTGGAAGCGGAGCTGAAGCCTGAGCCGGCCGCGGCGGTTGACCGGCAGGAGATGCCTGAAATGAGGAGCACATGAACGCGCAACCGCGGCTGAGTGTCGGCCTTCCGGTCTACAACGGCGAGAAGTACCTCACGGAGTCCCTGGACGCCCTGCTGGGGCAGAGCTACGGCGACTTCCACCTGATCATCTCCGACAACGCCTCGACCGACAGCACGGAGGAGATCTGCCGGGAGTACCTGGCCAAGGACTCGCGGATCAGCTACTTCAAACAGCCGGTCAACATCGGCGCCACCCCGAACCACAACTGGACGTTCGACCAGTCCAGCACCGAGCTGTTCAAGTGGGCGTCGTACGACGACCTCTACGGCCGGGACCTGCTGGCCCGCTGCATCGACGCGCTGGACGCCGACCCGTACCTGGTCCTCGCGCACGCCCACCAGGCGATCATCGACGGCAACGGCGACATCGTGCTGAAGGTCGACTACCCGCTGGACACCGCGAACCCGCACGCACCGGACCGGTTCCGCAGCCTGCTGTTCGACGTCGGCGGCGACGACTTCTACGGCGTGATGCGCTCCGACATCCTGCGCCGTACGCCGCTGAACGGCAGCTACCACCACTCGGACCGGACGATCATGGCCGAGCTGGCCCTGTACGGACGGTTCCACCAGGTGCCCGAGCTGCTCTTCTTCCGCCGCGATCACCCCGACCGGGCCGAGCGGGCCAAGCCGACCATCCGGTCCCGGTCGGCGAACATGGAGCCGCGGCGGGCGAGCCGGCTGCGGCATCCCACCGTCCGGCTGGTCTCGGAGTACATCGGCGGCTTCGTCGGCGGGATCCGGCGGGCGCCGCTGTCGTCGGCCGACCGGCGGGAGTGCTACGGCCATCTGACCCGCTGGCTGGCGAACCGCGCCGTACGCCGCTCGACGGGCCGGATCGAGGACAGCAAGCCGGCGACGCCGCCGACCGCGATCCCGGAGAGCTCCGGAGTCGTCCGGGGCCGGGAGGTCTCGTAGGCATGAACGACGCAGGCAGGCCGCGGGTCGCGTTCTTCGGCCTGCTGGGATCCGGCAACATCGGCAACCACGGCTCGCTCGATGCGATGCTCGCCTTCGTCCGGACCCGGCACCCGGAGGCCGAGATCAGCTGTGTGTGCGCCGGACCCGAGGTGTTCGAGCAGCAGTACGGCATTCCGTCGGTCGCCATCACCTGGTACCAGCAAAACGGCCCTGGCCGCTCCAGGCTCGACTCCGTTGCGCGCAAGGCGTTCGGCAAGGTGGCCGACCTGGTCCGGATGCCGCGGCTGCTCCGCCAATACGACGTGGTGATCGTGCCCGGTATGGGAGTGTTCGAGACCACGCTGGAGCTGCGGCCGTGGGGCTGGCCGTACGCACTGTTCCTGATGACGCTCTCGGCGCGGATGGCCGGCACGAAGACCGCGTTCGTCAACGTCGGCGCGAACGTGGCCCGCGAGCGGTCGCTGCGGTGGCTGTTCACCGGGGCCGCGCGACTTGCGTCGTACCGCTCCTACCGGGACGGGTACTCCCGGGACGCGATGCGGCAGATGGGTCTCGACACGAGTGGGGACGAGGTCTACCCGGACCTGGCCTTCGCGTTGCCCGAACCCGCCGAGCCGGCGCCGGCCGATGAGTCGCGGCGCACGGTCGGCCTCGGAGTGATGGCTTATCACGGCACCAACGCCGACCGGGCCCGGGCCGACGAGATCTACGCGGAGTACACCGCGAAGATCGTCGAGTTCGCCCGCTGGCTCGTCGACCAGGACTACCGGATCCGCCTCGTCATCGGCGACCCGAGCGACCTGTCGGCGGTCGAAGCGGTCCAGGACGACCTGCGGCAGACCCGGCCGGACCTGGCCGAGGATCGGTTGATCAGCGAGCCGGCCGATTCGCTCGGCGAACTGATGGAACAGCTCGCCGGAACCGACGTAGTGGTCGCCTCGCGCTATCACAACGTGTTGTCCGCGCTGAAGCTGTCGATACCGACCATCTCGATCAGCTATGGGACCAAGAGCGACCTGCTGATGGAGCAGATGCGGCTGGCCGAGTTCCGGCAGCCGATCCAAGGTCTCGACGTGGCGCGGCTCATCGATCAGTTCCGCGCGCTCGAGGCCCGGGCGGCCGCGGTCGTCCCAGCCATGCGTGCACGGAACGCAGAGTACGCCGAGGCACTCGAGCGGCAGTACGAAGTACTGTCCGCTGCGTTGTTCGGGGCCGATACGACGCCCCGCGCCGCGGTGGACATCGAACAGGGGGAATAGCGATGGACGTCATCGAGGTACCGGGAATCGCGGGTGCGCTGGTGTTCCGGCCGAGCCCGCACCGCGACGAGCGCGGGTTCTTCTCGCGCACCTTCGACCGTGATGTGGTGAAGGGGGCCGGCCTCGACCCGGACGCCTTCGTCCAGGACAGCATCTCCCGCTCGCGGCGTGGCGTCGTCCGCGGGATGCACATCCGCGCGGGCGCGGGCGAGGCCAAGCTCGTCCGCTGTTCGTACGGCGAGGTGTTCGATGTCGTGATCGACCTGCGCCCGGGCTCACCGACGTACCGGAACCGTGAGGTCTTCGACCTGACCGGCGACAACCAGGTGACGGTCTACGTCCCGGCCGGGTGTGCGCACGGGTTCCAGGCGCTCACCGAGCCGGCCGACGTGTCGTACCGGATCGACCGGGCCCACGACCCGTCCGAGGACGTCTCGATCGCGTTCGACGATCCGGACCTCGACATTCCCTGGCCGCTGCCGGTCACGCTGATGTCCGACCGGGACAAGGCGGCTCCATCCCTCGCCCTGGCCACCGCGAGGCTGTCATGACCACGTCGTTCGGCAACTCGGTCGCGGCCAACAAGCGGCTGCAGGACCTGATCCCCGGCGGCGCGCACACCTACGCCAAGGGCGAGGACCAGTATCCGGAGGACATGGCGCCGGTGATCTCGCACGGCGCGGGCGCGCACGTCTGGGATGTCGACGGCAACGAGTACATCGAGTACGGCTCCGGCCTGCGTGCGGTCAGCCTGGGGCACGCGCACCCGAAGGTGATCGAGGCGGTCCGGCGCGAGCTGGACCGCGGCAGCAACTTCGTCCGCCCGAGCATCATCGAGCTCGATGCGGCCGAACGGTTCCTCGCCACGGTCCCGACGGCCGAGATGGTGAAGTTCGCGAAGAACGGCTCGGACGCCACCTCCGCCGCGGTCAAGCTGGCCCGCGCGGTCACCGGCCGGCCGCTGATCGCGCTCTGCTCCGACCACGCGTTCTTCTCGATCGACGACTGGTTCATCGCCCGGACGCCGATGTCAGCCGGCATCCCCGGCGAGATCGGCGAGCTGACGATCGGCTTCCCGTACGGCGATCTGGCCGCGACCGAGGAACTGCTCACCCAGCACGAGGGCCAGGTCGCCTGCCTGATCCTCGAGGCGGCGACCCAGCACGACCCGCCGGCCGGGTACCTCGAAGGCCTGCGCGACCTGGCCCACCGCCACGGCGCGCTGCTGATCTTCGACGAGATGATCACCGGCTTCCGCTTCTCGGCTTCCGGCGCACAGGGCCTGTACGGCGTGGCGCCGGACCTCTCCACTTTCGGCAAGGCACTCGGCAACGGGTTCGCCGTGTCGGCGCTGGCGGGTCGGCGCGAGCTGATGGAGCGCGGGGGACTGCGGGACAACCATGAGCGGGTGTTCCTGCTCAGCACGACCCATGGCGCCGAGACGCATGCCCTGGCGGCCGCGATCGCCACCATGAACGTCTACGAGGAGGAAGGCATCTCGGCTCGCCTGCACGAGCTGGGTGACAAGCTCGCCGCCGGCGTCCGCGAGGTCGCCGCCGCGGCTGGGGTCCAGGATCACGTCCTCGTCCGCGGCCGGGCCAGCAACATGGTTTTCGCGACGCTCGACGAGACCTTGACGCCGTCGCAGCCGTACCGCACGCTCTTCCTCCGGGAACTAATCCTCGGCGGCGTCATCGGCCCGTCGTTCGTGGTGAGCGCGGCCCTCACCGACGAGGACATCGCCCGGACGGTGGAGGTCGTCGCCGGAGCGTGCGCGGTCTACCGCGAGGCACTCGACACCGGCGACCCGAAGGGATGGATGGGCGGCCGCCCGGTCAAACCGGTCTTCCGCCGTTACACGTAACGGCTATACATAGACACGACGCGCTGGGGGGCGCGCCCGCCGATGACCTCTCGAGGCAGCCGGCTGGGGTACGGGGACTTGGTCCGAGCCGGTAAGGAGCCGGTTCGACGAGAGGGGGGTTCATCATGCATTCCATCTATGTCGACGCCGAGTTCGGCGACGACGAACGCAGGCAGAAGCTGTACGCCGGCGACCTGTTCGTCTACTCGCCGCGGCCGTCCACGCTGGCGCTGACGGAGTTCGCGGCCGCGATGGCCCGGGAGGCCTTCGCGCCGCTCGATCCGGAGACGGCGCAGTTCGAGATGGCCGTCGAGGACTACGCGGCGTTGCTGGCCGAGCTGAAGCCGGCGTTCATCCATCACCCGGAGTCGAAGCGGCTGATCCAGGAGATGCTGGCCGACTTCGGCTGCGACGAGGAGCAGACGTACTTCGACGTGCCGCGGATGCGGAGCTCGACGTCGAACGACTACCTCACCACCGGGATCGCGTTCGCGTTCCATCCGCACCGCGACACGTGGTACTCGGCGCCGCACTTCCAGCTCAACTGGTGGCTGCCGATCTTCGCGATCAGCGACGACAACGGGCTGGCCTTCCACCCGAGGTACTGGCAGACCCCGGTCCGGAACAGCTCCCGGGTCTACAACTACGCGGAGTGGAACGCGACGAGCCGGAAGATCGCCGCGACCCAGATCGGCACCGACACCCGGATCCAGCCGGTGCCGGAGGAGGAGGTCGAACTGGCGCCGCAGATCCGGCCGATCTGCAAGCCCGGCGGCATCATCCTGTTCTCCGGGGCCCAGTTGCACTCCAGCGTGCCGAACACATCGGGGCGGACCCGGTTCAGCATCGATCTGCGGACTGTACACCTGGGCGATGCCGTTGGGGGCCTGACCGCACCGAACATCGACTCGGAGTGCACCGGTACGACGATGGGCGACTACCTGCGGGTCAGCGACCTGGAGCACGTCCCGGCCGAGGTCGTCGACGCCTTCGACACTCCGAAGGTCGACGACGACGTCGCCTGATTTCAGGGTTGTCGTCTGAGCCGGTCGATCAGCAGTGCTGTCGCCGGGACGACAACGAGTGCGCTGCCTACCCCACCGACGGTGTCGGTGGGGTAGTGCGCGGTCAGGTCGATCTGCGCCCACGCCATCAGCGCTCCACCGAGTACGCCGAGTCCGAGGACGAGCGCCGTACCGAGGATCGGGCCGGCGCGGAGCAGGTCGGCCAGTAACAGTCCCAGCACCAGGCCGATGGCCGCGAGCGCGGCGGTGTGTCCGCTGGGGTAGGACAGGAAACCGTCATGGATCCGGCGATCGACGACGTACTTGAGCCCGGTCGTCAGTACGGCGGTCAGGACCGAGGCAACCACCGCGGTCACGGCCAGGGCGCGGCGCCCGGCGAGCAGACACACCGCCGCGGTGGCGAGCACCAGGAGAGCCCGGCCGGTCGGCTCACCGAGCCAGTCGAGCGCGAGAGCGCTGTCCCGCGCGGCGGACGGAGTGTGGTCGACGACCGATTGGAGCCATCGATCCAGCCGCCCCGGTCGGGTGTCGCCGGCGTACGCCACCGCGGGCACAGTGAGTAGGAGCAGTCCGAGCACCATCAGCGGCAGCACTGACCGCCGGAGCGCCGGCACCACGGCCGGTCGGACCCCTGCGCGCGCACGATCAGCGCCGGCTTGGCTCAATCCCCCCACCCCACGCAAATTCTATCCAAGGGTTCTCGAGTCGGCGTCGTAGCAGGCCCTCACGCGTAGTACTCTGCCATGTCGCACCGCCGACGGGCGGGTGAACTCCTGGGGATGTGTGGCAAGTAGGTTTGCCGTCACCTTTGGTGACGATCTCCGTTTGACAGTTCTGACAGGGAGACTGCAGACTGCGCCGGGCACGCACCGTGTTCGGGCGTTGGCAGCGTGAGACGAGGGGCCGGGGTGAGCGGAGCAGAGGCGCCGGATGCGGTCGATGGCCGCCGGCCGCTCTGGGTGGTGCCGCACGAGGTGCCGGCGATCGTCCCACTGCCGTCGCGGTCGACCGAGCCGCGCTGGGTCGGCGTGTATCGCTGGGCCGCCGTGGGCGGTGACCTGCTCGCCGCGATGCTCGGTGTCTCCATCGCCCTGCTGACTCGCTTCGGCTACCACGTCGGCAGCAGTTACCTGATCGTGAGCAGCGTGCTGCCGCTGGCCTGGGTCGGCGCGGTCGCCCTGTCGAAGGGCTACGACCCGCGGTACTTCGGCGCCGGTCCGGACGAGTTCCGGTCGCTGCTGCGCTCGGGTGTCGGTCTCACGGCCGCTGTCGCGATGGCGTCGTACGTGACCAAGACCGAGATCGCCCGCGGCTTCGTCGTCCTGGCGATTCCGGTGATGGTCGGTTCCGCGTTGGTGCTGCGGTACGCGTTGCGGAAGGACCTGCATCGGCATCGGGTCAGAGGCCGTTGCATGCACAGGGTTCTCGTGGTCGGGCGTAGCGGTCCGGCCGCGACGCTGTGTGAGCACCTGGAGAGCCGCCCGACCGACGGGTTCCGGGTGGTGGCGACGTGCCGGCCGCGCGGCGACGCGCACGCGAACGGGCCGCTGCAGCCGGAGGAGCTGGCCGAGCCGGACATTCTGGCCGCCGCCGATCGGCATGCGGTCGAGGTGGTCGCGGTCGCGACCGATCCGGAGTTGGCAGGGCAGTCGCTGCGCCGATTGTCCTGGGCGCTGGAGCAGCGCGGCATCGAGCTGATCGTCTCGCCAGGCATCATCGAGGTGGCCGGCCCGCGGATCTCTGTCCGCCCAGTCGCCGGCCTGTCCCTGCTGCACCTGGAGCGCCCGTCGGTGAGCGGCGGACCGCACCTGATGAAGGCCGTCTTCGACCGGATCGTCGCCCTCGGATTCATCGTCTTGCTGGCGCCGGTGCTGATCGGTCTGGCGCTGGCCGTCCGTCTGTCCAGCCCTGGTCCGGTGCTGTTCCGGCAGCAGCGAGTCGGCCGGGCGGGCGTCGAGTTCACCATGCTGAAGTTCCGCAGCATGTACGCCGATGCCGAGCAGCGACTCGGGGATCTGTACGCACTGAGCGATGGCAACGGCGTAATCTTCAAGATGCGCGACGACCCGCGGATGACTCCACTCGGCCGGTGGATCCGGCGGTTCTCGCTCGACGAGATCCCGCAGCTGTTCAACGTGCTGCGCGGCGACATGTCGTTGGTCGGCCCGCGCCCGCCGCTGTCGGAGGAAGTCGCCCTGTACGCCGCCGACGACTCGCGGCGGATGCTGGTCAAGCCCGGGATCACCGGCCTGTGGCAGGTCAGCGGCCGCAGCGACCTGTCCTGGGACGAGTCGGTCCGGCTCGACCTGCGGTACGTCGACAACTGGTCGATGACGCTGGACCTGCTGATCCTCTGGAAGACCGTGCGTGCGGTGATCTACGGCGCGGGAGCGTACTGATGGACCCTCATGCACCGGTGTACGTCGCGGGTCACCGCGGCCTGGTCGGCTCGGCGATCTGGCGTCGCCTGGAGGCGGCCGGCTTCACCCACCTGATCGGCGCGTCGTCGTCGGAGCTGGACCTGCGGGATCGGTCGGCCACGTTCGCGTTCCTGGCCGAGCACCGGCCGGCCGTGGTGATCGACGCGGCGGCGCGGGTCGGCGGCATCCTGGCGAACCGGGACCACCCGACCGAGTTCCTCAGCGACAACCTCCGCATCCAGGTCAACCTGATGGACGCGGCGCTCGAGGTCCGCACACCGCGGCTGCTGTTCCTCGGGTCGTCCTGCATCTACCCGAAGTACGCCGAGCAGCCGATCCGCGAGTCGAGTCTGCTGACCGGTGAGCTCGAGCCGACCAACGATGCCTACGCGATCGCGAAGATCGCCGGGGTCATGCAGGTCCAGGCAGTGCGACGCCAGTACGGCCTGCCCTGGATCTCGGCCATGCCGACGAACCTGTACGGGCCGAACGACAACTTCGATCCGACCAGCTCGCACGTTCTGCCCGCGCTGATCCGCCGCTTCGACGAGGCTCGTCGTACCAATGCCCCTGAGGTCGTGTTGTGGGGGAGCGGTACGCCGCGGCGCGAGTTCCTGCACGTGGATGACCTGGCCGATGCGTGCCTGCATCTGCTCGAGCACTACGACGCACCGGAGCCGATCAATGTCGGGGTCGGTGCGGACGTGACGATCCGCGAGCTGGCCGAGCTGGTCGCCCGCGTGGTCGGGTACACCGGTGCCATCAGCAACGATCTGTCCAAGCCGGACGGCACGCCGCGCAAGCTGCTCGACGTGAGCCGGCTGCTCGCGCTGGGGTGGAAGCCGTCCATCGACCTCTACGACGGTGTAGCCGCCACGTACGCCTGGTATCAGGAGCGGGCCGTATGAAGAAGGCGTTCGTCACCGGGATCACCGGGCAGGACGGGTCGTACCTGGCCGAGCTGCTGCTCGCCAAGGGCTACGAGGTGCACGGCCTGATCCGGCGCGCTTCGACGTTCAACACGCGGCGGATCGACCACCTGTACGAGGATCCGCACGCGAAGGACAAGCGGCTGTTCCTGCACTACGGCGATCTGACGGACGGGTCGCGGCTGGTGACATTGCTGGCGTCGATCCAGCCGTCCGAGGTGTACCACCTGGCCGCGCAGAGCCATGTGCGGGTCTCGTTCGACGAGCCGGAGTACACCGGTGACACGACCGGGATGGGGACGACGCGGCTGCTCGAGGCGATCCGGATGATCGGGCTGGACTGCCGGTTCTACCAGGCGTCGTCGTCGGAGATGTTCGGCGCGACGCCCCCGCCGCAGAACGAGGAGACCCCGTTCCACCCGCGCTCGCCGTACGGCGCCGCGAAGCTGTACGGCTACTGGATGACCCGGAACTACCGCGAGGCGTACGACATGTTCGCGGTCAACGGGATCCTGTTCAACCACGAGAGCCCGCGTCGCGGTGAGACGTTCGTGACCCGCAAGATCACCCGTGCGGTCGCCGCGATCAAGCTCGGCCGGCAGGACCGGCTGTACCTGGGCAACCTGGACGCCAGCCGCGACTGGGGCTACGCACCGGAGTACGTCGAGGCCATGTGGCGGATGCTGCAGCACGACAACCCGGCCGACTACGTGATCGCGACGGGTACGTCGTACTCGGTCCGCGACTTCGTCGCACTGTCGTTCGCCCACGCCGGGCTGGACTGGGAGGAGTACGTCGACTACGACGTGCGCTACGAACGCCCGACCGAAGTGGACTCGCTGATCGGGGACGCGTCCAAAGCCACTACCGAGCTCGGCTGGAAAGCCCAGGTTCACGTGCCCGAGCTGGTCCGGATCATGGTCGACGCCGACCTGGCCGCGCTGACCCCGGAGGACTGACAGATGACCGATATGCACACGGAGCTGGCCGCCGCGGATCGTGTCGATGTCCTGGGCATCCATGTCAGCGTGACCAATCTGGACCACACGGTCGCGACGTTCGCGCGCTGGATCGACGGCGACGAGCGGCAGTTGGTGTGCGTGACCGATATGAACGCATTGCTGCACGCCCGTGCCGACGAGCGGCTGACCGAGGTGTACAACACGGCCGGCCTGACGGTGCCGGACGGCATGCCGTTGGTGTGGGCCGGTAAGAAGGCCGGCTTCGAGCGGATGGACCGGGTCGCCGGACCCGATCTGCTCGAGCGGGTGATGGCGGAGGCGGCCGACCGCGGCTGGACGCAGTACTTCTACGGCGGCGCGGAGGGCGTGGCCGAGGAACTGGGCGACACCTTCCAGGAGCGCCACCCCGCGTTGAAGGTCGTCGGTGCCGAATGCCCGCCGTACCGGCCGCTCACCGAGACCGAGGACGCCGAGGTCGTCTCGCGGATGAACGCGGCCCGCCCGGACATCGTGTGGGTCGGACTCGGCGCACCCAAGCAGGAGCGCTGGATGGCCGACCACCGGGATCGGCTGAACGCGTCGATCCTGATCGGCGTCGGCGCCGCCTTCGACTTCCACACCGGCCGCCTCGACCGCGCGCCACTATGGATGCAGCGATCCGGCCTGGAGTGGAGCTACCGCCTGTACAAGGAGCCCAAGCGCCTCTGGCGCCGGTATCTCCTCGGCATCCCGCGTTTCGGCCTGGGCCTTCTTCGCCATCCTCCGCGCCCACTCTAGAGTGAGGCGGTGAAGTTCCGGCGGCCGAAGCTACGTCGGCTGGCCGGACCGGCCGGTCGCGCGAGTTGGGGTTTGGCCGACCAGGCGCTGTCCAGCCTGAGCAATCTCGCGGTCGGAGTAGTGGTCGCGCGGTCCAGCACGGTCGCCGACTTCGGTGTCTACGCGCTGGCCTTCGGCGGTTACACGATCGCTCTCAATGTGTCTCGCGCGGTGTCGACCGAGCCGCTGGCTGTCCGCCACTCCGGTGCGCGGACGCCCGACTGGGAACGGGCGGTGCGAGCCAGTACGGCGACTGCGCTGCTGGCCGGATTCCTGGCGATGCTCGTCGGCCTGGCGATCGCGGCGTTCCCCGGCGTTCCGTCGAAGGGAGTGCTGATCGCCTTCGCGGTGACGATGCCGGGGCTGTTGCTGCAGGACGCGTGGCGGTGGGCGTTCTTCGTGGTGGGTGAGGGGCAGAAGGCCCTGGTCAACGACCTGATCTGGCTGCTCGCGATGCTGGCGATCTTCGGCGGGCTCTATCTCACCGATACGGCGTCGGCGCCTTCGCTGACCTTCGCATGGGGATTGGGCGCGATGATCGCGGCGATAGCCGGGCGGTTCCAGGCCGGCGTCTCACCGCGGCGCCAGCTGATCCGCGAGTGGGTACGGCGGAACTGGGATCTCAGCCCGAAGTACGTGGGGGAGATGCTCGCGGTGTCCGGCACGATCCAGGTCTACATGCTCGGCATCACCGCGGCCGCGGGGCTGGCGGCCACTGCCGGCATCCGCGGTGCCCAGGTGCTGCTCGGCCCGGTGAACGTCCTCAACCAGGGCATCCGGATGATCTCCGTCCCCGAAGCCGCCCGTGCCCTCCGCCACTCCTACCGCCGCCTGTGGCTGGTCGGCCTCGCGATCTCCTTCGGCGTCGGTGCGGGCGCATTGGCCTGGGGCGCCATCTTCCTGCTGCTGCCACCATTCGTGGGTCGTCAGCTCCTCGGCCCGGGCGTCTGGACCCAGGCCCACGAGGTCCTGATCCCGGTCATTCTCTTGCAGGCCCTGGGCGCCTCCAACGCCGGCGCCTTCGCCATCCTGCGCGCCCTCACCGCCGCCACGCGCGGCCTCCGGGTCCGCCTGATCTCCTCGGTCATCCTGATCATCTGCGGCGTCGGGGGCGCCTTCCTCTGGGGCGCGAAGGGCGCCGCCTGGGGCCTCGCCACGGCCTCCTTCACCACCCTCCTCCTCTGGTGGATCCAGGCCCACCGAGCCATCACAGCCCACCGCCGCGCCAATTGATTCCTTACGTCCGAAGAAGTGAGGTCTACAGGCCACACTTCTTCGGACGTAAAGGGCTCAGCGGATGGTGATGGTGGAGTAGCCGCCCCGGGCGGTGTTGTGGCCGTCGTAGACCTCGATGCGGTACATCTGTGAGGTGCCGGATAGGGCTGTCGTGTCGGTGAGGGTGATGTTCGGCCGGCTCCAGAAGGTGGAGTTGGCCGTGGTGGTGGCGACGACCGTGTTGCTCGCACCGCGCAGCAAGCGATAGGTGAGGGTGATGTCGTCGTTGTCCAACGAGGTCTGGACAGTGGCCTTCACCTGGCCGGCCGTAGTACTGGACAGCGTCGGCAGCACCGGGCCGAGGGGCGCGGCGCCGGGGCCGAGGTTGGTGAAGCGGGTCAGACCCTGCTGGCCCACGCCGTTGACCTTGGTGAAGTCGCCGCCGACCCAGAGATCGCTTCCACCGGTCGCCGAGACGAGCGGGCCGACCTCGGTCGGCGGCCCGGCGTTCGTGTTCGGGAACCACGGCCCGAGGGACCCGTTGACCGGGTTCTGCAGCAGCAGGAAGTGCCCGCCGGTGCCGTCACTGAACGCCCCCGGGCAACTGTGCGCATGCGAGCCCTTGAACAGCCAGCCGTTCACCACGGTGAGCGCCTCGGTCGCGCCGAGGCAGGTGCTCTTCCAGACCAAGTTGCCGGTGGCCACATCCGCCGCCCAGGTCCCGTCGAAGCACCCGCCGCCGTCGCCGGCGTTGGAGAAGTACACCCGGTTCCCGGACGTCTCGATGTCCTTGACCCGGGACGTGCATCCACTGGTCGGCAGGGGTACGGCGGAGGCCGCGGCGAACGGCAACAGCCCACCGGTCGAGTTGTTCACGCTCGCAACGGCCCACCGGCTCGTCCCGCCGACCTTCGCGAAGGTCCCGCCCAGGTAGACCTTCGAGTTGTCGTCGGCCGCGTCGATCGCGTACACGTCGTTGTCCGCGTTCGGGTTCCACGGCAGCAGGCTGCCGTTGACGGTGCTGATCGCGGCCGCCCGGTTCCTCGCCACGCCGTTGACGAGCCCGAACGAGCCGCCGAAGTACAGGCTGGGCCCGCCGATCGCGAGCGCCTTCACCCGGTACGACACGCTCGGCTTGATGTTCGCGACCAGTGCGCCGGTCGCGGTGTCGAAGGCTGCGATCCGGTTCCGGACCTGGCCGTCGACGCGGGTGAAGTCGCCGCCGACGTACACCCGGGACCCGTCCGCGGACGCGACGATCGCCCAGACGATCCCGTTCAGCACGTGATCGAAGCCGGTGTCGAGGGCACCGGTGCTCTGGTTGAACGCGGCCAGGTAGGTCCGGCTGGTCTGGTTGGTCCCGGCCGCCGCTCCCGGCGGACGGACCTTCAGGAACCGGCCGCCGACGTACGCCTTGCCCTTGGCAACGGCCAGGCCGAGCACGCTGGCATCGGTCTGCCATGCCGATCCGGCGACGGCGGTCAGGCCGGCCCCGGTGCTGACCGCGGGTTGTGCCGGCGCCAAGCCGAGCACGAGGCCGGCGGCGCCGAGCGCAGCAAACAATCTTCTCCCCATGTTCCCCCCATCCCCTTACCCCCTAGACGTCCGGGAGCCCCCGCTCGGTTGCCTACGACGAAGGGGTCTGCCCGAAAAGGCAGACCCCTTCGTTCGGGACAGTTCCTACGGAATCTTCACGGTCACCGACGGGCTCTTCATGATGTTGCGCCCGTCGTGGACCTCGATGTGGTACGTGTACGTCGACCCGCGCTTCAGCCCCCGGTCGGTCACGGTGTAGGACTTCCGCAGCTGCCAGTAGTACGTGCTGTACTTGCTCGAACCGACGTTGGTCGATCCGCGGAACACGTTGTAGGTCAGCGAGATGTTGTCCACGTCGTACACGTCGGAGTACTTCACGTACACCCGGCCGGACGACGTCGCTGTGACCATCGGCGCCTTCGGTACGGCGGGAGCCGCGCCACCCGGCGCGTTCGTGAACCGGGTCAGGCCCTGCTGGACCTGTCCGTTGACGTGCAGGAAGTCGCCACCGACCCACAGGTCGGTCGCAGTACCGGCCATCGCCAGCGGACCGACCTGGGTGGTGCTGCTCTGGTTCGCATCGGTGTTCGGGTACCAGGGGCCCAGGTTGCCGTTGATGGCGCTCTCGACCAGCAGGTAGTGCGTCCCGGTGCCGTTGCCGAAACCGTTCGGCGACGACGAGCAGTCATGCGCGTGGGAGCCCTTGTAGAGCCAGCTGCCGATCGCCTTGATCGCCTCGGTCGCGCCCAGGCACTTGTTCTGCCACAGCAGCTTGCCGGTCGACACCTGCGCGGCCAGGACGCCGTCGTAGCAGCCCCCGCCGTCACCGCCGTTCGAGACATAGACGTTGTCGCCGAGGGTGTCGATGTCCTTCACCCGCGTCGTGCAGGTGGCCGTCGGCTTCGGGATCGCCGCCGCGGCCGGGAAAGCGAAGGCCGCACCGGTGGTGTTGTTCAGCATCGCCAGCGAGTAGTGGTCCGCGCCGTTGATCGTGCTGAACGGACCACCGACGAAGACGCGGGTGCCGTTGTCGGACACGTCGATCGCGTACACGTCGCTGTTGGCGTTCGGGTTCCACGGCAGCAGGTCGCCCTGGATCAGCCGGACCGCGCCGAGCCGGTTGCGGACCGCGCCGTCGATCTTGGTGAACGCGCCGCCGATGAACACGCTGTTGCCGTAGATCGCCAGCGCCTTGACGCGGGCCGCGACGACCGGGTCCCAGGCCGACACCATCTTGCCGGTGACGACCGAGAACATCGCGATCTTGCTCCGCTTGATGCCGTTGACAGTGGTGAAGTCACCGCCGATCACCACCCAGTTGCCGTCCGGGCTGGTGGCGATGCTGTAGACCGGGCCGTTCAGGACCGGCGCGAACGAGGTCGGTGCGCCGGTGGTGCGGTTGAACGCGGCGACGTAGGTGCGGGCGGCCTCCCCCTGGCCGGCCGGCTTACCTGGTTGCCGGATCCGGGTGAACAGACCACCGGCGAACACGGTGTTCCCGGAGATCGCGATCGCGTTCACGCTGTTGTTGGTCTGCCACGAGGTCTGCTTGATCGCCGAGACAGCGGAGCCGAAGCCCGGAGTCGCCGCCTCCACCGGAGGTCCGGAGGGGATCAGCGCCGCGGCCAGTACAGCCGCGCCGGTGACAAGGGCCAGCACTAACTTCTTCATTTATGTCCTTCGGACAGGCGGGGGTCGAACAGTACGTGCCTCATCACGCACCAGAGGCGGACATTAGCGTTGGAGGAGGTCCACCGGAAGCGGACCCCCTCCTCGCGTTATGACTTTGTGGCAGAACTCCCGGTCAGACCCGGTCAGCGGGCCGAGTAGTGAGACTGCACTTGCGCCGGAGTGAGCGCGTAGGGATAGACCGCGGCCTCGTCGATTCCCATTCCGGTCTGCGTCGCTCCGCCACCCGGCCAGGTGCTGGTGTTGTCGTACCCGACGCGCCACCAGCCGTAGTACACCGACGCCGGGCCGACCAGGGCACTGCCGGCCAGCGCGCCGTCGACGTACAGCTTCATCGTGCCGTTGTCGTAACTGCCGACGACGTGATGCCACAGTCCGTCGTTCTTGCCCGAGATGCTGGTCAGGGTGCGCTGGGTGCCGTCGTTCACGCCGAAGACGACCGAGCCGTTGGTGCGCATGTAGAGCATCCGGTCGCCGCCACCGCCGCTGTTCCCGGTCTTGGAGTTGCCGAAGCCGATGATGCGGCCGCCGCGGTTGACGCCGCTCTGCTTGACCCACGCCT
Source organism: Kribbella sp. CWNU-51 (assembly GCF_054073265.1). Taxonomy (NCBI): domain Bacteria; kingdom Bacillati; phylum Actinomycetota; class Actinomycetes; order Propionibacteriales; family Kribbellaceae; genus Kribbella; species Kribbella sp. CWNU-51. The sequence continues at coordinate 148,045 of NZ_JBSXMZ010000040.1, forward strand.
CGACCGTGAACTGCTGAGGCATGCTGTACGCCTTCTCGCCGACCATCCGGCCCGAGGTCGAGCTGAGCGTCATGGCCGTGTTGCCGGCGACCGCGCCTGCGGTGCCCAGCGTGACGCCGGTGAAGGTGCCGTTGTTGCTCTGACCCGAGGCGTCGACGGAGGCCGTCGTACCGGCCGCTTCACCGAGGCGCCAGTACGCCTGCGGGCCGTCCGCGTTGAGGATCTGGTCGTACGCCGTCGACGCCGTGGTGGCGACCGTGATCGGGTCGGAGTAGTTGCCGCGGACCGTCGTACTGCCGTCGGTCACCTCGACCCGGTAGTTCGTCACTTCACCCGGAACCGCGGTGGAATCGGTGAAGTGCAGCCAGGGCCGGTCCCAGGGCTTCGAGGCGGCGGTCCAGGCCGCGATCGTGGTGTTGCTGAAGCCCTTGAGCAGCCGGTAGGTCAGCGTGCTGTCGTCGTTGTCGAGCACGGTCGGGAAGTTGATCTGCACCACGCCCGGCTGGACGCTGTAGGGAAGCAGCTTGGCCGGCTTGGCCGGAGCCGCACCCGGGGCCGCGTTCGTGAAGTGGGTCAGGCCCTGCTGGGCCACGTCGTTCACGTGCAGGAAGTCGCCGCCGACCCACAGGTCGTTCCCACCGGTCGCGAAGGCCAGCGGGCCGACGTTGGTGACGCTGTTCGGGTCGGCGTCGGTGTTCGGGAACCATGGACCGAGAGACCCGTCGGTCAGCTTCTCGCTCAGCAGGAAGCGGTAGTCGAAGCCCTGCGGGAAGCCGCCCGCACCCTGGTTGGCGCAGTCGTGGGCGTGCGAGCCTTTGTAGAGCCAGCCGTTGACGACCTTCACCGCCTCGGTGGCGCCCAGGCACTGGTTCTTCCACTTCAGCGCGTTCGTCGCGATGTCGACCGCCCAGGTGCCGTCGAAGCAGCCGCCGCCGTCACCGCCGTTGCCGAAGTACACGGTGTCGCCGCTCGCGTCGATCGACTTCACCCGCGTGGTGCAGGAGCCGTTCGGCGGCGGGACCGCGGACGCGCCCGGGAACGGCAGTACGCCGCCGGTTGCCGGGTCGAGGCTGGTCACGGTGTTCTGGTTGGTGCCGTTGACGGTACTGAACTGGCCACCGGCGTACACCTTGGAGGCGTCGTCGGCGACATCCACCGCGTATACGTCGCCGTTCACCGCGGGTGCCCAGGGCAACAGGGTGCCGACATCCGTGGTGACGGCCGCGAGCCGGAGCCGGTCCACGCCGTTCACCAGGCCGAACGAGCCGCCGAAGTAGACCGTCGTACCGGAGACGGCGATCGACTTGACCCGGAAGGACACCGAGGGCTTCCAGTTCGCGACCAGGGCGCCGGTGGCGGTGTCGAAGGCGGCGATCCGGTTCCGCGTCTGGCCGTTCACGGTGGTGAAGTCACCGCCCACGAAGATCCGCGAGCCGTCCGCGGTGGCGGCCACCGCGTAGACCTGACCGTTCAGGACCGGGTTGAACGAGCTGACCAGCGCCCCCGTGGAGGCGTCGAAGGCGGCCAGGTACGCCTGGCCGACCTCGCCGGTCCCGGCCGCCGCGCCCGGCGGGCGGACGCTGGTGAACCGGCCGCCGGCGTACGCCTTACCGGCCGCGACCGCGATGCCCTGCACGCTGCCGTTGGTCTGCCAGCTCGGACCGGCAGTCGCCGCGAGCGAGGCCTCGGTGCTCTGCGCCGGCGGCGCGAGCACGAAGACCAGTGACCCGGCGATCAGAGCGCCCACGACCCCCAGACGCGCGAACGTCCATCTCTTCTTCATCCTGCGATGTCCCCCCTCGGACACACGGGCGCCACTCACGGCGCCGTACATAGTTCTCACCTGCCCCCGAGAACTCTGAGGAAGAGAGTAGGGCACAGGACGAGATGCTGTGTCCACAGCGCGCCCATGTGCCTATATCCTGGGGCGCTGGCGCGAGGGAGTGAGGTATCGGATGGAACCGGGCACAGTGGTCTGGCGGGAGACCGCCCAGTCACTGCTACGGCAGAAGTGGCTGATCATGGGCTGCATCCTGCTCGGACTGGTCGGCGCCTCCGTGTTTGCGCTCTCTCAGACTCCGCGCTGGACGGCCTCGAGCCAGCTGGTGATCGGCCCGGCGGTCCCGCCGGCCCTGGTCGGGAAGCTGTCCACGAGCGCGGACAAGACCGGCCCGCTGGGCATGGACCTGCCGGCCGAGACGCAGGCCCGGGTGATGGCCAGCCCGACGTTGCTGCGGGCCGTGGTGCAGTCGCTGGGCATGCCGGACGACGACCAGACTCTTCAGGACCTGGCTTCGGTGACCCGGGTGAAGGCTGTTACCGACAACGCCTACCTGGTCACCACCGACGGCCCGACCGCGGCGAAGGCGGTCGAGCGGGCCAACGCGATCTCGACCATCTACCTCAAGCAGCGCAACGACGAGGCCAAGGCACTGCTGACGAACCTCGCCGCGCAGGCGCAGGACCGAGCGACGGCCGCGAACAAGCAGTCGCGCAGCCTCGTCAGCCAGATCACCGAGGCGGTCCAGCGAGGCGACAACCAGACCGCCGCGGCGTACCGGGACCAGCGGGTCGGGCTGGCCACCGAGGCCCGCCAGGCCGCGGACGACTCGGCCGCGATGCTCAAGGCGCTGACGGCCGTCGGCGCGGGCAGCCAGTTGGCCACGCCGGCCACGACCGACACCGCGAGCTCGTCGCCGATTGTGGCCCGCGACATCCTGGTCGGCGGCATCCTCGGGTTGGTGCTGGGCTTCGGGCTCGCACTGCTCCGGTCGCACCTGACGCCGTACATCCTGACCCGTGACCAGGCGGCGCGCGCCGCGAGCTCGCCGGTCATTGCGGCTTCCGAGGGGCACCGCCGCCGGTTCTGGCACCGGGCCGCTCCCGAACTACCGCAGTACGAGATCACCGCTCTGGGCGCCGAGGCGAGCGGGGCGCTGGCTCGCCGGGAGCTGAACCCGCGGGCCTTCGCCGGTGGCGGCCCGGGTGCGCTGCTGGTGGTCTCGGCCTCGCCCACGCCGAACTCGGCCGGTATCGCGCTGGCGATGGCCGAGGCGAACGCTCGCGACGGTCGCGAGACCTTGCTGGTCCTGGCGGACATCGAGGGTACGCCGGTGCTGCCGCATCTGACCGGGCACGAGGGGCTGACCGACCTGGTGATGGAGCCGGCGGCGACGCGGGCGATCCGGGCGCGGAAGCTGTTCCGGCCCGGGACGGTCGCGGACCTGTATGTGCTGCCGCCCGGGTTGAACCACGAGGAGACCGCGGAGGCCGTTGGCCCGTCGCTGGTGCCGGGCATCGTGGCGGATCTGCCGCCCGGGTACTCCGTGGTCATCCACGGGCCGGCGTCGGTCGGGCGGCACGGGATCACGCCGCTGGCGGCCGCCGTCGACGCGTCGGTGCTCGTGGTGCAGGTCGGCCTCGACAAGGAGATGGATGTCGCGCGGCTCACCGGTGCTCTGCAGTTCGCGGGTGCTCCGGTGCTGGGCGTCGTATTGATCGGGGCCTCGTCGCATGACGAGACGCTGGGGATCCCGCTGAACTACAAGCCACTCGACTCGGCTGTCGCGCCGATGCGCTGACGATGCGATCCACGACGACGTACCGCGGTGGCACCGGGCTGGCGCCACCGGTGCCGGGGACGGTCGCGGGGGAGATCGAGAAGCCGGCCTGGTTCTGGCTGATGCTGTGGTGCCTGTTCGTCCTCGGCGTCCAGCCGTGGTCGTCGCGGGTCGCCGCGCCGCAGGGTACGACGGGCTCGACGAACAGCGTGATGAAGGGGTTGTTGCTGGGGGCCATCTTCCTGATCGCCCTGGCCGCGACCAAGCCGGGCTTCCGGACCCGGGTCAATCCGGCCGGCAGCATGTACGTGATGTACGTGCTGTTCGCCTGCGCCACCGCCTTCCTGCTGGCGGAGCCGCTCGGGCCGTTGACGCGGCTGGCGCGGTTCCTGATCGGGCTGGTGCTGGTGTTCCTGCTCTGGCGGCCGCTGGTGCAGGTCCCGGAGCGGCTGATCCGGGCGCATCTGTGGGCGCACCTGTTGCTGGCGGCAACGGTCGTGCTGAGTCTGGCGTACGCGCCGTCGCAGGCCTGGCGGCCGTTGAGGTCGCTCGGCGCCGGGTACCGCCTGCAGGGCGTGATCATCCCGATGCTGCCGCCGCGGGTGGGTGAGGTCGGCGCGATCCTGCTCGGGCTGGCGCTGATCGGGTTGCTCTGCCGGAAGCTCTCGTTGCTCCCGGCGGGGGCGTTGATCGGGCTGGGCGGCGTACTGATCGCGGCGAGCCGGACCCGGACCTCGGCGGCCGCGGTCGCCCTCGGGCTGGTGATCGCGCTGATCATCACCCGGAAGACGTGGGCCGGGCGGATCATGAGTCTGGCCGTGCCTGGGCTGCTCGGGATCGCGTTCCTGACCATCGGGTCGTTGCATACCTGGTTGTTGCGTGGGCAGGGGACGCAGCAGATCAGTTCGCTGAGCGGGCGGACCACGAGCTGGCAGGCGGTCCTGGACGAGAAGGTGTCGATCCAGACCGCGATCATCGGCCACGGGCTCGGCAACAAACGGGTGCTGCTGCGCCGCGGCGAGGGCGACATCGACGTGATGGCGATCGACAACAGCTGGCTCGGCCTCTACTGGGAGACCGGCCTGCTCGCCGTCATCATCGTCGGGCTGGCCCTGGTCCTGGCCTGGATCTCGGTTCTCCGCGCGCCGACGCCGTACATCCGCGCCTGCGGAGCCCTCCTGCTCGGCTACGTCACGGCCGCCTCCCTCAACGAAAGCGGCCTCTCCGACCTCAGCTCCATGACGCTGCACCTACTGGTAGCCGCCGCCGTCTGCGACGCCGACCGAATACGCCACCGATCCAGAGCTCTAACTACTCACTGAGTCCTGGTCGAAGCCTGATTGCTGCCATTGGTCCCAGGTCATGGTTTTGCCGCGGTAGGCGAAGCGGTCCGGCGTGCCCGCGATCTGGTAGCTGCTGCGGCGGAAGGTGAGGGCGCCGGGTTTGGTGGGGGAGCCTTTGTTCTCGACGACGCCGGTGGTGGCGGTGGCGCTCAGGACGACCAGGTTGCCTTCGATGAGGACATTGGACAGGACGTAGGTGCCGCGCGGGCCGTCGCCCCGGGTGCGGGACTGCAGCGAGATGCCGTTGCGGTTGGCCTTGATCAGGTTGCCGCGGACCTGCACGTCCGACGAGGTGTTGACGTTGATGCCGCCGCCGTCCCACAGGGTTCCGCCGGAGCCGCGGCCGGTGCCGAAGCCGTTGTTCTCGACCACGTTCTGGTCGATCACCGCCTGGTAGCTGATCTCGTACCGGATCCCGTCGGCCGCGTTGTCCCGGATCCGGTTCCCGGTGATCCGCCGGTCGTACTCGGCGATGTCGCTCCACATCCCGATCCCGCGGTTCGCCACGATGTCGTTGCCCGACACCTCGCCCGACGACCGGGTCGACTTGATCCCGCCGGACTCCCAGTCCGCGATCCAGAACCCGTCGGTGTTGTTCCGGGTGACCAGGTTCGCGGTGATGCGTACGCCGGCCGACTTGTACTGCCCGATCCCGAGCTGCCCGTTGTCCGCGACCGTGTTCCGGCTCACCTCGGCGCCGTCGCCCTCGATCACCATGATCCCGACCGCGTGGTTCCAGCGGACCTCGTTCGCGTTCACCTTCCACCCGCGACCGACCTGCAACGCACCACCCTGCGGCCGGCTCGCGAAGTGCTCGATGGTCAGCCCGGTCACCGTGACGTCGTCTGCCGACTTCTCGATCGCGGTCTGCGTGCGGGACAGCTCGACCTCGCGGCCACCCGGGTCGTCCCCGACGTACACGGCGTTCGCCTCGTAGTCCCCGAAGAACGTGCCCGGCGTCAGCTGGTTCAGGCTCATCACACGGGTCAGATGCTTGCCGTCGACGAACACTTGCTCACCGAGCTGACACGGCTTGGCCTTGTTGTCCTCACACTGCCCCTTGAGCGGGTACGCCGCCGGCAGCACCCCACGCACCACCCACGCATCACCGGCCCGCTTCCACCCGCTCAGCCGCACGGATCCCGTGAGTACGACGCCCGCACCGCCACCCAACGTGTCACCGGTACGCGGCCGGATCGCCTTGCTGATCCGATGCACGCCTTTGGCGAAGCAGAACACGCTGCCCTCGGGGGAGGGGTCGATCACCGTCTGCGGATCCGTGCCGACGGGGATCGCGATTCCCCGGCAGGGCTTCGCCGTACCAGGACCTGTCGGTCCTAGCGCCGCGGCGGCCGCGGCAGGCGGGCTCGTCGGCACGGTCACCGTGGACGTAGCCGACGGAGCCGACTCCGGCGGCTTGCCGGTACTCCCGGAGTCAGAGCAGCCCGCGAGCAGCAACATCAGCACGGCACCACCCACCGCGACACCACGACGCCTCATCCACGTCCCTTCACCCGCCCCCGGCGAACAGATCTGCGAGAGACTACCCGCCACAAGGTCAAGCCTTCACCCGCGCCCCACGCACTGGCACGTCCATTCGCCGATCACCGTGGGCTGGGACAAGCACCGGGCGCCCTAGACAGGGCGGTATCTGCTTGGTGGTGGTACAGATCGCCCCGCGGACCCGAACCGCCCGCTGTCGCGTTCAAGTCGGTTTGATGCGCTGCCGCGCCCGCACCGTCCTCGGCCGACTGGGCGTGCCAGCCCAACAGGAGGTGTCGGTCCCGGGGTATTGGTCGGGCGAGGCATTCACGCCTTGCCCCAGCCGGCCATGTCGGGGCCAGGGCGGACACCTCCTGCCGAGCTGGCACACCCCAGCCACATCCCCCCGCGAGCCACCGCCCGCCGACCAGCCCCGCACCTGCGGGCAGGTGCGGTGACTGGGCGGGTTCGTCGTGCCGGCGGTGGGACCGGTGGCGATCCCCGGGACCTGAGACACGATCTGGGTGCCCCGGACAGGCTGTGCGGACAGGCTGTGCGGTGTCCGAGGTCCCCCGTACCTGTCCGAGCTCGCGGCAATCGCGCCGATCACACACCGGGCGCAAGCATTTCGGGACTCCGGCGTCTGGGTGTCTGGATGCTGCCGGCCGGATGCCGGGAACCGGGGGCCGTGACTCGACCGCGGGCCTTCTCAGCTCACCCGATCCAGGTCCGCCCACCGACCTCGACACGGCAGGCCGGCCACCACCCACACATCGAGCAGAAGATCCGTTACTGCTTGTCCGCGGCACCCAGGAGGTGTCCCAGCCCCGCAAGCACACTCGCAGGTGCCGCGGTGTGCGCGTCAGCCGAGGTAGGTGTCGTGGGCGAGGTTGTAGGCGAGGTCCTGCGCGACCTGCAGTGCGTCGTCCTCGTCGAGGCGGTGCTGCACGACCAGGTTGGCCAGGTAGCCGGCGTCGATCCGCCGGGCCAGGTCGTGCCGGGCCGGGATCGAGAGGAAGGCACGGGTGTCGTCGACGAAGCCGGAGGTGTTGTAGAAGCCGGCGGTCTCGGTGACCAGTTCGCGGAAGCGACGCATCCCGTCGGGGCTGTCGAGGAACCACCACGGTGCGCCGAGCCGCACCGCCGGATACACGCCGGCCAGCGGCGCGAGCTCCCGCGAGTACACCGTCTCGTCCACCGTGAACAGCACGATCCGGAAGCCGGCAGCGTGCCCGAACCGCTCGAGCAACGGCCGCAGCGACCGGGTGAACTCCGCCGCCACTGGGATGTCGTGCCCCTGGTCCGGCCCGTACGTCGCATGGATCGCCGGATCGTGATCCCGCAGGACGCCCGGATGCAACTGCATCACCAGGCCGTCCTCGGCCGACATCACCGCCGACTGGTACAGCATGTGCCCAGCGAACGCCGCCGCGTCATCGGCCGACACGCCGCTCTTCAACGCACTCGCATAGATCCGCGCCGCCTCCCCATCGGACAGTGGTACGGCGGCCGCACTCAGATGCCCGTGGTCCGTCGCCCGCGCACCCGCCGCGACAAAGGCCTGCCGCCGCTGCCGGATCGCCTGCAGGTAACCGTCGTACGTCGAGGTGTCGACCTCGGCCAGCGCGCCCAGCTGTTCCGCCAGGCCGGGCCAGCCGGGCCGATCCAGATGGACGACGGCATCCGGCCGGAAGGTCGGGATCACCCGGCCGGGCAGGTCCGCCGCCAGCTTCGCGTGCTGGGCGAGGTCGTCCGTCGCGGCGTCCGTGGTGGAGATCAGCTCGATCCCGAACCGGTCGAGCAGCGCCCGGGGCCGGAACTCCGGCTCGGCGAGCCGCGCGGAGATCTGGTCGTACAGCTCGTCCGCGGTCTCGGCCGACGGATGCGTGGTCACGCCGAGGACCTCGGCGAACTCGTGCTCCAGCCAGTACCGGCTCGGGGTCCCGAGGAACAGGTTCCAGTTCGCGCAGAACTCCCGCCAGATCTCGCGCGGACCGGCGGTCGTCCGGCCGTCGCGGCGCGGAAGTCCGAGGCGGTCGGGGGAGATGCCTTGGGAGATCAGCATCCGGGTGACGTAGTGGTCCGGCACGACCAGCAGTCCGGCCGGGTCGCCGAACGGCGCGTCGGTCGCGAACAGGCTGATGTCGACGTGCCCGTGCAGGCACAGCAGCGGCAAGTCCTTCGTCGACGCGTGGATCCGGCGGGCGACGGCACGGGCCTCGCCGGCGGGCAGGGCGCGGTCCGGATGAGGCTGCAGGGCCTTCGGCATGGGTCCTCCGGTTCACAGGGGCTGCAACGAACTCTGCAAAGGATTGCAGTGCTCTCATGTCCGCACAAGTACTTGTCCACAAGGCGAATGAATAGCCGAAACGTCGGCCCGCGGCGAGCGCTTGACACAGCACTGCAACCGATTGCAGACTCAGGCCCGAGGAGGTGACCATGCCGCCGACGATCCGGGATGTGGCGCGGCTTGCGGGTGTGTCGGCGTCCACCGTGTCCCGGGCGATCTCGATGCCGGGGATGGTCAACGCCGCCACCCGGGGCCGGGTGGCCGCCGCGGTCGAGCAGCTCGGCTATCTGCCGAACCGCGCCGCCCGCGGTCTGATCACCGGCCGGACCGGCACGATCGGCCTGGTCGTGCCCGATCTCGCCAACCCGTTCTTCGCCAGCCTGACCAAGGGCGTGCAAGCCCGCGCCCGCCGGTCCGACGTCGCCGTCTTCGTCGCGGACACCGACGAGGACGCGGTGGCCGAGGTCGGCCTCGTCCGCGCGCTGTCCAAACAGGTCGACGGAGTGGTCCTCTGCTCGCCCCGGGCAAGTGACGCCGACCTGTCCGCGATCGCCCAGGACACCAACGTCGTCCTGGTCAACCGCGCGGCCGAGGGCATCCCCGGCATCACGTACGACAACGAGGAAGGCATGCGCCAGGCCGTCGCCCATCTGGTCGCGCTCGGCCATCGACGAATCGCCTGGGTCGGTGGACCGGTCAAGTCCTGGTCGACCCAGCATCGCGGTCTCGGCCTGCGCAACGCGGTCGAGGAACACGGCGCCACACTGACCCCGGTCGGCAACTTCGCACCGACGTACGAAGGTGGCATCGCCGCGGCCGATCAGGTCGTCGCCACGGGAGCCACCGCGGTCATCACCTACAACGACCTGGTCGCGATCGGATTGCTGGCCCGCTTGCACGCCCGGGGCATCTCGGTGCCCGGCGATCTGAGTGTGGTCGGCGTCGACGACATCGCGATGTCTCGGATGGCCCGGCCGGCTTTGACCACGGTCCGGCTGCCGAAACAGGAGGCCGGCCGGATCGCGGTCGAGCTCCTGCTGACCCTGCTCGACGACCCGGACGGCTCCGTCGACACCCGTGGCACCCTGCACGGCGACCTCGTCGTCCGCGACTCCACCGGCCCCGCCCCCATCCACCGCCCAGGACGAACCAGAGCGAAAGGCGTCGTAGCTTGAGCAGGCTCAGTCTCACCAACCTCCCGGTCCGCCCCGAGGTCGACCCGCGCGCGTTGTCGGTCGGCATCGTCCACCTCGGACTCGGCGCGTTCCATCGCGCCCACCAGGCCGTGGTCACCGAGCGGGCCGCGGTCGTCAGCGGTGAGACGCGGTGGGGGATCGCCGGTATCAGCCAGCGCTCCGCGACGGTCCGGGACCAGCTCGCACCCCAGGACGGCCTGTACGCCGTTCTGGAGCGCGGACTCGGTGATCCGTCGGTGCAGGTGATCGGGAGCATCCGCGAGGTCCTGACCGCACCGGAGGACCCGGAGGCGGTGGTCGCCCGGATCGCGGATCCGGCGGTGTCCGTGGTGACGCTGACGGTGACCGAGAAGGGCTATCGCGCCGCCGGTGCCGGGCTCGACCTGACCGATCCGGAGATCCAGGCGGACCTGACCGGCCGGCCACCGCGGACCGTGGTCGGTCAGCTCGCGGCCGGACTGGCGCGGCGGGCGGAGCCACTGACCATCGTGTCCTGCGACAACCTGGTTGCGAACGGCCCCTTCCTGCGGAAGCTGGTGACGGACTACTTCGAGGCTCTCGGCAAGGTTCCCGACGTCTTCGAGGCGACCCGGTTCCCGGCCAGCATGGTGGACCGGATCGTGCCCGCGACGACCGAGGCCGACCGGAATGAGGCTGCCCGGCTGCTCGGCGTACGCGACGAGGCTGTGGTGGTGGCGGAGCCGTTCCTGCAGTGGGTGATCGAGGACGACTTCGCCGGCGACCGACCCGCGTGGGAGCGGGGCGGCGCGGTGCTGACGGCGGACGTCGCGCCGTGGGAGCAGGCGAAGCTGCGGATGCTCAACGCCACCCACTCGATGCTCGCCTACCTCGGCGCGTTGCGCGGATACGCGACCATCGCGGAGGCGGTCCAGGACGAAGAGTTGTCCACGCTGGCCCGCGCGCTGATGACCGAGGACGTCGTACCGACCCTCACCCCGCCCGACGGCCTCGACCTGGCCGAGTACGGCGCGAGCGTGCTGGAGCGGTTCGCCAACCCGGCGTTGAAGCATCGGACCACGCAGGTCGCGATGGACGGCTCGGTGAAACTGCCGGTCCGGATGCTCGGCACGGTCCGCGATCGGCTGGCGGCGGGAGCCGAGCCGCGGGTGATCTCGCTCGCCGTCGCGGCCTGGATGGTCTACGTGCTGAAGACTCCGGCCCTGGACGACCCGCAGGCGGACCGGCTCAAGGCCGCGATCGCGGGGGTGAGCGAGCCGGCCGCCGTGGTCGATGCGTTGCTGGGCGTGGACTCGATCTTCACACCCGACCTGCGCGACTCAGCTGTGTTCCGCGAGCTGCTGGTCGAGCACGTCAGCGCACTGTCAGCACGCCCGTAGCGTCCAGGATCGCCTGCCCGATCCTGAAGGCGCTCGTGGTGTCCTGGCCGGTCTGGCGCCACTGCTGGGCGGTGTACCACTGGCCGGCCTTCTGGAACCGCTCAGCGGTCAGGCTGTCGAGGATGTAGGTATTCCCGTTCAGCGTGACCTCGCCGGCCGGGATGGCGGCGCCGGAGTTCTGCACCATGCCGGTCGCGGTGGTGCCGCCGCGCATCGTCACCTGGTTGCCGGAGACAACGATGTCGCGGAGCCGGTTCTGTCCCCACGGGCCGGAGCCGCGGGTGCGGGACTGGATCGAGATGCCGTTCACGTTGTTGGCGACCACGTTGTCGCGGACCTGCACGTTCGACGACGTGTTGATGTTGATCCCGCCGCCGTCCCACAGCGACGTCCCCGAGCCGCGGCCGGTGCCGAAGCCGTTGCCCGTGATCGCGTTGTCCTCGATCACGCCGTTCCGGCCGATCTCGTAGCGGATCCCGTCCGCCGCGTTGTCGACGATCTGGTTGCCGGCGAAGGTGCGGCCGTCGTCGTACGCGTCGCTCCACAGCCCGACGCCGCGGTTGTACTGGATCAGGTTGCCGCTCACCCAGCCGCCGCTGGACCAGGTGGTCTTGATCCCGCCCGACTCCCAGTCCGCGATCCAGAAGCCGTCGGTGTTGTTGTAGCTGACCTCGTTGGCCGAGATCGACGCGGACTTCGTGCTGTACTGGCCGACGCCGAGCTGGCCGTTGGAGTGGATGTGGTTCCGCTCGAGGACGGCGTTGTCGGCGTTCACCAGCATCGCGCCGACCGCGTGGTTCCAGCGGATGTCGTTGGCGATCACCTTCCAGCCCAGCCCGAGCACCACCGCACCACCCTGCGGTGGCGTGGCGAAGTGTTCGATCGTCAGCCCGCGCACCGTGACGCCGGTCGCGCTGGACTCGATCGCGGTCGGCGTCTTCGACATCTCCACCGCGTGCCCGGCCGGGTTGCTGCCGAGGTAGATCGCGTTCGCCGCGTAGTCGGCGTAGAAGGTGCCGGGAGCAACCTTGTCGCGCGTTGCCACTCGGGTCAGGTGCTTGCTGTCCAGGAAGAGCTGCTCGGCCAGGTAGCAGACGTTCGCCTTGTTGTCCTCGCACTGCCCCGTCTGCGCGTACGCCGGGGGCAAGGCTCCCGTGGTCACCCAGTCGCCGTTGTTCGCCGACCACTTGGTCAGCCGGACCGATCCCGTGAGTACGGCGCCCCGGTCGCTGGCGAGCACCTGGTTCGCCTTCGGGTGGATCGTCTCGGTGAGCCGGTGCAGGCCGGCCGTGAAGCAGAACGTCGTACCCGTCGGGGCGTCGTCGACGATCGTCGCGGCGTCCTGGGCGGGCGTGATCGTGACACCGGTGCAGGCCGGCGCCTGCGACGGCCCGGTGACGAAGGTGCCGTCGGCCGGCGGGGGAGTGGCGGACTGATCATCGGGCAGCAGTCCGGGGATCAGGTCGATCGGGTCGTCGGCCGGCACGCCGTGTGCCGGCAGGGCGGTGACGGCGGCGGCAAAGGTGCCTGCTGCAACGATCGCGAGAACTGCGGTAGCTGTCTTCATAGAGCGGAGCCTCCGGTGGCACAGGTGAGCCCTGAGCGCACCCCCCATGGCGCGGCTTCGCTTCGCAGACTACTACTACCTCAGGTAGTCGTGGCAATACGTAGCGCACAAATATGTTGCGGTCGGCAAGCGATCAGTTCGCGAGGAAGCTGCCGACCGTGTCCAGCCCGGCGTCGCGCCAGCCGGCCGCGGTCAGCTTGGTGCCGGCCATCGCGAACCGCTGCGCGCCGAGCGCGTCCAGCACGTACTTGTTGCCGCTGAAAACGACTTCGCCGGCCGGGATCGGGGAGCCGGAGTTCTGCACCATGCCGGTCGCCTGGGTGCCGCTGGTCATCTCGATCGTGTTCCCGCTGACGCGGATGTCGCGCAGCAGGTACGTGCCCCACGGCCCGGTGCCGCGGGTACGGGACTGGATCGTGATGCCGTTGACGTTGCCGGACACCTTGTTGCCGCTGACGGTCACGCCGGACGAGGTGTTGATGTTGATCCCGCCGCCGTCCCACAGCGACGTACCCGAGCCGCGGCCGGTGCCGAACCCGTTGCCGCTGACCGTGTTGTTCTCGATCGTGCCGTTGCGGCTGATCTCGAAGCGGATCCCGTCGGCGGCGTTCCCGACGATCTGGTTGGAGCTGATCACCCGGCCGTCGTCGGCGACGTCGGCCCACATCCCGATGCCCAGGTTGGCCTTGATTACGTTCCCGCTGACGGTGCCGGAGGACCGGGTCGACTTGATCCCGCCGGACTCCCAGTCGGCGATCCAGAAGCCGTCGGTGTTGTTGGAGCTGATCACGTTGCGGGTCACGGACGCCGCGGCCGAGCTGTACTGGCCCAGGCCGAGCTGGCCGTTGTGGTGGATCAGGTTCTTGTCCACCTTCGTGTTGTTGGCCTTGACCAGCATCACGCCGACGGCGTGGTTCCAGCGGACATCGTTGGCGGTCACCTTCCAGCCGGGCCCGGACACCAGGGCGCCAGCCTGGGGTGCGCTGGCGAAGTGCTCGATGGTGAGGCCGCGCACGACCACGCCGCTCGCGCCCGACTCGATCGCGGTCGCGGTCTTCGACATCTCCACCGCATGCCCGGCCGGGTTGCTGCCGACGTAGATCGCGTTCGCCGCGTAGTCGGCGTAGAAACTGCCGTCGGAGACCGCGGAGGCGCTCGCGACCCGGGTCAGGTGCGTACCGTCGACGAAGACCTGCTCCCGCAGGTAGCAGACGTTCGCCTTGTTGTCCTCACACTGCCCGCTCATCCCGTACGCCGCGGGTAGCGCTCCACGCACCACCCAGTTCGCGCCGGACTTGGCCCATCCGGTCAGCGGCACGGACCCGCTGAGGACGGCGCGGTCCGCGCTCGCCAGCACCTGGTCCGCCTTGGGACGAAGGGTCTGCGCGATCCGGTGCACTCCGGCGGCGAAGCAGAACGTCGTACCCGCGGGCTTGGCGTTGATGATCGACTGGGCGTCGTCGCTCGGCTTGATCACCACACCGCTGCACGGACCAGCGACGGCCGGACCTGCCTCGTCGGAGTCCACGGTGGGGACCGTCGGGACCGGGGGAGTGGGGGTCGTCGTTTCCGGCTTCTTGGCGGTCGGCCGGGTCGTGCTCTGCTTCGTCGAAGGACCGGCCGTCCGGGTCGCCTTCGGTGGCTTGCTCGCCGGTGCGCCGGGCGTCTTGGGGACGCGGTGCGAGGGGAGGACGCGGGAGGCCGCCGAGTCGGCGGCGCGTGACTTGGCCGCGGTTGTCGCGTTGTTCTCGTTGGCGATGACGGGGAGCGCCACGGTAACGACGGCGAGCGCAGCCGCGATAAGCGCTGCGAACCACAACTTCCTCAATGCACCCTCCGGGCGTTGCATTACCCCGTGAACCAGGTGTAGCCACCGCGAGACTTAAGGTAGTGCCATGCGGGTCGCCATGTTGCACAACCGTTACCGGACGGGTCAACCCAGTGGCGAGAACACCGTCGTCGCGCAAACGGTTGATTTATTGCGTAACTCAGGACATGAGATCGACCTGTACGCCCGGAACAGCGACGATATCGCCGCCATGCGCCGAAAAGATCGCGCACTGTTACCGTTCCACTCCGTTTGGTCATTTTCGGCGGAACGCGATTTAACACATCTATTGCAGGCGCAGCGGCCCGATGTGGTGCACATCCACAACACGTTCCCGCTGTTCAGCGCCTCGGTGCTGCGCGCGGCGCACCGGCTGGACCTGCCGGTCGTGGCGACGCTGCACAACTTCCGGCTGCTGTGCGCCAACGCGGTCCTGCAGCGCGACGGCCGGCCGTGCGAGTCCTGTGTGGGCAAGCTTCCGCTGGCCGCCGTCCGGCACGGTTGCTATCGCGAGTCCCGCGTGCAGACGTTGCCGCTGGCCACGAGTATCGGCGTCCACAACACGCTGCACACCTGGCAGCGATACGTCACCACGCTGGTCGTGCCGTCCGAGTTCGTCCGGGACCGGTACGTCGCCGCCGGCTACGACCCGGATCAGTTCGTGGTCAAGCCGCACGCCGTACCGCACGCCGGCGCGGTGCGCAGTGGCGCGGGGGAGGCCGTGGTGTTCCTCGGCCGGCTGGTCGAGGACAAGGGGTTCGCGGATCTCCTGCAGGCCTGGGATTCCTCGCTCGGCAAGCTGGTCGTCGTGGGCGACGGACCGCTGCGGGCCGAGGCCGAGGAACGGGCTCGGCGGGACCAGTCTGTTCAGGTGCTTGGTCAGCTACCTTGGGCGGCCGGCATGGATGTGCTCCGGTCCGCGCGCGCCGCCGTCGTACCGGCGCGTTCGTATGAAAGCTTCGGACTCGTGGTGGTGGAGGCGTTCGCGCACGGCGTGCCGGTGGTTGCGTCCCGGCTCGGCGCGCTCGCCGAGCTGGTCGACGACGGCGAGACCGGGGCGCTGGCCGAGCCCGGCGATCCGGAGGGACTGCGGAAGGCCATGGGGTTGGTCGCTGATCCCGAGACTTCGATAGCCTTCGGCGAACGAGCCCGACAGGTCTATCTCGATCGCTTCACCCCGGAGCGTGACCTCGCGGCCACGGAGAGGATCTACACCGATGCGATCGCCCGGCACGCGGACAGCGGCCGGACCCGACGGGGACGCTGGGCGAGCCGTGCGCGAACGGTATAAAGTCACCGCTGACGTGGGGGGGCGCGTCGCACCGGGCATATCGACACAGGGCTCCGTCCGAGAGTCGCAGGGGGCAGCGCTTTTGCTGGGGGATGGAAGCTTGTTGCGGATCGGATGTGTGGCCGGGGTCTTCGACCTGTTCCACGTCGGCCATGTCGACGTACTCGAGCGGGCTCGCCGCGCCTGCGACCGGCTGGTCGTGGGTGTGCTGACCGACGAGTGGGCGCTGGACGCCTGGGGTGCGAGGCCGTTCGTCCCGCTGGTCGAGCGGGCCCAGATTCTCGAGAACCTGCGGTGTGTCGACGAGGTGGTCGTCGTGGACGGCGTACGGCCGGAGTGGCTGACCGGCGTACTAGGGGTCCGGACCGTGTTCGCCGCCAGTCGCCTGGACGGTGTGCTCGGGGTGGACGAGCTCGACGGGATCCCGCCTGCGCTGATCACCGTCCTGCCGGCCGGCCGCGGTTCCCGCAGCCCGATCCTGCGCGCCGCCATCGACCAGCGCCAGTCCCGCAGTTCCGTCGCATGAGCACGTTGCGGGAGACGGTTGGACAGCTGTCCCGGGCGCAGAAGCCTTCGGCGGGTACGCCGGCGTACTCGCGGTTCGTGAACCGGCGGATCGGGCGGGTGTTCGCGGCGGCCGCCTTCCTCGGGCACCGGACGCCGAACCAGGTCAGCCTGGCTTCCGGCTTCTGTTCCCTGATCGGCATCGTCTTGATCGCTCTGGTTCGACCGTCATTGCCGCTGGCGCTCGCGGTGACCGCGCTGCTGGTGCTCGGGTACGGGTTGGATTCCGCGGACGGACAGCTGGCCCGGTTGCGCGGTGGCGGGTCGCCGCTCGGTGAGTGGCTCGACCACATGATCGACTCGATCAAGATCGTCTTGCTGCACAGCGCCGTACTGATCTCGTTCTACCGCTTCGATGCCTTCAGCAACGAGTTGGTGCTGCTGGTCCCGCTGGCTTATGTCTGCATGTCGTCGGTGCTGTTCTTCGGGCTGATCCTGATCGACCAGCTGCGCCGGCGGCACGGCGCTGCTCAGCAGCCCAACCAGCGTGGCGATTCCGTGCTCAAGTCGTTGCTCATCGCACCGACCGACTACGGCGTCCTGTGCCTGGTCTTCCTGGCCTTCGGCACGCCGTCGCTGTTCATCGTCCTGTACGGCGCTCTGCTCGCGGCCAACCTGCTCTTCCTCGCGGCCGCATTCGCCAAGTGGTACCGGGAGATGGCCGTGCTGGGGGCGAACGGCTGATGGGCATCGTCGGCTACGCGCCCGGGGTCTACGATATGTTCCACATCGGCCACCTAAACATCCTCCGCCGGGCCCGCGAGCAGTGCGACCACCTGATCGCCGGCGTCGTCGAGGACGAAGTGGTGGCCCGGATCAAGGGTCGCCCGCCGGTCGTCCCGCACGACGAGCGGATGGACGTCGTGCGCGCGCTCGGCCTGGTCGACGAGGTGGTCAGCGACTGGTCCAGCGACAAGTTCGAGATGTGGAAACAGCTCCGGTACGACGTTCTTTTCAAGGGCGATGACTGGAAGGGCACCGAGAAGGGGATGAGACTGGAGAGGCTGCTCGGCGAGGTCGGCGCGCGGGTGCACTACTTCCCGTACACGGCTTCGACGTCCAGCACCGATCTGCGCAGGCTCCTGGAGGGGATGAGCTGATGCCGGCCCGGCCGAAGGTTCTGCTCAGTGCCTACGCATGCCGGCCGCAGGGTGGCTCGGAACCGGGGGCCGGCTGGGCCTGGGCGAAGGCCGCCGCACGCGATCACGACGTGTGGCTGCTGACCCGGGGCAAGTTCGCGCACGAGATCGCCGAGGAGCTGGCGATCCGGCCGGTTCCGGGGCTGACCGTCGTACCGCTCGAGCTGCCGAAGTGGATCCTGCGGCTGCGGCGCCGGCCGTCGGACGTGTACTGGTACTACCCGCTGTGGCAGGGGCTGGCTCGCCGTACTGCGCGGGAGCTGCACGCGCAGCACACCTTCGACGTGATCCACCACCTGACCTTCGCGGTCGACTGGATGTCCGCCGGCGTGGTCGAGCAGTCCTCGGCCAAGGTGATCTGGGGACCGGTCGGCGGGTCGACCACGGCACCGCTGTCGATGGCGCACTGGCTCGGTCCGCGTGGGCTGACGGCCGAGCTGGTACGGCGCGCCTTCACCGGCCTCCGGCGTCGCGTCACGGGCCGGAAGCTTGCCCAGAGCGCCGACCTGATGGTTGCCCAGAACAAGGATGTGGCCGAGGCGTTCCGCCCGTACGCGCGAGAGATCGCAGTGCAGCCGAATGTGGCGATCCGGCGGTTCACCGCGTCGGGGCCGTACGAGCCGTTCGGTGCCCCGGGCATCAAGACCGCGCTGTTCGTCGGGCGGCTGATCCCGTGGAAGGGCGTGCTGCTCGGGATCAGCGCACTGGCGCGTCCAGAGGCGGCGAACTGGGAGCTGCGGATCATCGGCGACGGGCCGGACTGGCGGCGCGCGGAGCGGCTGGCCGACGAGCTCGGGGTCCGCGACCGGGTCGAGTTCACCGGTCAGCTGCCGCGGGAGGACGTGCTCGCGGCGATGTTCCGCGCCGACGCACTGCTCGCACCGGCGCTGCGCGAGGCGGCCGGCTGGGCGGTGACCGAGGCGCTGGCGTCCGGGTGCCCGGTCGTCTGCGTCGACCGCGGCGGACCGGCCGTCATCGTCGGCCCGGGCGAAGGCGTCGCCGTACCCTGGCGAGGCGACGTGGTGGGCGAGCTGGCGAAGGGGCTCGCGTCCCTCCGCGGCCGCATCACCCCGGTCGACCGGTGGGGCCCCGACCGCCTGCCCGACATCCTCGCCACCTGGTACACCCCAGCCCGCGTCTCCCCCTGACCGGCCTGGGCGAGCGTCAGTCCGCCGATTCCGCAGGGCCGCTGCCGTCCCCGATGGCCAGGAAGGCTGCCCATTCCCTGGGCGGCGCGTCCTCGGCCGCGAGGTTCAGCGCCCCGATCCGCAGAGCCTGGGCGGGACCTGCCGATCCGAGAGCTTCGACGACATGTCGCATCAGGCGCCGGCACGCGTCGTCGTCCACCTTCCACTGGGCGGCGACAATCGTCGACGAACCAGCTTCGAGGACGGCGGCCGCCATGCCGAGCAACTCGTCGCCGGGACCGACGAGGTAGATCCCGCCGTCGCAGATGCTCAACGTCGTACACCAGCTTCCCTTGAGGTCGAGTGCACGGATCCGGGACAAGTCCATCGATCCGGGCGAGCCGCGACCCAGGCCGAGGAAGAGCTGGTGGTTCGCCGCCGCGGCGGCGGTCGGGAACGAGCCGTGGGTGGCGATGTGTACGACGTTCGCCGCCGCGGCGCCTGCTTCGAGGGCGGCGGACGTCGCCTGCGATCCGATCCGCGCCTCGATCGGCCAGCCCCGGTCGGTCCAGACCTGGTGCAGGTGCTCGACCTCGTCGGCGGCGGCCGGTAGCGCGGGCAGTCCGGCGTACCCGAGCAGAGGGTTGCCGAGGGCAAGGGCTGCGTGACCTGCGCGCGGCGATCGGCGCAGGTGCAACCACACCGAGGCGCTCGGGCAGACCGTCACGGTCGTGGTTGCCAGCCAGGGGAGACCGTCGGCGTCGACCAGCGCCATCCAGGGACACGGGTGCAGCTGCCGGTGCGGGACGATGATCCAGTCGGTACGGCCGTTCGGTGCGCCAGTGTCGAGGATGGGCTGGACGAGGAAGCGGTGCAGAAGATGCGCGAACGCGTGCGCTGCGGCTGGATTGTCGCCCTGGATCGCGGCCCGGGCCCGGCTGGTCAGATTGCCCAGCGGGCTGACGTCCATCGGCCGTCGCCCGTCGACGCTGATGCTACCGATGAACGTCTCGTCCTCGGGCGACGACGGCACGGTCAATGGAATCACGGTGGCGACGTCCCGGGTCACCACCAGTGCCACGAGATCGTGCGCGGGATGCAAGGGGTGGTACGGGATGACGTACTCGACGAGGACCTGCGTCGGTCCGAGCGCGTCCTGAATGTCGCGCAGCGACGCCGTGCCGATGCCGCCCCGAAAGCCGCGGTCCCCGTCCGCGTAGAGGCTTTCCAATGTCGCGAGTGCGGCTGCACGGTCGGCCTGCAGCTCGGGGCTCTCGACGTGCCGAACCGCACTGACAAGCATGAGCTCCTGATCGGCCGGGGAGTCGTCGAGGTCGGGTGCGAAGGCAACGACCCGAGCGGCGTACGCCGCCTCGTCGGGGTGACCGCTGTCGCCGTGCTGCGCGCCGGCCAGCGTGTCGAGCAGCACTCTCGATCGAGCCGCCTCAGCGAGCATGAACACCGTGGCGACGTCGACCTGGTCGTCATCGAGGGCATCGCGCAGCAACGGGCCGATCAACTCGTCGGCCAATCCGGCGTCGGACAGGCGACCCTCCCGGCTGTGAGCGCGGAGGCGGAGCCGATCGGATGTGGCGACGATGCCGTTCCACAGGTCGCGCCGCCCGCTTCCGTCCGGGTCCGCGCGTTCGAGCGCGGCCTGCAATGCGTGTGCGGCCGTCAGCCAGGCGGTGTCGTCGCCGTTCTCCGCGGCCAGCGCCATCGCGACCCGCAGCCGGGCGGTCGCGCGAGTCTCGGCCATCTCAGTGGTATCTGCTCTCGAGCTGTTCGAGCACCACCGCGACCGCCGAAGCCTTGCCGGACTCGTCCCGGAAGGCCAGGTCGAGGGGCAGTACGTCGGCCGCGCCGGCCACTTGTCGCAGTACGACGTCGAGCTCGTCCTCGTCCTGGCTCCACCGGTTCGCCATCGCCGCGTCGGCGGTGATGGCGAGAATGGATGCCAGTCGTTCGACCCAGCCACGTTCGTCCGGATCGTCGACGAGTGGTTCGGCCGCGCGCAGCGCCACGAGCAGATCCCCGAGGGCTCGAGTCAGCTGCCGGTCTCGAGCTTCCGCGGGCTGGTCGGCGGGGGCGGCGTCGGCACTGAACCACGAGCAGTCGGCCGCGAGTACGAGCGAGCGGAAGCTCGTGTGTGTCGAAGAGATCTCCCGCGCCACGCCGTCGAGCTCCAGCGCCTGTTGCCGGACGCTGTCATAGTCGGGCACCGACGTGGCGATCATGAACAACGCCTGCAAGGCGTCGAGCCGATTGCGCAGGGAGCCGTCGCGATCGCCGAGCGACAGGTAGATGATCGACGCCGCCGATGAGGCCAGGAAGGCGATGTCGGGCCGCCCCTGCTGAGCGGCTTGGATCGCGTCCGCGCGCGCTGTCTCGGCGACGTCCGATCGGACCATCTCGGGATTGGCGTCGAAGAAGGACTGCCCGGACGCCTTCGACAGCGCCTTGTACATCGGCGTGAGATCCATGCCCATCAGCCTTCTCCTTCGATTCCAGCTGCCGCACCGGACCACGTCATCCGGAGCCCGGGGTGGCCGTAGAACACGTACGCCAACGGGGTCGCCGTACCCTTGGAGCCATCGCCGAATCCGGCCCGGATCCGGCGCAGTGCCTCGCCGACGGTCAGGCCGCGGCGCAGCGTCGACTCGTAGAACTCCAGTGCGATGTCCTTCGCAACGTCGTCGTCGACATCCCACAGCGGGGCCAGGAATCCGCGGAATCCGGTCCGCAGGAACGACCCGGCCAGCCCGCCGTAGCTGGACAGGATGGAACTGGCGGTGCCGACCTGGCAGGCGTTGAGGAAGACGAACGGCGCACTGACTCCGCCGATCGTCGATCCCTCGACGGTGATGATGTCGAGCCGGCGTCCTTCGCTGAGGATGACGCCGGTGTACTCCTGATGTTCCAGACCGACCTCGCCGTGGCTCGCGAAGTGGATGGCCTGTGGCGTGAACGGTGCGTCGTTGCGTGTGAGGTTCGCGCTCATCAGGTCGTCCACGTCGCCGTCGCTGACGGTCAGCGGCATGGCGCCGTATTCATGGGCGATCGACTTGCCCTCGGCCACGGCGTACGGAAGCTCACGTACCTTCCGGTCGGCGGCGAAGTCGCCGATCACGACGGCCAGTGCGTCGACGTCGATGTTGGTCGGCGGCGGCGCGGCCGGCCGGTCCGGCCCGCGCCGGGACCGCTTCGGTGGCACCCAGCGTCCGACCTGCCAGAGCGCGGCCAGGGGGCCTTCGGTCCCGTCCGGAAACAGCGCGGGATCGACGGAATCCGCGTCCACCCACGCGAGTTCCCAGGGGACGAACGGCTCACTGGTGATGATCAGCAACGACGGCGTCTGGCCCTCAGGTTCGCTCTGCCAGGTTGCCTCGATCGCAGCCCAGAACTCGTCGGGGATCGGATGGAGGACCAGCTTGCCCAAGCCTCGGACCGCATTCGGTAGCCCCTTGGAGCCTTTGGCGCCGGGCAGGGCTTTCATCACCATCTCGGCGAAGGCTTGGGCCGAGGGCTGCTCGAGTTGGGTCCGGACCGGCTTGTCCGGGCGCGGTATCCCGTCCCGCGTGTGGAAGATCCACTCGAGATCCGGGGTGTCCGGCTCGGTGCGGACCTCGACCGTCAGGCTCGGCGGCAGGCTGTCGACGGTCAGCGTGACTCCGGTGCCGCCACTCATCGGTGGAGCCTCATCGGAGGTCGCAGCCGGCGGCTCGTCGTCGGCTTGGTTGCTCACGACAACGTCGTGCCAGGCTTGCCCGCAGCGCTCACCGTCGTACTCGAAGTAGACTTCCAAGGTCCGGGTGGCGCGGTGCCGGACCTCTGTCGGTACGACGGCGAATTCGACAGTCGGCCCGTTCGGATCATCGCGATCGACCGTCAGGCTTCGACTGATGCCGTCGGGAAAGCTGAAGCCGAAACCCGCTACCTGGACGACGAATGTCAGCTGGGCGGGGGCGCCGGGCACGATGATCGGCTGTTCGTCCTCGTCATCGGTCGTGGGTTGATCGCTGAAACCGACCGTCAGCGGGAACCGGACCCCAACCTCGGCGGCTTCCGGAGCGTCCAGGGCCGCGAACGCCCGGAAGCGCCGTGGCGCCCCGGTGTTTCCGGCCGAGGGCGCCGGTTCGGAATCAGCCTCGTCCGGCGGTGAGGACTCAGGCGCGTACTCACCGCGGTTGGTGGCTTCTTCCGAGCCAAGTCGCAGCACTCCGAGCACATCGACGTTCCGGAGCAGGACGTCGCCGGGGCGCGCCGGCGCAGCGTACGGGTGCAGGACGTCGTCCAGGCTGACGATGCGATTGACCGGGAGCCACTCGAGGTCGAGCGCCGAACCCAGCTGGTCTTCCGGGTCCGCATCCTCGAGCACGAGCCGGATCGAGCCGACATCGAGCGCGTAGTACTTGTGTGCCTCGGCATCGGCGTACTGCACGACGACGAGCGCGCGCTCACCAAGCCCGCTGAGCGCGTCCGTGACGTCGTCGACCGACCACGTGTCCGTCAGGACCATGGCTGGCTCTACGTACATGCTCCATCCCCCTGCGTCGAGTGTGAACTGGCGCTCACAAGAGGTCAAGGGCGACCATGGGTGCCAAGGGACTCGCAGGGCGCTCGTGATGGGCGCAAACGGGGAGGGGGAGATCCAGTTGCCGGACGACACATCCGCACCAGCCGCAATCGAGCTCGATGCCGAGGGCAAACAGCTTCAGCTGCAGGCCGAGAAGGCCAGGTACCTCGAAGCCATCGCGAAGGCAGAGCAGGCCACCGCCGCCGCGAAGACCCCGTCGGTGGCGTCGATGCTCCCGACGGTGACGTCCGCACCCAAGGGTGAGGTGACCGTAGGCGAGAAGGCCGGAGCGATCGGAGCATGGCGAGCGCATCGAATGGTCGATCGGATTGCGGAGCTGATCGCCGGTCAGTTGGAGGGTGAACTGAAGCTGGCGAAAGGTACGTCGGTGCTGGTTGTCGACGACCGCGCGCTGCTCGAGGGTGACTGGACCGCACGGCAGGTTGTGTCGACTCTCACCCGGCTTCATCAGCGGGTAAGCGGCCTCAAGGAGGCTATCGACTCCGCGAAGGGTGACCTGGGCAAAGGGATCGACAAGTACCAGCAGGAAGAGAGCGAGCGCGAGGAGGCAGAGCGGAGGACGGTCGACGAGGAAAGGCCAGGTGATCGTGGCGGTTGGAGCCGCGAAGCCGAGACGGGCGCGCCAACGTCAGGCCAGCCCGCGGCAGCAGGTGCGACGCCGGTCGGCACGAATGGCGTGCTCGGCGGTGCGGTCGATCTGCTGGGACTCCTGCGCACCGACTACGCCCTGACGGCCGGGAACGTGGCGTCGACGCCGACAGAGCTGGTGACGCTGGCGGCTGGGCACCTCGCCCGTGCCGGGTACAAGGTCGAAGCGGATCTGTTCACCACCGTGCCGGGGTCGCCGAGCCTGGCGAAGTACGGCGAGATCGTCGGCGCTCGCAACAGGCTTGTGCAGGCCCTGTCGAAGTTGCAGGCGAAGCTCGCGCCGGTAGAGGCCGAGCTGACTGCGATCAACCGCCGCATCGCGTTGATCGAGCAGGAGTGGGCGGCCGCGGTTGCCGACAAGGAGGGGAAGAAGACCGGCGAAGTCCTGCGTCCTGCCGGAGATCTGCTTGCGCTTCAAGCGCAGCGGCGCGAGCGGGTGGCGGGTCTGGTCCGGAACCAGGTCGCCGACGCGGTGAAGAACCTCGCCGAGGTCGACGCCTCGATCGAGGCGCTCGTAAAAGCACCGCAGGGCGGGCAGTCTCCGTTGTTCACGGCCGCGCGTCGCGAGCGTCTCCTCGGCGCCGCCGGGGGCCGGCGGCCGATCAGCCATGTCCTCTACGTCAACCTGGATTCCCTGTCCGCCGACACAGTCACCCGCCGCTCGATCCTCGGCGCGTCGGGCATCGTCCGCTTCCTCACCGCGGCAAACGCGTCGTGGTTGCTGCTCAGCACCACCACGGGGACGATCGTGGCCGGCCGGCAAGAACTTTGCTCCGACATGCTCACCCTGAGCCTGGCCACCGGACGAGCGACGTACGCCAACGACCCCGAATCCCTGACGCAATACAGCAGCCAGATACGCGATCCGCTGCTCTGGTTCGAGTGGTTGTGCCGTGCCGTGGTCCTCGCGCTGGTCATCGTCCTCGGCGTCGTCGGCATCGTCGCGCTGTTGAAGGCACTCGGATAACCCCGACGACGCTAGTCGCGGGCGGTTTTGCCGGGGAGGGCGAGCATGCGGTCGAGGGCGAGCCTGGCGTACTTCTCGGTGTCCGGGTCGACCTTGATCGGGTTGACGACGTGGCCGGCGACCAGGTTCTCCAGCGCCCAGACGAAGTGCGGGAGGTCGATCCGGTTCATCGTGGCGCAGTAGCAGACCGCCTTGTCCAGGAACACGATGTTCTTGTCGGTGTGCTGCTTGGCCAGCCGCTGGACCAGGTTGAGCTCGGTGCCGACGGCCCACGACGTACCGGGCTCGGCCGTCTCGAGGGTCTGGATGATGTACTCCGTCGAGCCGACGAGGTCCGCCTTGGTCACGACGTCGTGCCGGCACTCGGGGTGCACGATCACGTTGACGCCTGGGACTCGCGCCCGTACGTCGTCGACCGACTCGGCCGTGAACCGCCCGTGCACCGAGCAGTGCCCGCGCCACAGGATCATCTTCGCCGCGGCCAGTTGCTCACGGGTCAGGCCGCCACCCGGCTTGTGCGGGTCGTAGACCACGCACTCGTCGAGCGAGATGCCCATCTTCAGTACGGCGGTGTTGCGGCCGAGATGCTGGTCCGGCAGGAACAACACCTTCTCGCCCTGCTCGAACGCCCACTCGAGCGCGGTGTCCGCGTTGCTCGACGTACACACCGCGCCGCCGTTGCGGCCGCAGAACGCCTTGATGTCGGCGCTGGAGTTCATGTAGGTGACGGGCACGGTCACGTCCGCGACCCCGGCGTCGGCGAGCGCGTCCCAGGCGGCCTCGACCTGCTGGATCCGGGCCATGTCCGCCATCGAGCAGCCGGCCGCCAGGTCCGGCAGGATCACGGTTTGCTGGTCGTTGGTGAGGATGTCCGCGGACTCGGCCATGAAGTGCACACCGCAGAACACGATGTACGGCGCGTCCGGCCGGTTGGCCGCGTCCCGGGCCAGCTTGAACGAGTCACCGGTGACGTCCGCGAACTGGATCACCTCGTCGCGCTGGTAGTGGTGCCCGAGCACGAACACCTGGTCACCCAGCGCCGCCTTCGCCTTCAGCGCCCGCTCGACCAGATCCGGGTCTGACGCCGGCGGCAACGCGCCCGGGCACTCGACACCCCGCTCCGAGTGCGGGTCGGTGTTCTGTCCCAGGAACAGCAGAGGAAGAGCCTTCGGGCCATCCGCAGTTGTCGTCACGTCAAACATCGTGCCATGCCCCACCCCCGCCGCCGCGTGGTACACGTCACTGCCCGAACTGTGAAATCGCTACCCTCCGAGAGTGAAGATCGCAGGAATGGTGCTCGCCGCCGGAGCCGGCCGCCGGATGGGCAGCCCCAAGGCACTGGTTCACGACCCGGACGGAGTCACCTGGGTGGTGCGCGCCTCGCGGCTGCTCGACGGCGCTGGTTGCTCGCCGGTCCTGGTCGTGGTCGGAGCCGCCGCGGACCACGTACGGGCCGAGCTCACGGGTGAGCCGGTCGAGGTGGTCGAGGCAACCAATTGGGCCGAGGGCATGGGTGCTTCACTCCGCGCCGGCCTGACGACCCTGCAAACCGCAGCCGGGGCCGGGGCCGGGGCCGGAGCCAGGTCCAGGGCCGGGACCGGAGCCGGGACCGACGCCGGGATCGACGCCGTCCTCGTTGTTCCGGTCGACGTCCCGGGCCTGACGGCCGCCGTCATCCGGCGGGTTGCGGCCGCCGGGAGCCGGTCGGCACTGGTACGGGCCGTGTACGGCGGACAGCCCGGGCACCCCGTGCTGCTCGGACGTGACCACTGGGACGGCGTGATCGCGACGGCACGGGGGGACGAGGGCGCCCGCGCGTACCTCAAGCGGCACGAAGTGGTGGAGATCGAGTGTTCGGATCTCGCGGAGGGTGTGGACGTGGACACCGTCGGGCAACTGCCGGAGGGCCACCGGCCGGGCTGAGCCTTGGCATCCCGGGGTGACGGGGCGATGCTGGGCAGATGAACCCCGTCGGCTCCGCGAGTGAGCTTGCCGAGCGTCTGCGGGGGACCGGGTATCTCGCCGGCGAGGGCTTGGCCACGGTCGGGTACCTGGCGCTGGCCCTGCACCGGCCGCTGCTGCTGGAAGGCGAGCCCGGCACCGGCAAGACCTCCCTCGCCGCCGCCCTTGCGGAAGCGCTCGGCGTCGAGCTGATCCGGTTGCAGTGCTACGAAGGCATCGACGCGTCCCAAGCCCTCTACGACTGGGACTTCCCGCGCCAGATCCTGCATCTGCGCACGGTCGAGGCGACCAGCTCCGATGCGGTCGTCGAAGAGGTGGAGAAGAGCCTGTTCGACGAGCGGTTCCTGCTCGCCCGCCCGGTCCTGCGGGCGCTCCGCGAGAGTCCCGCCGTCCTGCTGGTGGACGAGATCGACCGCGCCGACGACGAGTTCGAGGCGTTCCTGCTCGAGGTGCTCTCGACGCACGAGGTGACGATCCCCGAGCTCGGCACGATCACCGCCGACGAGCCGCCGATCGTCGTCCTCACCTCCAACCGCACCCGCGAGGTCCACGACGCGCTGAAGCGCCGTTGCCTCTACCACTGGATCGACCACCCGGGCCTGGCCCGCGAGGTGGAGATCGTCCGCACCCGCCTGCCCGAGGTGTCCGCCCGGCTGGCCGAACAGGTCGCCCGGTCGGTGCAGCGGATGCGTGAACTCGACCTGCTCAAGCCGCCCGGCGTCGCCGAGACCCTCGACTGGGCTCGCGCGCTCGATGCTCTCGGCACCGACATACTCGACGTAGAGACCGCGGCCGCGACCCTCGGCGCGGTCCTGAAATACCGCGAGGACATCGACCGCGTCCGCGCGTCGCTCGACCGGTTGCTGGCGAGCTGAGCCGGAGATGACCACAGCGGATGTCGCCCTGGCCGGCTTCGCATCGGCCCTGCGGCACGCGGGTCTGGCCGTGACCGCCGACCGGGTCCACGTCTTCCTCCGAGCGGTCGCCACCCTCGATGCGACCATGACCGCCGACGTGTACTGGTCCGGCCGAGCCGCGCTCTGCAGTGGACCGGACGATACGGCCAAGTACGACGAGGTCTTCTCGGCCTGGTTCTCCGGGGAGCGGTCGGGCGGCGTTGTCCGCCGTACGCCGCAGTCTTCGGTGCAGGCCGCACTCGATGCCGACGACGGCGCCGCGGGCGAGGACAGCGACCGGACGGTGAACGTCTCCGCGAGTACGACGGAAGTTCTCCGGCACCGCGATGTCGCCGAACTGTCGGCGAGCGACCGGGCCGAGCTGGCGCGACTGTTCGGGACGCTCCGGCCGCGAGTTCCGGTCCGGCGTGCGACGCGGCGACGCCCGTCGTACCGGGGGGAGATCGACCCGCGGCGGATGCTCCGGGCCCAGCTGCGACAGGTCGGCGAGCCGGCCCGCGTCCAGTACCGCCGGCGCGGCACCCGCCCGCGCCGGATCGTCGTACTGGTCGACGTCTCCGGCTCGATGCGCCCGTACGCCGACAGCCTGCTGCGGCTCGCGCACACGATGGTCCAGCAGGCCCCGCGCTCGGTCGAGGTCTTCACCATCGGCACCCGTTTGACCCGGGTGACCCCGGCGCTGCGTCGCCGCGACGCCGAGTTCGCCCTTCGCGCGGCGGGGGACGTCGTACCGGACTGGTCGGGTGGTACCCGCCTCGGCGAGGTGCTGAAGGTGTTCCTGGACCGCTGGGGCCGGCGGGGGATGGCGCGGCGTGCCGTCGTCGTGGTCTGCAGCGACGGATGGGAGCGCGGGGACGCCGCGCTGCTCGGGGCGCAACTGGAGCAACTGGCCGGCCTCGCGCATCGCGTGGTCTGGCTGAATCCGCATCGGGGCAAGCCCGGGTATCTGCCGGTGCAGTCCGGGATCGTCGCCGTCCTGCCGTACGTCGACGACCTCGTCGCCGGCCACAGCCTGGCCAGCTTCGCGGATCTTCTGGAGGTGGTCGCCGATGCGTGACGTGCTGGAGCGGTTGATGACCTGGTGGGACGCGGGGGAGTCGGTTGCCGTGGGCACCGTCGTCGCGACGTTCGACTCCGCGCCGCGGCAACCGGGTGCGGTGATGCTGGTCGGCCCCGGCCTGGAAGCCGTCGGCAGTGTCTCGGGCGGCTGTGTCGAGGGCGCCGTCTACCAGCTCGGTGAGGAGATCCTCGCCTCGGGCGAGCCGGTCCTGCAGCGGTACGGCGTCAGCGACGAGTCGGCCTTCGCCGTGGGCCTCACCTGCGGCGGGATCATCGACATCTTCGTGGAGCGGGTCGACCGGACGTCGTACCCGGAGCTCGCCGAGGTGGCCGGCGACATCGCCGCCGGGCGTCCGGTGGCGGTGGCGACCGTGGTCGCGCATCCGGATCCGGCGCGGGTCGGGCGACGGCTGGTGGTCAGACCGGAGGGCCGGGCGGTCGCCGGGAGTCTCGGGTCGGAGCGGGCCGACGACGCGGTGGTCGACGATGCTCGCGGACTGCTGGAGAACGGCCGTACGGAGACGTTGGAGTACGGGCCGGACGGGCAGCGGCGAGGCGAGGGGATGCGGGTGTTCGTGTCGTCGTACGCACCGGTGCCGCGGTTGCTGGTGTTCGGGGCGATCGACTTCGCGGCGGCGGTCGCGCGGCTCGGGTCGTTCCTCGGCTATCGCGTGACGGTCTGTGACGCACGGGCGGTTTTCGCGACCGCTTCGCGCTTCCCGTCCGCCGACGAGGTGATCGTCGACTGGCCGCATCGCTACCTGTCCGCCGAGGCCGCGGCGGGCCGGATCGACGGCCGGACCGCGATCTGTGTGCTCACCCACGACCCGAAGTTCGACGTACCGCTGCTGGAGGTCGCGCTGCGTCTGCCCGAGGTCGCTTACATCGGTGCAATGGGCTCCCGCCGTACGCATGACGACCGCCTGGAACGGCTCCGGGAGGCCGGCCTCACCGACGCCGAGCTGGATCGTCTCGCCAGTCCGATCGGCCTCGACCTCGGCGCCCGCACGCCGGAAGAGACCGCCGTCAGCATCGCCGCCGAGATCATCGCCCAGCACTGGGGCGGTGCCGGCGACCGCCTCTCGCGACGCGCGGGCCGCATCCACCACTGATCCGATCTCTTGTGGTCGAGATCACAGCGGAGCAGGATCAACCGTACGGCGGTTGCTGACATCTGGAGGCGGGGCGATGACCCGGATCACGGTCGAGGTCGACGGAAGCAGCTTCACGGACGACGTGGAGCCGCGCACGCTGCTGGTGCATTATCTGCGCGAGCAGCTGGGGAAGACGGGCACTGTGGTCGGCTGTGACACCGGCAACTGCGGCGCCTGCACAGTGCACCTGGACGGACGGAGCGTGAAGTCCTGCTCGCTGTTCGCGGTCCAGGCCGACGGGCACGAGGTGACCACGATCGAGGGCCTCGCGACCGATGGGCAGCTGCACCCGATGCAGCAGGCCTTCCACGAGAACCATGCCTTGCAGTGTGGATACTGCACACCCGGCATGATCATGCAATCCATCGATCTGATTGCCGACAATCCGGATCCCACCGAGGACGAGGTCCGCCTCGGCCTCGAGGGCAACCTCTGCCGCTGCACCGGCTATCAGAACATCGTCAAGGCCGTCCGGGCCGCAGCCGCCGCCGGAGGTGGCCGATGACCACCACCGAGGACCGCCCGGCGACCGAGATCGGCGCCCCGCGCCGCCGCAAGGAGGACGCGCGCCTGATCACCGGCCGGACCCGCTGGACCGACAACATCGTCCTGCCCGGCATGCTGCACCTCGCGATGGTCCGGAGCCCGTTCGCGCACGCCCGGATCACCGCCATCGACACCGCGGCGGCCCGCGCTTCCACCGGCGTGATCGCCGTCCTGACCGGTGCGGACATCGCCGACGAGCAAGGCGCCCTGCCGAACGCCTGGCAGGTCACCCCGGATCAGAAGGCGCCGGTGCACCCGGCCATGGCGGTCGACCACGTCGCCTTCGCGGGTGAGATCGTTGCCATGGTCGTCGCGCGTAACGCGGCTGAGGCGAACGACGCCGCCGACCTCGTCGACGTGGACTACGAGGAATTGCCGCCGATGCTCGACCTGCGGTCCGCGGCAACGGACGAGGTGCTCGCCCATCCGGATCTCGGCACGAATGTCTCCGCGGTCTGGAAGTACGACTCGGCCGAATCCGGTACCGGCGGCGACGTCGAGGCGGCGATCGCGGCCGCCCGCGACGGCGGGATCGTGATCGAGAAGGAGATCCGTCAGCAGCGGCTCATCCCGGCGTTCATGGAACCACGGGCGATCGCCGTCGACCCGACCCCGGAGCAGCTCACCATCTGGTCCTCCACGCAGGTGCCGCACTTCGTCCGGATCTTCACCTCACTGGTGCTCGGCATCCCGGAGTCCAAGGTCCGGGTGATCGCGCCGGACGTCGGCGGCGGCTTCGGCGGCAAGCTCCAGTTCACCCCGGAAGAGGTGCTGACCGTCGTCGCGGCCCGCCGGACCGGTAAGCCCTGCAAGTACAACGAGACCAGGTCAGAGTCGTTCATGTCCGGGCACCACGGGCGGGACCAGTGGCAGAAGGTCACGCTGGCGGCGGACGCCGACGGCACGGTGACCGGCCTCAAGGTCGAGCTCGTCGTGAACATGGGCGCCTACCTCGGCCTGGTCACGTCGGCGATCCCGCTGCTTGGCGCATTCATGTTCAACGGGATCTACAAGTTTCCCTCGTACCAGCTCGGCATCACGAACGTCTTCACCAACCTGACCTGGACCGACGCATACCGTGGCGCCGGCCGGCCGGAGGCGACGTTCGCGATCGAGCGGTTGATGGACGAGCTCGCGGCCCGCGTCGGCGTCGACGCGCTGGAGATCCGGGAGCGGAACTGGATCAAGCACGAGGAGTTCCCGTTCAGCACCGTGTCCGGGCTGCGGTACGACTCGGGCAACTACGAGGCCGCGACCGCGAAGGCGCGCGAACTCTTCCGGTACGACGAACTCCGCAAGGAGCAGGCGGAACGCCGGGCGGCCGGCGACCCGGTCCAGCTCGGCATCGGCGTCTCGACGTACACCGAGATGTGTGGGCTGGCGCCGTCGCGCTGGCTCGGCTCGATGGGGTACGTCGCCGGCGGCTGGGAGCACGCGTCGGTCCGGATGCTGCCGACCGGGAAGGTCGAGGTGGTGACTGGAACGAGCCCACACGGGCAGGGTCACGAGACCGCGTGGAGCCAGTTGGTGGCCGACCGGCTGGGTGTCGCCTTCGAGGACGTCGAAGTACTGCACGGCGACACGCAGGTCGCCGCGCGCGGCCTGGACACGTACGGGTCCCGCTCGCTGGCGGTCGGCGGGATGGCGGTGCTGGCCGCCGCCGACAAGGTGATCGAGAAGGCGAAGCCGATCGCGGCCCAGTTGCTGGAGGCAAACGTCGACGACCTCGAGTTCTCCGCCGGGCGCTACGGCGTCCGCGGCACGGACGCGGGGATGACGCTGGCCGAACTCGCGTTCGCCGTCCTCCAGGCGCACAAGCTCGGCGGGTCCGCGGAGAGCCATCTCGACGCGGAGGCGACGCACGACCCGGAGGACTTCTCGTACCCGCACGGCACGCACCTGTGCGCGGTGGAGGTCGACACCGAGACCGGTGAGACGAAGATCCGCTCGTACGTGAGCGTCGACGATGTCGGCGTGGTCGTCAATCCACTGATCGTCGAGGGGCAGGTGCACGGCGGTTTGGCGCAGGGCATCGCGCAGGCCCTGTTCGAGGAGGCGGTGCACGACGATTCCGGCACGCTGGTCACCGGGTCGTTCGACCAGTATCTGGTGCCGGGTGCGCCCGATCTGCCGAGGTTCGAGACGGCACGCACAGAGACTCCGGCGACGACGAACCAGCTGGGTGTGAAGGGTGTCGGCGAGGCCGGCACGATCGCGTCCACGCCGGCGGTTGTCAATGCGATCGTCGACGCGGTCCGGCATCTCGGCGTGACGGATGTCGCGATGCCGTGTACGCCGTACCGCGTGTGGAAGGCGTTGCAGGAAGGAGCTCGGTCATGATTCCCGCGGCGTTCGAGTACTTCAGCCCGACGTCGGTGGACGAGGCGGTGGCCTTGCTGCGTGAGCACTCCGACGCGAAGGTACTGGCCGGTGGGCAGAGCCTGATGCCGGTGCTGCGGTTGCGGCTGGCGGCGCCCGAGACGATCGTCGACCTCGGCAAGATCGACGAGCTGCGGGGCATCCGCGACGACGGCGACGCACTGGTCCTCGGCGCGATGACACCGCACAGCACGGTGCAGTCCGATCCGCTGGTCGGCGAGCATGCCCGGTTGATTTCGTTGGCGACGGCAACGGTCGGGGATCCGCAGATCCGGCACCGCGGCACGTTCGGCGGCTCGCTCGCCCACGCCGATCCAGCCGGTGATCTCCCCGCGGTGGCGGTCGCACTCGACGCGTCGTTCGTGATCGCCGGGCCGGACGGTCGGCGTACCGTGGCCGCGGCGGACTTCTTCCAGGGGGTGTTCAGTACGGCGCTCGCCGAGGACGAACTGCTGGTCGAGATCCGGGTGCCGAAGTACACCGGTTGGGGAGCGCACTACGAGAAGTTCAACCGGGTCGCCCAGGCGTGGTCGATCGTCTCCGTCGCGGCGGCCGTCCGGCTGGACGGCGACTCGATCGCGGAGGCGCGCGTTGCGCTCGGCAACATGGGGTCGACGCCGATCCGGGCGGCCGCGGTCGAGGACGCGCTGATCGGCCGGCCGGCGACCGCCGAGGCCGTGCGCGAGGCCGCTGCCCGGGCCGCGGAGGGGACGTCGCCGGTGACCGACATCAATGGTGATGCGGACTATCGGCGGCACCTGGCGACGGTACTCACCCGCCGGGCGGTCCTGGCTGCGGCAGGTACCGGATGAGGCTGGAGCACAAGTTCGTCGTACCGGCTCCGATCGAGCAGACCTGGGCCGCGTTCAACGACCTCGAACGGGTGGTGCCGTGTTTCCCCGGCGCCACCCTGACGTCGTACGACGGCAACGAGTTCATCGGCTCGTGCAAGGTGAAGCTCGGGCCGGTGTCCTTGCAGTACTCCGGTAACGGCGCCTTCGCGGAGCGCGATCCGGCGGATCACCACGCGGTGATCGAGGCCAAGGGCAAGGACCGTCGCGGCAACGGCACCGCGACCGCCCGCGTCACCGCCCAGCTCGCCGCGGCCGGCCCGGACTCCACCGAGGTCACCGTCGGCACCGACCTCACCATCACCGGCCGCCCCGCCCAGTTCGGCCGCGGCCTGATCCAGGACGTCTCCAACCAGCTCCTGGACCAATTCACCGCCTGCCTGACAACCAAACTGAAAACACCTGCCGACTCGCCACAACCCGCCGACCCGGCCCAACCCGCCGACCCGGCCCAATCCGCCGGCCCGGGACAATCCGCCGGCCCGGGACAATCCGCCGGCCCGGCGCAATCCGCGGGCTCGGCACGACCCGCCGCCGACTCGGCACAACCCGCCGGCACGGCGCGACCTGCGGAGGCGGCGAGTGGGGCTGCGCCCGCGGAGTCGTCCTCGCCAACCGCGTCCACCACACCGCGGATGTCGGCCACACCACCGTCGAGCTCGGCCACCGACCCGGCACCAGCCGAAGCCCCGGCCCTGAACCTCGCCAGCACCCTCCTCCCCGTCCTGGCCCGCCGCCTCGCCCCCTACCTCATCGGCGCCGTCCTAGCCCTCATCCTCCGCCGCCTGTTCCGCCGCTGACCAACGCCTGGGTTCCGGGGAAGTTGTCAGCCGGCGCGCAGGGCCTGCCGACTGAGGTGGTCGGCGGCGCGGGTCGTCTCCGGCAACCGGTACGACGGCGTCAGCCGAAGTACGTGCTGAACGGCGGCCGGCAAACTCACCCGATGCCCAACCGACACGTACACAGGCTTAACCCCGTCCTGTGTCCGCACCACCGCTCCCACCACCTCGCCTGCATCCACCAGTTCAGTGGTCGCACCCCGCTCCCACCCCGGCTCGTCGTACGAACCCACGAACGCCATCTTCGCCACCCCGATCGCCGGGATCCCCGTCAGTACGCCGAGGTGACAAGCCAGCCCGAACCGCCGCGGATGAGCCACTCCCTGCCCGTCACACACCAGCAAGTCGGGGGTCGTGCCAAGCCGGTCCAACGCGGCCAGCAAGGCGGGCACCTCACGGAACGCGAACAAGCCCGGCACATACGGGAATGTCGTCTCGCCGAACACCACGGCTCGGTCGACCTCCCCGAGCGCGTCCCAGTCCAGTACGACGACTGCGGCCGACAGCCAATCCCCGTCGTACGCGACATCGAGCCCTGCGACGTACTGCGGACTCCTGCCCGTATCCGTCCGGTCGACCAGCCCGCGCAACTCCTCCTGCACGGCGATCGCCTCGGCGGCGGTGGTCGGCGATTGCATCGAGCCACCCCAGTGCCGCGTCAAGCAAGGTTGGCGAAGTAATCCGGAGTCACCACCACCCCGTGGCCGGCCGCGGCAGTCAGGTGCGGGGTTCACCTCTGATCTGGCCCCTTCACCCCTCGTGTGCGATGGGTAGAAGGGTGCAGCTGCGAGGTTCTCCCCGGAAATTGACCCGTGTGGGAAGCCACGTGCGGTAATGACGCCAACGATTCTTGGCGAGGCAGTGGCTACAGCTGCGGTGGTCCGCCGGGCGGCCACTCGACCAGTTCGATCCGGTAGCCGTCGGGGTCGGTGAGCCAGGAGGTCTTCGGGCCGTCCGGGCCGCCGGGGAGTTCTGGCAGCGCCGGCTCGAGGCCGGCGGCGGTCAGCCGGTCGATGGTGGCGCTGAGTGAGTCGACCTCGATCGCGAAGTGCTCGAAGCCGCCGGTCTCGATCGACCCGTCGGCCGGCCGGTGCACGAGCTCGAGCGACACGGCCGGTTCGTCGGGGAGCTTCAGCCAGACAAGGCTGGAGCCGTCGTCGAACGGCACGGTGCTGAGCTCGGTGTAGCCCACGGCCCGGTAGAAGGCGAGCGACCGCTCAAGGTCACTCACGCGGAACGCGAAGAGGATCGTCTTCATGTCGACGATCCAACTGTCGACCACCAGGCCCGTCAACGCTTGGGGGTAGGAGAGGATGTCGGCATGCGAGTGCTGATTGCGCCGGACAAGTTCGCGGGCACGTTGACGGCCGTGGAGGCGGCCGCGGCCATCGAGGAAGGATGGCGGCGGCGGGATCCGGAGGCCGAGGTACTGGTGGCGCCGATGGCGGACGGCGGGCCCGGGTTCATCGACGTACTCTCGGCGGTCGTCGGCGGGACGCTGCTGTCGGTCACCGTTCGCGGACCGCTCGGCGACGACACCCCGGCGACGGTGCTGCTCGCGGGCGAAACGGCGTACGTCGAGACCGCGCAGGCGTGCGGGTTGCACCTCGTGGAGCCGAAGCTGCGCCGGCCCGAGGACGCGACGACGTACGGCGTGGGTCAGCTGATCGCGGCCGCGGTCGACGCCGGGGCGAAGCGGATCATCCTCGGACTCGGCGGCTCAGGCACGAACGACGCCGGCGCCGGACTACTCGCCGCCCTCGGCGCCACGGCAACCAGCGGTCATCAGACGCCCGGCGGTGATCAAGCAGCCGATGGTGGTCAGACGGCCGATGGTGGTCAGACGGCCGATGGTGGTCAGACGACCGGCGGTGGTCAAGCAGCCGATGGTGGGCGGGCGAGCGGCGGTGATTCGGCGGCGGGTGGTCGGCTGGACGCGGGGGCCGCTGGGCTGGCCGGGTTGACCTCGGTGGACCTGGAGCCGGCTCGGGCGCGGATGGTGGGGATCGAGTTCGTCGCGGCGAGTGACGTCGAGAACCCGATGCTCGGGCTCCGTGGCGCCACCAACATCTTCGGCACGCAGAAGGGGATCACCGACGACCGCAAGCCCCCGGTTGACGGGTGGCTGACCCACTTCGCCGAGCTGGCCGATCGGAAGACCGCGGACAAGAAGGGCGCCGGCGCCGCGGGCGGGCTCGGGTACGCGCTGCTGCTGCTCGGCGCCGAGCGGGTGTCCGGGATCGACCTGGTCGCGGAGCTGACCGGGCTGAAGGAGAAGGCGTCGCGGGTGGACCTGGTGCTCAGCGGCGAGGGTGCGTTCGATTTCCAGTCCCGCGACGGCAAGGTGATCGCTGGGGTCGCGAAGGTGGCGAACGACGCGATGCGGCCCTGCGTCGTACTGGCCGGCAAGGTCCTCATCGGGGCTCGCGAGATGCGCACGATGGGCGTCGAGTCGGCGTACTCCTTGGTGGACCTGGTCGGCGAGGAGCGCGCCTTCGCGGATGCACACGGATCGCTCGCGGCGGTTGCGGAGCGTGTTGCCCGCACCTGGGCTCGCTGACCAGCCTGTGACCGGGGTAGTTGATCCTGGAAATTGGTGTGCGACCATGGGAATGGTTCCGGATCGGCGCTTGTTGGTGCGGAATGACAGCGGACTTTCCGCGCACGGCTGCCTGCCACGCAGCCGGGCGCTCACGAGATGACTGGAGTCAGGAATGACTGAAGCGCAGACCGAGCAGGCCGTCGCCACGGGTGTGATCCTCACCGACGGGGCCGCCGCCAAGGTGAAGGCGCTGCTCGAGCAGGAAGGTCGCGACGACCTCGCGCTGCGGGTCGCCGTGCAGCCGGGTGGTTGCTCCGGCCTGCGGTACCAGCTGTTCTTCGACGAGCGTCAGCTCGACGGCGATGTGGTCGCCGGTTTCGGTGGCGTGAACGTCGTGACGGACCGGATGAGCGCGCCGTACCTGAAGGGCGCCTCGATCGACTTCGTCGACACGATCGAGAAGCAGGGCTTCACGATCGACAACCCGAACGCCACCGGCTCCTGCGCCTGCGGCGATTCGTTCAACTGATCTACCGCCGAAGCCCCGCTCGCCACACTAGGCGAGCGGGGCTTCGTCATGCCCGGATCAGTGCGCCGAGGCTCCTTCGCGGGCCTGCTTCGGCAACAGCCAGGTCACCGCGAGGCTGATCAGGAACATCCCGATCGCGACCAGGACGGCCGTCTTGGTGGCGCCGAGGAACGCGTGCGCCGGCAGCAGCTGGAAGAAGATCGTGCCGATCACGGCGACCCCGATCGCGCCGCCGAACTGCTGCACAGCGGTCAGTACGCCGGACGCCGACCCCGCGGCCTGGTCGTCGATCGATGCCAGGATGATGTCGAACAGCGGCGCGAACACCAGGCCGGCACCGATCCCGGTGGCGAGGGTCGCCGGCACCAGATTCCAGATCGTGGTCGCATCGCCGTACGTGTGCAGGGTGAACCAGACACCGCCCATCGCCAGCGTCATCACCGCGACGCCCAGCTGTAGCGCCTTCCGGCCGAGCTTCGGAGCGAGCAGGCCGCCGGACAGCGGCGCGCCGATCGCGATCCCGAGCGAGAACGGCACCATCGCGAGGCCGGCCTTCAGCGGGCTGTAGTGCAGTCCGAGCTGGGTGAACAGGTTGAAGACCAGCATGAAGCCGGACATCGCCAGGAAGAACGTGGTGATCACGCCGAGTCCGGCGACGTACCCGCGGTTGCGGAACAGGGACGGGTCGATCACCGGGTTGCCGGACCGGCGCTCACGCCGGCCGAACAGGACGAACGTCGGCACCGACGCGACCATCATCAGGATTGTCCACAACGGCCAGCCGAGCTCGCGGCCCTGGACCAGGGGGTAGATCAGCAGACCGGACGCGAGGCTGACCAGGATCACACCGGCCGCGTCGAGCCGGGACGCGCCCGGCGTTTTCACCTCGGGCATGAACCGGAGCGCGCCGACCAGGGCCGCGATGCCGATCGGGACGTTGATGAAGAAGATCATCCGCCAGCCGGCGTCGAACCAGTTCGCGTCGATCAGGGCACCGGCGATGATCGGCCCGGCCACCGCCGACAGGCCCATCACCGGTCCGAACATCGCGAACGCCTTGCCGATCTCTTCCGCCGGGAAGACCGCCTTCAGGATCGCGAAGCCCTGCGGGATCATCACCGCGCCGAGCAGACCTTGCGCGACCCGACTGCCGATCAGCAGCTCAGGGCTTGTCGACAATCCGCAGATCACGGAGGCGACCGTGAACCCGACGGCGCCGATCAGGAAAAGCCGTCGCCGGCCGACCAGGTCGCCGAGCCGGCCGAAGCTGATCAGCCCGATCGCGAACGCCAGCGTGTAGCCGGCCAGCATCCACTGCATCGCCGACTCCGACCCGCCCAGCTCGGCCCGGATCGACGGCGCCGCGATGTTGACGATCGTCGCGTCGACCAGGTCCATGATCTCGGCGATCAGCACGGTCGCGAGGACGAGCCAGCGCCAGCGGTACGGCGTACTCGCGGAGCCGGTCGGTGGTTGGGCGGCCGGGTTGGCCGGGGTGGCCGGGGTGACAGGCGTGGCCGGGTCGGCCGAGGAGGTGGCGGTCGAGGTGCTCATCGGTGGCTCCTGAAATTGCGAACGGTGTTCGTTGACGAACACTGTTCTACGTGCGAACAGTGTTCTTGTCAAGTACGGTGTTCGCTACAGTGGGGCCATGACCCAGTCGCCGTGGCAGCCGATCAGTCCCGAGAAGCCCGTCCGCGCGGCCCGCGCGCCGCTGACCCGGGAGCGGATCGTCGACGCGGCCATGCGGGTGCTGGTCGAGCAGGGGTACGAGGCCGTGTCCATGCGCAAGGTCGCCTCGGCGCTCGGGACCGGACCTGCGTCGCTCTACGCGCACGTCGCGAACAAGAAGGAGCTCGATCAGCTGCTGGTCGACCGCGCGGCGCAGGACATGAAGCTCCCGGAGACGCCGGATCCGGAGCGCTGGCAGGAGCAACTGAAGGACGCGATGCGTGAACTGCTTCGGGTGATGCGGGCCAACCCGGGCGTCGCCCGAGCCGCGATCGGTCAGGTACCGCTGGGGGAGCGGGCCCTGCTCAGCACCGAACGGATCCTCGGCATCCTCAAGGCCGGCAACCTTCCCGACCAGGCCGCCGCCTGGGCCGTCGACCTGATCCCGCTCTACGTCACGGCGATCGCCTTCGAGGAGAGCGTGCAGGGAGCCGCCGGCTGGACCGAAGCAGACGTCGAAAGCTTCATCGCCGGCCTCCGCAACTTCTTCGCCTCCCTCCCCGCCGACCGCTACCCCCTGACCATCGCCCTCGCGGGCCCGCTCACCTCCGGCGCCAACACCGACGCCCGCTTCGAATTCGGCCTCACCGTCATAGTCGCCGGCCTAGCCGCCCTAGCCGAAACCCCATAACCCCAGCCCCAGCCCGCGCTCCCAGCCCCAGCCCCGCGCCGCGTCCGGCCTCTCCCGGCCTGCGCGGCGCCCTACCCGACCTCGCCGAAAGAGCCGCAATCCCAGCCCCGCGCTGCGGCCGCACCTTCGTCGGGTCTACCTATTCGCCGATGCCTGGCTGCATGCCACAGCCTGACTACTCGCCACAGCCTGACTACTCGCCACAGCCTGACTACTCGCCAAGGCTTGACGGCTCGATCGGCTCTTGGAGTTCGGTGACCCAGTCAGCCGGGTCGTCCGGACAGTCGAGGTACAGCTCCCGCGCAGGCTCCCTGGACCGATAGCCGTTGTCGTCGATCCAGCGAGCCAGCGCCTGCCACGCAGGCAGCACCTGGTCGATCGGCCCGCGATACACCAGCGTCGCAGCACGCACCGCTGGCAGATCAATCACCTCAAGCCCATTGAGGTCGCCACCAGCCCGTTGCGCCTTGCCACCGGTCCGTTGCGCGTTGCCGCCTGGCCGTTCCGCGTCGCCGACAACCCGTTCCGCGTCGCCACGAGCCCGTTCGGTGTTGCCGCCGGCCACCTCCTGGTTGCTGTCAGCCCCCTTCAGGTTGCTGCCGGCATCGACAGTGGCCGGGACAGTCGCGCGTACGACGACCTCGTCCTCGTTCTCACCCGACTGCGGTCGCGACCGTTCGTACAGACACGTCAAGCGGCCGACCGGTCGGACATCGGCATCGGGGAGCCGGCAGCCGAGTTCGTTACAGAGGGGACGGACGACCGGGCTGATGTCCTCCGGCGTGAAGCTCGCAGCTGTCGTGGTCAGTCCGACCAGCCGGATCGCGGGCAGTTCCTTGATCACGACGTCGGCGGCGGGCAGGTCGCCCGTGATGCCACGCAGCCGCGACTCGACTTGCGCAAGCCGGGCGTAGCTCTCGGCGACGGTCGACTCCAGTTCCGCACGTCGGATTGTCAACAATGCGCGCAGCTCGGCCGGGCTGATCTCGTCCGCGATCATCGTCCGCACCTGCTCGAGCCCGAACCCGAGATCCTTCAACGCGACGATCCGGTTCAGGTCGGCGAACTGCCCGGCGGTGTAACTGCGATAGCCCGTCGTCGGATCGACGTACGCCGGCCGGAGCAGCCCAATCGCGTCGTAATGCCGCAACATCCGAACCGACACCCGCCCGTGCCGCGCGAACTCCCCGATGGCGAACAATCCCCACTCCCTTCCAACTCGACGCTAACGCACGCCCACCCGGACCGAGGCTCGCGCACTCCCAACTAGCCGAGGCTCGCGCACTCCCAACTGAGCCGAGGCTCGACGCTCCCGTCCGAGGCAACGCTCGCGCGCCCGCCCATCCGACGCCAGGCTCGTGTGCTCCCATCCGAGCGGCGCTCGTGCGTCGCCAGCGGCGGGTCCTTCCGGCTCGACCAGCTGGTGAGTGACTCAAGCGGCGAGCAGTTCTGCGAAGGTGATGGCGGTGTCGTCCTCGTGCCACGGACCGATCACCTGCGCGCCGACGGGCAGACCGTCCGGCGTCTGCCCGATCGGCATGCTGAGTGCGGGATGACCGATCAGCGAGGCATGGGCGATCCAGAACGCCTGAGCGTCGTACCGCTGCTCGCCGTACGACGTCTTGATCGTCCGCGCCTCGAACGGCCGGTCGTCGTGGGGGAACGCGGCGGTGAAGCTGGTCGGACACAGGAACACGTCGACATCCTCGAAGTACTGCTGCCACTTCTGCCGCGCGACCATCCGCCGACGCTCCTGCTCGATCACCTCGGCGAGACTGGCGGACGACGGCGCGCCGCCATGCAACGCGAAGAACAGTTCGACTTGGGATCCGAACGCCTCGGCCTGCTCCTCGGGATCGACCCCGTCGGGCCAGCCCTCGACGATCTTCGCGCCGCTCCGACTGAGCCGGTCGATCGTCTCGGACAGCACCGCGCCGACCTCACTCGACACGGGCGCGGCCGCATGGTCGGACACAACGCCGACCCGGAAGTCCGCAAGCCGCTGCCGCCGCGATGGCCGAAGCTCCCACGAGAACGGCGCCGCCGGACCGCCGGTCACCCGCAGTGCCGTCCGCAGGTCCGCGGCCGATCGCGCGAGTGGTCCGATTGTCGACAAGTTCGGGAACTCGTTCGGCAGTTCCGGCGGGCCCGGCACTTGGAATCCCTGCAGTGGGACCAGTCCGGTGGTCGGCTTCAACCCGTAGACACCGCAGTACGCCGCGGGCAGCCGGATCGACCCGACGAGGTCCGACCCGTACTCGAGGTAGCTCAGTCCCGCGGCCAGCGCCGCCGCGCCACCTCCGCTCGAGCCGCCCGGCGTACGGGTGAGGTCGGCCGGGTTGTTCGTCCGCCCGTAGATCTCGTTCGAGGTCTGCCCGAAATCCACGAGCATCGTGTGGACATTGCTCTTGCCGACAATGATCGCGCCGGCTTGGGTGAGTCGTTCGACCACAGTCGCGTCCCGATCCGCGACGTACTCCGCGAACGCCGGATTGCCCCACGTCGTACGCATCCCCGCGACGTTGAAGCACTCCTTGATCGTCATCGGTACGCCGTGCAGCGGTCCGATCGCGCGCCCCTCCGCGGTCGCCGCATCAGCCGCATCCGCGGCCCACAGCGCGAACCCCGCCCGTGTCTCCACGATGGCGTTCACCGCGTCGTCATCCGCGATCCGCGCCAGCACGTCCTCGGTCACCGCCCGCGAGGTGACCTCACCGCGCCGAATCCGCCCCGCAATCTCCGTAGCCGTCGTCATCATGCCGCCGGTCTACGCCCTCACACCGTGTCAGAGTCAATCAACCCACCAGCCGCCGAAAGGACCTGGCACCAGCTGACATCTTGCGGCTAACCGCCGACCGCTAACTAGCGGTTGGTGAGGCGGGCGATGGCGTCTTCCATGTGGGCGGCCAGGAGGTCGTCGGCTTGGAGGTGGTCGCCGGCGCGGATGGCCTCGGCGATGTGTCGGTGTTCGTCGACGCGGGCCTCGGCGCCCGAGTAGGTGGCCGCGAGGGCGTGGATGCACATCCGGGTTTCGGTGATGAGGGTTTTGTGGATGCGGGTCAGGCGGGGGCTGGCGGCCAGGTGGACCAGGAGTTCGTGGAAGGCGATGTCGATTTCGCCGACGGCGGCTGGGTCGCCTTCGGCTTCGCTCATTGTGCGGACTACGGCGAGGAGTTCGTCGCCAGCCGCCTCGTAGTCGCCGGCGACGACGCGACGGGCGGCCGTGCGTTCGATCGCCTCGCGGGCCAGGTACATGTCGCGGATCTCGTCCACTGTCATGTCGATGACGAACAGGCCGCGGTTGCGGATCGGGACCAGCAGGCCTTCCTGGGTGAGCCGCTGCATGCCTTCCCGGAGCGGCCCGCGGCTGACGCCGAGCTTGCGGGCCAGGTCCGCCTCGCCGAGCTGGGCGCCGGGCTTGAGCTCGCCGGCTCCGATCGCCTTGCGCAGTTTGTCGGCGATGATGCTCGGCGTCGACTCCTGCGTCAGCGGCTCGATGTAACTGGTCACGCGTAGGTCCCCCTTGATGAAAACAGACTGCCCAAGCTTGGCAGAGACGGTACTGGGCCAAGCAAATCGAGCCCTTTCCACACCGTCACCTGGTTCGCGGTGAGCACCGGCTTGCCGATCGCCGCCTTCAGATTGTCGACAATCTCCAGCGTGTGCATGGCCGTGTCCGGCACCAGGATCGCCTCGGCGTCCGGGTGGTCCGCGGCTTTCACCATCGCGATCACTCGATCCGCGGCGAGCGTGCCGACCTCCGCCGCGGTGATGATCCCGTGGCTGCCCATCGCGACCACCTCGATCCCGCTGCCGGCGAGGAACCGAACGAAGTGCTGCGCGACATCCTCGGGGTACGACGCCGCGACCGCGACCCGCCGTACGCCGAGAGCGCGGCACGCATGGACGAATGCGATCGACGTCGACGACGCCGGTACGCCGAGCGCCTGAGCGACCCCGGATGCCTGGATACGCGCGCCCTCGGGCCCGAACACGGAACTGCCCGACGTGCACGCCCACATCACCGCGTCGGGTTGCTCGGCCGCGAGTTCGGAAGCGCCCTCGGCGAGCCGTTCGGCCCGGCCGAGGTCGAGCAGGGCGTCGACCCGGTGCGCGTCCTCGCCGACCGAGGTGATCACGACCGGCAACCGGATGGATCCGTCGAGCCGCGCCTCGAGCGCCGGGTA
Organism: Kribbella sp. CWNU-51; assembly: GCF_054073265.1. NCBI lineage: Bacteria > Bacillati > Actinomycetota > Actinomycetes > Propionibacteriales > Kribbellaceae > Kribbella > Kribbella sp. CWNU-51. Next base: position 192,329 of record NZ_JBSXMZ010000040.1, read on the forward strand.
GTCGTCCTCCGCGCTGTGTCCGGGGTAGAGCAGCCCTACTGTGACCATCTGTCCTCCTGGCTGACCGGAGCGCAAATAGGTAGATTGTCGACAATGCTATCCCCAGACAACCTCGCCGCTGGAGGAGTCGATCCGCGTGCGGGCTCCGGTCTCGGGTACGACGTCGCGCGGCTGGCGACCGATCTTCGCCGGGAACTCAAGGGGTCCGTGGCGGACGACCGACGGACCCGGGCGCTTTACGCGACGGACGGTTCGAACTATCGCGCCGTACCTGACTTGGTCGTCGTACCCGCCGATGCCGAGGAGTTGGCGATCGCGGTCACGCTGACCGCGGCGGCCGGGGCGCCGGTGGTGCTGCGCGGCGGGGGTACGTCGATGGCCGGCAACGCGATCGGTGGCGTCGTGATCGATGCGTCGCGGCATGTGAACCGGGTTCTGGACATCGACGCGGGCGCGCGGACGGCGGTCGTCGAGCCGGGGGTCGTGTTGACGGACCTGCTGGCGGCGGCGAAGCCGTACGGCTTGGCGTTCGGGGCGGATCCGTCGTCGGGGAGCCGGGCGACGCTCGGCGGGATGATTGCCAACAATGCGTGCGGGGCGCATTCCGTGGCGTGGGGGACGACTGCCGACAATCTGCAATCGCTGGATGTGGTGCTTGCCGACGGCACCAGGATGACGGTCGGGTCCACTGGAGACCGCGCTGAGTGTGCGGCAAGGCTCGGGCGCGAGGGGGAGGTGCACCGGGCGCTGCAGGCGTTCGTGGATCGGAACGAGTTGCTGATCCGGCGGAGGTTCGGGCAGTTCAGCCGGCAGATCTCTGGGTATGCGCTGCAGCGGTTGTTGCCGGAGTACGGGTACAACGTGGCGGCGCTGCTCTCCGGGAGCGAAGGTGGGCTGGCGGCGACGCTGCGGGCGACGGTGCGGTTGAGTGAGTTGCCGAAGGCAAAGGTTTTGTGTGTGCTCGGGTTCGGGGACTCGATCAGTTCGGCCGACTGTGTGCCGATCGTGTTGAGGCATCACCCGCTGACGATGGAGTCGATCAACAGCGACCTGGTCGAGCGCCTGCCGTCGGAGGTCCGCGACGCCGCGGTAAGCGCCGGGTTGCCGGCCGGGAAGGCGTGGTTGCTCGTCGAGATGGGCGGAGACGACGAGGTGCTCGCCGCCCGCGCCGCCCAGGCCATGCTCGACGAACTCCCCGCCTCCGCCCCGTCCGGGGGAGCCGCGGGCTCGGGCGCGTTTGCGGTCGGGGCGGCTGCGACGGCCAGTCTGGTGACGGATCCGGAGGCTCAGGCTGTTTTGTGGCGGTGTCGGACGGATGCGGCTGGGCTGGCGACTCGGCGGGCGGATGGGGCTGAGGCGTGGGGTGGTTGGGAGGATGCCGCCGTACCGCCTGCGCGGTTGGGTGCTTACCTCCGCGGCCTTGACGAGTTGCTGGGCCGGCATGGTCTGTCCGGTGCGTCGTACGGGCATTTCGGTGAGGGTTGCATGCACATGCGGATCGACTTCGACCTGTTGAGTACGCGCGGCATCGCGACGTACCGGGAGTTCGTCGAGCAGGCGACGGAGCTCGTGGTCGGGTTGGGTGGTTCGGTCTCCGGCGAGCACGGCGACGGGCGGGCGCGATCGGAGTTGCTCAGCCGGATGTACGGCGCCGACGGGGTGCGGCTGTTCGCGGAACTGAAGGAGATCTGGGATCCGGCGCGGGTGATGAACCCCGGCATGATCGTCGACCCGCGGCCGCTCGACCTGGCGATCCGTCACGACGGGCCGGCGAAGGATCGTCGATTGCCGACAATCTTCATGTATCCGGACGACGGGGACGGCTTCGCGCAGGCGCAGCGCCGGTGTGTGGGGATCGGCAAGTGCCGGCAGAGTTCGGGCGGCGTGATGTGCCCGAGCTACCAGGTGACGTACGACGAACTGCATTCGACGCGCGGCCGCGCGCACTTGCTCTGGGAGATGCTGCAGGGCGACGTGATTGCCGACGGCTGGCGGTCGACCGAAGTACGCGATGGGTTGGACCTTTGCCTGTCCTGCAAGGGATGTTTGTCCGATTGCCCGGTCAATGTGGACATGGCGACGTACAAGGCCGAGTTCACCTACCATCACTACGCTCGCCGCCCGTGGGCGCGGCCGTTGTCGCATTGGTCGATGGGGTGGCTGCCGTTGTGGGCCCGGCTGGCGTCGCCGGTGCCGGGGCTGGCGAATCGTTTTGCGAGGGCGCGGCTGACCAAGCGGCTTGGTGGGATCGCCGCCGAGCGCGAAGTTCCGCCCTTCGCGCCGCGGACCTTTACTTCTTGGTTTGCTGCTCGTGGGGGTTCGTCGACCGGTGGCAGCAAGGTGGTGTTGTGGCCGGATACGTTCACCGATCACCTGGCGCCTGAGATCGGGCGGGCGGCGGTCGAGGTGCTGGAGGCGGCTGGGTTCGAGGTGGCACTGCCGGACAGGCCCGTGTGCTGTGGTCTGACCTGGATCTCGACCGGGCAGCTGAAGAAGGCCCGGCGCGTCCTCAACCGTTCGCTGCGGATCCTCGGGCCGCATCTCGCCGCAGGTACGCCGATCGTGGGTCTCGAACCGAGTTGTACTGCGGCTCTCCGGCACGACGCACCTGATCTGATTGCCGACAATCCGCTCGTCGACCAAGCCGCGCACGCGACGCGCACCTTCGCCGAGTTCCTGGTCGAGTCGGGTTGGGAACCACCGCATGTCGGTGGAGAGGCGCTGGTGCAGACGCATTGCCACCAGCACGCCGTACTCGGGTTCGACGCAGATCGCCGGGTGATGGCGGCGGCAGGGATCGACGCCACCCTGCCCGACTCCGGGTGCTGCGGTCTGGCCGGCAACTTCGGGTTCGAGCGCGACCACTACGACGTCTCGAAGGCGATCGGTGAGCGCGTTCTGCTCCCCGCCGTACGAGCGTTGCCCGAAGCAACCGCCGTACTTGCCGACGGCTTCAGCTGCCGCACCCAGATCGCCCACGGAACCTCACGCCGAGCCCACCACCTGGCCGAACTCCTCGCAACCGCGCTCCGCCCGCAAGGCGAGGACCGCGGCCCGCGGGTGTAGTTGTGCACCGGTAGCCCGGTGCGGTAGCCCGGTCGTGCGGGTGGTGCGGTGGTGCGGTGCGGTGGGGTCGCGCGGTGGTGCGGTGGTGCGGTGCGTCGGTGGTGGGCGCGGTGGGCCGGCGGCGCGGTGCGCCGGTCGTGCGGTGCGCCGGTCGTGCGGTGGTGCGGGTGGTGCGGGGGCTAGTTGGGGAGGTCGCGGTCGAGGTGGTCGGCGTGGAAGAGGGCCTGGTCGAGGAGTTTGCGGACGTGGTGGTCGGCGGCCGAGTAGTAGACGAACGTGCCTTCGCGGCGGCCGCGGACCAGGCCGGCCAGGCGGAGTTTCGCCAGGTGCTGACTGACCGCGGCCGGTGCGGCACCGGTGAGCTCGGCCAGGCAGGCGACTGACGATTCGCCTTGAAGGAGTGCCCACAGCACGCGGATCCGCGTCGGGTCGGCGAGCAGGCGGAAGGATTCGGCGGCGAGATGCACCTGCTCCTCGTTCGGCATCTCGAAGTCGTCGATCGACGAGTGCATGCCCGGCACTCTACCCGGGATCTGCCTACTTGCGTATATGCATGGATGCGCAGATAACATGATCTCATGGATGCAGGACGCGGAGCTCCAGCGGATCACGGTCGATCGCACAATCACGACCACGGCCACGATCATGGTCGCGGGGATGGGCATGAGGCCGGTGGTGGGTGGCGGGGGCCGGTCGGGTGGGTGGTGCGGATGGTCAGGCCGCATCGGCATGACGCGGCGGAGTCGGTCGACGCCGCACTCGAAGGGAGTGCGGAGGGCATCCGCGCAGTCAAGCTCAGCCTGGCCGGCCTCGGCCTGACCGCGATCGCCCAGGGCAGTCTCGTGGCGCTCACCGGCTCAGTGGCACTGCTCGCCGATACCGTGCACAACTTCTCGGACGCGTTGACCGCGGTTCCGCTCTGGGCGGCCTTCGTACTGGCGCGCCGGCCGGCAACCCGGCGCTACACCTATGGGTACGGGCGCGCCGAGGATCTCGCCGGGATCTTCATCGTCGGGATGATCGCACTGTCGGCAGTGGTCGCCGGGTACGAGTCGATCCACCGGCTCGTCGACCCGCGGCCACCCGAGCACCTGACGGCTCTGATCATCGCCGGTCTGGTCGGATTCGCCGGCAACGAACTCGTCGCGGCGTACCGGATCCGGGTCGGCCGCCGGATCGGCTCGGCGGCGCTGGTCGCGGACGGACTGCATGCCCGGGCCGACGGGTTCACCTCACTCGCGGTCGTGCTCGGCGCGATCGGCGTACTGGCCGGCTTCCCGCTGGCCGATCCACTCGTCGGTCTCGGTATCACGGTCGCGATCCTCGTCGTACTGAAGAGCGCGTGGACCGACGTCTACCGCCGGCTGATGGATGCGATCGATCCGGAGCTGCTCGTCACCGCCGAGACCACCCTGCGTGGCACACCCGGCGTGACCGCGATCGAAGACCTCCGCCTCCGCTGGACGGGCCATCGCATCCGAGCCGAGACGAGCGTTGTCGTCGATCCGTCCCTGACCCTCGCCGATGCACATGCGATCGCGCACGACGCCCATCACCGCCTGTCCGACTCCCTGCCCAAACTCCACAGCGCCACAGTGCACGTGAGTCCTGCCGGGAGCTGATCCAGCTCAGCTCAGGAGGCGCAGGGCGGTGAGAGCGTACGCGCGGGCAGCCGTCACGAGCTCGTGGATCGCCACGGATTCGTCCGCGCGGTGAGCCTGGGTGGTGACGGAGCCGGGGCCGAGGACGACGACGGGTACGCCGAGATCGCGGGCGACGTACCCGCCGTCGCACGCCGCGGTCCAGCCGCCCAACGGGAACTCGGGACCGCCGGCGTCGAGCCGGGCGGACTCGGTGATCCGGACGATGTCGGTATCGGCCGCGGTCTCGAAGGCGGGCATCTCCATCGGCATGTCGAGGTCGACCGTCAGTCCGCGGTCCTCCAGCCGGAGCGCAGCGACGCGGTGACGGAGATCGTCGAGTACGGCGGCCGGCGACTCGCCCGGGAGTAGCCGGCGATCGGCGACGATCACGCACTCGGCGGGGACGATCGATCCACCGGTGCCGCCGTTGATCTGACCCACGCTCCAGGTGGCGGGGCCGAGCAGTGGGTGGGGGTCGGCGGCAAGGATCGCGTGCAGCCGTTCGATCTCGGCGACGACTGCCGCGGCGCCGTAGATCGCGTTCGCGCCATCTGCCGGGTTGCCGGCGTGACAGGCACGGCCGTGGACTGCGACGCGCAGGTACGAGTCGCCCCGGGCGGCGATGATTGTCTGCAGGTCGGTCGGTTCGGCGGTGATGCACCCGACGAACGATCGTTGGGTGTCGGCGACGTACGCGCGAATGCCTTTGCCGGTCTCCTCCTCGTCCATGACCGCCGCCAGCTCGATCGGTCCGCTCAGGCGGGTGCCGCGCAGCGCGGCGAGAGCAACCAGGGCCGCCGCGAGGCCGCCCTTCATGTCGGAGGCGCCGCGGCCGTAGATCCGCCCGTCGCGAACCTCGCCGCCGAACGGGTCGGTCGTCCACCCGTCACCAACAGGCACGACGTCCGTGTGCCCAAGCAGCAACACCCCCGCATCATTGCCGGAGGCAAGCGTGATGGTGAGGTTGTCGCGGCCGGGCTCGACGGGCGTGGTGACCACCTCGAGCCCGAGCTCCCGGGCCGCCGCGGCCAGGACCGCGACTGTCGCCGCCTCATCGCCGGGCGGGTTCTGCCCAGGAGCCCGCAACAGTTCCGTGGTGACCCGCACCAGCAGATCCTCATCGATACGATCCAGCACAGCCTGCTCGGCGGACGTCACGCTCATGCCGACCTAGCCTAGGCCGACTTCCCGGTCAGGTGGGCCCGCCGGCCGCCGTACGACGTGACCGGAACAACCGCCGCGCCGACTCCGCCGCATCGTCCTCCGAGGCCGGCACCGGAAACCTTCACCGCTCGAGCGGGCGGAGGAAGCTGCGGTCGTAACGCAGCACGCACCCGCTGTCGTCCCGAATCTTGTCCGCGGCAACGAAATCCGGATCCACCCCGAACAGCGTGCGGTACTTCTCGTACGCCGCCAGGCTCGGGAAACTGAACAACGCAAGCGCCCGATCACTGGCGCCTTCCGCAGGCAAGAAGTACCCGTGATGAGTGCCACCATGCCGCTCGACCAGCTCGATCCACCGCCGGCCGAACTCCTCGAACGCCTCGATCTCCGCCGGATCGATGACGTAGTCGACGACGCACGTGATCATCTCGCTCCTCCTTGCTCTCGCCGCCCGGTTGCATTCTGGAGTCTCGCGGCCGGCGGGACGGCCTCGCCGCGCCCCCCACCTGCTCGGCGGACGTGACGCTCGTGCCGCCCTAGCCTAGGCCGACCTCCCGGCCAGGTACGCGCGCCAGCTGCCGTACGACGTGATGTCGCACGCCGGATCCGCGCCATCAGCCGTACACACGAACCCGAGCACCCGCTGCCCGTCCGACAACTCCACCGGACCGATCGCCAACGGCGGCTCGACCGTCGCCAGGAACCCGCCGAACTCACCAGCCGGCAAACTCCAGACCTCCACCTCGATCCCGGCGCCGCCCTGGTCCGGCACCGTCCGGGTCAGACCAGGCCGCGGTCCGTCCACCAGATACATCCGGTACGACGCATCCGTCCGCGCATCGAACGCGAGCCGTCCACCCCGTCGTACCAGTTCGTGGTTGAGCGGCTGCCCGGACAGGTGCGCACCCGCGACCGCGAGCAGGATCTCCTCCGCAGGTTCACCACACCACGTCGCCGCGAGGTCGATCAGTACGCGGTCGTGCCCCGCCGGCGCGAGCAACTGGATCCCGAACGGCAGCCCGTCGCTCCGGTCCGGCCCAGGGAACGCGACAGCGCACAGATCCAGCAGGTTGACCATGTTGGTGAACCGTCCGAGCCGGCTGTTCACACCGATCGGGTCCGCCGCGACCTCTGCCAGCGTCGGATGCTCCGGCGTCACCGGCAGAAGCAGTGCGTCAAGTTGCGTCCACAGATGTTCGCTCGCCCGCGCCAGGATCGCCAGTCGATCGAACCCGGCGAACGCATCGGCCGCGGTCAGCGCGGCACCATTGTGGACAATCGACCGCACAGTCGGGTCCACCGCCGGATCATCGACGAGCTTGTCCCCGAAGGCCAGCCAGCGCTCGGCCAGCCAAGGGCCGGAGTACAGCAGGTCGGCGGCTGCGAGCAGCGGCTGCACATCCACCTTCACCACGTCGCCGAGCCGATAAGCCTGGTCCAGTGTCGCCTGCCAAGCCTCCTCGTGCAGTGGGTCGAGCTCGAGAGACACATCCGGTACGCCGATCACCGCAGGGGACCCCGGCACTCGGCCCGGCCGGCTGTGCGGCAGCGACTCGTACCTCCGGGACCACGCATCCTCCGGGTCGAAGGCAACCATCACATCGAAGGCGCGGCGCGCAGTGGCGACCGACCGGGCCATCACCGTCACGCAGTCGAGCGACCGACAGGCCGGTACGACGCCGCGCGCGGAGACGATCCCCCGACTCGGTTTAATGCCGACAATCCGATTGAAGGCAGCCGGCACCCGGCCACTCCCGGCGGTGTCCGTACCGAGCGCGAAGTCGACCTGCCCGCTCGCAACCGCGACCGCGCTGCCTGAACTCGATCCACCCGACACGTGCTCCACCGAGTAGACCGAGTGACAAGCGCCGTACGGCGACCGCGTGCCGACCAGCCCGGTCGCGTACTGATCGAGATTCGTCTTCCCCAGCGGTACGGCGCCCGCCGCAACCAACCGGTCGACCACAAAGGCGTTCTGCGCCGCCGGCTTGGCATTGCGCGGATCCCCAGCGGTCGTAGGCACCCCAGCCAGATCGATGTTGTCCTTCAACGCCATCGTGAGCCCATGCAGTGGCCCGGGCCGAGCTTCGACCGGCTCGACGCGGGTGATCCATTCGTTCATGCTCCCCACCGTGCCCGTTCGGCCTCGAAGGCGGCTCGGCGTTTGGCTCGTAGGGTTGCGATGTCCACGGGTGCCTCCTGTTCGATGCGGCGTACGTCGGCGATCGAGAACGTGGACGGGCTGACCCGGAGGTCGGCCCGGCCGGCTGCGATCTCGGCTCGCTCGTAGGCGAGTTGATCGGCGCTCACCGGGGTGAAGCGGATCAGGTCGAACTGCCGCAGCAACCACGGCTGCTCGTCGGCAGGGGAGAGCCGCCAGACCGGGACGGTCCGGCCGACCAACTGGTAGCCACCGGGTCCCTCCATCCCGTACACGCACAGGTAGATCCCGCCGATCCCGACCGCGTTCTGCGGTGTCCAGGTGCGCGCCGGGTTGTACTTCGTCGTCACCAGCCGATGCCGCGGATCGATCGGTACGGCGACCGGCGCGCCGAGGTAGACGTCGCCGAGTCCGACCACCAGGTACGTCGCGGCCTGCACGATCTCGAAGACCTCGTCGCGTTCGCGCAGATCGTTGACCCGCCGGATGAACTCCACGTTGTCCGGGCACCAGGGCGCGTCCGGCCGGACCGAGGTCGCGTACCGGCGCATCGCCTCATGAGCCTCCGGGTGGTCGAACGCGATCGGCAACGTCACCTCCCGCGCCGGCAGCACCACGGTCTCGGGATCCTCGAGCCCGGCGGCGAGGAACGCCAGTCGCTCGGCGAGCTGGGTCAGCGCCAGCCGCGACGAGTCGACCGCCACCAGCATCGACCGCACACCCTCGACGATCTCCGTCACACCGTCCGGCCGGTCGGCGCGCAACGACTGCGCCAGCAGGTGGATCCACACCCGCACCGTGAGGTCGAGCTCGGCCGGTCCCGCTTCGACCAGCAGATGCCGCTCGCCCGCGCATCTGATCGTGTACGGCGGAGCCGTGGTCGCGCGCTCGGTGTGGTGTAGAGCCTGGGGACGGTCCGTGGTGCTGATCGGGGAGGCGAGCTCGGCCGGGTCCTGGCGGAGATCACTCAACCAATGACGCCGTACCCGGATTGCCTCGGTCGCCGCTGCCATCGTCACCGGGACCAGATCGACGGTGTCGCCGGCGCGGAGTTGCCCGAGCATCCATCGGTCGGCCTCGATCACCACGGCCGGTACGACGAAGCCGCCGAGCGACGGGCCGTCCTTGCCGACGATGACCGGGGTGTCTCCGGACAGCATGATGCCGCCGACCGGGTACGCGGAGTCGTGCACGTTGGACGGGTGCAGACCGGCCTCACCACCGTCGGTCCTGGCCCAGCCCGGCACCGGACCGACCAGCCTGATCCCGGTGCGATCGGAGCGATGGTCGACAATCCAACTGTTGGCAAAGAACTCGTCGACACCCTCAGCGGTGAGATGGTCCGGGGCGCCGTGCGGGCCGGCGATCACCCGGACTCGCCAACTGCCGGAGAGCTCCGGAAGATCGACCGACAGCGGGGTGAGCAGGTTCTCCCGCCGGCCCAAGGGGAGTTGGTCGCCTGCCGTGAGCGCGCGGCCGTCGTGACCGCCGAAACCACCGAGCACGAAGGTCGATCGGCTGCCGAGGACGCGCGGGACGTCCAGGCCGCCTTCGATCGCCAGGTACGCGCGCAGACCCGGGCCGTCCAATGCACCCAGGTCGAGCACGGCCCCGGCGGGCATGCGGACGACCAGGCCAGGGCGGACGGGGAACCCGTCGATCGTCGCGTTGCGGATCGCGCCACCAACGCAGATCAGCCGGTCCTCGTCGCAGGTCAGCACTGGTCCGGTGACCACACACTCCAGTCCGGCCGCGCTGTCCGGGTTACCCACCGCGGCGTTGACCAGTGCGAAGGTCAGTTCGTCCGCCGCGCCGGAAGGCGGTACGCCGACGTCCCACAGCCCCGGCCGGCCCGCGAGGTCCTGGATCGTGGTCTGGGTCCCCGGCTTGACGATGGTGATGACGGCCACCGTCACCACCAGCCCACGAGCTGGATCGGCGTCGGATTCCAGCCGTTGCAGGGATTGTTGACCTGCGGACAATTGCTGATCAGCACCAGGATGTCCCGGGACGCGGTGAGCTCGACGTACCGGCCCGGGGCGGAGAGGCCGTCGTCGAACCTCAGGTCTCCGCCGGAGGTGACGGGGACGTTCATGAAGAAGTTGATGTTGTGGGTGAGCTGACGCTGTCCGATGCCGGCCTGCGCGCCGTACCAGAGGAAGGTCTGGCGGCAGGCGTGCTGGTGCCGGGTGTGCTCGCCGTACCGGATGACGTTGCTCTCCTGGGAACACGCGCCGCCGACGGTGTCGTGCCGGCCGCAGGTGTCGTCGCTGATCACCGCGAGCTCGTCGAGCCTGGTCGACAACAGCCGTGATCCGGTCGTGAGGAAGACGGCCCGTTGCTCGCGGATCGTGTCGAAGGCGGAGTACCGGTTGTCGATGTCATGCGCGTCGTACAGCAAGGTGTCGACAGCCTGATTGCCCTGCAGGTCGACAATCTGCAATCGACCGCCCGCCGGCACGGTGAGCAGTGCGCCATCGCCAGGCTCGACCACGGTGTCCAGAGCGGTACTCGTCTCGGTGATGGTCATGCGATCAGCTCCCGGGTCAGCTTGAGCGCACGTATCGCTTCCTCGCGGAGCTCCGGATCGCCTGGCGTCGCGGCCTCGATGTGTACGGCGACTCCCGCGGCCGGACCGTCGGACAGCAGATGCGGCGCGGTGGAGATGACGACCAGCAGGTCCTGCTCGGCTCGCAGCGTCACGGTGTCGCCGGCTCGTGCGTGTGCCGGTACGAACGCCAGCGATGCGCGCGGGTCGTCAGAGATCGCGACCTTCGAGAAGAAGTTGATGCAAGCATGCAGATCGGCTGCTCCGAAACCGTGCTTGGCGAGTTCGAGCAGCACCAAGCGATCGGCTCGCCCGCCGGTAAGGCAGTCGTGCCAATCGAGCGTCGATGCGACGACGGTCGCCAGGGCGAGGCCGCGGTCGGACATCAGGACCATGCCGGACCGGATTCGCGCGGACATCTGCGATTTCAGTGTGTCCGGGATGTTCAGCCGATCGAGTCGGTCGGACCCAATGATCAGCACCGACGCATTCGCACCGTCGGCCAGCGCGGTCAGGGTAATGCTTCGCCCCGCCCGAACTGGTGCCGACCACGCCGCGGCGGCAGGGATGTCGTGGTTCATGCGCCGGCTCCTTCCGCTTCGGCGACGGCGGGCGCCGCAGCGGACGGCAGGACCAGGCCGATCGAGGCGTGGTACGCGCGGCGCTGGTACCGGTAGGCGATCACTCCGCCGAGGCCCACGATCGCGAGGGTGATCAGCGGCAGATAGTGCAGATACCAGCCCGCGCCGGCCGGGTCGTACACCTCAGCCCGGGGCCAACCGAGGTTGATCGCCATCGCGAGCCCGTAGGAAACCGCGACGATGTTGACAATCAGACCGAACCGTCCGAGCGAGAACAGCGGCCGGCCTTGCTCATCGACCCCGGCGGCCGGTCCGCTGCCGCTCAGCCGTCGTACCAGCAGAGGTGCGGTCACCATCAGATACGCGACGTAAAGCAGCATGATGCAGACGCTGGCGAGGCCGAGGAACAGGCCCGCGTTGCCCACGTTCACCACCAGGCAGACGGCGGCGAGGACGCCGGGCACGATGGTCGCCGCGACCGGCGTGCCGGTACGGCGGGATACCTGGCGCAACTGACGCGACGCCGGCAGGACGTTGTCGCGTGCCATCGAGAAGATCATCCGCGCGGCCGCGGTCTGGATCGCGAGCGTGCAGACGCAGACGGCGAGCGCGACGTCGAGGAGCAGCAGCTTGCCGGCCGTCGTACCGAGCCGGCTGGTCAGCACGTACGGCAGACCCTGCGTGGCGAGATCGCCATCGGTCAGCGACGGCGCGGCCATCAGCGCGGCGACGATGAGGAACGCGCCACCGATCCCGGACGCGACAACCGCCCGGATGATCGTCCGGGGCGTGGTCGCCCTGGGCCGGTGGGTCTCCTCCGACAACTCACCCGCGCTGTCGAACCCGACCAGCACGTACGCCGCCATCAGCGCCGAGATGAGCAGCGGTACGACGTACCCGGTGGTGCTGTCGAGGTTCGTCGTGTGCAGTACGACAGACGGCCCGCGCTCGGCTCTGGTTGTCAACAAAACGACGATCAACACGACACCGACCAGCTCGCAGGTCACGCCGACCGAGTTGACCACCGCGGTGATGCGGACGCTGGTCGCGTTGAGAAGGGTGGTGGCGATGAGGAGTAGGCAGCCCAGGACAACGGCGTTCGCCGCGCCGTCCTTCGACGAGAGCGCCGAGTCGGTTCCGACCAGCTGGAAGCCGGACCAGACCGCCGGCAGCACGACCTGCAGCGCGATCGCCGCGGTGGCCAGCGTGATGATCTGCGCGATCACCATCGTCCAGCCGGCGAACCAGCCGACGACGGCGCCGCCGAGCCGCCGGGCCCATTGATAGATCGCTCCGGACAACGGGTAGCGCGCGGCGAGTTCGGCGAAGCACAACGCCACCATCAGCTGGCCGGCCAGGACCGCGGGCCAGGTCCAGAAGAACGCCGTACCGCCGAAGCCGAAGCCCAGTCCGAACAGCTGGAAGACCGTCGTGAGGATCGACACGAATGAGAAGCCGGCCGCGAACGAGGCGTAGGTGCCGACCCGGCGCGAGAGCTGCTGGGTGTAGCCGAACCGGCCCAGGTCGTTCGCGCCGAGGTCGTCGGTGGGTGAGGTCAGTGTTTCAGGGGTGGCTGACATTCCGGCCTCCATCGGATCGGCCCGGAACGCACACGGCACCCGGGGCCTTCAAGGCCTCCCGGGCTTTTGTCCCGCCGTGGAACGGCGCCGTCGTGACGGCGCCGCCTCCCCTCTCGGACCAGACCTGCCGCGATCGGCAGCGGAACCCTAGGGGCGCCCCGCCCTGGCGGCGGGTCTTCTTTAGTTCAGGGCGTGCCGGTTTCGGTCGGCGTCCTGAGGTGTAACGAGACGGTTAACGAATCCTCTCACCGGGGACGGAAGTAGTGAGAGAAGAGAGCCTCTGCCGGCGCTCGCGGGCTGCGGTTGCCGCGGCCCCACAGGCTACGGTTGCCCGGCTCCACGGGCTACCGTGCCCGGCCCCACAGGCTGCGTTGCCCGGCTCCACGGGCTGCGGTTGCCCGGCTCCACGGGGTGCGGTTGCCTAGGGCAACAGCTTGTCGGCGGCCCGGCGCAGGCGGGTGACGCCCTCGTGGATGCGGTCCGGAGGCGTCGAGGCGAAGCACAGGCGGAGCGCGTCGTGGAAGCGGCCGGTGGGGGAGAAGGCCGGGCCGGGGATGAACGCGACGCCTTCGGCCAGGGCGATCTCGAACAACTCGCTCGTGTCGACGCCGTTCTCCAACGTGACCCAGAGGAAGAAGCCACCCTCGGGATCGGTCCAGCGGGCGATGTCCGCGAAGTTCTCCTGCAGTGCCGTGTGCATCGCGTCCTTGCGGCGCTTATACTCGAGCCGCTGCGTGACCAGGTGCTCCTCGAGGTGGCCGCCGGTCAGGAACCCGGCGAGCAGCCGCTGAGCCGGCAGGTTCGTGCAGGTGTCCATCGCCTGCTTCGCGTTGATCAGCAACGGCTGCAGTTCGGGATCGGTGTCGACCCAGCCGACCCGGAGTCCCGGCGCGACGATCTTCGAGAACGTGCGTACGGCGAACACGAGCGGATCGCCCGCGCCGAGCTCACGCAGCGACGGCAACGGGTCCCCGGCGAACCGCAGCAGTCCGTACGGATCGTCGTCGATCACCATCGAGCCCCAGGATCGGGCGAGGTCGAGCAGCTTGTGCCGGCGCTCGAGGGTGAGTGTCGCGCCGGACGGGTTCTGGAACGTCGGGATCGTGTAGATCGCCTTCGGCCGTCTTCCGTCGAGGAGCCGTGGTAGATCGTCGACAATCATCCCGTCGACATCGACCGGGACCTCCAGCAGTTCGGCGCCGTACGAGAGTGCGGTCGCACTGCCGTTCGTGTACGTCGGCGATTCGACGACGACCAGGTCACCGGGGTCGACGAAGAGCTTGCAGAACAGGTCGAGGCCCTGCATCCCGCCGGCCGTGATGGTCAGCCGGTCGGCCGTGGTCTCGTCGGTGGTGCCGCGGAGCATCTCGAGCAGGGCGGCGTGCAGCGGTGGATCTCCCTCGGTGGCCGCGTAGTCGTACGCGTCGGGGCGGCTCAGTTGTTCGGCAGCGATCGCGGCGAGGACGGCCGACGGTACTGCTTCCGCGGCCGGTGATCCCATCGCGAACCGAACGATGTCGTGGGTTTGCTTGTGCAGCAACGACGTACTCGAGTCGATCACCGACCCGACCAGCCCGGCGACGCGTGCGGCGTACGGAAGAGCTTGCACGGAACTACCTCCTGATGGTCGGCTCGTCGGACAGATCGCTGAGGCGCTCGACGCCGCCGGCGGTGACCACGATCGGCTCGGACAGACCGACGCGTGGTCATGCGACTCAGTGTGGGGCTGGGGCAGGATTGTTGACAATCCTACGGCCGGGTTCCTAGCCTCGACGCATGCCACCCCCCGCCGAGCGCCCCATCATCGCGGTGCTCTGCGAACGGTCCCAAGCGGCAGGCACGGAGCCGGGTGCGGGCAGGGTGCCGGGTGTGGGTGTGGGCGCCGAGGTGGGTGTGGGCGCGGGGGCAGGTCCAGGTGCGGAGCCGGGCGCGGATGCGGGCAGAGTGCCGGGTGCGAGTGCGGGCACTGAGCCGGGTTCGGAGGTGGGCACGGGGCCAGGTGTGGGTGTGGGCGCCGAGGTGGGTGTGGGCGCCCCTGGGTGGGGGTGGGTTGTTGGTGCCGCCGGGGTTGGGTGGGTTGGGGGTCGAGTTTCGGTTTTGTGATGCGGGCGGGTTGGGGGAGGCGGTGCGTGGGGCTCGGGGGTTGATGTTGTGGGACTTCTTTTCGACGGCGGTTCGGGATGTGTGGGCTGAGGCGGGTTCGGTCGAGTGGATTCATGTGACGGCGGCCGGGGTGGACACGTTGCTGTTCGACGAGCTTCGGGACTCGGATGTCGTGGTGACGAATGCCCATGGCGTGTTCGACCGGCCGATCGCGGAGTACGTGCTGGGCGCGGTGATCGCGCATGCGAAGGACAGCCGGCGCAGCCTGGAGTTGCAGCGACGGCACGACTGGCAGCATCGCGAGACGCGCAGCATCCTCGGCGCGACCGCGCTGATCGTCGGCACCGGAGCGATCGGACGGGAGACGGCCCGGCTGCTCAGCGCTGCCGGTCTGCAGGTCCGCGGAGCCGGACGGGTCGCCCGCCCGCACGACCCGGACTTCGGCGAGGTCGTTGCCAGTAGCAATCTTTCGGCCCAGGTGGGGTGGGCCGATCACGTGGTCCTGGCGGCGCCGCTGACCGACGCGACGCGAGGGCTGGTCGACGCCGAGGTACTGGCGGCGATGCGGCCCGGCGCGCATCTGATCAACGTCGCACGTGGTCCGATTGTCGACGAAGTCGCGCTCGTGAAAGCCCTGCAGGACGGGCGAATCGCGGCCACCCTCGACGTCTTCGATCACGAACCGTTGCCGCCGGGCCATCCGTTGTGGGACGCGCCGAACGTGACGATCACCGCGCACATGTCCGGCGATGTGACCGGCTGGCGGGACACGCTGGCCGCACAGTTCGCCACCAACATCCGGCGCTGGCTGGCCGGGGAACCCCTGCTGAACGTGGTGGACAAGAAGCTCGGCTACATCCCGGCAGGAGCCCGATGACGCAGGCAACCGAATTGGTCGACGGATATCGGAACGGCGCGATCTCGCCAGTGGAGGCGACGCAAGCGGCGCTGGATGCGATCGAGCAGTACGACGACCAGGTCAACGCGTTCGTCCTGGTGGATGCCGAGGGCGCCGTCGCCGCCGCGAAGGAGTCGGAGGCCCGGTGGCATTCCGGAGAACCACTAGGCCCCGGCGACGGCGTACCCACGTCGATCAAGGACGCCTTGTGGACAAAGGGATGGCCGACCCTGCGCGGCAGCACGCTGATCGACGAGGCCGGGCCGTGGGACGAGGACGCTCCGGCCGTTGCTCGCCTCCGGGAGACCGGCGCCGTCATCCTCGGCAAGACGACCACGCCTGAGTACTCGTGGAAGGGCGTCACCGACTCCTCCAGGTACGGCGTGACGCGCAACCCCTGGGATCCGTCGACGACGCCCGGCGGTTCGAGCGGCGGATCAGCGACCGCGGTCGCGCTCGGCATGGGCGCGTGGTCGGTCGGCACCGATGGTGGTGGATCGGTCCGGATCCCGGCCGCGTTCACCGGAACGGTCGCGCTCAAGCCGACGTACGGGCTGATCCCGTTGTATCCGCCGAGCGCGTTCGGGACGTTGTCGCACGCCGGGCCGATGACGCGGTCGGTCCGGGACGCGGCCGCGCTGCTCGACGTGATCACCGGGTACGACGCCCGCGACTGGTCCGCGATGCCCACGCCGGCCACGTCGTTCCTGCACGGGCTCGACGACGGTGTTGCCGGCCTGCGGATTGCCTTCTCGTCCGATCTTGGGATTGTCGACAATGATCCCGAGGTCGAGGCGCTCGTCCGCACAGCGGTCGGTGTGCTCGCGGACGCCGGGGCCGAGGTGACCGAGGTCGATCCGGGGTTCGCGGACCCGGTCGACGCGTTCCACGTGCTGTGGTGGTCGGGGCGCCGCGAAGGTGCTGTCGTTGTACGAGGTCGACGATCGCGTCGATCCCGGACTGCGCCGGGTTGCCGCGCTCGGAGCGTCGTACTCGGCTACGGACTTCCTGGAGGCAAGCACTACCCGGATGGAGCTCGGGCAGCTGATGGGACGGTTCCATCAGACGTACGACGTCCTCGTGACGCCGACGCTGCCGATCACGGCGTTCCCGGTCGGCCAGGATGTGCCGGACGGTTCGAAGTCACCGGATTGGACGAGCTGGACGCCGTACACCTATCCGTTCAATCTCACCCAGCAGCCGGCACTCAGTGTGCCGTGTGGGTTCACGCGAGCGGGGCTTCCCGTCGGACTGCAGGTGGTTGCGGCGAGGCATGCGGATGCGCTCACCCTGCGCGTCGGCCAGGCGTACCAAGCGGCGACCGACTGGCATCTCCGCACACCCACCTTGGCGGCACGATGAGCAAGTACATCACCGTCAGCCTGGAGAACCTCGAGGAGTTCGCCGCGGCGTGTCAGGAGCGCTGGATGGGCGGCGCCCGCGGCGAAACTCTCTCGTTCAACCGGCTCTAGAGACCGTTGCGGAAGCCGTCGCGCCACGAGGCGTAGCCGGGCTGCCAGCCGAAGATCGCCTTGGCGAGGCTGTTGTCCGCGCCACGGATCTCGGTGAAGGCCGCGACCCCGACATCGCCGGCCGCGAGCCGGCCCAGCCACGCGGGAACGTGCCGCGGCGGCTTCGCCCCGAGGATGCGGGCGAACTCCGGCAACCACACCGCCGCCTGCGCCGGGTCGTCGTCGGCGATCTGGAAGATTCCGGTCGCGTCGCTCTCGACCGCCTTCACCGTCGCGTCGGCCGCGTCGTCGTAGTGGATGAACGACCACACCCCGGCCCCGTCGCCGATCACCGGCAGCTTGCGCTTCTGGATCAGCTCGACCATCGAGCCGCCCTTGCCGATGTCACCGGTCGGGCCGTAGAAGCTCCCGTACCGCAGCGCGACACCCTCGATCCCCTCGGCGTTCGTCACCACCGACTCGAGGTGCCTGATCCCCGCCATCGTCTTGCGCTGCGCCGGCACCGGCTCGGCGTCGAGCGGATCCGCCTCGGTCTTCGTTGCGGAGCCACCGTGCTGCAAGTTCCAGCCGGCGTACGACTGGACGACGAACCGTCGTACGCCGGCAGCCTGGGAAGCGGCGAGCAGGTTGTCGGTGCCCTCGGTGCGGAGCCGGTTCGTCAGCGCGAAGCTGTCGTCGAACTTCTTGAAGTCGATCCCGCCCTTGAGTGCCGTCATCTGGTGCACGACGACCTCCGGCCGAACCGACTCCACCGCGGCTGTCACCGCGGCAGCGTCGAGGCCGTCCGCGAAGACCACGTCCGCCCCGAACGCCCGCACCCCGGCCGCGCTGGACTCCGACCGGATCATCCCGGTCACCTCGTGCCCGGCCGCGACCAGTTGCGGCACCAGCGACCGGCCGAGTCCGCCGGTCGCACCTGCTACCAAGACCTTCATGTCATTCCTCCGTCGTCTGTCGTTACGACCCGGAGGACACGCGCCGGCCTCAGCGTGTGACAGTGACGCCGATCACGCCTCCGAGGTGACCGTGAACGAGGTCGGCCCGAAGGACACGTTCTGGGTGACGTCGATGGTCAGGTGGTCGGTCGGCGGGTGGCAGGCGAGCGTGAGGACGAACGGCGTCTCGAGGAAGCGGATCGTCGCCACGAACTTGTCACCGTCCGCGTGGGCACTGGAGACGACGCGCTGCCGGACCTGGGGATCGGCCTCCTTGAGAACGCCGACGGAGTTGAGCCCCCGCCAGTCGCCGGGCTCGCAGACGATGTCCACCGGGTCGGTCGCGCCGGGCTCGAGCCCGGCGAACGTGAACGTGCCGGTCCCGTCCGGATCCAGCCGGACCGCGGTCAGCCCGGTGGCGTTGTCGTCGGCGAACCGGTGGGTCTGGCCGTTACCGCCGGTCGGTGCGGCACCGGTCGGCGGCGCGAGCTCCAGTCGCTCGGGGCGGGCGACCGGGGTGACCTCCTTGCCTTCGAGGGCCGGGAGCAGGTGATCCCAGACGGTGTTCAGGATCGCCTGCATGTCCTCCGTCGCGCTCGTGACGATCAGGACAGCGTCGTACGCCGGGAAGACCAGGCAGAACTGGCCGAACGCGCCGTCGCCGCGGTAGGTGTCGTGGCGGCCCCGCCAGAACTGGAAGCCGTATCCCTGCTTCCAGTCCGGGTTCTCCTGGTTGTCGTTGGGCACCTGCTTGGAGGTGGCCGCCTCGTACCACTCGGCGGGGACGAGTTGCTTGCCCTCCCACACGCCGGCCTGGAGCACGAGCTGACCGAAGCACGCCAGCGACTCGGTGTTGATGCTCAGACCCCAGCCGCCGACGGTGACGCCCTCCGTCGACACCTGCCAGGACGCCTCGGTCGCGCCGAGCGGCTCGAACAGCCGGGGGCGCAGGTAGTCGAGCAGCCGCTCACCGGTCAGTCGCTGCAGGATCGCTGACAGCACGTACGTCGCGCCACTGTTGTACACGAACACGGTGCCCGGCTCGTGGTCGACGTCGAGCCCGAGGAAGACTTTGATCATCCGGCGGTCCCGGGAGAGTGCCTCGACGGTGTCCTGGCTGTGCCCGGTGGTCATGGTCAGCAGGTGCCGGACCTTCATCGCGGCCAGGTTGTCGCTGATCGTCGCGGGCAACTCGTCGGGCTCGAAGAACGAGATGACCTGGTCGTCCAGCGACAGCAGGCCGGCGTCGATCGCCAGGCCGACGCCGGTCGAGGTGAAGCTCTTCGACACCGAGAACAGCAGGTGCGGATCGGTCAGCCGGTACGGTGACCAGGCCTCCTCGAGGACGACGTGACCGTGCCGCAGCAGCATCACGGTCTGGATCTCCGGCGTGGACGCGTCGAGCGCCGCGACGAACGCGTCGAGCGCCGCGGCGGACAACCCCTGGGCTTCTGGCGTACTCCGTGCAAGTCTGCTCACCCCAGGCACGTTATCTTCCCGAACGGACAAATATCAGGTGAGTTCCGCCAAACGAGCAGCTGTGATTGTCAACCCGATCAAAGTGCCCGACGACTTTCGCCGGACCGTCGAGACCGCCGTGACCGAGCGCGGCGTCGACATCGCGCTGTGGCTGGAGACGACCGAGGACGATGCGGGCGTGACGATGGCCCAGCGCGCGATCAAGGACGCCGTCGACCTGGTCGTGGTCGCCGGTGGGGACGGCACCGTGCGGGTGGTCTGCGCCGAGCTCGCCGGGACCGATATCCCGGTCGCCGTGCTGCCGGCCGGGACCGGGAACCTGCTGGCCCGCAACCTCGGGATCTCCCTGGACATGGATGACGCGCTGACCGAGGTGCTCGACGGCACCGAGCGGCGGATCGACAGTGTGCAGATCGAAGGCGACGAGCTGACCACCGACCGGTTCGTCGTGATGGCTGGCATGGGACTGGACGCGGCGATCATCGCGGACGCCCCGGACGAGCTGAAGAAGCGGGTCGGCTGGGCGGCGTACGTCGTGTCGACGATCAGGAACCTGAACAGTCCGTCCGTGCAGGTCGAGATCACCGTCGACGACCAGCCACCGGTACGCCGCCGGGCGCGGACCGTGGTGATCGGCAACGTCGGCACCCTACAGGCGAACATCCCGCTGCTGCCCGACGCGGTCCCGGACGACGGGCTCATCGATGCCGTGGTGCTGTCGCCCCGAACGGTCGGCCAATGGCCGCGGCTGGCCTTGAGCCTGGTGGTGAAGTCGATGCGCGAGCAGCATGTCCAGCGGTTCACCGGGCGGCGGATCCAGGTGACGGCCGCGAAGACCGTACGACGCGAGCTGGACGGCGACACCATCGCGGACGGCCGCTCGCTCAGCGCGTCGGTCGATCCGTCAGCCCTGGTCGTGCGGGTGCCCTGACGACCCCAGCTGGGTGAGTTTGTCGGGATTGACGACGCCGTGGATGGTCGTGATCCGGCCCTCGGTGACGACGAACGACCAGATGGCGATGGTGCGATCGGCCGGGTCGTGGACGCGGAGCGCCGGCTGGCCGCCGACGTGCACTCCTTCGACGGCCAGGTCGCCGAACTTGCCGAAGGCGCCGATCAGCATCCGGGCGACATTGCCGGCACCGTGCACCGGTCGCGGGAAGCCGCCCTTGCCGCCGCCGTCCCCGGAGTCCGACAACGCGGCCCGGTCGGCGAGGTCGACGTACTCGTCGACGGCCGGCTCGGGCAGCCACGGGCCGAGGTAGGTCTCGCGCTGCCGGCGCGCGGACCGCAACTGATCGATCGCCAACCGCGTCGTCACCGTGGTCAGGAACGCCTTCGGCGACTCCACCGCAGCTTCTCGATGCAGCCGGAGATAAGCCTCCTGTACGAC
Source organism: Kribbella sp. CWNU-51 (assembly GCF_054073265.1). Taxonomy (NCBI): domain Bacteria; kingdom Bacillati; phylum Actinomycetota; class Actinomycetes; order Propionibacteriales; family Kribbellaceae; genus Kribbella; species Kribbella sp. CWNU-51. The sequence goes on from NZ_JBSXMZ010000040.1 coordinate 213,352, forward strand.
GTCCTCCGCGTCACCGAAGCTCCCCAGCATCCGGTACGCGATCGACAGGAGCAGTGGCCTGAGTTCCTCCATCACACCTTTCACAGACGATCGAGGACGCCTCCCAGTGACAGTGTCACAGGATCGGATTGTCGATCGTCTGCAATCGGCATGAACACAGTCACCTGGGTCTTCTCCGGAATCCTGGCCGCGATCTTCGCGTACTCCGGTGCCGTCAAGGCCACCATGTCCCGCGCCCGCCTGCTCGCCACCGGTCAGACCGGCATCGCGCCCTTCCCGATGCCGCTGGTCCGCGTCGTCGCCATCTGCGAACTCCTGGCCGTCGTCGGCCTCTTCGCCCCTTGGCTGACCGACCAGGCCCGACTCCTTACACCCCTCGCAGCCGTGGGCTTGGCCATCGTCATGATCGGCGCCGCCACCTCCCACGCCTCACTCCGCGAACCCAAGCCGGTCGCCGCCAACACGACTCTGCTGGCTCTTGCCGCTTTCGTCGCCGCCAGCCGCTTCGCAGCCCTCACCTGACACAGCCTGGTCAGGTGAGGGCCGGTCCTCCTCGCCCAGCTAGTGCTGGACGAGTACGGCGACGGTTCGTGGTGGGACTGTGGCTGTGCCCGTTCCGGCGGTCCAGGTGGTCTGCTTGACGACTGTGTCGGAGCCGTTCGCCTGGACGGGGGACAGGGCCAGGTTGGCGCCGGCCAGGCCTGGGACCTGCTGTGTGACCGCCGCTCCCGTGGAGTTGAAGACGACGAGGACGCCCTTCAGGGCCGGGTCGACGTTCGGGCCTACGGTGTCGTCGATGCGCATCGTGATCACACCGGGCGTCGTGCCGCTGACCGGGAAGGTGAGCTTCTGGTTGATCAGCTCCGCGGAGCCGAGCCGGAACAGCGGGCTCGAGAAGCGCAGCTTCAGCAGGTCGGCGGCTGCGGCGGAGGCGGTCGCCACGTCGGCAGCGGTCGGCTTCAGCGCCGGGTTGGCGAGCAGCGGCTTCATGTAGGACCACTTGGCCTCGTTGTCGGCCTTGGGCGGCAGACCGTGGCCGAAGCCGTTGTCGGCGCCGGTCCAGTCGAGGGTGTTGAACCAGTCACCCGAGTCGTAGGAGTTGCGATCGAGCGACTTGCTCCGCAGCAGGTCGGCGCCCGCGTGCCAGAACGACGGCGTCTGGGCCAGCGCAGTCGTTGCCAGTGACACCGTGTTCATCCGGATCCGGTCCGGCATCGTCATGGCTGTCGGCAACTTGTAGGTCAGCGTGTCCCACAACGTCTCGTTGTCGTGGGCATCGACATAGCTGATCACCTCGTCCGGCTGGTCGGCGTACCCGGCCGGTGCGCCGTTGTAGTCGACCGCGTCACCGCGGACGACGTCGCCGGTCGAGGCGGAGCGGAAGGTGAACGAGCGCAGGTTGCCGGCCAGGCCGAGCTGGATCAGATCCGTGTCGTGGGCGAGTCGCTGAGCGCGTTCGGCGGGCGTGCCGTTGATCGGGTCGCCGTTCGGGTCGCTCGCCTCGCCAGAGCCGAAGCCCTGGATCCGCGGATTGTCGTCGAACGGACCGCCGCCGCGGACCCCGTCGCGGAGCCGGTCGGAGAACGTGCCGATCCCGGTGCCGCCGAGGTTGCCCTGCCGCGCTTGGACGAACAGCGCGTCGTTCGCGACCTCGCCGAAGTTCCAGCCCTCGCCGTACAAGTAGATGCTCTTGCCGTCCACCCCGTCCTTGGCCAGGGTCAGCTTGTCCAGCGCGGCGCGGATCTTCAGCATGTTCGCCTTGCTGTGGTGGCCCATCAGGTCGTAGCGGAAGCCGTCGACCCGGTAGTTGCGCGCCCAGCTGACGGTGCTGTCGACCATGATCTTCTCGGCCATCGCGTGCTCGGTGGCGATGTTGCTGCAGCAGGTCGACGTCTCCACCTTGCCCGTCGCGTTCAGCCGCTGGTGGTACCCGGGCACGACCTTGTCCAGCACGGACGTCGGCGCCTGGCCGGCCGCCGGGGTGTGGTTGTAGACCTGATCCAGTACGACGCGCAGCCCGGACTTGTGCAGTCCGCCGACCATCGTGCGGAACTCGGCGACGCGGGCCAGGCCATCACCGGCGGTCGCGTACGAACCCTCCGGCGCAAGCCAGTGGTACGGGTCGTAGCCCCAGTTGAAGCCGTCCTTCGCCGCGACCGCCGTCACGCAGGCCTGCTGCTGATCGGAGTCCGCCGGGAACGACGTCAGATCACAGGCCGGCGTCTGCTGCCCGGTCTCCGGGATCGACGCGATGTCGAACGTCGGCAACAGGTGCACGGTGTTGAGACCGGCCGCCGCGAGCGTCTGCAGGTGCTTCGTCCCGTTGCCCTGGTCCGCGAAGGCCAGGTAGGTCCCGCGGTGAGCGGCCGGCACGCTGCTGTCGTTGATCGAGAAGTCGCGGACGTGCAGCTCGTAGATGGTCGAGTCGACACCCCGCGCCAGCTTCGGCGCCGGCGTACCCGACCAGAGCGCCGGCTTCCCGGCCGGATCGTTCAGATCGACGGCGACCGAGTACGCCGAGTCCGTCGTGAGCGCGACCGAGTACGGATCGGTGACGACGTTCGTCTCGACCTTGCCCGTCGAAGGCGCGTAGACCTTCACCTCATAGCGGTACGACGCGTTCTTCCACGACCGTGGTCCGTCGACTGACCACGACCCATCGTTGTTGAGTCGCATCGGCACCCGGCTGGACCCGACCAGCAGGGTCACCGCTTGCGCGGTCGGCGCCCACAGCGTGAACGTCGGCGCACCGCCGTGCCAGTTCACGCCGTACGTGCGCCCCGCGGCACTGCCGTAGACATCGTCGAGCACACCCGGGATCTGGACGCCGGTCGCATCCAGCAACCGACCCACGTCGTCGTACTGTGCGAGCCCGAGTTGTCCGGTGAGGATCTTCCGAGCGTCAGCGTGGTCGAGTCTCAGCGCGGTATAGCCCTTCAACGCCGGGAACTTCGCCAGCACCGACGCAGGGATCCCGGCCGGGTCATAACGCAGTCCGGACGACGAGCCACCGATGTCGTTCGCGTCGACCTTCAGCGAGCCGTCGGCCGACCAGTGCAGTCGCCAGCGCGATTGCTCCGGGTGGGCGACCGGCGGTACGGCGAGCAGGTCGCGAGTCAGCCAGTAGGCCTTGGCCTGGCTGAGGTCCGGCTGCGCACCCGGCCGGGACGTGGTCACGGTCAGCACGTGGGTTGCGATGACGTAGGAGAAGGTGACGACCAGACCGTCGCCCGGAACGGTGAACGGGATGTTTGCGCCGTTCTTGACTCCGCCGGCGCCGTAGTTCTCGTCGAAGGACAGGTTGTGCGCGACCTTCGCCTCATAACTCCCCGCTCCCAACTCACTGGTCGACCACGTGTAGGTTCCGTCGCCGTTCTCGTCGGTCAGCCACGGCCGCATGCACGACGGGTCCCAGTCGCCCGGACAGCCGAGCTCCGACTGGAACGAGCCGGGCACGGTGATGATCGGTCCCTCGGCACTGGACGTGACGTAATGCCGCCCGTGTTCGTAGTAGAAGGTGACCGGACCGGTTGGAGCCGTGTAGGAGATGTTCGCGCCGTTCAGGACGCCGCCGGCACCGTAGTTCACGTCCCAGGTCTTGTTGATCGCGGCCTTGTACGCGTGCTCACCAGCCGGGAGGGTGTACGTCCCCTTCCACACCTTGTCCTTCGGGTCCAGCGTCAGCTGCGCCTGGCTGCAGGCCGGATCCCAGTCACCGGCGCAGCCCATCTCACTGTTGTGATCACCAGGCACGCTCACGTTGGCGGGCTGTACGACGGGACCGGTCCCACCACCGCCACCACCTGGCGTCGGAGCATCGCCGACCACGCCGTACGAACCGGAGACCGAGTAGTTACCCGACACATCCCGCAGCACGGCCCGGTACTCGAGCAGCGTCCCCTTGGGCAGCGCCGACACGTCCTGGAACACGCGGTACGGCGCGTTGTCGTCGGAGCCGAGTCGCTGCCAGGCCGTCGTACCCACAGGCCGGTAGCCGAAGGTCACGGTCACTGGAGTGTTCTCCGGCACGGCCGCACCGATCTCGGCACGCCCACCGACCGTCGCACCGAGCTCCGGCGAGCTCATGTAGACAGCCGGAGCCTTGGAGCGCGACCGGACCTTGTTGGCTGCCTGGTAGACGGTCACGGACAGCGGCGCCTGGCTGAGCAGCACTCTGCCCTCACGGTCGGTCTTGACCGCGTTGGAGCCGCCATAGACCGGCTTGAGCCAGGTGTTCGGGCCGTACGTCGGGATCGTCGCGGACGCGGACGTCTTCGAGTTGTTCGCGACCACCAGGTATTCGATGTTGTCGGTGCCGAGCCGGCTGAAGGCATACAGGCCGTTGGTGTTCGACGAGTAGCGGTGCACCTGCCGGCCGTCGGCCAGCGCCGGGTACTTGGCCCGCAGCTGCTCCAGGGCCGCGATGTGCTTGTACATCGGCGCGTTGACGTCGTACCGGTCCTTGCTGCCGATCGTCGTCGTACCGGATCCGTCGACGACCTCGTCGTCGGCGTAGTCCGCGGTCTTGGTCGCGAACATGTCCTGCCGCGCGTCCTTGTCACCGCCCGGACCGGTGAACCCCTGCTCGTCGCCGTAGTAGATGACCGGCTGCCCGCGGGTCAGGAACATCAGCGAGTGCGCCAGCTTGTCCCGCGCCAGCAGCTCCTGACCCGACGCGCCGCCCTGTTTGAGGAACATGCCGACGCGGCCCATGTCGTGGTTGCCGAGGAAGGTCGGCAGTTGGTACGCGTTCGAGTCGGCGTCGGTGTAGTAGTCGTCGCCCGCGTAGAAGTCCTGCAGCTTGGTGCCGGGGTCACCCTTCGCGTAGGCGACCGCGCTCTGCTGGAAGCCGAAGTCGAGCGTGGCCTGCAACGCGCCCTTCGTCGTGTACGTCGACATGAACTGCGGATTCGCGTCGAACACCTCGCCGAACATGAAGAAGTTCTTCGACCCCGCGCTCTTGGCCGCGGCCAGGATCGCCGGGGAGAACTTCTGCCAGAACTCGATGTTCACGTGCTTGACGGTGTCGATCCGGAACCCGTCGATGCCGAACTCGGCCCAGGTCTTGTAGACGTCGATCATCCCGTCGCGGACCTTCGGCTGCTCGGTGAACAGGTCGTCCAGCCCGACGAAGTCGCCGTACTCCGCGGACTCGCCGGCGAAGGTCGAGTCGCCGCGGTTGTGGTAGAGCGTCGGGTCGTTCAGCCAGGCCGGCACCTTGACGGTCTCGTCCGCCGGCGTCCGGAACACCGGCACGTTCGGGAACGAGGTGTTCTTGTCCAGCGGCGGGAACGTGTCGCCGCCCGCATAGGTCTTGTCGTCGAAGACGTTGCCGGCAGCATCCTTGTACGGCGACGTCGACTTCGGGATGTACCCGTACTGATGGGACTGGTAGTCGATCACGTCCGCGGTGTGGTTGGTGATGATGTCGAAGAAAACCTTCATCCCCTTGCGGTGCGCGAGGCTGATCAGCTGCTTCATGTCCGCGTTGGTGCCGAGGTGCGGATCGATCTGGGTGAAGTCGGTGATCCAGTAGCCGTGGTACCCGGCGCTCACATTCGCGCCCTCGCCCTGCACCGGCCGGTTCTTGAACGACGGGGTCAGCCAGATGGACGTCGTACCCAGGGACTTGATGTAGTCGAGCTTCTGGATCACGCCGGACAGGTCGCCGCCGTGGTAGAAGCCCTTGTCGGCCGGGTCGAGTCCGGTCTGCAACCGGTCGCCGGTCAGGCCGCCGGCGTCGTTCGCCTTGTCGCCGTTGGCGAACCGGTCCGCCATCAGGAAGTAGAACCGCTCCTTCGTGAGGTCCTTGCGCAGACTCGGCGACGCCAGCGTCTTGTCGGCCGCGGTCACGGCCGGCCCGGCGAGGTCGACCGGCTTCACCGTGACGACGTGACTGGTGTCGTCGTAGCTGAACAAGAGCTTCGCCGGACCCTGGATCGCGAGCGGGATGTTCGCCCCGTTCAGCACACCGCCGGCGCCGTAGTTCTCGTCCCAGGCATGGTTCACGGTGACCTTGTACTCGTACGAGCCGGCCGGCACGTCGAACACCTTCGTGTACGGCGCTGCCGCCCCCAGACTGGTCGCGGCGCACCCCGGATCCCAGTCCGCCGCACACCCCAGCTCATCCTGCAACGACCCGGTCAGCGTGATCACCCGCTCGGCCGTCACTTGCGCCGGCGCGGAAGTCGCCGTACCTAGTCCGAGAACGATCACCGCCGCCGCGGTGAAGCCTGCCGTCCAACGCCTGAACCCACGCATCACGGTTCCCTCCCAGCCGGTGACCCTGGGCGGACGCTAACCCGCGACTTCCATCGTGGGAAGGCCTGGGACGTCGCGGTCAGGTGACGAGGCCGGGAAGCGTGGACTCGATCGGCGTGCGGAGCACGGTCGTGGCCTCGTCGTCGTACGGGGTCGGCTGGGCGTTGAGGACGATCAGCGGCTTGCCGGCGGTCAGTGCGAGGTCGCAGAGACCGGCAGCCGGGTAGACCTGCAGGGAGGTGCCGACGGCGAGGAAGACGTCGGCGGACTCGGTGGCCGCGACGGCCCGGTCGAGAACCGCCTGGTCGAGGGACTGGCCGAAGGACACGGTCGCCGACTTCAGGATCCCGCCGCAGACCTCGCAGGCCGGGTCCTCGTCGCCGGCCTCGAGCCGGGGGAGTACGTCGGCCATCGGGATCCGGCGTCCGCAGCCGAGGCAGTCGACGAACCAGATCGTGCCGTGCAACTCGTGGACCAGATCAGGCGACGAGCCGGCCTTCTGGTGCAGGCCGTCGACGTTCTGGGTGATGAGTCCGGTCAGCCGCCCCTGGCGTTCCAGCTCCACGAGCGCCAGGTGACCCGGGTTCGGCTCGGCGGTCCAGGCCGGGGCGGCCAAGCGATGCTTCCATGCCTCCACGCGGACCTCGCGACTGGCGACGTACTCGTCGATGTCGAACATCGCCTGCGCCGCCGGGTCCTTCGTCCACAACCCCTGCGGCCCGCGGAAGTCGGGGATCCCCGACGCGGTCGAGATCCCGGCTCCGGTCAGTACGGCGAGGCGTTCGGCGTCGATCACGCCTTCGACCGTAGCGCCTCCCATTCGGGAGCCAGGATCGCCATCGTGATGTCGTCGACCCACTCACCGTCCCACTTGAGCGCGTGCCGCAGCCGCCCCTCCTCGACGAACCCGGCCTTCTCGTACACCCGCTGTGCCCGCGGGTTGAACGCGAACACCGTGAGCGAGATCCGGTGCAGGCCGAGCTGCTCGAACCCGTAGCCGACGATCAGCCGGGTCGCCTCGGAGCCGAATCCGTGATCCCGGCCGTCCGCGCCGATCAGGATCCGGAAGTTGCAGGACTCGTCCTCCGGACTCCACTTGTTGAGCACCGCCTCACCGACGGTCCGGCCGGTCGCCTTCGACACGATCGCCAGATCCAGGCGGTCGGTCTGATCCTTGCGGGTCCGCAGCCAGTCTCGGTACGTCTCCTCCTCGACGCCACCACCGTCGTGGTCGCTGGTGAACTTGCTCACCTCGGGATCGGCCATCGCCGCCATCAGCGCGTCGTAGTCGCTCTCGTCCAACGGGCGCAGGATGACGAGGTCACCGGTCAGTGTCGGCTTGTGTGCGAAGTCGGTCACCCGCGGAGTCTCTCAGCTGACGCGTCGAACGACATACGTGTTTCCTGCCGCCGACACGAGTTCCTGGGAGCGCATCCGGCACCAGGCCGGGATGTCGGTGGCCGCGGCCGGATCATCCGCGAGGACCGTGACGGTGTCGCTGACGGCAACGGTCGGTAGCGTCTTGGCCAGTTTGATCACCGGGAGTGGGCAGAGCAGGCCGCTGCAGTCGAGGTCGACGTTCACATCCCCACCTCCGCCCGGATCCGCCGGACCACACCAGGCACCACCGCACAGAACCGGTCGATCTCCGCATAGGTCGAGCCGCGCGTCAGGGAAATGCGGACGTTGCCATGAGTCAGGACGCCCATGGCCGCGAGGACATGCGACGGCTTGAGCGTGCTCGACGTACAGGCCGAGCCACTGGAGACCGCGAACCCTTCCGCGTCCAATGCGGTCACGAGTGCCTCGCCGTCCACGTAGAGACAGGAGAACGTCAGGATGTGCGGCACGCGGTCGTCGGGATCGCCCACCACCTCCACATCCGGGATGTCCGCGGCCACTCGGCGTCGTACTTCGTCGATCCAGGCCCGGTGCTGCTTGTTCAGCTCCTCGGCCTCGCTGAGCCGGGCCTGCAACGCGGCAGCGGCTGCCAGCGCACTCGGCACGTCCGGGAACCCGGGGGAGAGGCCGTCCTCCCGCTCGTCCATCGGCCACGCCGGCGCGATCCGTGTGCCCTTCTTGACCGCCAGCAGGCCGACGCCCGCCGGTCCACCCCATTTGTGCGCGCTCGCCGTCAACGCCGACCACCCCGCGGGTACGGTGTCGTGCCCGATGGAGGCGGCCGCGTCGACGAACAGCGGTACGTCGCCACACGCCTCGGCCGCGGCGTCGATCGGCTGCCGCGTGCCGACCTCATGGTTGGCCGACTGCAACGCCGCCACCGCCACCCCGGTCTGCCGCACCGCCGCCGCGAACGCATCCAGGTCAACCCGGCCCGCCGAGTCCACACCCACCTCGACCCCGTCGGCACCCGCGGTGTGCAGTACGGCGGAATGCTCGACAGCACTGTGGACAACGGTGGACCCGGCCCGCTTCCGGGCGGCCGTGATCGCGGTCAGTCCGGCGCGGATGGCCGCCGTACCCGAGGTGGTCAGATACAGCTCGTCCGGCCGCACTCCGACCGCGTCCGCGAGCACCGCGCGGGCGTTGTCCAGCAGCAGCCGCGCGGTCCGTCCCTCGTGGTGCAACCGGACCGGATCCGCCCATCCGGAATCGACTGCCGACAGCAACATTTCCCGCGCGGCCGGATGCAACGACTCGGCCGACGCGGCATCCAGATAGGCACGCTCACTCACACGGGAAACGCTAAGCCCTACCTGTCCGCAAGATCGCCAAAGGTGTCCAGTAGTGTTTGGTCGTCAGTCTCACTTGGGAAGGGAAAGGCGCCCCGTGGGTTCGAACGGCACGCCCGGAGTGGAGGAGCGCACGGCAGTACCTGCCGGCGCCACACGTCCGGCGAAGCGACGCCTGCTGGTTGGTACGGGAGTGGTGCTCGGCACCCTGCTGCTGACCGGTTGTTCGCAGGCGACCAAGGAGCAGTGGAAACGGGGCGGTCTCCCCGTGGGTGCATCGGACCGGACCGGGGCCATCGAGAGCCTCTGGGTCGGTGCCTGGATCGCCGCCCTGATCGTGGGCGTGCTGGTCTGGGGCCTGATCCTGTGGGTCGTGGTGCGGTACCACAAGCGCAACGACGACGCCCCTCGGCAGGTGCGGTACAACCTGCCGCTGGAGGTGCTCTACACGCTGGCGCCGTTCGCCATCATCGGGGTGTTGTTCTTCTACACCATCGAGCACGGCAACGAAGTCACCAAGATGTCGGCCAGCACGGACCACACCATCAACGTGGTCGGCCAGCAGTGGCAGTGGACCTTCAACTACAAGGACACCGTCGACGGGCAGCAGGGCGTCTGGGAGACCGGCACGCTGTCCAAGCCCGCCCAGCTGTGGCTGCCGGTGGACGAGTCGGTCGAGTTCGTGCTGACCTCGCCGGACGTGATCCACTCCTTCTGGGTGCCGTCGTTCTACTTCAAGCTCGACGTCATCCCGGGCCGGACGAACAAGTTCCAGCTGACCCCGACCAAGACCGGCATCTTCGCCGGCAAGTGCGCCGAGCTCTGCGGGCTCTACCACAGCCGGATGGTGTTCTCGGTGAACGTGGTCTCCCGCGACGAGTACGACGCGCATCTGCGCGAGCTGGCCGCCAAGGGCCAGACCGGCGCCGCCACCGGTGGCTCGGACGCGACCACGATTCCCGGGCACGGCGAGCAGGAGGGCGAGAAGTGACCGACATCGCCGAGCGCACCGGCGCTATCGGTACCAGCACCACCGTGATGCCGCGGCGGCGCAGCAAGGGCCAGATCGCGGTCAAGTGGCTGACCACCACCGACCACAAGCTGATCGGCCACATGTACCTGATCACGTCGTTCGCGTTCTTCCTGATCGGCGGCGTGATGGCGCTGGTGATCCGGGCCGAGCTGGCCAAGCCGGGTCTGCAGATCGTGAATGAAGAGGTCTACAACCAGCTCTTCACCATGCACGGCACGATCATGCTGCTGCTGTTCGCGACCCCGCTGTTCGTCGGCTTCGCGAACGAGATCATGCCGATCCAGATCGGTGCCCCCGACGTGGCGTTCCCGCGGCTGAACATGTTCAGCTTCTGGCTGTTCCTGTTCGGCGGCCTGATCACGCTCAGCGGGTTCTTCACCCCGGGCGGCGCGGCCGACTTCGGCTGGTTCGCCTACGCCCCGCTGTCCAACGCGGTCCGCTCGCCGGGTATCGGCGGTGACCTGTGGATCATGGGTCTGTGGATGGCCGGTCTGGGCACGATCCTCGGTGCGGTCAACTTCGTCACCACGATCATCACCATGCGCGCACCGGGTATGACGATGTTCCGGATGCCGATCTTCACCTGGAACATCCTGGTCACGTCGATCCTCGTCCTGATCGCCTTCCCGATCCTGGCCGGCGCGCTGCTGATGCTGGAGGCGGATCGAGCCTTGGGGGCTCACGTCTTCGATGCCGCGAACGGTGGGCCACTGCTGTGGCAGCATCTGTTCTGGTTCTTCGGGCATCCCGAGGTGTACATCATCGCGCTGCCGTTCTTCGGCATCATCACCGAGATCCTGCCGGTGTTCAGCCGCAAGCCGGTCTTCGGCTACATCGGTCTGGTCAGCGCGACGCTGGGTATCGCGGTCCTGTCGGTGGCGGTGTGGGCGCACCACATGTTCGTCACCGGAGCGGTGAACCTACCGTTCTTCTCGTTCATGACGTTCTTGATCGCGGTCCCGACCGGGGTCAAGTTCTTCAACTGGATCGGCACGATGTGGGGCGGATCGGTGTCGTTCGACACGCCGATGCTCTGGGCGATCGGCTTCTTGACGACATTTCTTTTCGGCGGTCTGACCGGCATCATCCTGGCCTCGCCGGCGCTGGACTACCAGCTGTCCGACTCGTACTTCGTGGTCGCGCACTTCCACTACGTCGTGTTCGGCACCGTCGTGTTCGCGATGTTCGCCGGGTTCTACTTCTGGTGGCCGAAGTTCACCGGCCGGATGCTCGACGAACGCCTCGGCAAGCTGCACTTCTGGCTGCTGTTCATCGGCTTCCACACCACGTTCCTGGTGCAGCACTGGCTCGGTGTCGAGGGCATGCCGCGGCGCTACGCGTCGTACGGCGCGAACGAGGGCTTCACGACGCTGAACGAGGTGTCCAGCGTCGGCGCCTTCATCCTCGGCCTGTCGATGCTGCCGTTCTTCTACAACGTCTACAAGTCGCGCAAGTCGCCGAAGGTCGGCGTCGATGACCCGTGGGGCTGGGGCCGGTCGCTGGAGTGGGCGACCAGTTCGCCGCCGCCGCGGCACAACTTCGAGAAGCTGCCGCGGATCCGGTCCGAGAGCCCGGCGTTCGACTTGCACCACGCCGACCTCGCCCTGGCCGAATACCCGGACAACCGGGCCGGCCAGGACAACCTGCTGGACGCGGGTGAGGACGAGGGCCGGGTCGAGCACCTGGAGCAGGTCGTCGCCGCGGATACCGAGGCTGAGGGGAAGGACAAGGCGTGAAGGTCGAAGCCTGGGTCTTCGGGATCCTGAGCGTGTTCGTGCTGGTCGTCACGCCGATCTACTGGCTGATGTCGAACGACCCGACCGGGACCACCGCGCTGGTGATGACGTTCTTCCTGGCTCTGCTGGTGACGTTCTACCTGAGCATCACCGCCCGCCGGATGGACGCCCGCCCGGAGGACCGCAAGGAAGCCGAGATCGTCGAGGGAGCCGGTGAGCTCGGCTTCTTCCCGCCCTACTCGTGGTGGCCGCTGTGGACCGCGCTGACGCTGGCGGTGGCCGTGCTCGGCATCGTCTTCGGCTGGTGGCTGTTCATCGCCGGCTGCGGCATCGGCATCGTGACATTGAGCGGCTTCATCTTCGAGTATTACCGCGGTGACCACGCTCACTAGTTGAGCGTCGTACGAAAAACGTCGTCCGGGAACGAACCGGGCGGCGTTTTCGTGCGTCTTTAGAGACGCCACCGGTAACAGGCCGTTGTGGTCCGTACCACTCCGGTGGCGGTGCGTTGCACGGAACTGTCCGTTTGGCGGGTTACCCTTGCGGCGGTTTGACCAAACAGGGGAGAGCTGGGGAATGGTGAGCGGTTCGGTGAGGAAGCACGGCCTTGCCGTGGCGGGGATCTGTGTCCTGCTGCTGGCCGGTACGGCGTGCAGCGACACGGAGGCGGGCGGCAACAGCCCGTCAACGCCTGGTGCGTCCACGACGCAGGGCAATGGCACCCCCGGCGCGTCGACGACCCCGGGCGCGTCGACCACCCCGTCGGAGGATCCGGCCGCGGCGAATCTCACGATCGTGCCCGCCCAGGGCGCGTCGTCGGTGCAGCCGGACAAGCCGGTGACCGTGTCCACGTCCCAGGGCAAGCTGTCCGAGGTCACGCTGAAGGACGACGACGGCGACAAGGTCGACGGCAGTTTCAACACGGACAAGACCCAGTGGACCTCGTCGGACCACCTCAAGCCGGGCGCGTCGTACACCCTGAGCGGCTCCGCCGAGGGCACCGACGGCGGGACCGTGCCGATCAGCTCGAACTTCAGGACGCTGAAGGCCACGAAGAGCCTGAAGGCCTCGGTCGTCCCGCTGAACGGTGAGACCGTCGGCGTCGCGCTGCCGATCCAGATCTACTGGAACAACCCGGTCAAGGACCGTGCGGCGGTGGAGAAGCGGCTGAAGGTGACCACCTCGGTGCCGGTCACCGGCACCTGGCACTGGGTGAACAGCAAGCAGGTCAACTACCGGCCGATGAACTATTGGCCGGCCGGCACCAAGGTGAGCGTCAACATCGACACCCAGGGCGTCAACGCCGGCAACAACACCTGGGGCACGAGCAGCCGCAAGATCGCGTTCTCGATCGGCAAGTCGGTCGTCAGCACCGTGAACGTCAAGAAGCACTCGATGACTGTGACGATCAACGGCAAGCTGGCCCGCACCATCCCGATCACCGCCGGCAAGGACGGGTTCACCACCCGCAGCGGCGTGAAGGTGATCATGGAGAAGTTCACCACCAAGCGGATGGACGCCGCGACGATCGGCATCAAGCCGGGCGACCCGAACTACTACAACATCAGCGACGTGAAGTGGGCCCAGCGGGTGACCAGCTCCGGTGAGTTCATCCACGGTGCGCCGTGGTCGGCCGGCAGCCAGGGCAGCGCCAACGTCAGCCACGGCTGTGTCGGCATGAGCCTCGCGGACGCCCAGTGGTTCTTCAACCAGACGCTGCGCGGCGACCCCGTCACCGTCACCGGCACCGCCCGCCACATGGAGCCCGGCAACGGCTGGACCGACTGGAACACCACCTGGGCCGCCTACAAGGCCGGCTCCGCCCTCTCCTGACGCCAGAGCATCGGCTGCCCGCAGGCTAGTCACACCTCCACAGCGGAGATGCGACAAGCCTGCGGGCAGCTGTCGTGTTGGCCGGCGCCTTCCCGTCAGTGACCCATTCGGTGTTGTTATCGCGGGGGTTTTAGCGGCGCACGGCGAGTATTGGCAGATGGGCACGTGCGCGGTCCCGGCGAATGAGGCTCGAATATTAGTGACTACGGTCACATACAACGTGTGGCCGCGCCGACTGCCGACCTTGCCAGGCGGTGGAACTCTCCTTGCCTGGAACGGTCGAACGCGCCTGTGCGCCGGCTACCTCCGTGGCGCCGGCCGGCCGGGCGCAGTTTGCCGGAGTTGCGCACGACGTTTACGGAATTGTGCAGCTACACATTCCCTTTGGCGACCCGAAGAATGCCTCCGAAATGGCAGACGCCGCATTGTTCGGGATCGGGCGAGCAATCTCCGTAAAGAACTCGACGGGCTCGACAAAGCTCGGCGGCCGGGTCCGCGACCCTGGACGACGGTTCGACCCGCGGAGGACCCAGCGAGCACCTCCCACGGCACCTGGCCGCGGATCCCCCCGGCGGCACCCCGGCACGAGTCAGGTCAGGAGCCCGAACCGGCCTGGTCCACCGATCCGAGCAGTTGAGATATCTGATGCTAGACATTGAGATTTCAGTGCCTTAGATTGCAAATGCCAAGCTCGCCCTCGAGATCAAGGAATTTGCGATGCGCCGAATCGTCGTTCTCCTGACTGTGTGGATCCTTGGGTTGACCGTGGCCGCCGGCTGCGGCGGCCCTGCTGACTCAGGGCGATCGTCCGCGAAGGCGAAGTTGCCGGACGGGTCGATCGTCATCGGAATGGCGGTCGCGCGCTCGGGGTTCGCTGCGGCGTACGACCTCGGGCCGTCTCGCGGCGCCGAGCTGGCCGTGGCGGACATCAACGCCCACGGCGGCGTCCTGGGCCACCACCTCGAGCTCAAGTACGGCGATACGAAGTCCGACCGGGCGCTCGGCACCACCGTGGGGCTCGACCTGCTGTCGCACGGGGCGCAGGTCATGCTCGTCACGTGCGACTTCGACCTGGGCAGTCCCGCTGCCATCGCGTCGACCAGCAAGAACGTTGTGGCGGTGTCGCCCTGTGCGGGCTCCTCGCAGTTCGACGTGCCCACGCTGGGACCGCTTGCGTACTCGATGGGCACCAAGAGCGCGGCCGGTGCGGAGAACGTCGCCCAGTTCGCGTACGACAAGGGTTACCGGAAGGCGTTTCTCTGGCTCGATCCGAGCATCACGCACACGAAGGAGACCTGCGCCGCGTTCGAGTCGAGGTTCAGTGCCCAGCCGCAGGCCAAGGTGGTCGGGACCGAAACGATCCAGCAGAATGACGCGTCGTTCGCCGGCCAGATCGCGCGGCTGCGGGAGTCCGGCGCCGACGTGCTCGAGCTGTGCAGCTACAACCCGGGAGCGGCCACGGCTCTGCGTCAGCTCCGAGCTGCGGGCGTCGACATCCCGGTGACGTCGAACATCGCCATGGACGGCAACTATTGGCTGCAGAGCGTTCCGAACCTGAAGAACTTCTACTACGACGCCTTCGGGTCGCTGTACGGCGGTGATCCGCGCGCGGATGTGAACGACTTCTTCGCGCGCTACAAGGCGAAGTTCGGCGAGCCGGCTGTCACCGCCTACGCGCTCACCGGCTATGCGACGATCCAGGTGATCGCCAAGGCGATCGAGACGGCTCAGACCACCGACGGCGCCGCGCTGGCGAAGGCGATCGACGGTCTGGCGTCGTACGAGACGATCGCCGGTCCCGCAGGGTACAGCGCGACGCAGCACATCGTGACCGACCGTCCCGCGGTGATCATGGGCGTCGACGGAGGCCGGGTCAGCCCGGTCGCCATGTACGCCGGCGGACGCAAGATCGCGAAAGGCTGAGCCCGATGCGGCCGCTGCTGTGCACGAGCCACGTGACCGTGCGCTTCGCCGGACTGTGCGCGCTGGACGACGTCGGACTCGAGCTGGACCACGGCGAGATCCTCGGGCTGATCGGGCCGAACGGGGCCGGGAAGACGACGCTGCTCAACGTGCTGTCGGGCTTCCAGCGCCCCACTACGGGCGAGGTCGAGCTCGACGGCCTGCGGATCACTGGCTGGGATCCACCCCGTCGGGCGAGGGCGGGCATCAGCCGCACGTTCCAGGACGTCCGCTTATTCCCGCAGATGACAGTGCGCGAGAACTGCGAGGCGGCGGTGGTCAGCTGCGGCGGAACCTGGGCGGCCGCGCGCGCTCGTGCGAGCGAGGCACTGGACCGGCTCGACCTCGATGAGAGCGCCGATGTCCTCGCCCGCGACCTGCCGTACGGAGTGCAGCGGCGCCTCGGCATGGCCCGCGCCCTGTGCGCTCGGCCACGAGTGCTCCTGCTCGACGAGCCGGCGGCGGGCCTCAACGACGACGAGAGCGTCGCGATGGCACAGACCGTGCGGCAGATTCACGAGGAGCTCGGCTGCGGGATCGTCGTGATCGAACACGACGTGCGGATGATCCTCAGTCTGTGCGATCGCGTGCATGTCCTCGACCACGGCGTCACGCTCCGGGTCGGCAGCCCCGACGAGATCCGGACAGATCCCGAGGTCGTGTCCGCGTACCTGGGGGCGGAGGCGATGGGATGACGCTGCTCGAGATCTCCGACCTGCAGGTCTCGTACGGGCCGATCGACGCCGTGAAAGGGGTTTCGCTGAGCATCGAACGAGGCGACGTGGTCGCGGTCGTCGGTCCGAACGGGGCCGGCAAGTCCAGCATCCTGCAGGCGATCCAAGGTTTGGTGCGATCGCGGAGCGGAACGGTCCGCTGGCGCGGCGCGGACATCACGGACTGGGCGCCGGAGCGCAGGGCCCGGGCGGGCATCGCGTTCGTCCCGGAGTCGCGCGGCGTGTTCCGGACGCTGTCGATCGGTGAGAACCTCCGTCTGGCCGGCTGCGCGCTGGCCGGAGGCGTCGATGTCTCGGAGCGGGTGCGGCTGGCCCTGCGGCACTTTCCCGCGCTGGCGGATCGCCTCTCCGAGCGCGCCGCGGTGCTGTCGGGCGGCGAGCGCCAGCAGCTCGCGATCGGACGGGCGCTGGTCGCCGCGCCAGAGTTGCTGATCCTCGACGAGCCTTCGCTCGGGCTCGCTCCGGTGGTGCTCGACGACCTGTTCGCCAATCTCGCCGCGCTGCGCGACGAGGGGCGGACGATCCTCCTCGTCGAGCAGAACGTCGCGCGGGCGGTGAAGCTCGCCGACCACCTGTTCTCGCTGCGCGGGGGCGTGATCGAGCGGGTGGACGAGCCCAGCGAACTGCTGCGGAACCCGTCGTTCCGGGCCAAGCACCTGGGCATGGGGTGAGCGCGATGGCTCAGAACCTCGTCAACGCGCTCAGCCTCGGCAGCCTCGACGCCTTGATCGCCGTCGGTATCGCCCTGCTGTTCAGCATCATGGGACTGATCAACTTCGCTCACGGCGAGCTGATCATGATCGGCGGGTACGCGCTGCTGTGGTTCGCCGCGCTGCCCTTCGCCGTGGCGGCGGTACTCGTCGTGGCCGTCGTCATCGGGTCCGGGCTTGCGATGGAACGGCTCGCCTTCCGCTCCGTGCGCGGGGCGACCGGGGAGACGCTGCTGATGACGTCCTTCGCCCTCAGCCTGTTCATCCAGGGCGGCGTCCTGCTGTTCGAGGGCGCCAACCCGAAGAGCGCCGACGTGCTCGGGAGCCTCGGAGCGAGCGTGGAGGTGGCCGGATTGTCCGTCGGCAAGCTCGACATCGCGATCGTCGGTGTCACCGCGGTGCTGCTGCTGGGGCTCGCGTGGTTCCTGCGCGCGACGCCGCTCGGCGTCCAGATGCGCGCTGCGGCCGAGGACTTCAGAATGGCCCGTGCGCTCGGGGTGCGCGCCAACCTCGTCGTCGCTGCCGCGTTCGGGATGAGCGGCGCCTTCGCGGCGATCGCGGCGATCTTCCTGGTCGCGAGGACGGGCACGCTGACGCCGGCCATGGGCTTGAGTCCGGTGCTCATCGGCTTCGTCGCGGTCGTGCTCGGTGGGCTCGGCCGGCTGTGGGCGGCGGCTCTCGGCGCGTTCGTCCTCGCCCTGCTCTCGGTGATGCTGCAGGCATATCTGCCCAGCGAGATGGCGCCGTACCGAGACGCCCTGGTGTACCTCGGGATCGTCGTGATCCTCTTGTTCCGGCCGCATGGCATCGCGGGCCGCCCTGGGGCGGTGCGCGTATGACGCACCCGCGGACCTCCGTGCTCGCACGCAGCGCCCCCGCCGTCGTCTGCACGCTGCTGGTGCTGGCGGTCAGTGGCCTGGCACTGACCGGCTCGGAGACGACCCAGCGGACAGCCACGCAGATGCTCGTGATGGGTGTCATCGCCGTCGGCACGTACATCTTCGTCGGCAACTCAGGCGTGCTGTCCTTCGGCCACGTCGTGTTCGTCGCCGTGGGTGCGTATGTCACCGCGCTGACGACCATTCCCCACAACCTGAAGCACGCCCTGCTGCCCGCGCTTCCGGGGTGGCTCGCGGCGCTCGAGCTCAGCCTCCCCGCGGCGCTGCTCATCTCCGGTCTGCTCTCCCTCCTGCTCGGAGCCGTCTTCTCGCTGGTGATCCTGCGGCTTGATGGGATGGCGGCAGGCATCGCAAGCCTGGCGCTGCTCATCAGCGTCAACGTCGTGATCAGCAACTGGGATGCGGTCACGCGCGGCTCGCAGGGGATCGTCGGGATCCCGGCCGATCTCACCATCGGCGCCACCGTCCCCTGGCTCATCGGCGCGATCGCCGTCGCCCTGGCCTACCAACTGAGCCGGTCCGGCTTCCGGCTGCGTGCTTCCCGCGAGGATCCCGTCGCCGCCGCCGCGCTGGGGGTCCGCATCCGTCGCGACCGCTCGATCGCATTCGTCATCAGCGCGTTCGTGTGCGGTGTCGGCGGTGGCCTGTATGCCCACTTCCTCGGAGCGCTGACCCCGGGTGACGTCTACCTCCAGCTCACGCTGCTCACACTGCTCATGCTCATAGTCGGCGGAATCCGAAGCCTGAGCGGCGCCGTCATCGGGACCCTGTTCATCTCGATGCTGGCCGAGCTGCTCCGAAGGATCGAGGCCGGGGGCGACGTGGGCCCGCTCGAGCTGGCTCCGCACCCTGGTATCCAGCAACTGATCCTCGCCCTGACGCTGCTGCTGACCTTGCTCCTCCGTCCCGGCGGGATCACGTCCGGCCGCGAACTCGGCCTCTCACTGCTCGTCCGGATCGGTGGCCGCCCAAGGAGCCCACACACCTGAGGAGACGGAAGCTACGAACCCTTCGCCCCTGCTCGCAGCAAGGCCCCGGCCAGTTCCTCGGCATGCAACTCCGGCAGCGAGTGGTGGGTGGCGGTCGCGATCCGTACGACGCTCGCCCCGGCGGCACTGGCGCGCCGGGCGACCTCGTCGGGGTCATGCGCCTTGCTGCGATCAGCGACGACGACAACGAGCTCGCAGTCCAAGCGCTCGATGTCAGCCAGTGCCGGCCTCGGCGGCCGCACCGGTCGGGTGGTGGGCTCGAGAGCGGCCAGTCCGGCCAGCCGCAACCAGTCCGGGGTGACCGGCAGGCCCTGCGTCTCCCAGCGCAGGAAGGACTCGATGCGTGCCGGGCTGGGCTTCAGGAGCATGGGGAGAGCCCTGGCGACATAGCTCGCCTTCAGGCCGGTGAAGCATTCCGTCGGATCGATCAGTGTGAGCTTGCCGACTCTTCCCGGGTTGCGAAGCGCGTAAGTGAGCGCGATCCGTGAGCCGTACGAATGTCCGGCCAGCGTGGCTCGGTCGAGGTGCAGAGCATCGAGCACTCCGGTCAGCCAAGTCATCAGCTCGTCGTCCGTGCGGGGTGGCGTTCCGATCGTGCGGCCTGCGTCGCCGATCAGGTCGACGGCGTAGACGCGGCGCTCCTCCGCCAGGTGCTGAGCGACAGCGAACCAGACCGTCGAGGTGGCTCCATGCCCGGCCAGGAGGACCAACGGAGGAGCGTCAGCGGGGCCGCAGGCGTTCACGTGGGTGCCGCCGAGGTTGAGTTGTTCCACCGGGACGTCCCAGCGGGCGAGGAGGGCGTCGTACGCGTCCTGGAAGGTCATGAGCCGAGAATAGCTCACTCAGTGAGGTAATCTGTCGGCATGCGTGAAGGAGTGCGGCCGGCCGATCCCGAGCGGGCGGCGGCGCTGGAGGTGGTGCACCTGCTGCGTGAAGTCGCGGTGCGTCTCGAGCTGGCGGCGGGGGAGTTCGCCCGGACGACCGGTTTGCACGGCACCGACGTACGGGCGCTGATCCGCCTCCTGGACGCCGAACGGGCCGGTCTGGACGCCACGCCGAGCTGGCTCGCTCAGCAGCTGGGGATGACCTCTCAGGCGACGACAGCCGTGATCCACCGCCTGGAGGCCGCCGGCCACGTCGAACGCCTCAGAAGCCGCTCGGACGGCCGCAGCGCCCACCTCCAGGTCTCCGACACCGCGATCGCCCTCGGCTGGCAGTTCTTCGGCCCGCTCCTCGGCCGCCTGATCGCCACCACCCAAGCCCTTGCTCCCGGCGACCAATCGCTGGTCAAGGACTACCTGACGGCGGCCGCCGAGGCGCTCGGATAAACGACAAGGCCCCGGCGACGCCGGGGCCTTGTCGTTCGGTACGACGTCAGGAGCGGTCGCTGGTGACCTCGCGGTAGGTCTCGGTCTCGGTCAGGTCGTGGATCTCGTCACCGTCGTGAGCGGCGTGCTCGTGACCCTCCTCGAGTTCCTCCCGGGTCGGCTTCTGGATCGCGTCGGCGAAGTAGAACCGGGACAGCCGGGCGCGGAGCTTGTTCAGGGCCCGGCGTGGAGCGCGGACGCCGTTGTCGTCGGTCTCCGGACCGATGTCCAGCGGCAACTGCCGGTCCCGGGCGGTGAGCGAGTACTGCTCGTAGGTACCGATCGGCTCGTGCCGCTCCGTGTACTTGCCTTCGGGGGAGCGGACGATCACACCGGTCTCCAGGCCGTGCAGCAGCCGGTCGTTGTCGGCGCGCTGCAGCGAGATCGCGATCCGCCGGGTTGCCCAGAACGCCAGCACCGGGCCGAGGAACACTGCGATCCGGAGGAACCAGGTCACGTGGTTAAGCGACACGCCGAAGTGGGTGGCGATCAGGTCGTTGCCACCACCGATCCAGAGCAGGCCGTAGAAGGTGATGAAGGCTGCACCGATACCGGTCCGGGTCGGCTGGTTGCGCGGCCGGTCCAACAGGTGGTGCTCGCGCTTGTCACCGGTGATCCAGCCCTCGATGAACGGATAGAGCGCGACCAAGGTGACGAAGGCAGGGGGTATCAGCAGGGCCGGGATGATCAGGTTCCAGCTGAGCGTTATACCCCAGAAGTGCGACTCGAAGCCGGGCATTATTCGCACCGAGCCTTCCAGCCAGCCCATGTACCAGTCCGGCTGGGATCCCGCCGTCACTTCTGACGGGTTGTACGGGCCGTACAGCCAGACCGGGTTGATCTGCAGCAGGGCGCCCATCAGCGCGGTGATGCCGAAGACGACGAAGAAGAAGCCGCCGGCCTTGGCCATGTACACCGGCATCAGCGGGTAGCCGACCACGTTGTTGTTGGTCCGGCCGGGGCCTGGGTACTGCGTGTGCTTGTGGTACACGACCAGGAACAGATGGACCGTGACGAGGGCCAGGATCAACCCCGGTATCAGCAACACGTGCACGGTGAAGAACCGGGACACCATCTGATCGCCGGGGAACTCGCCGCCGAAGATGAAGAAGCTCAGATACGTGCCGATCACCGGGGACGCCTGGATCATGCCCTGGGTGATCCGCAGACCGGTGCCGGACAGCAGGTCGTCCGGCAGGCCGTACCCGAGGAAGCCCTCGATGATGCCGAGGAACAGCATCGTGAAGCCGATCACCCAGTTGAGCTCACGCGGCTTGCGGAACGCGCCGGTGAAGAAGATGCGGAGCAGGTGCACCATCATCGCGGCGATGAACAGCACCGCGGCCCAGTGGTGGATCTGCCGCATCAGCAGGCCGCCGCGGACGTCGAACGAGATGTTCAGCGTCGAGGCGTACGCGTCGGACATGTGCAGGCCCTTGAGCAAGCTGTACGAGCCCTGGTACTCGACCTCGGCCATCGACGGCTTGAACCAGAAGGTCAGGAAGATGCCGGTCAGGATCAGGATGATGAAGCTGTACAGCGCGATCTCGCCGAGCATGAACGACCAGTGGTCCGGGAAGACCTTGCGCAGGTTCTTCCGGCCGATCTTGCCGATCCCGAGGCGATCGTCGAGATACTTGACCGGTCCGGGGAACTCTTTGTCTGACACTGCAGTCACCCTCGTTCGAAGAAGCTCGGGCCGACCGGCTCCAGGAAGCCGCTCTGCGCAACCAGGTAGCCCTCACTGTCCACTGCCAAGGGTAGCTGAGGCAGCGGACGGGCGGCGGGGCCGAAGACGACCTTGGCGCCGTCGGCCAGGTCGAACGTCGACTGGTGGCACGGGCAGAGCACGTGGTGGGTGGTCTGCTCGTACAGCGAGATCGGGCAGCCGGCGTGGGTGCAGATCTTGGAGTAGCACAGGATGCCGTCGACACCCCAGTTCTCCCGCCCGGGTGGGGTCTGGATCTCGCTCGGCCTGATCCGGACCATGATCACCGCGGACTTCGCCCGCTGGTTCTGGTACGCGACCGCGCTCACCTCCTGCAGCTCCAGGAGGTTGGCCGGGATCCCGTTGACCAGCTGGCCGGTGACCATGTCCGACGGCCTGATCGGGCGGCCGGTGACGTCGTTGACGACCCGGATGCCCTTCGCCCAGATCGTGTTGTACAGGCTGCGGCCGGGCAGCGGACCCAGGTCGCGCAGCAGCACGATGGCCGGCAGGCCGAGCAGGGCCATCGCAGCGATCAGCGAGCGGCGGATCATCTTGCGCCGGCCGAAGCCGGACTCCGCGGCACCCTGCTTGAACGCCTCGGTGATCTCGGCGATCTGCTCCGGCGACGAGTTCGCCGGGTGCCGGTCCTCGGAGATCTCCTCGTCGACCATCAGCTTCTTGGCCCACTGGATCGCGCCGGCGCCGATCAGGAACAGCGCCAGCCCCAGGCACAGGCCGATCGTCATGTTGTTCGCGTTGCCGGACAGCGGGCCGAAGACGATCCGGCCGTCCCGCGGGATGGCGAAGTACGCCACACACGAGCCGAGCGCGAGCAGGGCGGCCAGGGTGAACATGGTCGACACCTGGCGCTCGACCCGGTCGGCAGCCTTCGGGTCGATGTCGGTGATCCGGTACTCGTGCGGCTCGATGCCCGGGTCCGGGATCGGCTCCGCCACCTGTACTTGGCTGTGCTCCTCGTCCGCCTTCACGGCGGGAAGGTTCTCGTCGTGACTCATTCGGCCTTCGCTCCCTTGGCCTTGACGCCCTTGGCGCCGATCCAGACCGCTACACACACCAGCAGGCCGATACCGACCAGCCAGCCCCACAGACCCTCCGAGACCGGGCCGAGCCGGCCGAGACCGAAGCCACCCGGGTCCTTCTGCTCCTGCAGCGACTTCACATACGCGATGATGTCGCGCTTGTCCTGCGGCGTCATCACCTGGTCGGAGAAGACCGGCATCTGCTGCGGGCCGGTCAGCATGGCCTCGTAGATGTGCTTCTCACTGACGCCCATCAGCGACGGTGCGTACTTGCCGTTCGGCAGCGCGCCACCGCGGCCGGCGAAGTTGTGGCAGGCCGTGCAGTTGGTGCGGAACAGTTCCCCACCGCGGACGATCTGCTCGTCGGTCGCCTTGCTGACGTCGTACGACTCCTGCCCCGGGACCGCCGGGCCGGGGGCGAGCGAGGCGACGTACGCGGCCAGCGCCTCGATCTCGGCCTCGGTGTAGGACGGCACCTTGCGCGGGACCTGCGAGCCCGTCTGCATGGCGGGCATCCGGCCGGTGCCGACCTGGAAATCGACCGCGGCCGCGCCGACGCCGATCAGCGACGGGCCGGCCATCTTGCCCTCGCCGTTGCTGCCGCCCTCGGCGTTCAGGCCGTGGCAGCTGGCGCAACCGACCGCGAAGAGCTTCTTGCCCTCCTCGATCTGCTGGGACTGGGCCGAGTTGTCCGCGACCGCGTTGTCAGGGGCGAAGGCGGCGTACGCCGATCCCACTGCCAAGAGGCCGAACAGGAGCACGACGAGGCCGGCTGACCGGTGCCGTCGACGTGCGGAGAGGAAGCGCGCCGGTGACAAGGAAAGTCTCTTCTCACTCATTTGAGCAGGTAGATGGTCGCGAACAGGGCGATCCAGACCACGTCGACGAAGTGCCAGTAGTAGGACACGACGATCGCCGAGACGGCCTGTTCGTGGGTGAACTTACGAGCCATGTACGTCCTGGCCAGGACGAACACGAAAGCGATGAGACCGCCGGTCACGTGCAGACCGTGGAACCCGGTGGCCAGATAGAAGACCGATCCGTACGGCGACGACGAGATCGTCAGGCCCTCGTGGACGAGGGTCGCGTACTCGGTGACCTGGCCGGCGATGAAGGTCGCGCCCATCAGGTACGTGAGGATGAACCACTCACGCATACCCCAGTTGCGCGGATTCGCCAGCGCGCCGGTCCGGCCCACCTTGCCGTGCTCGGCGGCGAACACACCGGCCTGGCAGGTGAACGACGACGCGACCAGGATGAACGTGTTCACCGAGGCGAACGTGACGTTCAGGTGCGACGTCGAGAAGTCCCAGAGCGTCTCCTGACCGGGCACGGCGGAAGCGGTCGTCACCGACCGGATCGTGAAGTACGCCGCGAACAGGGCGGCGAAGAACATCAGTTCGCTCGAGAGCCAGACGATCGTGCCGACACTGACCATGCTGGGACGGTCGTGGTGTCCGTGTTCACGAGACGCTGGGAGCGCGGTTGCAGTGGCCACGCCGTCATTATGTCGGTCCGGGTATCAACCGCCACGACCACCCCCATGCATGTCGTCAACTCGTTGTTCTTACTGTTGAAGCGTGCTTCCCCTCCACGCCACGCCCGGCGACCAGATCGAGCCGTTCACGCCGCTGCGGTTGCTGACGGCATGGACCTTCGAGCCGGTGTTACTCGGCGTGATCGTGGTCCTCGGCGGCCTGTATCTGTACGGCGTCCACAAGCTGCGCAAGCGGGGTGACAAGTGGTCCCGGGGCCGCACGTTCTCGTTCGTCGGCGTCGGGCTCGGAAGTGCCCTGATCGCGACCCAATCGGCGCTGGGAACCTATGACACGGTGCTGATCAGCGTGCACATGGTCCAGCACATGATCCTGTCGATGCTGACCCCGCTGGCGATGGCGCTCGGCGCGCCGATCACGCTGGCGTTGCGGACGCTTCCACAGCGTCCCCGGAAGTGGTTGCTCTCCGTGTTGCATTCACGGCTCGCGAAGGTGCTCTGCTTCCCGCTGGTCGGCTTCGCGCTGTTCGTGCTGAGCCCCTGGGCGCTCTATTTCAGCGGCTGGTACGACGCCACCCTGCACTCGACGGTGTTGCACGATCTGCTGCATTTCCACTTCATCCTGGTCGGCTCGCTCTTCTTCTGGCCGCTGCTCGGGATCGACCCGGTGCCGGGGCGCGTGATCTACCCGTTCCGGCTGCTGTTGATATTCCTCACACTGCCGTTCCACGCGTTCCTCGGCATCACGATCATGTCCGCGAACAAGTTGATCGCCGAGGACTGGTACACGAGTTTCGGCCGCTCCTGGCCGCCGTCGCCGTTGCGCGACCAGTACATCGCCGGCGGCCTGCTCTGGGGCTCCGGTGACCTCATCGGCGTGGTGTTCTTCGCCGTACTGTTCGTCCAGTGGGTGCGCGAGTCGCAGCGCGAGGCGCGCCGGGAGGATCGCCGGCTGGACCGGTTGGAGGAACAGGCTCGCCGGGCCGCGCAGCCACCCCGGTAGCATTCGCGGTGTCCAGTCTTCTTAGAACACAGCTTGGGATGGATCGATGAGTTCAGAGCGTCCGCTGAAGGTGCTGGTCTACAGCGACGACCGTACGACGCGGGAGTCCGTCCGGCTGGCCCTGGGCAAGCGGCCGGCCGCCGATCTGCCCGAGATCGAGTACGTCGAGTGCGCGACCGAGCCGGCCGTGATCAAGACCATGGACAAGGGCGGGATCGACCTGGCCATCCTGGACGGCGAAGCCGTGCCGGCCGGTGGCATGGGCATCGCCCGGCAGCTGAAGGACGAGATCTTCCAGTGCCCGCCGCTGCTCGTCCTGACCGGCCGGCCGCAGGACGCCTGGCTGGCGACCTGGTCGCGGGCCGAGGGCGCGGTCTCGCATCCGATCGACCCGCTCCGGCTGGCCGAGGTCACCGCGGACCTGCTCCGGCAGCGGCTGGCCACGCTGCCCGCCACCACTGCCTGACGGACGATGGCCGAGTCGGATTACACCTGGCCGCAGGTTCTCAACCCGTTGTTGCGGCGTGAGGACCTGGAGGCATCCGCCACCGCGTGGGCGATGGAGCAGATCCTGTCCGGCGCGGCGTCGCCGGCGCAGCTCGCCGGCTTCGTGATCGCGCTGCGGTCCAAGGGCGAGACCGTGACCGAGGTCGAGGGCCTGGTCGCGACGATGCGGGAGTTCGCCGGCAAGGTGTCGGTGCCGGGCCGGACGCTGGACGTGGTCGGCACCGGCGGTGACCAGGCCCACACCGTGAATATCAGCACGATGGCGGCGATCGTCGCCGCGGGTGCGGGCGCCAAGGTGGTCAAACACGGCAACCGTGCGGCTTCGTCGGCGTGCGGTGCGGCCGACGTACTCGAGGAGCTGGGCATTCCGCTCGACCTCACTGCCGCGCAGGTCGCCGAGGTGGGGGAGCGGGCCGGGATCACCTTCTGCTTCGCTGCCGCGTTCCACCCGGCGTTGCGGCATGCCGCCGTACCTCGGCGTGAGCTCGGCGTACCGACGACGTTCAACCTGCTTGGACCGCTGGCGAACCCGGGTGATCCGTCGGCGCAGGCGGTCGGCGTTGCGGACCAGCGGATCGCTGGGCTGATCGCCGGCGTGCTGGCGCGGCGTGGGATTGACGCCTTGGTCTTCCATGGTGACGACGGGCTCGACGAACTGACGACGCGGACGACGTCGCAGGTGTGGGTCGTCGGCGGTGGGTCGGTGGATGGGCCGTTCACGGTGGATCCGCGGGAACTCGGGATCGAGCCGGTCGTCGCGGACGCGTTGCGGGGTGCGGATGCGTCGTACAACGCGAAGGTCGTCCGGGCGCTGGTCGACGGTGAGCCGGGGGCGGTGCGGGACGTCGTACTGCTGAACGCCGGGGCGGCGCTGGCGGCCTATGAGCCGTTGCCGGGGGACATCACCAGCCGGATCCGTACTGGGATGGATCGTGCCGCGGAGGCGATCGACTCCGGTGCGGCGAAGGAGACCCTGGATCGGTGGATCGCGGCCTGCGCCGAGGTGCGCGGCTGACCGGCGGGGGAGTCCCCGCCGGCCCTTTGCACGTTATGCGTTGATCTTGATCTGGCTGACCTTGAAACGCCAGACCTTCTGCCAGGCCGGCGTGGACCCGGCGATGTCGGCGACGGCCACGTCCGCGGTGCCGTTGCCGCGGTCGATCACCGCGATCATCACGGTCGAGAAGGTCTCCTTGACGCCGGCCTCCTTCACCACGACCTTGGCGACGAGCTCATGGCCGGGATGGCCGCCGACCGTGATCGCCTTGTGGGTGGTGCCGGGCAGGATCTTGACGTCCTTGGAGTACAGGCCGATGATCGCCCGCGACCCCGCCTGCACCGCGGCCTCCTTCAGGCCGGCCGCCGTGTTCTTGTACGGGATGTCGGGGGCCAGCTGCCCGAATGCCGCGTAGTTACCCCAGTCGTGGTCCTTGCCGTCGTAGTTCTTGTGCACGACGAACCAGATCGCCGCGCCGCCCCACAGACCGGTCTGTTCGTCGTAGTTGGTCCAGGCCGAACTCATGATCGGCATCGTGTCGTTGTTCGCGGCAAGCATCTCGGTGCCCAGCACCTTGCCGACCGGCGTGGGCGTCTCGGACGGCTTCACCGACGGACTGACCGTCTCGATCGGCGCCTGATTCCCCGACGGCAACGCGACGGGGGACACCGCGTCCGCCTTGTTCCAGATCCAGCCGACACTCAAGCCAGTGGTCGCCAACGCCGCCAGTACCAACACCAACGCCCCCACCAACCGAGCCCTGGTCCCAGGATCCATCGGCGCCTTCCCGCCGCGCCCCGCACGCCCAGTCACCCCATACTCAGCGTGCCCGTGCGCCTCCTGACCCGCCTGCTGCGCGTGCGCCGCCTGGCCGGCGTGCCGACCGTGCGACGGCCCACCAGCCAACTGCCCGTACGCCGCTTGCCCGCCATGCTGCCCGTGTGCCGGGTAGCCGGGTTGCCCGATGGGCGCCTGCGGCCCAACGTACGAGGGTTGCGGCTGATCTGGCTGAGGCGGCCCCACCTGCGGCCGGCCGGGTTGTGTCTGCGCGTGCTGAGGCTGCCCGGGCTGCCAGCCACCTTGCTGCTGGTAGCCAGCCGACTGTTGCCCGGGCGGCTGCTGCCCACCGTGCCGCGACGGAGGCTGCTGCGAACCCCACATCTGCTGCGCACCCGCCTGTTGCGCACCCGCCTGCTGGGCGCCCGCTTGCTGGGGACTCTGCTGTTGCCGACCGGGTTGCTGTGCGTTGGGCTGCGGACCGGCGTGCTGCCCACCGGCCTGCTGGGCGCCCGCTTGCTGGGGACTCTGCTGTTGCGACGGGGGCTGCTGGCCGCCAGCCTGCCCCGGCCCGGTCTGCCATCCGCCACGCTGTTGCGGTCCGGCCTGCTGGGCGCCAGATTGCCGCGGGTCGGCCTGCTGCTGTGGCCAAGGCTGTTGCTGGGTCCAGTGTTGCTGGGCAGGCGGCTGCTGAGGCGCCGCGTGTTGCGGGGCCGAGTGTTGTGGCGCCGCTGGAGGTTGCTGCCCGGGGCGCTGCTGGTAGGGCTGCTGCGGACCCGGGTGTTGCGCGGGCAACGGCGTACCAGCAGGTGACTGCCGGCCACCGGCGGACTGCGCCGGCGGGGGAGGGGGCGGCGGTGCCGGCGCAGGCGACTGCCCGAACAACGGATCGGACGACCCACCACCCAACGCATCAGCCCCGGACTGCCCGGATACCGCAGACTGCCCCGACAGCGCGGACTGTGGGTTTGGTGTGGGTGGGGCTTGGGGTGCGCCGGCTAGTGGATCGCCGGAGGGCGGCACCGGGCCGGGGGCCGACGGGACCACGGGTGGCGGGGTCGGCGCGTGGGCCTGCGGTTGGTCGCCGTACTGCGGCATGTCGCCGGAGCCACGTGGGGGCGCACTGTGGCGGGCGGGCTGCCGCTGGGGCGGTTGTGGGGTCTGGTTTTCGTTCTCAGCCAACGTTGATTCCCTTGTAGGCCTGACTCTCGGCCGCCCTCAGATCCGGCCGGGTGTTGGGGATGTCGCTGATGTACGCGACTGCAGTGCCGTCACCGAGGTCGAAAACGGCCACAGTCAGGGTAAGCACTCGAGCGGTCACCCTGGCCGACTTCACGGTCACCGTCTGCTGGAAGAACCAGCCCGACTTGTCCGAACGCTTCACCGCACCGTTGGCCACTGTCTTGAACGTCACCGGGATGTCGCCGTACATGGAGGTCCGCAGCTGGATCGACAGCGCCGCCGCGGTCGCCTTCGGGTCGCCGTTGAAGCCCGAGCCGGTCCCCAGCGCGCCGACGAAGATGTCGGCGTACCAGTCGTTCGTCCCGTCGAACTTCTCCTGCAGTACGACGTACTGCCCGCTGGAGTCGAGCAACTGCGGCACCAACCGCTTGCGGTCCGACCACGGCGGCGTACGACGGGGGAACGAGATCGCGTCGGACGAGATGCGCGCGCCTTCGTGCAGCTTCGGGTTCTTCGACTGCCCTGGCTTGGAGCTGCTCTGGTTCGTCGGCTGACTGCCGGTCGGCTGCGCGGTCGGCGTA
This sequence comes from Kribbella sp. CWNU-51, assembly GCF_054073265.1. Lineage (NCBI taxonomy): Bacteria > Bacillati > Actinomycetota > Actinomycetes > Propionibacteriales > Kribbellaceae > Kribbella > Kribbella sp. CWNU-51. Next base: position 242,862 of record NZ_JBSXMZ010000040.1, read on the forward strand.
CCGGTGGTGTCCGGTCCCGCCTTCTTGTCGCTGCCCGGGTTGGCGATCAGGAACACCGCCGCAATCACCAACATCACCAGGGCAACCGCCGCGCCGATGATCAACGGCACCTTCATCCCCGAAGGCCCGCCACCATCCCCCTTGCCCTTCTTCTCCCGCTTCCCCCCGCGCCCAGCCCCACCCGAGCTCAGCTCCTGCTGCCCGCCACCCCAGGCCTCATCCTCTTCCCCCCAAGCCCGAGGAGCGGTCTCCTGCCCCCCAACCGCCTGCTGCGCCCCCCACGCCACAGCCCCACTCTGCTGCCCACCACCCCATGCAGCACCCGTCGCCTGCTGCCCACCCCAAGCCGCGGCACCCTCCTGCCCATCACCCGAGCCCGGGCCGCCGTTCTGTCCGCCACCCCAGGACTCCCCGCCGGCCTGCTGCGCACCCCAGCCCTCAGTCCCGCCCTCCGACCCTTGGCCGTTGCTGGGCTGGCGGCTACCCCAGGACTCACCGCTCGCCTGCTGCGCACCCCAAGCCTCGCCGGTCTGTTGTCCACCACTCCGACCGTTGGCAGTTGCCTGCTGTTCGTCTCCACCCCACGGCGCACCAGCTCCCTGGCCGCCTTGGTCGCCCACCCCCCAGCCGCCGCCATCCGAAGTCGGCTGCCACGGGTCGGTCCCGGCCTGCTCGTGCGCCCAACCACCAGCCTGTCCCGAATCATCCCCACCCTGCTGAGCCGCCCACCCTTGCGCCTGGTCGCCCTGCACCCCGCTCTGCTGAGCTCCCCAGCCCTGGCCCTGCTCACCCTGGGCGCTCTGTTGAGCTCCCCAGCCCTGCGTTTGGTTGCCCTGCGCGCCGTCGTGCTGAGCTCCCCACGCCGGGCCATGCTCGCCGTCCGCGCCAGGCTGCTGAGGTCCCCAGCCTTGCGCTTGGTTGCCCTGCGCCTCGTTTTGCTGAGCAGTCCACGCCTGGCCCTGATCACTCTCGCCGTTCTGCTGAGCTCCCCACGGTTGGCCTTGGGCAGCGTCATCGCTGGCCTGCTGCGCACCCCGAGCCTGGCCCTGGTCGGCATCGGTCTGCTCGGCACCCCAAGCTTGCGCTTGGCCAGCCTGCTGTCCGGCTTCCTGCGTGCCCCAGCCTTCGTCCTGCCCACCCGTCTGCTGCGCGCCCCACGCCGGAGCCTCGCCCGCGCCTACGCCGTTCTGCTGTCCGGCCCAGCCCTGACTTTGGCCGGCTTGCCCGCCGCCCTCCTGCGGGCCCCAGCCCTCGGCCCGGCCGGTGCTTTCACCGGTCGGTTGCGTGCCCCAGTCCTGGGCGTGGCCGGTGCCTTCGCCGGTCTGTTGCGTGCCCCAGTCCTGGGCGTGGCCGGCGTCTTCACCGGTCGGTTGGAGGCCCCAGCCCCGGGACTGGGTGGGCTGGACGTTCTCCTGGGCACCCCAGGTTTGTGCCGGGTCGGGGTCCTCGCCGGGTTGTTGGGTGCTCCAACCATTTGGTTGGTTGGTCTGTTGCGTGGCCCAGGTCTGGTGGTCCTGGTCGGGTTGGGCGTTCCAGGCTGGCTGCACCTGGGTGGGGTCGTCGCTTACTCCGTCAGGTCCCCATGGCTGGGTGTGGTCTGTCGGCTGCGAGGTGTGCGGATCGTGCTGATCCTCGGGCTGGGCGCCCCAGGCGGGCTGGACCTGCGTGGGCTCGTCGGCTGGTGTGTCGGTTGGGTCGTGGTCGACGGGGGGTGGGGCGAGTTTTAGGGTCCAGGACTTTGGCTGGTCTTGGGTGGTTGTCTCGGCGAGGTCGTCGAGGGGGACGGCTTCGCGTTGGGTCCAGTGTTCTGGTGGGGCGGGGGCGATGACGGGTGCGTTCCAGGTTGCGCGAGCGCGTTCGAACGGGGTCAGGCCGTCCTCGTCGGTTCCAGGATCCTCGTCAGCGGCTGTCTCGGTGTCGGCTGGGCCGGTGGTGTTCTCGGTCTGTCCGACCGCGGACAGGTGCGGCCCACCGGTCGACTGGGTTGGCTCGGCGTTGGCCCATAGTTGGGGCGTGGCTTGTTGTTGCCACCAGCCCGAGTCCGCGGTGTCGCCTGACTCCTGCGATCCATCGAACTGCCCCCCGCCCGCGGACCGCGCCTCACCGTCGGACTGCTGCCACGGGCCGGGCCGGACCACGGCGGGCTGCCGCTGCGGGCCGCCGGTCTGTGCGTTGACGGGCTCGGCGGTGGCCGTGGTGGGCTCGGCGGGGTTCGGGTCTGCCGGGCGGGTCGCGGCGAGGTCTTCTTGCTGGGTGCGATTCGTCCATTGCTTCCCGTTCCACCAGCGGATGGTGTTCGGCTGGCCGGTGGGGTCCGGGTACCAGCCCTCGGGAGGGTTGCTCATGCGCTCACCGTAACTTCAGGTCGTGTCAGCGGGGCCGTGGTTTCCCAGCCCTCAGACACCGTCCTCCTGGCCCAGGCTGAAGGCGGCATCCAGGTCGTGCGTCGAGTACGCGCGGAACGCGATGTGCGTCTCGGTGCTGAGCACACCGGGCACCCGGTTCACGTGGTCCGGGATGACGGTGGCCAGGTCGTCGTGGTGGGCGACCCTGACCATCGCGATCAGGTCGAGCCCGCCGGTGACGGAGTACACCTCGCTGACGCCCTCGATCGCCGCCACCTGCTCGGCGACCTCCGGGATCCGTGCGACGTCGGCCTTGATGAACACGATCGCGGTGACCATGCCGTCCTCTCCTCGAATCACACCCCAACCCGCTGAAGCATAGTGCGGACCACCCCCCAACCGGCGCTCCGAGGTACGACGAGCCGGTCAGGCAGGGTGGGTGGGGTCCAGGGCCCGGAGGGCCTTGGTGGTTTGGTCGTCTGCCGGGAGGAACGCTTCCATGCGGAGCTCGGCGACCGTGACGTCGACCGCTGTGCCGAAGCGGGTGAGGGTCGTGATCAGTCGCAGGTCGCCGTACTCGGAGCGGAGGCAGAGCGGGACCGCGAATCCCAGGTGCCCGGGCGCCGGCTCTGGGCGCGGTGGGATCAGGGCGGTCAGGTCCTGGATCAGGGCGTCGGACTCGGGTGTCGGGTTCTGCGCGGCTTCGCGGGTCAGGGCGTCGATCACGTGCCAGGCCCATTGCGCGAAGTTGACGATACGGGGAGCCAGGCCGGAGGGGTCCAGAAGGAGGCGGGGGATGTTGACGGGCGGCGTGAGGAGGTGGGCCGAGACGCCCGTCGTCAGCGCGTGGAAGGCACGGTTCGCCAGCACCAGGTCGCCGCGTCGATCGACGACCACCGCCGGGTACGGTCGATGCCCCTCGAGGATCCCGGTCAGCGCCGTCCGGATCGCCCCGAGCCCCGGTCCGTCGTACGGCGTCTCGTCGTACGCCGGGGCGTAGCCGCCGGCCAGGAGCAGCGCGTTGCGGTCACGTAGCGGGACCTGGAGGGACTCGGCGAGGCGGATGACCATGTCGCGGCCGGGGACCGAGCGGCCGCTCTCGATGAAGCTCACGTGGCGCTGTGTCGTGCCGGCCCGGAGCGCGAGCTCCAGCTGACTCACCCTCCGACGGTTCCGCCACAGCCGGAGGCCGTTCGACAGGTCGGATGGGTGCGGCGAGGTCAACATGTTCTCTGTCTAGCGCATCGCACCGACAATCCATACCCAGCAGGGAATTGTCCGAGGTGCGGCGCTCTCGGCAAGCTCTGAGGCAGGGCGGCGAGGGGTCGCCCGGACTCGAGGAGGATGTCTTGTCCGACGCGCAGGAATTGGCCGAACGGTACGTCGCGGTGTGGAACGAACCCGACGCGGAAAGCCGCCGGAAGGCGATCCAGGAGCTGTGGACCGAGGACGGCCTGCATCTGCTCGAACCGCCGGAGGAGATCGTCAAGCGGGCCGAGCAGATCGGCGTCACCGTGACGCTGGAGGCCCGCGGGCACGAGGAACTCGTACGGCGGGTGACGCGGGCGTACGACGAGTTCGTCGCGCCGGGGCAGTTCGTGTTCCGGCCGCACGGTGAGGCCGCGGCCTTGCAGGACATGGTGAAGCTGCGCTGGGAGATGGTGCCGGCCGGCGGCGGAGAGGTGCTTGCGGTAGGCATCGATCTCCTCCTGCTCGCACCCGACGGCAGGATCCGCACCGACTACCAGTTCATCGAGGCCTAGCCGACCCGCGCGGGACCGAGCGGGCGCAGGTGGCGGCGGCGTTCGGTGGGGTGGTGGTGGACGTCGGAGTGGGCGTTGTCGAGGCGGGTGAGGTGGCGGCCGGCGCCGCTGACCGGGCAGGTCCAGGTGCCGTCCATCTCGACCAGGCGGATGCCGGGTTGATCGAGCCAGCGCAGGACCAGCTCGATCTCCTCCGGCGAGGCCGAGGCCACCGGGCCGATGCCGGGCAGCACGGTCTCGGCGGACGCGCGGAGCATGTCCAGGTACTTGCGCGGATCCGTCCCGCGCGGGCTGATCCCGGCCGCCGCGAGCCGGCCGCGGCGGATCACGTGCAGCTCCCAGCCGCCGTCGTCGGTCCGCCGGGCCGCGCAGATCTCGGCGCACCCGGTCACCGACGCCATCCGCTGCATCCGCGCCGAGCTGCGCACGAAGGCACTCAGCCGATCCCGATGGACGGCGGCATCCTCGAACCGCTCGTCTGCCGACAGTACGTCGATCCGCCGGTCCACCGCCTCGACCACGGGCGTCGGATCCACGGTCAGCGCCGTCCGCAGCGCCGTCACGAACTCGCCGTACGAATCCATCGAGATGCGTCCGTCGCACGGCGCCACGCAGCGGCCCATCTCGGCCAGTACGCACGGAGACAACTGCGGGTGCCGTGACATCCGCGCGGTGCACTGCCGGATCGGGAACGCCTCGTGCAGCGCGGCCATCGCCCGCTCGGCCGTCTTCCGCGAGCTGAACGGGCCGAGATACCCGGCGTCGTCGTCGCACACCTGTTTCACCAGCGACAAGCGGGGAAACGGTTCGACGGTGACCTTCAGCCAGTGTTGCCGCTCCGGGAACTTCGACCGCCGGTTGTACCGCGGCTTGTGCTCCGCGATCAGCCGCAGTTCGCGGATCTCGGCCTCGAGCGACGTCCCGCACTCGATCCCGCGGACGCCGGTCGCGATGCCGACCATCTCGCCGATCCGGTTGCGGGTCTCAGAGGCGGTGAAGTACGACCGGACCCGGGTCCGCAGGTCCTTCGACTTGCCGACGTACAGCACCTCGCCGCGATCGTCGGTGAACAGATACACACCCGGTGCGTGCGGCAACGTTTCGGCCAGGTGCCGCTTCGCGCGGACGGCCGGCGCGACCCGGGACGAGAACGTCTGCAGATCCTCCAGCGTCTGCACACCGAGCGAGCCGACGCGTTCGAACAGCCCATGCAGCACGTCGACTGTCGCACGGGCATCTGACAAGGCGCGGTGGTTCGGCGTCGTGGTGGTCCGGAAGAGCTTGGCCAGCGTGCCGAGTTTGCAGTTCGGCGCCTCGTCGGGCGTGATCACCCGGCGCGCCAGCAGCGCGGTGTCGACGACGGCGAAGTCCGGCCAGTCGTACCCGTGCACGAGGCTCTCGTGCTTCAGGAAGCCCATGTCGAACGGCGCGTTGTGCGCCACCATCACGCACCCCTGGGCGAACTCCAGGAAGGCCGGCAGCACAGACTCGATCCGCGGTGACAAGGCAACCATCGAGTTGGTGATGCCGGTCAGTACGGCGATGAACGGCGGGATCGGGTCCGACGGGTTCACCAGCGTCTGGAACTCGCCGATCAGCTCACCGGCCCGCACCTTCACCGCACCGATCTCGGTGATCCCCGACTCACCCGGCGCGCCGCCCGTGGTCTCCAGGTCGACGACGCAGAACGTGACGTCGCGCAGCGGCGTACCCAGGTCGTCGAAACTCGGCTGGACACCGCGGATCGGCATCAGCGGTTCCGGAGCCGGTGCGCGCACAGGGCTGGTCATGTCCACGACGCTAAGAGCCACCACCGACAATTCCGCAGGTGACACGCGCGGGAGTCGACTAGGCTCTCTGTATGCGTACACAGGCGATCACCGCGATTCCGGGCTTCGTGCCCGCCCGCTGTGGTCTGCATCACTGGCTGAGCCAGGCCAGCATTCCGGCCGGACTGCGGACCGGTGACTGAGGCAGGCACCGCCCCGGGCTCCGCCGCTACGACCTTGCCCGAACCGGTCCGGCAACGGGTTCTCACTCTCGCCGCGCACGCCCTCGGCCAGCTTCCCGCCTCCGACATCCCGGCCCCGTTGCGCCGGTTCGCCAGTTTCGCGCCGGCCAAGCGCGCGAAGTTGTCGGCGTCAGTGCTCGGCCCCATCCTCGAGACCGACGACCACTTCCGCCGGCTCGCGGCCTTCCAGGTACGGCGTGAGCACCCGGAGCTCGGCGATGCCGTGGCCGAGGGCATCCCCGTTCCGACCGCGGATCCGATCGAGGTCGCGGCGCTGGCCTACCTGCTCCGCCCGGACGACTGGGAGCAGCGCGTCGCCGCGGCCGCCCAGGTGCCGGTCGAGACGCCGCAGGTCGACGGCGAGGTCGTCAGCAGGCTCTCCGACCAGCTCGATCAGGCCCGGACCGAGACCCGCCAGGTCCGCGAACGGCTTCGTGAACAGGTCAACGAGCTCAAGGCCGAGAACGTCACGCTCCGCCGCAAACTGAACGAGGCGCGTCAGCGCATCAGCGGGCTGCAGAGCGATCTCGAGATCCGGACGACGCAGGCCGAGACGGCCGACGAGCGCGTCGACGCCGCCCGCGCCGAAGTGGAGCGTGAGCTGCGCAAACTCCGCGCCCGCATCACCGAACTGGAAGCGGTCGAACACGCGGCCCGTCGTACGGCGGGACAGGAACGCGAACTCGCGTCGACCCGGACACGCCTGCTGCTGGACACAGTGCTCGAGGCAGCGAGTGGACTGCGGCGCGAACTGGCGTTGCCGCCCGGGGGAGAGCTCAGGCCGGCCGACACCGTGGCCGGGAGAGAGCCTGACGCCGCGCCGGTCGGGCGGACCGCGCCCGAGGACGATCCGGCGTTGTTCGACGAACTGTTGTCGCTGCCTCAGGTGCATCTGATCATCGACGGCTACAACGTGACGAAGACCGCGTGGCCTAACTCACCGTTGCATTCGCAGCGTCAGCGGTTGGTGACGGCGTTGGGTGCGTTGGTCGCCCAACGCAGGATCGAAGTCACGGTCGTCTTCGACGGTGCGGAGCTGTCCGGTCCGGTGCAGCTGAATCCGCCGCGTGGTGTGCGCGTGCGCTTCAGCCCGGCCGGGGTGATCGCCGATGAGGTGATCCGGCAACTGGTCCGCGCCGAGCCCCCGGGGCGCCCGGTCGTCGTCGTCTCCACCGACCGCGAGGTTGCCGAAAGCATCATCAACCTGGGCGCCCGCTCACTCTCCGCGGCCAGTCTGATCGCACGCATCGCTCGCGCCTGAGCACGAAAACTGTCGGCGGCCTTCTCTAGCGTCCTTCTCAGCCGGATGCAAGTCCGGGTGCTTCCCCACTTTGGAGGACGTTGTGCTGATCGACTGCGACGCGTGCGTGATGAAGGGTCCGGGCTGTCAGGACTGCGTGGTCACGGTGGTGCTCGGCTTCGCTACCGAAAGGGCCGGCGCCGCCGGACGGTCCGGCAGCTTGCGGATCGACGACGACGAGAAGGCCGCTCTGGACGCCCTGGCCGAGTCGGGTCTGGTGCCACCGCTCCGCCTCGTTCACGCTGTCAGCAGTGTCGACCCCGACACTGCTGCCGAAAGCCCTGCAGGTGAAGGTGAAACGGCCGTTGGGTCGGGATGATCCTTCGTTAATTTTGGATCAAACCCGAGGGGCGAATTGCACTGGTCACGAAACGGTCACTACTGTTACGTCTCGTTGCCTCAGGGCGCCGGTTGATCAGACCGGCCGGGCAGCGGCAAGCCGAGGGAGTAACCAGTCGGCGCCTGTGGGTGAGACATCCACAGCCGGCGCGGTTGACGGGGACGGCGCGAGCAGAGGAAGGGACCGACCGGGCTGTGTCCACCGGACGCATCAACCGCACCAAGGGAATCGCCCTCGCCGCCATCACCAGCACCGCCGTCGTCGCGGGCGTGATCTTCATCCAGGGAGCCGCGGACGCTGATCCGAAGCCCAGTCTGGAGCAGGCGAAGGCGCAGGTCGCCGCACTGCAGCACAAGGCCGAGGTCGCCGGTGAGTCGGCCAACGACCTGCGTGGGCAGATCAGCGCCTCGACCGCCCGGGTGAACGCCCTGAAGGCCGCCATCGCCAAGCAGCAGGGCCAGGTCGACACGGTGAAGCGGCAGATCGGATCCCTCGCGGTCGCCGGGTACCAGACCTCCGGGATGTCGACGACGGCCCAGTTGCTGCTGTCGCCGAACCCCGACCAGTTCCTCAGCCAGGCGTCGACCGCCCAAGCCTTCGCGGGCCAGCAGGACACCGCGCTGCGCCGCTACCAGCAGGCCGAGGGCAAGCTGACCGATCTGCAGGCCAGTGAGCAGACCGAACTGTCCGCGCTGCAGGCCGTTCAGGCGCAGCAGAACACGCTGAAGAAGCAGCTCCAGACCAACCTCGACGCCGCCGAGAAGGTGCTCGACAAGCTCAGCGACGCCGACCGCAAGCGGATCGCGCAGGAGAATGCCGACGCGGCCGAGAAGGCACGCAAGGAGCGGCCGACCCGCTCCGGCGACCGGATGGACAACCTGCCGGTGCCGGTCAGCGGCCGCGCCGGCACCGCGGTGTCGGCCGCGCTGTCGCAGCTCGGCGACCCGTACGTCTGGGGCGCCGACGGTCCCAGCTCCTACGACTGCTCAGGCCTGATGATGTACGCCTGGGCCAAGGCCGGCGTCTCGCTGTCGCACTCGTCGAAGGCGCAGGCCGGCGAGGGCCGCCGGGTCAGCAAGGACCAGTTGATGCCGGGCGACCTGATCTTCTACTACTCGCCGATCAGCCATGTCGCGATGTACATCGGCAACGGCCGGATCGTGCACGCCCCCCGTCCGGGCAAGTCGGTCGAGACCGCCCCGATGGACGAGATGCCGTACAACACCGCGGTCCGCCCGGGCTGACCTGCGTCCTTGACATACTCATCGGCTCCGGGGGGCACGACCCCCGGAGCCGATTCGTTTCACGATCATCCGAGTGCCGTAGTGTCGGAGGAGGCACGTAGTGTCCCGCCTGACTGGGGCAGGTGAGCAGCGAGGGGCCGAGGTGATCGACGAACAGGGCGACACAGTGCCTCTCCCGGCGGTTCCTCCGGCCGATGACCGTCCGGAGCTCGGTGATCACCGAGCGTCAGCTGTGGACCGCCCGGCGCTGCGTGGTCCTAGCATCCCGCCGTCGTTCACCCCGATCGCGAAGAAGGTCGCCCTCGGCCTGGCCGTCTGCCTGGTCGCCGGAGCCGGGTACGCCGGACTCCGCCAGATCGCCGACGCGCCGGCCGACCCGAACGCGTCCGGCACGCACCCACCGCAGACCTCCACCACCCCGGACGAAGCCGCCGAGGGGGTACGGCGGGCCGTCGCGGGCGAGGCCGTGCTGCAGAAGATGACCGACGCGGTCGAGAACGACAACCGCACCGAGTTCCTGGACAGCATCGACCCGAAGGCCGCCGAGTTCCGGGCCAGCGCGCGGACGATCTTCGCCAACCTGAGCACGCTTCCGATCGGCACGTTCCAGTTACGGTACGTGAGCGACGACACCGGGGCGCTCACTCCGGACCGCCAGCGCGCGCTCGGCGGCAGTCAGGCCTGGCTGGCTCAGGTCGAGGTGTCCTGGCAGCTCGCCGGGTTCGACGCCAAGCCGGCCCGGGAGACCCTCCCGGTCACGTTCGTCACGCGTGACGGAGCGACGTACGCCGCCTCGTTCTCGGAGCGGTTCGTGGCCGGTCAGCGCCGGCCGATCTGGGCGCTCGGCCCGATCGATGTGGCCAAGGGCGACCACAGCCTGGTGATCAGTCTCGGCTCGGAGGCGGACGCGAAGAGTTACGTGTCCGTCGCGGACAAGGCGGTCGAGTCGGTCACCAAGGTATGGGGCAAGGGCTGGCGGCAGAAGGTGATCGTCTACCTGCCGGCCAAGCAGGCACAGATGGAATCCGTCCTCGGCGCCCAGCCCAACACGTATACCCAGATCGCCGCCGTCACGATGGCCGAGCTGGACACGCCCGAAGCCGGTGCCCCGGTGCGGATCGTGGCGAATCCGAAGCTGTTCGAGGAGCTCGGCAGACAGGGCCGCCGGATCGTGCTGACCCACGAGACCACCCACGTCGCCTCGACCGCGACGGCCTCGCCGGTGCCGTTGTGGCTGGCCGAGGGGTTCGCCGACTACGTCGCGTTCACCGCCGTACCCGTACAGGACGAGTCGGCGGCGAAGGAGCTGTTCAAGGCGATCCGGGCCGGCAAGGTGCCGGCCACGCTCCCGGCGCCGGAGGCGTTCGCGGCGTCGGCGACGGAGCTGCCCCAGGCGTACGAGTCGGCCTGGCTCGCGTGCCGGCTCATCTCCGAGCGGGAGGGGCAGAGCAAGCTGGTGAAGTTCTACCGGGCGGTGCACGCGTCGAAGACCACGAGCGGTCTGGCGGATGCGTTCAAGTCGGTGCTGGGGATGACCGAGGCGGAGTTCGTCGCCGAGTGGCAGCAGTACCTCAAGAGGCTCGCCGGTGTCTGAGCCGGTCGCACGGTGGGCACCACGTGCGGCCGCGGGCGTCCTTGCAGTGGCGCTGATCCTGACGATCGTCGTCACCACGCCCTGGCACCTGATCGACCTGCCCACACCCGACGCGAGCCTCGACTTCACCGCCGCGGAGATCGCCCGCCAGAACGCGTTCCGCCACGAGTTGTTGCCATGGTCAACAACCTCGTGGGGGCTCGCGATCCTGGTCCCGCTCGCGATCGGCTTCAGCCCGCTCGGCCCGCGCCTGTACGACGCCATCCGCATCCGGCGCTGGTACGTCGCCGTACCGCTGCTCGTCCTCGGACTGGGACTGCTCACCAGCCTGATCACGGTCCCGACGGATGTGATGGCCGAGCGGGTCACCCGCAAGTACGGGCTGTCGGTGCAGGACTGGGGGTTGTGGACGCGTGACCGCGCCGTCAACTGGCTGCTGATGTCACTCGGACTCGCGGTGATCGCCCTCGTCCTGATCGGCCTGGCCAAACGCTGGCGCAGCGCGTGGTGGTTGCCTGCGGCAATCGCTGCCGCGGTGCTGGTGCTCGGGGTGTCGTTCGCCTATCCGGTGCTGGTCGAGCCGCGGTTCAACCACTTCACGTCGATGCCGGCCGGCGCCTTGCGTGACGAGTTCCTGCAGCTGGCGGCGCAGGACGGCGTACCGGTCAAGGATGTGCTGGTCGCGGACGCGTCGAAGCGCACGACCGCGGTGAACGCCTATGTTTCCGGCTTCGGTTCGACCCGCCGGCTGGTCGTCTACGACACGCTGCTGAAGGACACGCCGCCCGCGCAGGTTCGGCTCGTGGTCGCACACGAGCTCGGTCACGCCGCGGAGAACGACGTACTGCACGGCACGATCATCGGCGTGCTCGGCGCGGCCTTCGCGGTGGCGTTGCTGCGATTGTTGCTCGGGGCCCGGATGGCCGACCCGCGCCGGACCGCATTGCTGCTCGCGCTGATAGTCGCCGGTACGACGCTCGCCTCCCCGGTGCAGAACCTGGTCAGCCGCCGGATCGAGGCCCGCGCCGACTACCACTCGCTGCACCTGACGAACGACTCGAAGGACTTCGTCGCGATGCAGCACGACCTGGCCGTGACGAACATCTCCGGCCTGGACCCGAGCCGCTGGCGGTACTGGCTGTTCGCCACCCACCCGACCGCGCCGGAGCGGATCGCGATGGGCCGGGCCTGGGCGTCCGAGTACGGCACGCCCGTCCCGCCGCTGGTGCCGCGATGACGGTGCTCGTCGTCACCAATGACTTCCCGCCGCGCCAGGGCGGGATCGAGACGTTCGTCCGGTCCTTGTGCGACGAGCTTCCCGAGCCCGTCGTCTACACGTCGCACGAGCCCGGCGACACGGCGTACGACGCGAGCCTTTCGTTCCCGGTGGTGCGGGACCGGACGACGATGTTGTTGCCGACGGCCCGGATCACGAAGCACGCGGTCCGGCTGTTGCGCGAGTACGACGCGGAGCGGGTGCTGTTCGGTGCGGCCGCGCCGCTCGGGCTGATGGGGCCGGCGCTGCGGCGGGCTGGGGCGCAGCGGATCGTCGCGTTGACGCACGGGCATGAGACCTGGTGGGCCGGCGTACCGGGTGCGCGGTGGGCGCTGCGGCGGATCGGTGACGCGGCGGACACGATGACGACGGTGTCGTCGTGGTGCGAGGCTCAGATCGCGCCGGCTTTGTCGCCGGCCGCCGTACGACGGATGCGGCGGTTGACGCCCGGGGTCGACACGGATCGCTTCTTCCCGGGCTGCGGGGGAGAGCAGGTGCGCAAGGGGCTCGGCCTCGAGGGTGTGCCGGTGGTGGCGTGTGTGTCGCGGCTGATTCCGCGGAAGGGGCAGGACACGTTGATCCGCGCGTGGCCGCGGGTCCTGGCCGCCGTACCGTCGGCGATCCTGCTCCTGGTCGGCGGTGGTCCTGATCGCGAACGGCTCGAGGAACTGGCGGCGGCGGTGGGGGTGCGGTCGTCGGTGGTGTTCACCGGGCCGGTGCCGTGGGCGGACATTCCGCCGTACGTCGATGCCGCGGATGTGTTCGCGATGCCGTGCCGGACCAGGCGGTTCGGCCTCGAGCCGGAGGCGCTCGGGATCGTCACGCTGGAGGCGTCCGCGACCGGGAAGCCGGTTGTGGTCGGCGACTCCGGCGGTGCCCCCGACACCGTCCGCCACGGCGAGACCGGCTACCTCGTCGACCCCTACAACCCCGCGCCCACCGGCGTACGCATCGCCGAGCTCCTCACCGACCCCGCCCGGGCCCAAGCCATGGGCGCCGCCGGCCGCGACTGGGTCCAACACGCCTGGACCTGGCCCCACACCGGCGCCGAACTGAGGAAACTCCTGGACATCTAGCTCCGCGAATCGTGTACCCTGGCCGACATGCAGCAAATGGGCCGACTTATCGCAGCCGTACGAGCTTCGTGCTCTCCGGCTGCCGCTGCCTGACATCTTCCAACTCCACCGGCGACCGGAAACGGTTCGCCGGTTTTGTTGTTTCTGAGGCCCGGTGGTCTGGTTTCCGGTCATGTGAAAGACAAGGACCAGAACCATGACCATCAGCAGGACCTTCATCGACTTCTTCCTCGACCGCGGTCACATCCCGACGACGGGTTCCACGCTCATCCCGCGGCTCGGTGATCCGGTGCTCTTCACGACCTCGGGGATGCATCCGCTGACGCCGTACCTGGAAGGGGAACCCCATCCCCTGGGGCGCAGACTCGTGGGCATCCAGCGATGCCTGCGCACGACCGATCTCGACGAGGTGGGGGATCCGACCCACCTGACCGTGTTCGAGATGCTGGGCTCGTGGTCGCTCGGGGACTACGGGAGCAGCCGGACGCTGCGCTGGGGCTACGAGCTGCTGACCGGCGGCTTCGGCATCGACCCCGGGAAGCTGTACGTGACCGTGTTCGGTGGCGACGAACAGGTGCCGCTGGACGAGGAGTCGCTCACGACCTGGCAGGAGCTGGGTGTGCCGATCGAGCGGACCACCGAGGACAACTGGTGGTCGAACGGCCCGACCGGTCCGTGCGGCCCGGACTCGGAGATGTTCGTCTGGACCGGTGAGGGCGAGCCGGAGGGTACGCCGAGCACCGACAAGCGCTGGGTCGAGGTGTGGAACCACGTGATGATGCGCTACCGCCGGCTCGACGACGATTCGCTCGAACCGCTACAGCAGCAGAACATCGACACCGGTCTCGGCCTCGAGCGGCTCACCATGCTGCTGGAGGGCAAGGACTCGGTGTACGAGACGTCGTTGTTCGAGCCGTGGCTGCGGATCGTCCCGACGCTGTGGCAGCTGGACGAGGAGTCGCAGCGGATCGTCATCGACCACCTGCGCTCGAGCATCGTGATCGTCGGGGACGGCGTGCACCCGTCGAACACCGGCCGTGGCTACGTGCTGCGCCGGCTGATCCGCCGGGTGCTGACGATCTTGTGGCGCGACGACGAGTCCCGGTCGCTGTCCGACCTGCCGCTGGAGCTGTTCGAGCACACGCTGAACCACTTCCACCAGGGCGAGACGGTCACGCTGGTCCGCCGGATCCTGATCGACGAGGAGATCCGGTTCAGCAACCTGCTCGACCGCGGCCGCAAGGTGCTCAGCCACGAGCGGTTCCACAAGTCCCTCGACGACACCGACTACGAGTACCTGCACGAGACCCACGGGTTGCCCCGCGAGCTCGTCGATTCGTTGCGCTAGATGCCGGCCGGATCCAGTACGTCGGTTCGGGGAACGTCGGAGTCCGGGATCTCCGGAGGCACGACCTTCCCGACCGACGACTGGGCTACGAACGCCCCGACCAGGACGATCGCGCCGCCGATGATCTGGTTGGTGCTCAACGTCTCGCCGAGCAGGATCAGCGCGAAGATGCTCGCCGCCACGACCTCGACGTACGCGACTGCTCCGCCGACGGCGGCCGACAGCCGCTGGATCGCGGCGGCACCGGCGAGGTAGGCGACGACCGTGCTGACCACGATCAGCCAGCCGGCCAGCACCCAGCCGGGAGCGTGCCGGTGGCCGATCGCGATGGTGTCGACCAGCGTGTGCCACGGGATGCCCCAGGGCGCGGAGATCAGGGTCAGCAGCACGGCACCGACCACACTCCCGGCCGCGGTCATCACCAGCGGATCCGCGGCACCCGTCAGCTTGTCGATCAGGATGAAGTACGTCGCCTGGCACGCGGCCGCCGCGAGACCGGCGAGCAGACCGATCAGGTCGATCGTCAGGCCGGCCCAGATCTCCGCGACCGTCGCCAGGCCGATCAGCGCGATGCCGACACCGAGTGCGGCCGACCGCGGTACGGCGACCTTCTGGCCGAACTTCAGCCACGCGACCACCAGTACCGGTCCGGAGAACTCCAGCATCAGCGCGACGCCTACCGGCAACCGGCTGGCCGCGATGAAGAACAGGGTCTGGCACCCGGCGATCCCGGTCAGGCCGTACAGCACCAGGGACTTCCAGGACGATCGGGCTGCGCGGAGTCCTGCCGAACCGCGGAAGATCAGCATCAGCGGGACAAGCAGGGCGGCGGCTCCGAGGATGCGTAACCAGGCCGCCTGCTCAGGCGTGAAGCCGGCGCCGATCAGGGCCTTGGCGAACGGTCCCGATCCGCCGAACGTGATCGCGGAGAACACCGCGAACCCCAACCCGACCGACTTCGTGCTGTACATGGGCATAACAGTCTCATGCCCATTACATCCCTGTCGAGAGAGATCTCAGAGGACGTTCACCGCACGCGCCGCGATCACCGCGATGGTGAGCAGTGAGATCAGCGACTGGACACCCATCAGCGCCTTCGTCCGCGCGCTGAGCGGCATCGTGTCGGTCGGGCTGAACGCGGTCGAGGCGGTGAACGCGACGAACAGGTAGTCGGTGAACCCGGGCAGCCAGTGTTCCCACCCGCGCTGATCGACCGTCATCTGTGGGAACAGCAGGTCCGCTCGCTCCACCTTGCGCTCGTGTTCGGGCGCCCGCGCGAACGGGCCACCGCGGTCGACCTCCCAGTACCAGACCGCGAACGCGACAAAGTTCGTCACCCAGATCACCACAGCGCCCTTCACCAGCACCCTGCCGTTGGTCGCCTCTCCGGAGTTGAGGAAGGCGATCAGGCCGGCCAGGTACAGCGCGTTGACCAGGACCAGGATCGCGACCAGCACGAGTTCCACCCAGCGCAGCCAGGGCTCGTCCCGGCGAAGGTGGAACGGGTTCGTCCACACCAGCGGCAGCAGGAGCAGCGCACCGATGATGGGCATGAGCCATCGCGGCAGCAGATTGATCTGCGTCGGCACGAGCAGTTGCAGGATCAGTACCGCTAACACCGCCAGCGATGCCGGCCACCGCCGCGTATGACGACTGCTGGGTCCGGCAGCGGGTTTCGGCTCCTTGTTCACTCCAGCATTCTGACCCCGAAACCTGGTTAACCGACGGAGGCGTCGATGACGGCTTGTCCGACCTCGGTACGGCGGTAGTGCACCTGATGTCCCGTACGACGCCGAGTGGCGAGACCCGCGTCGTACAGAGCGGAGAGGTGTTCGGCGACCGTGGCCAAGGCCAACCCGTATTGAGTGGAGAGCGCACTGGTGGTTGCCGGTGGGTCGAGTGCGACCAAGAGGGTTGCGCGGGTGCGGCCGAGGAGGCGGGCCAGTGGATCCGGGGGAGCGGGCGCGTCGGACCAGAGGCGGGCTGCGCCGCGGGCTGGGTAGACCAGAGTGGGTTGGTAGCTCGGGTCGACGACGATGACGAGGTAGGGCCACGCGAAGACGCCAGGGGCGAGGAGCAGGCCCTGTCCGGTGAGATCACGGTCTTCCGAGCGGTACCGGCTGGCGATCAGGCGGTCGTCCTCCCAGGTGAGTGTCGGGTGCAGGTCGTCGAAGAGCGCGGCCAAGCCGCCGTCGGTGAGTTGCTGACCGCGGTAGGCGATGTCGTCCTCGAGGACGCGGCTGATGAGCGGCCAGTCGGGCTGGATCAAGGTGATCCACGCACTCTCGATCTCGTCCGCGAGCCTTTCCCGGGTGCCGGCCAGGTCCTGCAGCATCCGGTTGATCGCCGGTGCGGCGGGGTTGCTGAGCTCGTCGCGTGAGCGGATCAGCTCGGTCCGCACCCGCTCGAGCGGCGTACTGCGGACCCGGGCGATTTCGGTCGCGAACCTCGCCCGCGAAGCCTTCGGGGGTGGAGTCAGGAAGTCCGGCGTGAACCCGACGCGGGGCTGCAACGCCTTCAGGCCGCGAAGATCGAGTCCGGCCGCGGCCTCGCGCTTCGTCTCCACCCAGCCCGCGTACAGCGGCCGATGCTTCGAGCCGTTCAGTACCCGCACCGCCGACATCGTCTCCCACAACGGCGAAGCCCCGAACCGGCACCGCAACGCGTCGCCCTGGGTGAAGCGCAGTACCGTCATCGCAACGAACTTTCGGTCACAACCAAAACTCTACGCCCGCGCCTCCGCGGTCGGGCACGCTCGCGACGTGAGCGCGACTGTTGTGACCAACCCCGGCTACCGAGGCGTCCTGCGCGTTCCCGGCATGCCCGCCATCTTCCTCGCCCACACGGTGTCGATGCTCGGGACGGTGGCCGCCCAGGTCGCGTTGTCGATTCTGGTGTTCGAGCGGACCGGGTCGCCGTTGCTTTCGGCCCTGGTGCTGGTGTGTTCGTTCCTGCCGTACGCGCTGGGTGGGATCCTGCTCTCGTCGATCGCGGACCGGTTCCCGGCACGGCGGGTGCTGGTCGGCTGTGATCTGCTCAGCGGGCTGTGGATCGGCGTCATGCTGATCCCCGGACTTCCGGTGGCGGCGCTGCTCGGGCTGCTGCTGGCGACCGGGATCATCGCGCCGGCCTTCTCCGGCGCGCGGGCCGCGAGTCTCGCGCACCTGCTGCCCGGTGACCTGTTCCCGATCGGGAGGTCGTTGCTTCGGGCAATCAGTCAGGTGACCGTGCTGACCGGGTTTGCGCTGGGGGCGGTCGCGGTGGCGGCGATCGGGCCGACCTGGTTGCTCGCGCTCGACGTGGTGTCCTTCGTCGCGTCCGCCGTGCTGATCGGCGTGGGTACGCCGTACACCCCGGCCGGTGAGCGGCACCGCAACACAGTGGGTGACTCCTGGACCGGGCTGCGCTACCTGTTCACCACCAAACGGCTTCGCAGTCTGATCCTGCTGACCTGGGTGGCGCCGGCGTTCTCCTCGGTCCCCGACGGTCTGGCGGTCGCGTACACGGCCCAGGCCGGAACGGTCGCGGCGGCCGCCGGTGCGCTCTTCACCGGTTACGCGACCGGCACAGTACTCGGCGAGTTCGTCGCCGCGCGGTTTCCCCCTTCCACGCGGCGACGGCTCGTCGTTCCACTCCTGCTGATGACGCAGCTCCCGGCGATCGCCTTCGTCGTCACCCCGTCGATCCCGGTCGCGGCCGTCCTCCTCGCGGTCTCCGGCGCCGGTTACGCGTTCAACCAGGGCGTCGACCCACTGATCCTGCAGGCGGTCGATCCGTCCTACCGCGGGCGGCTCTTCACCGTCCAGACCAGCGGCCTGATGGCGATCCAAGGCGTCAGCATCGCCCTGGCCGGCGTCGTCGGCACCTTCCTCGCCCCGAACCTCACCATCGCCGCGGCCGGCATCCTCGGTACGGCGACCACACTCCTGATCGCCCGTCAGGCACTCGACCGAACGACCAGGGAGCGGTGACCAGCCGGCCGGGCTGATCGACGTCGCCGCTGATCTCCCGGAGCGCGTGGGCCGGCTTCCAGTCTGTCAACGGCACCGACACACCGTTGCTGATGGCAACCTCCGTGCTGATCACGCTGCCCTGCCTGGTGGTCTTCTTCGTCGCCCAGAAACACATCACGAACGGCATCACGTTCACCGGAGGCCGGCGATCAGTCTTGGCCCAGGATGCCCAGTTCGTAGCCCTTGGCCACTGCCGCCGCGCGATCGGTCACGCCGAGCTTGGTGAACAGGTGACTGAGGTGGGTCTTCACCGTCGCCTCGCTGATGAAGAGCTCGCGGGCGATCTCGCGATTGGAGGTGCCTTTGGCAACCAGTGCGAGGACCTGGCGTTCACGGGCGGCCAGCGGGGTCGCGGCCGGCGTACGGACGGCGGAGACCAGCCGGGAGGCGACGGCAGGGGAGAGCACAGTACGTCCTGCTGCCGCTTCGCGGACCCCGGTGAACAACTCGTCCTGCGGCGCGTCCTTCAGCAGATAGCCGGTCGCGCCCGCCTCGATCGCCGGCAGCGTGTCGGTGTCGGTGTCCCAGGTGGTGAGGACCAGGACCTTCGCCCGGGCGCCGCGGCGGGTCAGCTCGGTGATGGCGTCCAGTCCGCCGCCCCCGGGCATGCGCAGGTCCATCAGAATCACGTCCGGGTCCAGCTCGGCGGCCAGTGCCACCGCCTCCACGCCGTTGGACGCCTCGGCGAGCACGGTGAAGCCGGGCTCTGCCTCGAACATGCCACGCAGACCGTTCCGGACCACTGGGTGGTCGTCGACGAGGAGGAGCGAGATCTCAGCCATGGAGCACCAACGGTACGCGAGCCGACACCGCCGTACCTGAGCCCGGCTCGGACTCCACGGTGAGCGAGCCGGCGATGCGCTCGGCGCGGGCACGCATACCGTCGAGGCCGAAGCCCCCGGTGCCGGTGCGTGCGGGGAGCATCATCGGGTCGAATCCCTTTCCGTCGTCGCGGATGTCCAGCGTGACCTCGTCGTCCATGAAGCTCAGCGTGACACCGACGCGGGTAGCGGACGCGTGCTTCTCCACGTTCGCCAACGCCTCCTGGGTAATCCTCAGCAGGGTCGCCGACAGCTCGCCGTGCAGGTGCTGCGAAGGACCCGTCAGCGTGAGCTCAGCAGGTACGCCGGTCCGCTCGGTCCACTGGCCGACTGTCTTCTGCATCGCCTCGGCGAGTCCGTCGTGCGACAGGCCTTGCGGCGCGAGGTTGTGCACCGAGCGGCGGGCCTCGCCGAGGCTGTAGCGGGCCAGATCGCTGGCCCGGTTCACGTGCTCCTGGACGGTCGCGGGGTCGGAGGTGTTCGCGACCACCCGGAGCTGGGCGATGATGCCGGTCAGGCCCTGCGCGATCGTGTCATGGATCTCGGCGGCCAGCCGGCGGCGTTCGTCGGCGATCCCCGCTTCGCGGGCCTGGACGACGAGTTGGGCTTGCAGGGCGGCGTTCTCCTCCTGTGCCTGCTTGAGCTCGGCGATGGTCGCCGCCCGGGCTCGGGACCGTACCTGCTCCTGTTCGGCGAAGTGACCGACGGTGTTGAGCAGGACGTTGTTGGCGACCAGGAGACCTGCGAAGACGACCCACTTCGTCGAGTTGCCGACCGGTATCCCGCCCGTCTGCGCGCCCGCGATCGGGATCGAACAGGCGAACCACGCCAGCCGCCGCCGGCGCCGTCCGGGGATCAGTTCCTCGGCGTCGAAGTACCCCGCGACCGCGTAGAACGCGAAGAACCCGTTGATGACGGTCAGCGCCAGACCGAGGGCCCAGCGGATGGAGTAGTACACAACCGACAGGCGGCTCGGTCCCTGGCTGGTGCGATCGTTCCAGCTCCACCAGACCTGCAGCAGCAGTGCCGCGCCGACGAGTGCGGCGGCTGTGATCCTCTGAGCCGGCGTCGGCATGATCAGGTCGGCCGTGGCGAACGCCAGGAGCGCGGCCACGGCAAGCAGTCCGTACGGCATCCACCTGCGGAGGGCGTTCTGCCACCGATCGAGGTCTGTGTCCGGCGCGGTCGTCACCCCTCCAGTCTGCACTGACGGTCGCCTACTCCCACCGGAACCAGCGTGCGGCCGCGACGGACAGCGCGATCGCCCAAGCCGCGAGTACGCCAAGATGCGACCAGGCCGGCCAGTGGCCGGTCGACGCCTGGTCGAGGGCTCGGGCCGCGGCGCCGAAGGGAGTGAGTACGACGATGTGGCCGAGGAGATGCGGCATCGCTCGCACCGGCAGCCACATGCCCGCGCAGAACAAACTCGGGAAGAACACCGCGGTGCCGATCGCGGTCGCGATCCGCGCTGTCCGGGCGAGCGCCGACACGAGCGCACCCAGGGCCAGAGCAGCGGCGGCGGTGAGCAGGAGCGCCAGCGCGTAGCCGAACGCCTGCTGCGGCAGCCGTACGTCGAACGCGAGCCGGCCGATCGCCATGCAGGCCAGCGCCGACACTAGAGCCGCTGCGCCGTTCAGCCCCATCTGCGCCGACAACAGCGCGGACGGGCGGACCGGAGTCGCCGACATCCGGCGCAGGATGCCGCGCTCGCGATAGCCGGTGATGACGGGTGGCATCGCCTGCAGGCCGGTCACGATCAGCGCGACCAGGACAAGGATGGGGACGTACACGTCGATCAGCCGGAGGCCGCCGAGGCCTGGGTCGGCCTTCCGGAACGACGGGATGCTGCCCAGGATCACCAGCAGCAGCGGCGGGAAACCCAGGATCCAGAAGAGGTTGCCGGGCTCACGCCGGAAGAGCCGGGACTCCGCCCGGAGAACGGCCCGGCCAGGGTTGGTACGCGTCGGTGCTGTCGTGCTCATGAAGTGGCTCCCGTGAGGTCTAGGAAGGCGTCGTCGAGCGTGGCGTCGGTGACGCGGAGCTGGTGGGCCGTGATGCGGTGCCGGGCGAGGAGCGAGAGCACCGCGGTGACGGTGTCGTCGGATCCGGCCAGCGTGATCCGGCCGTCCTTGTGCTCGACGGACGCGAGCGCCGGCAGCGCGGCCAGCTCCACGTCGTCGAGCGCGGCCGACGGGGTGAACGAGATGATGGTGGATCCCGCCGTACGGCTGATCAGTCCGCGCGGGGTGTCGAGCGCGGTGATCCGGCCCTTGTCGATCAGGGCGATCCGGTCACACAGCCGCTGCGCCTCCTCCATGAAGTGCGTGACCAGGAGGACGGTGACGCCGCGCGCGCGGACGTCCTCGACGACCTCCCAGGTGTCACGGCGGGCGCGCGGGTCGAGCCCGGTCGTCAGTTCGTCGAGGACGACCACGCTGGGGTTGCCGATCAGGGCGAGGGCGATGAACAGGCGCTGCTTCTGGCCGCCGCTGAGGACACCGAACCGGGTGTTCAGCTGGGCGACGAGGCCGAGGCGTTCGGCGAGCGGGCGCCAGTCGGCCGGGTTCGGGTACAGGGCGGCGTACAGCTCGAGCGCCTCGCGGACGGTGAGCTTGGCCTGCAGCTCGCTCTCCTGGAGCTGGGCGCCGAGGACCCGGGTGACGGCCGCGTGATCGGCGATCGGGTCGAGGCCGGCGACCCGGACCCGGCCGCCGTCGGGGACGCGCAGTCCCTCGACGCACTCGACCG
This sequence comes from Kribbella sp. CWNU-51, assembly GCF_054073265.1. Classification (NCBI taxonomy): domain Bacteria; kingdom Bacillati; phylum Actinomycetota; class Actinomycetes; order Propionibacteriales; family Kribbellaceae; genus Kribbella; species Kribbella sp. CWNU-51. The sequence continues at coordinate 264,741 of NZ_JBSXMZ010000040.1, forward strand.
TGGTGGTCTTGCCGGCGCCGTTCGGGCCGAGGATCCCGAAGATCTCGCCCTCCTCGACGGCGAACGACACACCGTCGACGACACTCCGGCCGCCGTAGGACTTCCGCAGCTCACTGACTTCGACAACAGGCCCTCGGGCCGTCGTCCGCACACTCTCCAAGGTCATACGACGACTCTCGCGGAGAGACCACCCCGCCCGAATCGCCCATCAGGCTCGACCGATCATCACCCGATCGGCTGATCCCGCAGTACGACGTCCTCGCCGTACCTAAGCTTGGATCCGTGGATGCCGACCGGTCCGGCATCCCGCGATGGCGTCGAGGTCATGGGTTATCCGGCTCTTCTGACGTATCCGTGGGTGGCTCCTTCGCCTCCTTCGCCTCCTTCGCGTCTCGGGCAGTCGGGCGTGTTCTGTCGGTTGCCGCCGGGGTGGGGAGGATCTGGTCCCGGATCGGGTGGGAGATCCTCCCCAGCCCGGCCCGGGCGGCCCGTGGGTCTCGGCCTGGGCGGACGTGGGGCACTCACTAACCCGGTCCGTCAGCCGCCAAGTGCTCGCCGTCGAGCGGGGCCTCTCTGGCATCGTGCGGCTTGGTGAGTGGAGCAGGTCCGGTCAGCGGCGCGGCATCGCTAAACCCGCCGGGGCGGGGCGGGGGTGCGGCGGACCTCCAGGCCATCACAATCGCCGAGACGCCGCGATCGTCCGTGGGAGGTCTTCGTCCTCGCCTCGTTGTGATGGCCTGGCGATCCGGTCGACGGCGCGCGCAAACACCCACGGAACCGACCGGAGCACCGGATATCCCCGAGGTTGCGCGGTGGGCTGGGGCAGAGCGGGATCCGGGGACGAGCGCCGGACCGGTCCACGGATCTCGGCAAAGCCTGTGGGGCGGGACGGTGCGCGGGCAGCGCGTCCGCGAGGGTTGGGTAGTGGTCGAGCGGCCGGTCGAGTCCGGCGGCCCGAATCAGGTCGGCCAGCCACTGCCCGGCTCCGGACGCGCGCAGCCAGCCGCCGTGCTGGACGGCCAGATCGTGGGCGTCGACGAGGACGTGGAGGCCGGCCGCCTCCATCGCGGTGACGCGCCGCAGGTCGACGACGAGCTTGGACAGCTTGGTGGTGATCACGTGCCCGAGCTCGGTCCGGAACGCTGGTGCGGTGGCGACGTCGACCTGACCGGCGACGCGGACGACCGCACACTCTCCGACCGCGCTCCAGCTGAAGACGAAGGGCCCACTGATGTCCGTCGGCGGAGCCATGGATCCGACCACCCGTGGTGCCGTCCCACGACGGTGGCCTGCATCGTGTCGAGGCTTCATGCGGTCCCCGGTACCCGCCGGCTAACCCCAATACCGTTCAGTTAGGCGTGAGGATGGTGTAGGTCGCGGCATGACCGGGTTGGGGCCGCGCC
>NZ_JBSXMZ010000041.1:0-777 GCF_054073265.1 Kribbella sp. CWNU-51
ACCGCACCTCGGACAACTTCCGCCCCATCACAACACCCTCCAACAATCAGGCGTTGCAACAATCCCCTGAATCTGCCCTCCCGGACCGGGCTAAAACCCTCCCCGCACCAGGACACAGACCCCACCAAACCCCGAGAGGTCGGCACCAGCAGAGACTGTGCAGGCCGACAGGACGTATACCCCCACTGCCCAGGTGATGGACGATTGCGTGAGCCTAGGTCCGCCTGCCGAACGCGGACACGTCCTGTCGAAAAGTCCGCTGTACCGCGACCGCACCCACCCGCAGTACCACCACCCCCACCCACACATCAGTCAGAAGAGCCGGATATCCGGCCGTCCTGTCCGGCCGGCCGGCTGCCACTCGTCGTCGCGATCGGTCACTTTGTGCACGAGATCCGTACGGCGACGGCGGCGTACGCATCTGGTGCACAAAGTCGCCCCCGGTGTGGCCCGAATTGGGAACCCAGTGGCGTGGAGGGTTTCGGGGCGAGGGGTTGGAACCTCGGACAGGTTGTGGGGACCGTGGACACCGCATCAGATGTCCGCGGTCCCGGCTGGTGTCCGGGGACTGTCTCAGGTCACCAGATCCGGATCACGCGCCAGACCATCACCCACACATTGAGCAGAAGAGCCCCATTTCAGGGTCAACCCCTGAGGTCGTGGGTTGCGGAGCCGAATTCTGCGTCCGCAACCCACCACATGCGGGGTTGACCCCAAAGCCGGTTAGTTAGGTGGGGTGGGGTGGTGTCAAGGCGGTGGGGTGTGGATGGTGATGCT
>NZ_JBSXMZ010000042.1:0-3008 GCF_054073265.1 Kribbella sp. CWNU-51
CGGCCTCTCCAAGAAAGACACCATCCGCTGCCTCAAACGACTCATCGCCCGCGAGATCTACTACACCCTCCGCCAAACCCAACCCACCCCAAACCAGCAACCAGCCACCGCTTGACATCTATAGGAGCATCCGCCTAAACCCCAACCCAGGATCACGCAGCACTACACCACTCCCGGGGACTTGACCGCGCCCGGAGCCGTCCGCTCGAACGCGCACACGATCACCGCACGTCAGAGCGGTTATGCAAAGGATCCAGTAAGCACAATTGCGATCCAGTCGTCAGGTGGGTGCCGGCGATGCGAAGGTGCGTTCCGTTGACGTAGGTCGTAGATGATGCCCGCCTCTCCAGATTTCAGATGTTTGAAATCTAGTCACCAGGAGCGCAGGGAACCCGTCTGCCGTTGGCACGCAAGCAACGAAAACGCGACGATCGATCCCACCTGGCGAGGCCATTGACAAGGGCGTGCTGCGGGACTTGTTCTGAAACTAGGCCACCATGGGGTGAATCTTCGAACTCACCCGCGCCCACGCCGCGTGGGCAGGCAATCACGCAGAGTGGAAGAGGATCATGAGCTCACCTGTTGACAATGCCGCCACGGCATACAGGGGCACGGACGTGCCCGATATTTCGGCCGAGCAGCCGGGCATTCGGGTCGAGGTCCCCGCCCTTGACTTCGACGAGGAGGACGACCAAACGCCCGCCTCAAAAGCCGACCTCGCGAAACTACTCGACTATTGGCGTCGCAAGGAGGAGGTAACGTGCCACCCATGTTTGTTGGGGGTTCCGCGCGCTCCCGAGGAGTTAAGCCTAGGCAAGCCCGGGCGTCCAATTGGTGTCTGCAAGTTTTGCTCCACGCTCACCTGCGGCTACCACGGGCTTCGCACCGAGCGTGGGATGTTTAAATGCATGCGCTGCGAACGAGGCGCGCAGGCGGCGGCAGCTGGGTACTTCGAGTGGGAAGCCAAGCAGAAACAATCCGGGCGGCTCGAGCTAGTGTCTTGAGTCGTCAACTCGCGCGTACAGTAGAGGCCGAGGGTGCCGAGGATGTGGTCGTCGTAGCTGCGGTGCGCAGACCAGCCTAGCTAAGCTAGTACTGGCATCTGATAACCACGACGACCGCCCTACAAGATGCATGTTCCGTACTGACCGAGCTGTCATACGCCAGAAGGACTGCAGCGATGGCTGTCTGGCCTGCCTGAAGTGGCATGTTTAGACTGCAGTTCATAGACAGATCGATTGACAGATCACGACGATGGCGCTCGTGATCTCCGGGCCACCCGCACGAGCCGAGGGGCGTCGTACCGCTTGATGTGGTCTCAGACTCTCGTCGCTACTGAGCAGTCTCCGGGTCGCCGGTCATGGCGAGCCGTTCCTCTGCACACGTGAGGCTCCCGGAGGACCGGCATCACGGGCACTACCGGATAGCGGAGGTTGAGCCTGCCCTACCTGCTCGGGGTTGGAACCGGACGAGTTGTCATTCTGGAGGTTTGGATGGCGAGGCAGCCGTTGCCGTTGGGGACGTGGGGGAAGACTTCTTCCCGGGCCGTGCATCGCGACGACACGGGCCGTCCAGACAAGTTCGAAGCCAAGGCCAGGTATCGGGACCCCGACGGTCGGACTCGCCGGGTGGCGGCTTGGGGGAAGACCGCGACTGGGGCGGAGAACAACCTCAGGACTCGGCTGAAGACTCGGGCGACGTTGAGCGGGTCTGCGGAGCTTAAGCCTGAGAGGCGGGTGTCGGTGGCGGCTGAGCTGTTTCTGGCGGAGATGAAGGCACTTGGCGAGCAGGACGTTTTGGCGCCGGGGACGTATCAGACCTACCGATATCAGTACGACAAGAATCTTGTGCCCCGCATAGCCGAGATTCGTCTCGTCGAGTTGACGACATCACTTGTGGACGGCGTGATTCAAGCGATCAGGAACGAGGTCGGCGTGGCAAGCGCGAAGACCTGCAAGAGCATCCTCTCGGGGACGTTCTCGCTGGCGGTGCGGCATGGCGCGTTGCCGGCGAATCCGGTACGGGAGATCAAGATTCGCGGCAAGGCGCGGCGCCCGCCGCCGCGGGCGTTGGAGGAGGATGAGAGGGAGGCCTGGTTCGAGCTGCTGCGACAGGACGAGCGTGCCATTCGCGCAGACCTGGTCGATCTGTGCAAGTTCATGCTGGCCACCGGTCAGCGGATCGGCGAGACGCTGGCCGTCACCTGGAACGAAATCAATCGGGAGACGGGCGAGGTCGACTGCAGCCACCAGATCCAGCGGCTCAGAGGCCAGGGGCTGGTACGTCGGCGAGCGAAATCGGCTGCCGGCGAGCGAATCCTCACGTTGCCAGATTGGGCTCTAGAGATGCTCATCGCCCGCCTGACACCAGGTATGTCTCCCGATTCCCCCATCTTCCCGGACTCGAAGGGCGGATTCCGGGACCCGCACAACGTCCAGCACGCGCTGCGGAACGCCCGACGCCCTATCGGTGGTCAGAGACGAGCGGAGTTGGGGGGGACGCTGAGCGGTCATCGACGCCGAGCCGGTCTCACGCAGGCTCAGACCGTAGCGAAACTAGGCTGGCAGAAGACGAGGATCAGCCTGATCGAAACCGGGCGGGTAAGGCTAGAGGCTGAGGAAGCGGTCGCTTTGGCCGATGCCTATGGGCTGAACAAGGGCGAGCAGGCAGCGCTGATGGAGCTGACCGAGCTGGCCGGCGCACGGTCGTCGGCAGACGAGATGGCTTGGGTCACTGCCCATGTCTTCCGGAAGACGACGGCGACGATTCTGGACGACTTTGGGCAGACGCCGCGAAAGATCGCTGATCAGCTGGGGCACTCAACGACGTCGACCACGATCAACCGATACATCGGTCGCCGGGCTCGGAACCCGGAGGCAGCAGGCCTATTAGACAAGGCCTTGAGGCAATACCGTTCAGTTAAGGGGTTTGACTTGGTAGGTGGGCGGTTGCTGGGGCTGGGGCCAGGTGCGGTGGTCGGCGCGTTTGACGTGCCACTTGGGCATCTT